>JBFRWN010000063.1:0-27139 GCA_051439605.1 Synechococcus sp.
GATGATGGTCAGAAGGGTTGGAGAATCTACCATATTCATGGGGGAACCTCCAGATTAGGTGGCTACCTTTATTGTGAGGTTCCCTCCCGATAGTTACCTGGCACTACTGCAACTCACATAAGCCGTATCAAATGAGCAGCCAAGCACGAGGAAAAACCAGTATTTATCTTGTTCCTTCAGTTATCTAATAAACAGTCTCTGGCACCATTCAGTTTGAAAAAGCTACCCAATTTCTAGATTTCTAAGCTAACTAAATATTCTCCTAATGGCATTGACATATTGCGATCGCATCGAGATACAAGACTATTAGATCTATTCTGAATAGGTTTGATATTCACTGATATCAGCCCTAACGGATGGAGTTGATGTTGGGCGTAAATGGATACAAGCTGATGCCCTCCGCAAAAGGACATGGAATAATTGATAGGCTTATGCAGGCCGATATCCACTCGGTCCATTCTGTTGCCCATTGGAAATAGATGCCATCACAAGATCGGGATAAGCCCACCACAAACAATATTCGACCTCACGAAGCGTCCTCGACCACCTCAAGGAATCAACCCACCCAAGGACAATCAATTGGCGGTCCTATCAGCTGGTTGACCAATTCTGTCCGCTGGCTGGCCACGAATGACATTACCTCAACGATCTTGGCTGCGGTTGTTCTGACCCTAGTTGTCCGGCTATTCATAGCAGAAGCTCGATGGATTCCTTCTGAATCTATGCTGCCAACTTTGGAGATTGGAGATCGATTGGTGGTGGAGAAGGTTTCTTATCATTTTGGAGAGCCTAAGCGGGGGGATATTGTGGTGTTCGTTCCCCCCGATCATGTCAACACCAACGATGCCTTTATCAAGCGTGTCGTTGGACTTCCCGGAGATACGGTTGAAATTCTCCTAGACGATGGCATCTATATCAACGGACAAAAGTTAGACGAGTCTTACGCTTTCTCCTTACCCACCCGTGGGTTTAGCTACCCCGCAGACGTTACCCAACTGGGTGAGCTAACCCAATATCCCCTCAATGGCAATCCATCTGGCGCTCCGATAGTCGTTCCAGAGGGCCACTACTTTGTTCTTGGGGACAACCGGAATAACAGTCAGGACTCGCACGTTTGGGGGTTCCTGCCCCGTGAAAACATCATTGGCAGAACATTCTTGCGTTTTTGGCCTCTGGATCGCTTGCACCACTTTTCTGAGGTGGATTATCCCGAACTCGATGCGACACATGTTCCCGAGAGAAGCCTTTATATTAGTTCTAGACTCCCTGCAGCCTTAGGAAATGCCATAGCAATTCCTTTGGGGACTGAGAGCCGATCGCAAAAACATCACCATCGGAACATCTTGCATACCCTTAGCGCGGTTCAGAGCTATAACAATGCAAATGTATAGACCCAGATCGGTATGAATCAATTATTACCTTAAGAATAGTTAATGAGATAAATAATTTTCAGCTAAAATAGTGACTGAGTTTAATAATTGTGGCACTCTACTGATATATCTATACAGTTCTTACGTTGACCGAGGTCGTAGACACCTCAGCACCAGCGAGCTTTAAGTTAAACCGTAGGCTTAATGGGCGTGTGGACTCCCGGATAATGCAATTTTTGTGGGGTGCTTGACACAGTTGTTTTGGATTGTGACACTCGCGATTTTTGTAATCAGCGCAGTTCTAACCCTAATTTTGGTGGGTTATTTTCCCAATGGGCCATTCTTTTCTCACCAGACGTCGACATTCCGGTAGGTTGCGGCATACGCCTCATGCTTCCCGTCAGCGCAGGGGAGGATCTCCTGGGAGATCGGCTTTGTCTGCCCAAACCGCTTCCTCCTCCGCTCTGGACATGCAATCCCTCTATAACGATTTGCCAGCCCTGTGCGTAGCTCTGACTTCCTCAGGGAAGATCCTGTCGGTTAACCGACTTGGCGCACAGCTGTTAGGAATTCCCCATTATGATGCGATCGGGCAATCGATTCTGATCTTGCTCGAACAGCGAGATCGCATTGGATTTTCCAAGCATCTAGAGGCTTGCATTCAACACCCAGTTCGTATCTCAGATGTTTACTGCACTTTTATCAGCCGTTCAGGGAGGCCGATCCCAATTATTGGAAAGGTGCGACAGGCCCCCGATCTAGGAACGGGGGTTATTTTGTTGGTTGGCATTTTGGTTAAGCATCGTACTGGCGATTCTGCGGGCTTACTCGATCGGTATTTACAGCAGGCATTGGATAGTAGCACCGACTGGGCTTGCATCTATGATGTCAATCGAGAATGTATCTTGTTTGTCGGCCAAGTCCTCGCAGCTACCTTGGGGCGCGATCCCCAAGACTTGCAGGGACAAGAATGGCAAACCCTAATTCACCCGCAGGATTTAGCGCCGTTACAAAAGCATCTACAGACATGTGTCGAGAATGCCCCCTCGACGCCCGATCTTCTTGAAATTGAATTTCGGGTTAAGGATCGTCAGGGAGAGTGGCGGTGGTGGAACAGCCAAAACCGCGGCTTTGTGTCTCCAACAGGCACGCTACCGGAACGACGTTTAGAGGGAGTTGTATTGGGGACGGTTAGGGACGTAACCCAACGCAAGCAGGCCGAACTGTTGTTGCAGCGTCGAATAAAGCAAGAACAGCTGCTATTGGAAATTACTGAAGAAATCTATCAATCCCTCGATCTCGATCGCATTTTGGCCACCACGGTGGAAGAAGTGCGCAAACTGCTGAAGCTCGATCGCGTAGCCATCTACCGCTGTGGAGAGGGAACCAGCACCTTTGTGGTGGAATCGCGCACCGACACGGCATTATCCTCTGGCGGCGAGTCAGAAACAGATCTCCTAGACCTGTCCTTTTTTCAGCAATTCCGACAAGGGGAGATTTGCGTTACCGATGACGTTCTCCGGTCAAATTATCCCGATAGCTACAAGACACTGATGCGGCAGATACAGGTGCAGTCTGAGGCTGTTGTCCCCATCGAGCAAGGCAATCGACTATGGGGGCTACTTTTTGCCCAGCATTGCGAAATCTTATGGCGATGGCAGCCTTGGGAAATAGAACTCCTACGCCATTTATCCACGAAGGTGGCGATTGCCATCAACCAAGCGGATCTTTACCGCCAAACCGAATTACAGGCCCAGCGAGAGCAGGCCCTCAACCGCATGATGCGTGTATTGCGCACATCTCTCAATCTTAAAACCGTGTTTTCCACCGCAGTGAAGCTGATGACGACGGAGTTTCACTTGAGTGGAGCCTCTATTTGGCAATATCATCCTGAGAGTCAAGTATGGCGAGTCATCAGTGCCCGCAGTATATCTGATTCCCCCCTATCATTGCTCGAGATGGAAATTAGCGATCGCGAGCCTGGTGGTGGTCCCTTAGAAGAATTGAAGGGGCAGCGGGCGCTCCACATGTCAGCGGATGAAGTTCTAGCGCGAGGAGTCGACCCAGCAATCGCAGATTACTTGCCTGGTCGCTGGTTGGTGATGGCTCTGCAAGTGGACGATAAAAAGTGGGGCTGCTTAATACTGTCCGATCGGCAGTCTTCTCCCGTTCTCGACGAAAGCGGTTGTTTGGGGATGGCGATCGCGTTGGTGGAGCAACTGGAGGTTGCCATTCAGCAGGCGGAACTGTACCGGCAAGTACAGACCCTCAATTACAACTTGGAACGACAAATTCGTTCCAGAACTCATCAACTTCAACAAGCCTTAGAGTTAGAAGAGACCCTTAAGCACATCACCGACAAAGTGCGAGATAGCCTGGAGGAGGAACAAATATTGCAAACTGCTGTGAAGGAACTGGCCCTTGGGTTGGGGGTAGACTGTTGCGAATCGGCCTTGTATAGCAATAACCACAGCGAATTTACCATCGCCTATGATTACACCATTCAAATGGTGTCAGCTAAGGGATACCAAGAACAGATCGATCCACATAACCGCATTCATCAAGCATTGCTATCTGGGCAGTACATCCAGTTTTGCCCGCTCGATTTACAAGATGTCACCCGCAGAGATGTCTCCCGCCTGGAGCTGGGGGATTCCTCGGCAATTTTGGTGTGCCCGATTGTGGACGAACGGGAGGTGTTAGGGAATATTTGGCTATTTCGCCCCCGCGCCTGCACCTTTGGGGACTTAGAAGTCAGAATCGTCAAGCAGGTAGCCACCCAATGCGCGATTGCCATTCGACAAGCTCGACTGTACCAAGCAGCACAACTGCAAGTGGAGAAATTAGAACAGTTGAACCAGCTCAAGGACGATTTTCTCAATACCGTATCCCACGAGCTGCGTACCCCCATCACTAGTATGCGCATGGCCATTCAAATGTTGGGGGTGAGTTTAGAGCAACCATTGGGATTAGCAGCTGAATTGGCCAAGCCGACAGCGGAACGATCTCGCACCGCTCGCTACTATCAAATTCTGAAACAAGAATGCGACCGCGAAATCCGACTGGTGGACGACCTCCTCAGCCTGCAGCGGTTGGAGAGCCCCCGCGATGAATGGGATTTTGATTACATACACCTCCCCTCGGTGCTGTCGCAAATTGTCGAACCCTTTAAGGCTCGCACCGCAACCCGTCAACAAGTTCTGCGCACCCATATTCCCAACGACCTACCAACAATAGCTACTGACCTAGCCGCGTTCGAACGCATTGTGAGCGAGTTGCTCCTTAACGCCCACAAGTTCACCCCGGAAGGGCATACCATTGAACTCAAGGTGTTGGGGACTGCTGAACGGATCGAACTTTCAGTCCTCAATACAGGGGTTGAAATTCCCCCGACTGCGATCGACAGAATATTTGATAAGTTCTATCGAGTTCCCTCCTCCGATCCCTGGAAACAGGGTGGAACAGGATTGGGATTGGCGTTGGTCAAACGACTGGTTGAGCACTTGCAGGGGGAAATTTTTGTAACCAGCGCAAATAATTGCACGGAATTTCGGGTCAGTCTTCCGCGGCTCCAAAGCAATAACCCATGAACATCTATCGCTAAGCTGGTCTAGCGGGGACTTTCCCACAGCCTCAGTTCATTCTTTCCACCCATTCCATTTCTTCACTCTTGTATGAGCAACCCAGTACCCATCACCCAAGAGATCGATCGACGACGGACGTTTGCCATCATTTCTCACCCGGACGCCGGTAAAACCACGCTGACCGAAAAGCTGCTGCTTTACGGTGGAGCGGTCAATATGGCGGGGGCGGTCAAGGCCAAAAAGGCCCAACGTCATGCCACCTCTGACTGGATGAAGTTAGAGCAGCAGCGCGGGATTTCAATTACCTCCACTGTCTTGCAATTCGACTATCGGGATAAGCACATTAATTTATTGGATACCCCCGGTCACCAAGACTTTAGTGAAGACACTTACCGGACGCTGGCGGCGGCTGACAATGCCGTCATGTTGCTGGATGGAGCCAAAGGATTGGAGGCTCAAACTCTCAAGTTGTTTGAAGTGTGCAAAATGCGGCAGTTGCCCATCTTCACCTTCATCAACAAAATGGATCGCCCTTCTATGGAGCCACTCGAACTGATTGACGAACTGGAGGGCACTCTGGGGCTAACCCCTTATCCCATGAACTGGCCTATCGGAACGGGCGATCGCTTTACAGGGGTTTACGATCGCGCCAACCAAGAAATTCACCTGTTCGAGCGCAGCTCCCACGGTCAAAAAGCCGCTAGCGTTCAGGTCTCCCATCTTGGGGACCCACAGCTCATCGACATGTTGGATGAGGATTTGTACTACCAGCTCAAAGAGGAGCTGGAAATTCTGGACGAAGTGGCTGCAGACCTCGATCTGGAGGAGGTCCACGCCGGTCGCATGACCCCCGTATTTTTCGGCAGCGCCATGACCAATTTCGGGTTGCAACTCTTTTTGGATGATTTTCTGAATTTATCTCTGAAACCGATTCCGCGCCCCAGCACGGGCGGCACAATCGCCCCCGACAGCGATAACTTTTCGGGATTCGTGTTCAAGCTGCAGGCCAACATGGACCCGCGTCACCGTGATCGGATCGCCTTTATCCGGGTCTGCTCCGGGCGGTTCGATAAAGACATGACCGTAAAGCATGCTCGCACCGGTAAAGAGATCAGACTATCGCGCCCGCAAAAGTTATTTGCCCAACAGCGAGAGACTGTCGAGACCGCTTACCCCGGAGATATTGTGGGCTTGGTCAACCCTGGAACGTTCCAAATTGGCGATACCGTCTGCACTGGCAAAACCCTGCAGTTTGAGGGCATACCCAGCTTTTCCCCCGAGCATTTCAGCTGGCTGAGAAACCCTAACCCCTCCAGATTCAAGCAGTTCAACAAGGGTATCCAGCAGCTCAAAGAAGAAGGGGCTGTCCAGGTGATGTATTCCATGAACGAGGCTAAACGCGACCCCATTCTGGCGGCAGTCGGACAACTGCAGTTTGAGGTGGTGCAGTACCGCCTAGAAAGCGAGTATAACGTTGAGTCCCGCCTCGAACCCCTCAGTTACTCGGTAGCTCGCTGGGTGAAGGGGGGATGGGAAGCCGCGGACAAGCTGACCGGATTGTACGGAGCTGAGGTAGTGAAAGATAGCTGGGAACGACCGGTATTGTTGTGCAAAAACATTTGGAGCCTGCAGCAAATCCAAGAAAAGTTCTCAGAAGTCGAGCTACTAGAAATTGCCCCGGTGCTGACCATCGAATAGCCTTGCAATCGGTTTGCAAGAGTTGGACTTTCTCCGCCAATGCTTGCTTGGGTGGAGGGCCGTTGTTAGACCCAAACTATCTCCAGTTCGGAATCAACGTTCCGGGCCGGTGTAGATGCAGCCGCTAGTGCAGGTTTCCCGTACCGTGACGCTGCTGAGTTGGGGCAAGCTTGGCTGCAAGCGGTCCCAGATCCAGCGGGCAATGTTCTCGCTGGTGGGGTTCTCCAAGCCCTCAATCTCATTGAGATAGTAGTGATCGAGGCGTTCGAAGAGGGGTTTAAACGCGTTAGAGATATCGCCAAAGTCCTGGACCCAGCCAGACTCTTCCCCCACCTCTCCCGTCACTTCCAGCCTGACGAGGAAAGAATGGCCGTGCAGCCTTGCGCATTTATGGCCCGGGGGCACGTTAGGGAGGCGATGGGCCGCTTCAAATTGGTACTCCTTAAAGATTTTCATCCCGACCTCTAGGCAATACCCACCAGCTTATGAGTCTGCAGGCTCAGACGCCACTGGGGATGGTCGAGGCAATACTGCACCACCTGCTGAACATTCTGTTCGCGATCGCGATTGTCCTTGGGCTGGAGGTAAAACTGTTCGAAGGCCAAAGATTCAAATGTTGCGGGGTCGAGATTGTCTTGCGGAAAGACCAACTTTAACTCGTTCCCCTGTCGCAATTTCAAAGGGGCACCCGCTTTTGGACTGACACAAATGTGGTCGATGTTGGGGGGTGGCAGTTGAGTGCCGTTGGTTTCAATCGCCACTTCAAACCCCCGTTCGTGCAGAGTCTCAACGAGAGGGGCATCAAGCTGCAGCAGCGGCTCGCCCCCCGTGCATACCACTAAGGGACGGACCCCCTCTGTTCCGCTTCTATCTCCGCTGCCCGCCATCCACAGTTGCCAGATCGTTCCAGCTAATGCCTTTGGAGTGGAGTAGGTTCCCCCATTCGGTCCATCGATGCCCACAAAGTCGGTGTCGCAAAATTGGCAGATGGCTTCAGGGCGATCGCGTTCCTGCCCAGACCATAGGTTGCAACCAGAAAATCGGCAAAATACGGCCGCCCGCCCGCTATTTGCCCCTTCCCCTTGAAGCGTGTAGTACAACTCTTTAACTGCGTAGCTCATGCGACCTCGATCGCCAGACTGAATTATGAAGTCGGATTGATTGCACGTTTGATGGCAAACTTCCGGTCTCCAATCATAGCTTCAGAGCCGCACCGTTCTGTTCCAGTCGCGTCGAACGAACGCTGGCGGCAGACATAGTAGGACCTTGCCCAATCTTTGCTTTCCTGCTGCCGAGCTAGAGACGCGGGGTAGGCTCGAAGCTAATCTGACAATCTACTATCTGACCGCTCTCCTGCAAGCAGGTATAGGTTGCCACAATATTGCTGTTTGGATCGAGCACCATCAAACTGTATCCCTTACGGGCAGCAATATCCCCCAAACCTCGAACGAGGCGATAACGACTGTCGTAGGGCAGTTGCAGCCATAACTCTGAAACCCGTACCTCCATTTGTCGAATGTCTGAATGCGGCTTCCATTCAACAATGGCATTCTCCTTAAGTATTTGCCCATCTGGCTGTTCCACCATCACCCAGCCAAACCGCTGGCTAGCCCAATAAAACGAGGGAACATCCTCGGAGGGAAACTCTATTAGGGGCGCAGCCTCGATCGAGGACGAACAGGGCCAGAAATTTCCCAAAAATAGTACCGCACCCAAGGTGAAGACAACCATTAAGAGGGAACTGGATAGGCACATGTAACGTGAGTCTTGTGGGGGCAGCACAGTCATACTGTACTCGCAGGATCGGGGTGCCTAGCAGCGATTTCGCGCAATTTCTTAGGAGGAACAACTCCCAAGCGAATTGAGTTGTTGGGAGATTTAAATTGCCTTGTTTTCGGTATTTAGAGCTGCAAACAACGAATATCTTGATTGTTACTCTTCAGAACCCGCATTCATTGCTTAGCCAACAAACCAGCCATCGACTCTTCCCAAAGCATGACCCAAAGCGGCACAAGTCTCGCCAGTAGCAATCCAGTCTGCTCAGTGTGATGATAGTCCTACTTGAATGGATTGCGGAGATATCGCTGTGGGTCAATCTTGGAGAGAAATTCCAGGCGGAGTGACAGCACCGAAAGGGTTTCGGGCTGCTGGAACCGCTGCAGGACTCAAACCTTCAGGGGATATGGACCTCGCTCTGATTGTGTCTGAAGTCGATGCAACAATTGCTGGCACTTTTACCAAGAATGCCGTCAAAGCAGCCTGCGTCACCTACGGGCAAGAGATCCTAGCCCATGGGGAACCCGTGCGGGCGATTGTCTGCAACGCTGGTCAAGCCAATGCCTGTACCGGTGCGGAAGGTGAAACCGATAACTTGGCGATCGCGCAGATTGTTGCTAAGTCCCTGAGCATGCAGTCAACGAAGGTGCTCACCGCCTCCACCGGCGTGATCGGAGAGCGGATAGAGGTTTCTAAAATCCAGGCTGCTGTTCCTCAGCTAGCCAAACAAATCTTGTCTCCAGAAGGGCTGCGGGGTGGCCCTATTGCTGCCAAAGCCATTCTCACCACCGATCTAGTAGAGAAAACCATCGCCCTCGAAGCCGACATCGACGGTATTCCTACCCGCATTGGCGGCATGGCCAAGGGATCGGGCATGATCCACCCCAACATGGCGACGATGTTAGGGTTTGTCACCTGCGATGCGACCGTTGAGCCAAAGCTTTGGAACGCCATGGTACGCCGCTCGGTGGATGCGAGTTTTAATCAGATCACGGTGGATTGTGATACCAGCACGAATGATATGTTGCTGGCGATGGCGAACGGTCAAGCGGGTGGAGGGGTGATTTCGTCGGCAACCGCCTCAGCACAGTTGTTGGAGGAGATGTTGGAGGCCGTTTGCGTTCATTTGGCCAAGGCAATCGCTCGCGATGGCGAAGGAGCCACCAAGCTCCTGGAAGTAAGGGTGCAGGGAGCCCGCGATCGTGCCGAAGCTCGCCAGGTGGCGCGCACCATTGCTGGCTCCCCCTTGGTGAAAGCAGCTGCTTATGGCAACGACCCGAACTGGGGCCGGATTGCGATGGCTGCAGGCCGTGCGGGCATCCAATTCGATCCGCAGCTGCTAGATATTGTTCTCGGATCGTTCCAGTTGATGGCTTCAGGCCGCCCAATAGAATTCGATCGCGCGGCTGCCTCTGACTACCTCAAGGGGGATCCGGTGGCCATCACCGTTGACCTGCATCAGGGAACTGAATCGGGGTTAGCGTGGGGATGCGACTTGAGCTACGACTACGTTCGCATTAATGCTGAATACACCACTTAGTCCTGCTGGCTAGCATCCGTTAAGTAGAGGTAATCCTGATCGGCAACGTCAGCATTGCCTCGCTACCGATCGATAACTCTTTTGTTCTCCAGCCTCCTCCGCCAACAACCTACGTGAAGGCCAACTGCCCCATGAACTCCGATCTCGTTGACGGTCTCAATCGCCTAGACGATTTGGTGCAGCGCTACAGCGATCGCGCTGACTTTCTCAGCATTCGCCTGGAACGATCGGAACGCACCGATATTGCATACAAAGATAGCGATCTGGAAACCCTCTGCGAGTCCCTTTCTGTGGGTGGGCACGTTCGCGCTTGTTATCGCGGAGGCTGGGGGTTCGCCAGCTTCAATACCCTGAGAAATCTAACACGACAGGTAGAAGCCGCCGTTGAAGCTGCTAGGTGGGTGGGTACAGAAACAACCCAGCTTGCCCCCATCCCTATCCACCAAGCTACCCTTCCCCTGCACTTAGCTGGCACCGATCCAAGGCATATCCCGTTAGCAAAAAAAACTGACCTGTGCGATTGCTACAGCCAAATCCTAGTCCAAGCGGGGGAGGACATTGCTTCCACTAGCGTGCGCTACAGCGATCGCACTCAACAGGTCTGGATAGCGACCTCCGAAGGGACCCGGATCGACCAAACCTTGTCCGATTTAGAAATGCGATTTTCAGCCATCGCTCGCTGGGGCGATCGCGTACAAACAGGCCGTGAAACAATGGGTTCTCGCCAAGGCTTCGAACCCGCAGAGGGGTTGGAGACCCAAGTTTTGGGAGCCGCCCGCCGGGCCATCGACCAGCTTCGGCTCCCCTCAGTTCCCGGAGGATCCTACACCGTAGTCATCGACCCGATTCTAACGGGACTATTTGTCCACGAGGCGTTCGGCCATCTCTCTGAGGCAGACGCAATTTACGACAACCCCGATCTTTTGGAGCTCCTAACGCTGGGTCGTTCGTTCGGGCCAAACATTCTGCAAATTTGGGATGGGGCTGCCCCCGTCGGTCACCGCGGCAGCTATCACTTCGACGACGAAGGCACCCCGGCCAGCACCACTCAGCTGATTCGAGATGGCTGCTTAGTTGGTCGCCTGCATTCGCGAGAGACAGCTGGGACATTAGGTGAATCCCCTACCGGAAACGGTCGTTGCGTTGACTATCACCATTCCCCCATCGTGCGCATGACCAATACCTGGATCGAGGCAGGCTCCACACCGCTCACCGATTTGATCGCAGGGGTTGAAACGGGTGTCTACGCTGCCAACTGGTTGGGGGGCAGCACCAATGGAGAATTATTTACGTTTAGCGCAGGAGAAGCCAGATGGATTCGCAACGGCCAACTGTGCGAACCCGTGCGGGACGTAACGCTGTCTGGAAACGTATTTCAAACCTTGGCAGACATCGATGCCATCGGCGACGACTTTGTGTGGGACGAATCGGGGGGGTGCGGAAAGGGTGGGCAGAATGACTTGGCGGTAGGAGTCGGCGGTCCCAGCCTACGCATCCGTAACGTTACCGTGGGTGGAAATATTGAGTAAAAGCAGCTTATTGCCCCGAAAACGACTACCCCACCGGCGATCGGCCTATTTTTTCTGCTTATGCCAAAGGAGCTAGTGATAAGGCAGGTTAATGCGAACGCCCCTCTGGCATCAGTCGGTATGGCTCTATCTTCACCGTGAAGATCGGCGATCGCCAACATCCAATCAAGCGTGGACAATCCTTGAGGAATATAGCTTCCAGCCATCTGAAGAAAATAAGAATTATTACCTATTTGCCTGGAGAGGTCCCCCTTGCCGCAGCTTGCTCTTGGGACTAGGCATTTATTCGCAGCAGAACCGTCAAAAGAAACTGTCCAAACAGAAGCATTTCTTCATCCGAAAAGTGGCAGGATGATTGGTGGAGTAATTTTCTGGAGACTGCCGTCAATGGCGACCTATAAAGTCCACCTCGTCAGCGCAGCTGAGGGTCTCGACGTAACCATCGACGTACCTGAAGATGAGTACATTCTCGACGTAGCTGAAGAGCAAGGCATCGATCTTCCTTTCTCTTGCCGTGCCGGTGCTTGCTCCACCTGCGCTGGTAAAGTCACTTCGGGTACCATCGACCAAAGCGACCAATCCTTCTTGGATGACGATCAAATCGAAGCTGGTTTCGTGCTCACCTGCGTGGCTTACCCCACCTCTGACTGCACCATTGAGACCCACAAGGAAGAAGATCTGTACTAATCGTTACCCACCTATCAGTATGCATCTTTCAAAAGTCCCTCAAGAAAACTTGAGGGACTTTTGAGTATCAGGCATTCCATTCCACATCCATAGTCTTTCTGAAGCCTATTGAAAGGGGGACCGAGGGGGTTGACGCCCATGGCCGTGATATGGCGCGGAGGTGGTAGCAACTCAGTCAGGTGATGCCTGGCTAACCAATCTTCAACAGCATTCAAGGCTCTACCAAGTTTTATGCCTAAACACTAAGAAATTTTCACTCTTGTCGGCTTAGCCACTACATCTAGTGTAGTATTGCAGCAAATTCCTTTCTGTTTCCCGCAGTCATGGTGTTTCGCCATTGTGTGAGTACTCTCTGTGCCCACCCTTTGGCAGCTGCGGGGATAGACGGTATCCCGGTGATAACGACTGGGATCTTCTGGGGAAGGAGTGTTGGTTGAGGATCCTGGTGATGAACGCAGACAACAGCCGTTCTGAGTTGGATGACCCCCAGGCAGGCGCTATGCCAGCAGGGCAGTTGCAGGAACTCATGCAAACGGTGGCTCGGGCGGTGGTGCAGCAACCACAGAATCCATCATCGTCCCAGTTGTCTTCCTATCAGTACTTTCACAATGAGGGGGCTCGAGATCGTGCTGCTCCCCAATGGGTGGAGTCCAATGTCATTGGAAACCGGAGCGATCGAACTGAGGAGCGATCGCTCCGGTCTAATCAATATGGCCTGAACTCGCAGATGCCATTCGCGGGGGACGAGCTGGCTCCATCCCTCCCGAATGCCCACTTAATGGAACAAATTGCTCGGTCTCCAGCGGCAATTCGGGCGATCGAAACTCCCTCAATGTCTTTGTCTACTGTGCTTCGATCTTCATCTGTGAATGAAGACAGCCAGCAGCTGTCCCGGCCAGAAGCTGAGGTGTCAGAGTCTTCTGAAACCTATGAAATTGCCAGTGTCGACGAAGAGCCCATACCAGAGCCGCAACTCGTGGAGATGGTGGAAGCAGAGCAGGCAGAGGGGATGACTTCAGTGTCTGGTGAAGTCATGAACCGAACCGAGCGAGATGCTGTGGCTGTTGGATCGGTCGTTTCTAGCGACTGGATAGAAGTCACGTTTGACGAGGCTATGGAGCATTATCGGGAGCGGGCTGAGGCCGTTGACTTTGAAGTCATCAACGAGGGGGGCTGGGAGCAAATGCCTGTGGTGCTCGAGGCAGGTGCCGAGCCTGAGACGATCGCGTCGGCGAAATGTTCTAGCATTGCCATTTCAGAAAACCAGTCGGAGATAGAGGAGATGACTATGACCGATCTGTCTGTAGAAATATCCGCGACAGAAGCGACGGCGATCGACGCCGAGATTCCGAGTTCTGCTGAGCGCTATCTTGTCGATTTTGATTGGGTAGAAGACAGGGCGGCTGATGACGTCACAACAAGTGAAGACCCCTTGCAACCCTCTTCCGTAAGAGACAACGAAGAAGAAATTTGCGGCGACACTGTGAGCGAATCAACCTCGACGGATAACAATCCGGAATGGATGGAGTACCAACCTAGTCTGCTGACTGAGGAAGAGCTTGCAGTCATTTATGACGATTCTTTGGGTGCGGAATCCGCTCCAAAGCGATCGGTGGAACAGGGTGTTGAGTCAAACGTGAATGGAGTGGGTGCGATGGTGTTGGAAAATTCCGAGCAAAATATGGGTGCTGTTGACAGTCCCTCTGGAGGTTACGAACTGTGCAAGGAGGGTGTTTCAGAGCCGATTTCTGGAGAAGGCGACACAATTTCATCTGATTCGATGGCGGTCGCCTCTTTGCCCCTCGATTCAGAACCCATAGAGAATCTGATGGTGGAAAAAGAGGCCGCGATCGAGCAGGTTGACGAAGTGGTGACAGCATTTGGCGTCAATGCTGAGGAGATAGGCTCTGACGTCGCTTCCCAGGCAATGCCACTACCGGCTAGTTCACAAACCCCAATACCGATTCCTCAGTTCGATCCGCAGCATTTTGTTCCGCCCCCCGCGAGGCTCCAAGAATCGCGCAAGCGGGAAATCCAGGCGGAAATGCATGGATTGCGAGGGCAGATCGATCTGCTGGAACTGCGGGAAGAGAAACTGCACCTGCAAATGCAGAACTACGTTAGCGAAATCGACCAGCTGAACGAGCAAACAGTCTTGCTTGAAAAACTGGTGCAAGAGATGCCCGACATCTACCGCGAGAAGTTTCGTGCACGCATGAAGCCGATTCAGGAGCGGATTGCCAAAATCCAAGAGGAAAACCTGCGATTGCACGATGATGTTGACTGGCTAACCCAAAAGCTGGCCGAGAATGCATTGCCCCCTGCCCCAGAAAGTCGCCACCTAATTAAGCTACCGAGCTTTGGCCGTCGCCTGCCTCTGCTCCCCAATGCTGTTGGGCAGTAAGCGATACGCACGATAGGCAAGCGAACTGAACGAGATTCAGTCGACCCCCATTAAGCCTTCACACCATGAAGGAGATTAATGGGGGTCAATGATTCGTTAAACCTTTCCCCATTGCCGGTCTCGTGAAAAGACAGCGGCCATAATTAGACATCAGGGCGATCGGGACATTGCAATCGGGCCGCTTTAACCAAGTAAGTCGGACTGGTGCGCGGGGTCTGGAAATGTCCTCAGCGGCTGAACAGCCGTTATCCTATCGTTTTGTCACTGTTTAGCGAAGAAGTGCATGGCTTACGTCCCGCTGCATCACAAATACCGCCCCCAGCGCTTTGCGGATGTGGTGGGGCAGTCTGCGGTGGTGCAAACCCTGAGTAACGCCATTCGCGGCGATCGCATTGCTCCGGCCTATCTGTTCTGCGGGCCTCGCGGTACAGGCAAAACCTCTTCAGCCCGCATTTTAGCCAAGTCCCTTAATTGTGTGGAGGGGCCGACTCCAGAGCCTTGCAATCAATGCGACGCTTGCACCTCGATTACCGGTGGTTCGTCGCTGGATGTGATCGAGATTGATGCTGCCAGCAATACTGGCGTCGACAACATTCGCGAGCTGATCGAACGATCGCAATTTGCCCCCGTCAACTGCCGCTACAAGGTGTACGTACTGGACGAGGTGCACATGCTCTCGACAGCTGCCTTTAACGCCTTGCTCAAAACTCTGGAGGAGCCACCCCCCCAAGTGGTCTTTGTATTGGCCACCACCGACCCCCAGAGAGTACTACCTACTGTCATCTCTCGCTGTCAGCGGTTTGACTTTCGCCGCATTCCGCTAGAGGCCATGGTGCACCACCTGCAGGCGATCGCCGAACAGGAGCAAATCGCGATTGCGGATACGGCTGTAGAACTCATCGCCCAAATTGCTCAAGGGGGATTGCGAGACGCAGAGAGTCTACTGGACCAGCTCAGCCTGTTACCCGACAAGATTGCGGTTGAGAATGTTTGGGATTTGGTGGGGGCGGTACCGGAGCGGGAACTGCTGGCGCTGTTGGACGCGATCGCCCGCAAAGACGCTCAACAGGTGGTATCCCAACTGCGTCACCTGATGGACAACGGCAAAGAACCATTGATCCTACTTCAAAATCTGACGGGCTTCTTTCGGGATTTGCTGCTGGCAAAGACTGTCCCCGGTCAGCGGGAAATGGTTGCCTTAACTCAACCCACTTGGGAGGGGTTGGTGGAACGGGCACCAAACTATGCGGTGGCCGATATCTTGGCGGTACAGCGGCGGTTGATTGATGTGGAACCGCTACTCAAAAACACCACGCAACCCCGATTGTGGCTGGAAATTTCGCTGCTGAACTTATTGCAGGCCCCTGCAGAGGCGATCGCGTCTACTGTTACTCCAGTTGCAGCTGCTCCAGCGATATCTACTCCAGTGAACCCTGCTCCGGTGACCTCTGCTCCGGTGAACCCTGCTCCGGTGGTTCGCTCCACTCAACCCGCGGCAGCCTCCGCTCAGCCTGCCAACCCTGCCGTATATCCAGCCTCCTCTGCCTTCAGCTCTGAGCCCAAACAACCGAAACCACAGTCCGTTGATGCACCTCCACCGGTCTTAACCGCATCAGCTGCTCCGGTTGCTCCGGTAAGTACACCGGTCCCAGTGGCTTTGGCGGATCGAGTCCCGGCGGACACCGTGCAACCATCCTCTTCTCAAGCCCCAGCTCCCAAACCAACCGCTCAGCCTTTACCGACATCGCCTCCGGTGCCCGCTGGGCAAGCCTTGGCGGCTCACTGGCAAGCCATGCTTGACAGCCTTCCCTTCTCAAAGAGCGCTTTACTGAAGCTGCATGTCAGCGTACGTGAGGAAACGCAGAAGAAAGCAACTTTAGCCTTGTCCCCCAATATGCGGGCCTTCGCAAGCAAAATTCGCGGTCTGCTGCCCGAATTGGAAACCCTAGCTGCACAACGTATCGGACGGGACATCAAATTGGATTTGGTCTTGGGGGAAAGCAAACCGACTGCCTCTGCTCCGGCAACAGCGCCTGCCCCCGCACCTGCCCCCATAACGAGTCCTCCTGGCAATCCACCTCCGCAGCCGGTAGCCATACAGGCATCAGCTCCAGCACCGGCATCAGTTCCACCGTCATCGGATTCTGCGGCTCCGGCACCGATCGCCCAGTCGGTTCCGGCCGCCGATTTGTCGACGGCTCCTGTGGCTGAGACCGCTGTTCCGGGGCGATCGCCAGTCCAGGAACCAGACATATTAGATCGAGCCACCCATCGGCTAGCCGATTTTTTCAGCGGCAGCATCGTGGAAGAGCTAGTGGATGAAACTGAAGAAGTTGAGGAGATCGAGATAGTCGAGGCTTCACCGGCTGTGGCCCTATCTGCAGCCCCCACTTCCATTCCTAGTTCTCAGCGAAGCACTTTGCCGAATACAGCGGCCTTATCAGAGTCAGACGCTTTGTCGGAGCATGCACCAGTTGGATCGACCCCCACTAGCCCAGCAAGTGGCTCGATGGAGGAAGACCTTGAGGAAGATGAATACGAACTTCCCTTTTAAACAAGAGGCCAGTCGAAGGGAATAGACTGCAACGCTACGGGCAAATTTCAGATCAACTCAGATGCACGACAGCAGTGATTTAACCTCAATGAACTGGCAGCAACGACTGGCGATCGCGTTTGACCCCGTAGAGTCGGTATTGGGTCGCTGGATCAATACCTTACTCGTGCTGCTGATCGTGGGCTTCTGCACCATCTATGTAGTGGAGACCTATCCGATTTCTGACCAGATGCACCGCAGGTTAGATTTGGCTGATAACTGCATTTTGGCGATCTTCTCGATTGAATATCTGCTGCGGTTTTTGGCCGCCAAGTCTAAATTAGCCTTTGTCTGGAATTGGTATTCCGCCATTGACTTGATTTCTATCCTGCCTTTGTGGTTTGGCTTATTCGATCTGGGGTTCGTTCGCTTTTTGCGGCTCTTGGAGGGGGTGCGGGTGTTGAGATTGGCTCGGTATTTCAAAAGCGATCGCTGGATAACCGATCCAGATGGTGCCGATAAAATCATCATCGCCCGGATTATTTTCACGCTGTTTGCGATTGTGTTTGTTTATGCCGGGTTGATTTACGAGATGGAGCACGCGGTCAACCCTCAAACGTTCCGGACGTTTCTGGATGCTTTTTATTTTTCGGTGGTCACGATGACTACGGTTGGCTATGGCGATGTCACCCCCATCTCTGACGGGGGTCGCCTATTCACTGTGTTGATGATTTTGACGGGAATTGCGTTGGTACCCTGGCAAATTGGCGATTTAATTCGGCGCTTGTTGCGATCGCGAGCTCCGGTAGAAACCGCTTGCCAACAATGTGGTCTGGCGTTTCACGAAGCCGATGCCGTGTTTTGCCGTCGATGTGGCACCGTTCTCAATCAATCTGGGGAGGTGTCAACTCAGATGGGCGACCTGAGTGTCCCTCCAAAGCAAGAGATCTCGGAGAATGCCAGCAATTCTTAGAGGTAACACAGTCGGCTGCATCCATAGCGCAATCGCGGGTCGAACTCGTACAGAAATTGTCAGGGCTCATAAGTCACCCATGGTCGAGCCATTAGATTTCTCAATGCAACACTTCTTTACTTTTTAGGAATACAGAACCTACAATCTGAGCATAGATTCATAAAACTTCTATCGATGGTATGCATAGATTTTTGTCTATGTAGTTTTCTTGTCGCTACCTTTAGTGTGAAAAGATACGTTTGTAATACTTTTTGTTCGACCTTTAGGATTAAAGGCTGCCATGGCTCAATTGCTTGCAACTAACTTTTGGCTTGTTCCGTGCTATCCCGTGATTGGGATGTTGCTGTCTTTGCTGTGGTCCCCTGGTGGCATTCGGCGTATGGGGCCGCGTCCAGCTGGTTACGTTAACTTGTTCACCACCTTTCTGGCATTGCTGCACGGAACCCTGGCATTTTCAACGGTGTGGCAACAGCCAGCTATTCATCTAGAGGTCTCTTGGTTGCAGGTTGCTGGCCTTAATTTATCAATTCCTCTAGAGATTTCTGCCCTAACCGTTGGAGCCACGACCCTAGTTACTGGGATGAATTTCCTGGCTCAAATCTATGCCGTTGGCTATCTGGAAATGGATTGGGGGTGGGCCAGATTCTTCGCTTTTCTGTCGTTGTTTGAGGCAGGGATGTGTGGCTTGGTTCTTTGCGACTCACTATTTTTCAGCTACATCCTGCTAGAAATATTGACTCTTGGAACCTATTTGCTAGTGGGTTTCTGGCTCAACCAGCCCCTAGTGGTTTCTGGGGCGCGCGATGCGTTTCTCACCAAGCGGGTGGGAGATCTATTTCTGCTGATGGCGGTGCTGGGATTGTATCCGCTGGCAGGAACTTGGAACTTCACTGAATTAGCAGCATGGTCCGAGACTGCAGAGTTACAGCCCTTGACTGCAACCCTGTTGGGGTTAGGACTGATTGCGGGACCAATGGGAAAATGCGCCCAGTTTCCCCTGCACCTTTGGTTGGACGAGGCCATGGAAGGTCCTGCTCCAAGTACGATTTTGAGAAATTCTGTGGTGGTGGCTACCGGGGCATGGGTCCTCATCAAGCTCGAGCCCGTTTTGTCTCTGTCGCCATTTGTGCTGTCTACCATGATTGCCATCGGTTCCATAACGGCGATCGCCGGCACGTTAATCTCCATCGGTCAAATCGATATCAAGCGATCGCTGTCCTACACCGTCAGCGCCTACATGGGCCTGATTTTTATTGCAGTCGGTACCCACCACACCGAAACGGCCCTATTGCTGATATCGAGTCACGCACTAGCACAGGGGTTGCTGGTTGCCAGCACTGGCTCCATCATCCTCAACGCCATTACCCAGGATTTATCCCAGTTAGGAGGGCTGTGGAGCCGTCGTCCGATGTCTGGCATGGCCTATCTAGTGGGGATGGCAGGCCTGATCGGTTTGCCTCCGTTGGGGGGCTTCTGGGCGTTACTCAAGCTAACTGACGAACTGTGGGTCGATAGCCCGGTGCTGGCAGGCATCGTGCTGCTGGTCAACGGTCTAACGGCCTTTAGCATGGTTCGAGAATTCGGCCTAATTTTTGCAGGCAGTTCTGGACCGATGGCGGGGCGATCGCCCGAAAACCTCTGGCTGGTGACCCTACCGATGATGGTGCTGATGGGGATGACCCTGCACCTGCCACTCATTTTGCAAAGCTTATCGGTGCTCCCCAGTTGGGCCAGTTTTAGTCCTCTAGTCATGGCATTGCTGTTGACCTCTAGCTTGGTGGGCTGTGGTGCTGCTGCTGCCATCTACGTCGGTGAGGCCATTCCCAAACCCATCCGGTTACCGTGGTCGGGCTTGCAAGAGTTGATTTCCTACGACTTCTACACGCCGCAGCTATACCGTTCGACCGTGGTGTTTGCAGTTGCTTGGATTTCGAAAATAACGGACTGGTTCGATCGCTTCATCATCGACGGTGTCGTCAATCTGGTTGGATTGGGGTCTTTGTTTGGAGGTGAAACCCTCAAATACGGAAATACCGGTCAGTTACAGGCCTACATCTTGACCATTGCTATTAGCAGCGTGGCGATCGCTTTAGCCATCAACTGGTCTTCAGTCTCAAAGTTTTTGCTTCCTTTATTCAATATTCAATAGTCTTCAGGTTTTCCAGTCCCCTAAGTTTCGCGCCTTATCCAAACGCGTTTAGACGGTTTAACTCGCCCCTGCTATCCTTTCATCCGCAAATTACCTGTTATCTCTATCCCCATTCAGCCACTTGCCCATGCTCAGTACATTGATTTGGCTTCCTGTATTGGGAGCGATCGCGATCGGGATACTCCCCATCCCCCGACAGCAGCTCAAGCTAGCAGCCCTTACCCTGAGTGGTGCCGTGCTGCTGTGGTCGATGTGGTTGCTCAACCAATTTGACTTTGCCAATCCATTTCTGCAGTTTCGAGAGTTCGTGCCTTGGATTGAACCGCTCGGCCTCAACTATGACCTAGGGGTGGACGGTCTCTCCCTGCCTCTCCTTGCCCTCAATAGTTTCCTCACGTGGATTGCCATCTACAGCAGCGACGAAAATATCGAGCGCCCCCGTCTGTTTTATGCCCTCATCCTGTTGGTGGGTGGGGCGGTCGCCGGTGCTTTTTTGACCCAAAATCTGCTGTTGTTCTTCCTGTTTTACGAAGTAGAGTTGATTCCCTTTTACCTGCTGATTTCCATTTGGGGAGGAGCAGGAAGAGGGTATGCTGCCACCAAATTCCTGCTCTACACGGCGCTCTCTGGAATTTTGATTCTGGCCGGATTTTTGGGGTTGGTGTGGGCCACTGGGTCCACCAGTTTCGCCTACGAATCGTTTGCAGGGCAGACTCTGCCGCTGGGTCTGCAAATCTTGCTGTTGGTGGTCCTGCTGGTGGGCTTTGGCATCAAAGTTCCGCTGGTGCCCCTGCACACCTGGCTGCCGGATACCTACGTTGCGGCCTCTGCTCCCGTTGCCATTCTGTTAGGCGGGGTCTTGGCCAAGCTGGGGGTATACGGCATTCTTCGCTTTGGCCTCGGGCTGTTTCCCGACGCTTGGACAACCCTCGCACCAGGGCTGGCCACTTGGGCCACGATTAGCGTGCTGTACGGAGCTGTGGTGGCGATCGCCCAGAGGGACATCAAGCGGATGGTGGCCTACAGTTCGGTGGGGCATATGGGTTACATCCTGCTGGGGGGGGCTGCCTCAACCACGCTGGGTCTGGTGGGGGCCGTGGCCCAAATGGTGGCCCACGGGTTGATTTTGGCAATCTTGTTTCACCTTGTTGGTATTGTGGAAGCCAAGGTGGGTACCCGCGACCTGGATGTACTGAACGGTTTGATGAATCCCGTGCGTGGCTTGCCTCTCATTAGCGCTTTACTCGTACTCAGCGGTATGGCTAGCGCCGGTATTCCCGGTCTGGCGGGATTCGTGGCAGAGTTTTTGGTGTTCCAGGGTAGCTACAGCGTTTTTCCCGTTCAAACGCTGCTGTGCGTATTGGGGAGCGGTTTGACTGCCGTATACTTCGTCATCTTGCTCAATCGCACTTGCTTTGGTCGCCTGGATAACGCGATCGCCTATTTCCCCAAGGTGGAATGGCGGGAGCGAGTGCCCGCTCTGATCTTGGCTCTCACCATTGTGTTTTTCGGGATTCAACCCACGTGGCTAGTGCGCTGGAGCGAGCCGACTACCGCAGAGATGTTAGCGGCTATGCCCAGACTGCAGTCCGAGCAAATCGTCATGACCGATACTGCACCATTGACCAACAGCTAGATTCCCCCATTCTTTCAGCCACTCCAACCGACGTCGAGGAATTCCGATGAGCGCCACCGCCACCCCCAATGCCACCACTCCGCTCCCCCCCTCCAATCACCAGTTTGCCGATGTTCTCCATCGTCTAGAGGCCGGGGGGTCGATGCTGCCGGATACCCCCGAAAACCTGATGCAAATCATCGGGATCTACAAGGCCTATGCCGTACCGATGGACTTCTACTGGCGCAATTTGCTCTACATTGCCGAGCGCGTTTTCCTCAATCCCCTACCCGCCTTCAAATACTTCTTGCCCAAAGAGTATTTAGAGCTCAATAACCACTATGCGGGAGATGGGGCGGATCTGCGCATTTGGCGGGGAGAGGGTTCTGCCCATCCGGAATTGCTGCAGTTCTTAGAACAGGGGGAACTAAAGAAAAAGCTGCCCAAAATCTTCCATCATCTGATGCACGATCGCATCAATATGGAATTTGCCGAAGCCTGCATGAGAGCGATGTTGTGGCATCAGGATATGTATGCTCCAGTCAATAAATTTGACGCCTATCTCGACACTGAGGAATACAAGACGAATGCGGATCGCGCCATCCGCGCCTATTTCAAAGGCAACCCCGTCATGTTGGGTCTGTACAAGCTGTTCCCCGATATGTTCTTAGAGCAGGTACGGCAACTGTCCTACTACGCCAACCTGGGGTTGTTTTGGGAGGTAATGGCTCCGGTGTTTTTCGAAATGTCGGACCTCTATGACGAAGGCAAATTCAAAACGGTTACAGATGCCATGGACTTCTTGGTGGATGGCATCTTTGCGATCGCCGGTCGCCCCATTTATCACCACGTCTACATCAAGGGGGAATGCTTTGAAATCATCCCCAAGTCCAAAGGGTTTATGTGGCTGTACGAAGCAGCCCTCCCCTATGTGGAGGCAGTCTTCTACCGCACATCCCCCTTCAGGGGAACTCAGTCCTACAACGCCCAAGCGGCCAAGGTTCCCACCGAACAGCAGAACTTCCACTACGGTATTCTCTACGCCGATCTGTTCCCCATCGGTACCGCCGGTATTCCCCCCACATTGCTGATGCAGGACATGCTGCACTTCTTACCCCAATACCTGGTGGATTACTACAAGCAACATTGCCGGGGGGAGGATGACATGTTGATTCAGTTGGGGGTGAGCTTTCAGCGATCGATGTACAACGTCACCTCTGCTGTGATTCAGGCGCTGCGCGCTGCCTTGCTCCATCCGCTTGACGATCCCAACCCCGAGCATCTGAAGGCCAATCGCCAGTTCTTCGAAGCACAGCTCGATCGCCTCAAGCGCCCCGAAGCCCGCCTGCGGGATATCCAGAACCAGGACTACCGTTAAATCTGGTTTCCTTTTCTGACACCTGTCTATGTCTCCTTATCCTGTAGTATTCGCGAGAATTGCCATGGCCACCATCGTTGACATTGCCATCGACTCAGACGGTTTTAGCACTCTAGTTGCTGCTGTAGGAGCCGCAGGTCTAGTTGACACCCTCAAAAGCCCCGGTCCCTTTACCGTCTTCGCCCCCAACGACGAAGCCTTTGCTCAACTCCCCGCTGGAACCATTGACACCCTGCTACAAAATATCCCCCAGCTGACGCGGATCCTGAAATATCACGTGGTGGCAGGTCGGTTGACGCAAGCAGATTTGGTCGGCAAAGAATCTGTCACATCACTGGAAGGAACCCCCATTCCGATTAGTGGCTCGGATGGGTTTGAGGTTAAGAATGCTACGGTTCTGGCGGCAGATATAGAAGCCAATAACGGAGTTATTCACGTTTTGGACCGCGTCCTTCTGATGGGATAGGCATTGTTTGTGACAGAGTTGGAGATCTTTGAGCCATCAAGCACGGTTCATACTCTTATCTCAATTCGATAATGGGTTGATTATCCTGTAGGGTTTCGTTAGTCAATAGGTCCTCCACCGTGACGCACAGCCGCCGTTGCTCGTCCACTTGAAATTGCAGCAGCAGGCGATCGCTCCCTGGCTGCCCCACCGGATTTAGTTGGGCAATAGTGCGATTTGTTTCATCGTCGTTCAGGGCTTGAACAGGTTTTGCCCGTCCGGAGTCATCCAGCGATCGCTGCCGAGTCACCAGTTGACCATCTGAGAAAAACACCTCCACCGCCTCATCCGACTCCCCCAGTTCTCCAACTACGAGTTCGATGCTGGGCTGATTTTCTATCGAGGCTCCCAAAACTAGCTCTACTGGTTCGGGTAACGGATAGGGCAATCCCGCTTGAATCAAGGGATGCCAATCGTGGCTGTTGGTGCGCTGGTTCCAATAACGAATCCCGTAGCTGTGATAAAGAAAGTCCCGCACTTCGATACCCCGCCCAATTTGCAATGCCCCTTTGGCGATTGCCTCTAAAGGCTCGGTAGCATAGATATTCTTAGCCCCAAATTCTGCTGCCAACCAATCCCGAATAGCAGGAATCTTGCAGGTCCCCCCCACTGCGACTACCGCCTGAATATCCTCTTTGGTCAGCCCCCGCTGCTGAGCCTGCAGCAACACCTGTTTGAGGGCGGTGCCGAGGCGATCGAAGAGTTTGTTGTGGGTTAACAGCTGCTTGAATTGCGATTGCTTGGCCGACAGCTCCACCGACTGAAAAGTCTCGTCGTCGAAGTAAACCTCTTCTGCCTGCTCGTGATTCGACAGGGCAATTTTGACCCGCTCTGCGAGGCGGGTAATCAGGCGGTTATTGTGCAAATTGTGCTGCTGGCACCAGGCTTCGGCTAACCAGCGATCGAGATCGGCTCCCCCTAGTGTTTGTGCTGCTTTGGCAATCACTTTGGCGGTGGTGGATTGCTGGCGATCTTTCTTGAGTTTGGCACCGCCCCACTTAACAAATGCCCCCCAAGTACGTCCACCTGTGGTTTTCCCCGGCTGAATTAATGCTAAGTCGAGGGTGCCCCCTCCAAAGTCCACCACCAGGAAATTTCTATTTTCTATTAGTCCGTAGTCGAGGGCGGCGGCTGTTGGCTCGTCTAATAACTGCAGTTGGGTCACCCCCAGATTGCCAGCGATCCGACTGAGCCATTCCCGATAGGCTTCGAAGCTATCCACAGGGACGGTAAACACCCAGCTTTGCTCCTCCGACTTGGTTGCGGGCGCATTAGCAGTGGCCTCCAGTTCCGCCAGCGTAGCTTCCACAACCCTTTTGAGGAACCATTCCCCCACCAATTCGGGGGTGACTTCTACCCCGTCCAATTCCGGAACGAAGCCGCGTACCTCGACACCGATGCCCCGCTTAAAGTTACGGAAATAGCGCGAATCGCTTTTGATATCTAGGCCGCGATCGCTCACCGCCTGTCCAATAATGACTGTCCCCGTACTGGCATCCTCCACGTAGACCTGGCTGGGAATGATGGGGGGATTATCTGCATCCTGACGACTAATCTTTGGCAAGCGCAAAACGGTGACAGTTTCGTCGTGCAGTTGAGCCACAACGGTGTTGCTAGTGCCAAAGTCGATTGCCAACATGATGCCTGTGCTGAAAAGGAGTAGTGGGTGGGTGGTAATGAAACGGAGATTCTCTTATGGGAGATGTCACACGTACAATCGCTTGAGCCATTGAGCCGCTCGATTACTGTGGCGCTCAATGAGTCATATCGTCTCTTATCCCATTGTCCAATCCAATCGCGGTGAAACGTCTGAAACGAACTGAGATAGGCCGATGATTTTATCGCGGCATCACCCCCTGCCAGTATTTGTCAAATTCTGCAAATAGCGCGATGTGCAGAGATAGGCCAGACTCTATCCCCTCCAAATGGGCTTGTTTCCCGCGTTCAATACCTTTGAGAGAACTAGCGTTTGTTGGGGTAAAAAATCCGATACTTAGTTAGCTACATTTGTAGTGCCAGACGTGAATGGGTCGAGGAGAGAATATTTTCCATTTCTGAGTTGAGAATCCGATCACAACGAGTCAGAATGAGCGATACAAGAAAACCCGTCCACTTGATTGCAAGCGCAATCTGGGGCATTGTCTGGATTTCAAGTTTTGGTGTTGGCCTGAAATCGTACGTTGAATTCCGACAAAACGGCACAATCCAATGGAACGGAGCACAGTTTCGAGATCGGGGGCAATCCTTGTACTTGCTGCATGCGGATCTATTTCAGCCTTTGCCCTTGCTTGCACCATTCATCAATTGAGCCGATACAGTTCGCGCAACGAGTAAATAAGTCTGCCGCTTAGGGAAATATCCCCTCACCTTGAACCCACTAGAGCACTGCGAGGGATCCCTAGTGGGCAGGGGTCGGGTCTGCGCAATTCAAAGACCCCGCACCACTGGGTTTCCTCGTCTAGTTCGGGTAGGGGAACATCACCGTTCAAAGGGGCTAGACGAATAATGTATTCCAGAAAATTATGGGCTTCGCTATCGACATAGTCCTCTTCCAAATATGAATCGATCCATTCAGGATACTCTTCTCCAAGATGGGTTCGCTGCCACCAGTTCTCGATCGATTCCTCTTCGTCAGACATTTCATCCCAGGCACAATTCACCGTCATGCTGGAGAGAAAGGCATAGATTTCGACTAGATAAGAACCTGGGTCCACCTGAACTTTCTGAAAGAATCTGTAATGGGGATCGGGAGGCTCGAATTGGGTAAGGGCAATCTCAAACTCTTCCTCTAGACCACCACCCATAATGAAAAATTCACCGCAGGGTATTTCGAGTTTTGAGCGAATTCGTCCAATCCATTCGCCTTTCTCCCGCTCTGTGAGGTCGCCAATCACAACAACTGCATCATCTAAAGCACAATCCCCTGGAAAGTATAAAGGGAGGCAAATGCCATCTTGCAACAGCTGATGAATGGTTGATGCCTCGTTGGATTGTAGGGCTTGCTCAATTTGCGCGGGTGATAAATGACTGCCTCCCAGGCTGCTCGACCCCAATACATACCAGTATCCATCGTTAAAGAAATTTTCTTTTAAGGGAATAACTTGTCTACCCATCGATGGTGCTCCATATTTCGCGATCGCGTGTTATCTCTGTGACCTATTTCCTTCTTTAGAGCTATAGCCTTATTCAGAGTTTAAGATGAAGTATTTTGGCCGATCAATCGGGTTCGATCGGCGTCGCAGCTTTACCCACGCCAACTTCCCATTCATTGATTAATGCCTTTAAGTTTTGTTGAGACAACACTTAGCCAATCGGTTTTATTTGATGTTGGCTGTTAACTAGCTTGGCGAATCAAGGCTGTTAGAGATGGAACCGTTCCCGATAAAAAGGAACTTTTT
>JBFRWN010000064.1:0-9228 GCA_051439605.1 Synechococcus sp.
GAACTTATCTGGCCGCTGCCCTTCGCGTTCAGCGGTAGCATCCGTCTTGTGCTCGCCTTAGTGATTGCCGTGCCGAGTATCGCGCTAGGGGCCGGGGCGTTGAGGCTCTTTCAGGCCACGGGACAGGACCCCAAACCGTGGGTTACCACACCGGAAATCGTTCGGACGGGAGTCTACCGATTTACACGCAATCCGATGTATCTGAGCTTGGCACTGCTCCAGGCTGCTATCGGTATCGGCCTAGGCAACCTCTGGGTTGTGCTGCTGGTACCGTTTTCTTGTCTATTCGTCCAGCTCTCAGCTATTCGTCCCGAGGAGGCGTACCTCGAGGAAAAGTTCGGCAGCGAGTATCTCGACTACAAGGAGTCTGTACGTCGTTGGCTCTAGGAAGACCCGAATCGCGCCCCCGTACCTGGAGTCCGCCGCCTAATATAGGCCCTTAGGTGTTCAGTAGCTGGCGGCGATCTGCCGAAAGGCGCTAGCTACTGAACGCCAATCTGTTGGGCAACAAAAGTGAGGTAAGTTCGATGCCCGATAGGTGCTCCTATTTACCAGGGCGTATTGCAGCAGCGATAGGTGCAGTGCTGCTTATGCAGGAGTGCATGAAAGTAACGAACCTCGAATATGAGCCGCCTACAGTTGCTACCGTTCCTTTCGGCCCGGCTGATTTGCGGCGTTAGGCTGACCACGATATCAAGTTCTGATCGGTTACATGCAAAACCCGCAACCAGTTACAAGGTATCCATTTGTATCTCCTCTTGGTGCGTGACCCTAGTTGATAATGAGTTGTAGGGTGGGCAAACATTGAGAAATCTGTGCTTTGATTTTGAGTCTACTGATTTTGGCCACCTTGCGATTGCCTCCACACAGCAAGAAACGGTTTGTCAAGATCGGGTAGACCATATTGACCAGAACTAGAGCTTTTGCGCTCTCAGCAGGTCGGTTTACTACTGGACCTGCCAAGAGGTTTTCACTCCGAGCGTGAAGGACAGAATGGAATAGTTTTGCGGCTTTCTCAACTGGAAGGAGGTGCTGCGGTGGATGGACTCAGGGAAGTGCTCGTTGATAATCCTTTGGTGACGTTTACTAAGTTGTTGTTGGTGAGCCTGACCCTGCCGCCCTTGTTTGAGCGATTGCGGTTGCCCGGCTTAGTCGGTCTGTTGTTTGCCGGGGTGTTGCTCGGTCCCAGTGTCTTGGGACTGCTCGACCCAGCGGGCGATATCGAAAAGCTCTTTACCGATGTGGGCAAGGTTTATCTCATGTTTGTGGCCGCCTTGGAGATTGACCTGAAGGAATTTAGTCGCAACCGCAATCGCGCCATGAAGTTTGGTGCCCTCACCTTTGCCATTCCCCTAATGGGGGGCATTTTATTGGGTCGCTGGACGGGGTTTGGTTGGGTGGCGGCAGTACTCATTGGCTCACTATTGTCGTCTCACACGCTGTTGGCATATCCCATCGTTATGCGACTGGGCGTCACCCGCGATGAGTCTGTCACCGTCACGGTCGGCGCGACGATCTTTACCGATATTGCGGCGTTACTGGTGCTGGCAGTGTGTGCCTCTCTACAGGGGGGCGATTTTTCGCCGTTTTCGCTGACCTTGCAAATGATGGGGCTGGCAGTTTACGCCGCCGCTGTGCTCTTTGGCCTGAACTGGGCCGGTCGGCTCTACTTTCGCCGCACCGGGAGCGAACAGGGCAACCAATTTTTGTTCGTGTTGCTAGCAGTGTTTTTGGCGGCGGTCGGCGCGCAGATGATTAACGTCGACAAGGTCGTGGGTGCTTTTCTCGCAGGCTTAGCGGTGAATGGCGTAGTGGGCGATGGCCCGGTGAAAGAAAAGGTGGAATTTTTTGGCAGCTTTCTATTCATTCCATTCTTTTTTGTCTGTATGGGGCTGTTGCTCGATGTGCCGGTGTTTATAGAAGCACTTACCAATCGCCTTGGGTTGACCCTTGGCATTGTACTCGTACTGTTGTTAACCAAGTTTTTGGCAGCGGCGATCGCGGGAGTCTGGTTTCGCTACAGCCGTATGCAAATCTTGACCATGTGGTCACTAACTTTACCCCAGGTGGCAGCGACCTTGGCCGCCGCGTTAGTCGGGCTAAAGGTGGGGCTGATCACGGCTCCAGTGTTCAACGCGGTCATCGTGCTGATGTTGGTCACGTCCCTGGTCGCTTCAATGACCACCAGCCGCTTTGCCAGCCAATTGCCACTCCCGGGCGGACCTTTAGTCCTGGATGACAAAATTTCGGATGACTGGCTCACAACTGAGGGGATACCTCAGACGCCATTTGTTGTGGTTGTACCTCTATCTAATACTTCAACGCAGCGCTATTTAATAGAGATGGCCGCCTTCATTGCCCAACATGAAAAAGGCTATGTGGTGCCCCTGGCGATCGCCCCTGCCCATGCCCACATGGACGATCCGCAATTGCTGAACGCTCTTACCCATCACGAGCAACTTCTGGAAACAGCCCAAGCCATTAGTGAGGCCGTCGGCACCGAAGCCCGCCCACAAATCCGCATCGACGACGATATTGCCGATGGTATCAGCCGCGCCGCCCGTGAGCATCATGCGCAACTCGTGGTGATGGGCCGCACTCAGACTGAAGGGTTGCGAGCGCGCCTCTTGGGCAGCATCATCGACAATGTGTTTTGGGCCTCTCACTGTCCGGTGGCGGTGACTCGGTTGAAGAAAGCTCCGGTTGAGCTAAAACGCATCTTGATTCCCGTCAAGATTCTGACCTCGCAAACCATCCGCACGATCCGCTTTGGACAAGTATTTGCGGCTACCCATGAGGCTTCCATTACGTTGCTGCACGTTAGCGATCGCACCCATTCCGCCCAAGACCTTCAACGTTTCAAAGGCCAACTGAGCACCGTCTTGGACGAGGGAGACCAGGTCGAGTACGGCATAAAATGTGTCCACCATGATGATCCGGCTGCCGTCATTTTGGCCGCTGCTCGCCATGTGGATCTCGTGATTTTGCGCTCGATGCGCCGCCGCACTGCGGGCGGTCTGGCCGTCAGCGACGTCACTCATCAGGTGATTGAGAGCCTTACCTGCTCCGTCGTCCTGTTTGGTGAACCGCATTCCTGAAACTGCTGTAATGGAATATGTGCAGAGGTTGGTAGTTTGTTTCTGGTTCTTGCGGATTTTGTGGAGAGGCCTGAAAGTCAGGATCTATAACCGTTCATGGAACCTGCAATGAGTAGGTTTCGCAACCAGCTCTCATGATATTGAAAGCCATTGAGATCTTTAAATGGAGAGAAGCGCTCTGGAGCTTTCGTTGAGGTTCGCTTGCCATAGGGATGGAAATTCCAGAGCAATGCCATCGATCGCAAATCCTGTCGAGCTGATGCTTCAGAGCCGTGAAAGTACTGCATGTTAAACAACAGCCGATCCTGATAATTCATCAGGCGGTCGACCATGTTGCTGGTGCGGGCGGCATCAGGGTAATCGTAGGCCACTTGGAACTGTTTAGATTTTCTCCCTTCAGTTTCACTAGCCGCTTTTTGATGGAGCGCTGTTTTACATGTTTTTGTGCCCACTCCCTCAGGCGACGTAAGCGTTGGGCAAACTGGCGTTTGTTTGGGGCTTTGTAAAGATGCCAGAGTCGACCCGTCAACTTTTTCCAGAGAGGCTTATTTTTGCGACAGCGTTTCTGAATATCCAAGACGCTGTGTAGAAAACACAAGACGATCGCAATCCCCGGGAATAACCTTCTCCAAGCAGCTTGAGTCGGATCCCAGCCATTGGCATTGAGTGTTTCTGGCTGGTAAGTGGGATTCAAGTTCTGGGCTTCGTCCCGAAAGCAACCGTAACCTTTGACCAAGTCTGTAGTCTCAGCACTCTGGACAATATCCGCGCCCAGAAAACAGCCCGAACCAACCGTTGTGGGGATGAAGACCCGCTCTCCTAACCGCCAACTATGTTTCTCATCTGCCAGCAGGTGAGCTGGGAGCGCTTGGGGATTTTTGACCGAAGTGCCGACGATAGAGAAACGGCCAAAGGATTGATAGAGTCGGTACCAGTAGCTGGGATCGCGTCCGAAGACATAGGAAAGAGCATCAAAGGGAACCCCATAGCGCTTCAGATACAGGGCTTTCTCGACCTCATCTGTCATGCCTGCCATGTAGGGGAGAGCAAAATCTGGGCGGATTTGATACACGGCTCCGGTTGTCACCAGCTTGATGCGTCGGGTGATAATATCGAGCTTCTTCGAGTGCACCGTGTCGTGGAGCCAGTAGCCGTTGGAAATCTCCGCTGGAAAGAGTTCCGGATACTTTTCAATCTGTTCATCCAGATAGGTGCGGAAGGTGCTTCCTCTCCATATCAGCTTTCGATACTCGTCTTCAGAAGCTACCGGAATGCAGATGGTTTTACGTCCCGCAGTAGAGATTTCCATGAGGTCCTAGCTTGAGGGCATCATGAACTCTATTTCTCCAGAACCAAGGCCGCTAGGTGGATTCAGGCTTCTACTCCACAAAATCCGCAAGAACCAGGAACAACTGGCCTCGGAGATGCATAGCTTACGAATGAGCAGTACCTGTAGTGGCTTGCAAACTAGATTGACAGGACTTACAAACAAACCAACTTTGGCGCGGATAAAGTCGAAGTCATTTGGCGGGGTGATCGCGACTCTCTGCGCGCGCTTTCGTTGTCAATAAGCACGCTCATCAGGATACAAAACGGGGTGTACCTCTAGCGAAAGAAAGAGATCGCATCTACCCGACGCCGATCAAAGGCTTGTCTAACTAATCTCAGCTACCAATGGGGGAGGGGGGCATTGCAAACAGTCAGATTTCTCAATTAAGTTAGCTTTGTCTTTTTCGGACAGAAATTTGCTCATGAAACGAATTCTTACGACCGTGACCTTGGTGGTAGCAGGTGTTTCATTTTCGACGCTCGCTCAGGCTTCCGAAACTCAAATTGTTTCCCCCAATGCTCATAAAGTACCTTATTTAGGCGTTGATGGGGCGTTTATTTTGGGAGGAGAGGAAACTAGCCGTGATGACCCTCGAAATCCGGGCCGAGTGGTGTTAGACAAGATGGAGTTTTTCTCATTCTATGCAGATGTTGAGGGGGAAGAGGTCTTAGCTGAGAATTGTCGCTACGTTTATCGTGGCGCCGCTGGAGATCCTTTTTACTATCCAGATCGCTCGCTAGGCTCCATTTGGGATATGTTCGAGCTTCGCAGTGCGGATGATGAAGCTTGTGAACCGTTTCAGTATGTAGTTCTGCGCTCTCCCCATGGAGATCCTGCCCACATGCACATGCGCTATGGCGGTACAGAGACTAACTTTAGTGAGTTATTAGAGGTCAGCTTGCTAGAAGAGGATGCAGAAAACTTTAATCCGTGGTGGAGCCTCTATTGTGACGCCGACACTAACCTAGAAGACTGCTACGAATAAAACCAAATATGTATCAAGAAAGACTGCACATGTTGCAGTCTTTCTTGATACATATAGTAGCCTGTAGATAAGATCGACAGGACTTAAAGATAAGCCAATTTTCGCCTCAGATTATGTGCACTTAATCTGAGGACATTTGCTTCTTGTTTGCAAGCCACTAGTGCGAAACGGAGTCGCACGTAGGAATGAAAGCCTCCTACAGAAAAGGCTTTCAGATGAGTAGGGAGCCGTCTGAATGCTGTTAACTTAAGGCTCAACCCTTTGCTAAACAGGCATTTTGGGGGTTAATAGGTCAATTGACTCAGAGGGATGTAAATTGGCCTGCGAACTGTCAGTGCCAAGTTGTTCATGCCCCTACAACAACTCTCCCTCGTCTCACCAGCACTCTGTTCGGGTCAAGTTTTTAGAGCCATTAAGGCCTTCAACCGTAAAGTTCAACCGTCACTTAGCCACGCCTTCCTTACATGAAAAGTAATTTTTAGAGTGCGAGGGCAAAAAGACACAATGTCGTAGACAAATTTAGGAAACAATGAAGTAAGTAGCTCTGTTCATCTCCTTATATTAATGCAGGCATCCACAGGCACATAACAGCTTCCTCCTCTAACTAATCACGCAGACCAGACAGTTCCTAACTCTCTAGAGCGTTCCATGAAGAGCGTCTGGACACTTCCGGCGCTGCGATCTGTCCAACACTACATCTAGAAAACAGCCGAACCGCAAACACAATTTGATTTGCTAGTTTCCTCACCCGATCCAAGCTTCAAAGTATCTATGGTCTTCCGCAAGTCGATCGCAAAACAAGTATCAACAACCAAAGTAGCCTCACCGGTCAAACATTCGCGCTGGCGAGCGCAGCTACTGGGATTGGGGACATTCGTTCTGGTGCTAATGCTGTGGCAGTGGGGAGCCCGAACCTACAGCCCAGTCATCCTACCAACACCGGGAGCCGTAGCAGATTCGCTATATTCCCTCCTTGGACAAGCTCGGTTGTGGAAGGCGATCGCAGCGACAACGTTCCATGTCTTGATGGGATTTGGCTTAGCGCTAGCAATCGGAGGGTCATTGGGGTTAGCAGCAGGGCGGCAGCCCTGGATACAGCCAACCCTCGCGCCAATTTCTATGGCGCTGTTGGGAACGCCACCTATTGCCTGGCTAGTACTCACCATGGTGTGGTTTGGTCTCGGCCATGCCAACTCAATTTTTACTGTCGCGGTTACCGTGGGGCCGCTGGTGTTTGCCGGAGTAGCGGATGCAGTCATGGGCCTTGACCCCGACTTGGTTACCGTAACGCAGGTCTACCGCCTGAAAGGGAAAGTCCGCTTTCAGGCGCTCGACTGGCCGTATGCAATTTCACGCCTGCTGCCAGTGCTGATCGCAGGGTTGGGGCTCGCCTGGCGGGTGGCAATCATGGCAGAGGTGCTCGCCACCCCCGTGGGCATTGGCGCGGAGCTGAATACTGCACGGGCCAACCTAGACACAGCCGAAGTCATGGCCTGGATTGGAGTAGCGATCTCCCTAGTCTTAATCTCTGCTGCCCTGCTGCGCGGCTTGCAGCGACGACTGTTACCCTGGCAGGCAATTTCCTTTATCAGGAAAGGAGGGTAGCTCGCGATGGGGCAACTGTTACACCAGATCTACCACCACTACGGATCGCGACTGGTGTTGGAAAATATTTCTCTATCAGTGTCTCCCGGTGAGATTGTCGCCCTGATGGGGCCGTCGGGCTGTGGCAAGACCACCCTGCTCAACCTGCTAGCAGGTCTGCTATCACCCAATATGGGAACCGTTGAGAGGCTGGCAACCTCCACTGCCTATGTATTTCAAGAACCGCGCTTGTTTCCCTGGTATACAGTGCTGGAAAACATTGCTCTTGGACTAAAGGGTCGGGGTATGCCGCAGCGCTCGCGATGGCAACTGGCCCTATCCCTAGCGAAAACCATTGGGTTAGCAGATGCGGTCAGTCTCTACCCCCACCAACTGAGTGGCGGAATGAAACAACGGGTCAATCTCGCGCGCGCCCTTGCTATCTCACCCCAGCTGCTCTTGCTAGATGAGCCCTTTGCTTCTGTCGATATGGGCACTCGTCAACAATTGCAGCAGCTAGTCATGAGCTGGGTGCACAAGCACCAAACGGCAGTCATTGTAGTGACCCACGACTTAGCGGAGGCGGTAGTGATGGCAGATCGCCTCCTCGTACTTTCTCCATGCCCTGCACGACTCGTCTCCTGCTGGGACAATGTTCGCCCCCCACACCAGCGCGACCCGGCGTACATCTATCGCACACTATCAGAGCTGCAAACACGACCCGAAATCATTGCTAGCTTTAACCTCAATCTCCCTACTTTACGGTCGCTTGGAGCTTAACCCCATGACTTTTCAGCGTCGTCAGTTTTTGAAATTCATGAGTGCCAGCTTCGGTCTCTCCATTGCCACTGGCTGCGGTCAGTCAAGCCCTTCTTCCGGAGAGGGCAATTTGCCATCTCTAGGCATTGGCGGCTCGCCCATTTTGCTGACGATTCCTCTGGCTTACCTCATAGAAATGAGTAGCCTACCGGAAGCGATCTCCTCCATCGAATTCTTCAGCGTCCGCAACCACGAACAGATGAAGGCCCTATTAACCTCAGAACAGGGACAAATCGCAGCCAATCCAACGCTGTTGGCTGCAGGGCTGTATCAACAACAGGTACCGTTGAAGCTGATGAATGTGATGATCTGGGGCAACATTCACCTGCTGTCTGCAACGGGGGAGATCCAAAATTGGGAAGAGCTGCGCGGAAAGACAGTACTGATTCCCTTCAGAGGAGGCATGCCAGAAATGATTTTCCGGTTTCTGGCGACTCAGTCTGGCGTGCAGCCAGATCGAGACGTGACGATTCAATCTACTCAGGATTTTCAGAGCACTGCTCAACTATTGTTGACAGGAGAGGCTGACGCAGGGGTATTTTCCGAACCCCATGCCAGTAACGTGGTGGCAAAAGCTCAGCAGCAGGGGCTGGAACTCTCCTACAGCTTGGATTTCAAAGACGCCTGGGGAGAGATTACGGGACAAGCAGCCCGCTTTCCCCAGGCAGGTATCTCAGTGCTCAACAGTTTGGTCGCCGATCGTCCCGATGTAGTGGATTTGATTCAAACAGAACTCCACAATTCCCTTGGCTGGATTCAGCAGAATCCCACGGTTGCTGCCGAACTCGGTGCAAAATATATGGACACTCCGGCTCTGATTATCGAGCAGTCTCTCAAAACAAATCTGTTTGAACATCTCACCGCTGCCGCGGCCCAACCGGAGCTGGAGGTGTTTTACCAGTCTCTCCAGCAGGTTAATCCCAACCTCCTCGAGGGGCAATTACCCGGTGCCGAGTTCTATGTGGGGTAACGGAAATTGAAATATAGTTATCTCGATAACTGTAGTGACTTGTTTCGCAAGTCGCGCCGAGCCCGCGATAGTACATCATCTTCTCGATATCTCTGTAGCTCAGAGGAAACGCGTAATACAGCTAGACGCAGTAAGAGATGAGGTCAGAAGGAAAACGATGATGCTTGTAACTTATGCTCATCTTCAAAAAACCTTAGCAATCGGAGTCCACAGCACAGAAGAACCATCAATCAGTCCATTACTGGATAGGCCTTTCGGTAAATGGGTTCCTCTAACATCAGTGGTGATTGCTGTTACACAGATCATCTCACAACGCCGATGGGTTTATTTGAGGCTGCCCAGATAGACTTTGTTCATCTGCTCTTTGGGTTTGCTGTCTAAAAAGACATGCACTTTTTAGGCTTAGTGTCTGCTTTCAAATTTTTGCAACAGAACTGCCTAA
>JBFRWN010000065.1:0-83832 GCA_051439605.1 Synechococcus sp.
GCGCCAGCGAGTTTCACGCTTGGTACGCAAAACCCTCTCCTTTTCCAAAAAGCTCGAGAATCATATCGGAGCTATCTGGATGTTTGTCCACAACTACAACGCATCCTTACTTGTCTAGGACTACCAATCTTTCTGTCTAATGAGTTCGGATATCTTTAGCAAGTCACTAGGGGCTTTATCTTGAAAACGGATCTTGAGCTCTAATCGCTTTTTTTGCAGTAATTTCTTTTTAGTTAGTTTGTGCCCTGAGATTAGATCGCCTATCTCTCTGATAAACCCTAAATAACTTGCCCACCACCAAGCATGAATAGCTGTCGGAAACATTGACTGAATCAGGGCAGATCGCTCCCACACCTGCCTGAACAGTTGCAGTAGCGCGTAATCCCGCTCGGAATAAACTTGATAAAACTGATATGCTTCTATATCAAGCGCTGAAGTATCCTCTAGTGGATATCCAAGCAAGTGGAACTTATGCCACTCACATAGAGCATTTGCTCTACAAGTCATATCTTCCACCAACAGGTCTAAGCCCCGAGTTTTGATTCCTTCTGTAGAGTAATCCTGGACGGAATTGATTGTGCTTGCATACCTTAAACTCATTCTTTTTAAGAAAAGAATTGAGTCTTTAAGCTGCTCTTGCGGGTCTTCGCACCTTACATTTTCAGCAATTGTTGCTGCTTCAGAGTAAAGTGCATTGAATAATTGCTCTAAACTTTGAATATCTAAATCTTGAATTACATACTCAATTTGATTTGCCGCTCCCATCAAGCACCTCCATACAGTTCAGGTAAGTTGAGATTCCCCACCGTCCCGGCATAGTGGCGGGCTAGGGTGTCTACTCGGTGCCCCAAAACGGCAGCTACGCGAGTGAGTGGGGCACCAGCATCAATCAGGTGAGATGCGCATGTGGCCCTCATTACGTAGGGCCGCCTGTAATCAATTCCCAAAGCTGCCAAGGCAGGCACCCAGTGCCGCCGCCTAAAATTACGGTCGTCAATTGGCTTTCCATTTATCTCGAACACAAGATCCTCTGGTGCCGCATCCCCTTTCATCTCACGCAGCATTCGTATCAGTGGTAAAGATATAGGCACCACTCGCACTTTTCCAGTTTTTGTGCTGCCCCTCGTCCTTGCCGTAGAGGAACCCTGAAATCGCTTTAAGCTCTCGGCTACTCTCACACGATTGCGGGCAAGGTCGATATCTTTCCACCGCAAGCCAATAGTCTCCGACGTTCTCATCCCGGTTGAGAACTGCCACCGCACAAACTCCTCGTATGGCTTGCCCTCGAAAAATGTGAATATCCGCTCAACCTCATCCTGGGTGAATGGCTGCACTTGCTTTCTAGGTGGGAGCTTGACCTTTATATGCCCGAAGAGTTCTGGGGAAATGACCTTGAGGGTGTCCAGGTAGCGATCGATGGTCCAGGGAGAGAGAGGCTTGCCCGTTGAAGTATTTTGGCGATCGCACAACCAGTGATAGAACTTGTCAGCATCCCCAACAGAACCTATCGGTCTGCCGTATGCCTGTAACACTCCAAGCAATGCCGAATCAGCGCTATTGAACCTATCCTTAATTCGTTTTCTTAGCCCGGACATTACAGAGCGATATATTCGCTCGCGGCTTTCAGTCCTCGTCCGGTACTTGTCTAGGGTGGGGTCGTAGTTGCCAGTGGCGATATCCCCCTGAATCGCGAAAGCAATCTTCCCTGCGACCGCTCGATTGGTGGGATTATCAGGCAGCCCTACAGCCATCGTTTTCTGTTTTCCATCGAACCTCCATCGCAGTACCAACATCCCATCGCGGTTGTGGGTCCCCACTTCACCCTTTCGATATCGGTGTTTAGTCATTTTGACGCTCTCATTCTGTAATTTTTCTGGCGTCCAAAGACTGTAAGTACGTGTCCGTACATGTCTATTAAAAACGCCTGGCCCTTTGGGGGCTAGGCGATAGAAGACTTATTCCATAAGGATCGGGATGACAGGATTCGAACCTGCGGCCCCCTCGTCCCGAACGAGGTGCGCTACCAAACTGCGCTACATCCCGAAAGCAATACAATCCTACACTGCCCACCCCCTTCTAAACCGCTGAAGTCGCGCCCCAAACGCCTACGGTATTGCACAGAGTCTTCCAGAATCAGAGCCCGAGCTAGACAAATAAGGCAAGGAATTGTTACATTTATTTACAAGAGGCGTTTTAATCCTCAAGGAGCGATCAATGACTGCACTTGCAATTCTTTTCGTTAGTGGTTTCGTAGCAGCTGTTGTTCTGGGAACCCAAGCCTATTTTCTTGGCGAACTAACTCGACCGATTCACGAGCGCAACTGGAAATCAGAAGGATTTCACAAACTCGCAAAAACCTTCACCGGTCGCTCTGTTAGTTATCAAGACCGCGCTTCGACCCCCTTTGTTGAAGCTGCACTGAACAACATCAGCGCCAACTAGAGGGTTCAACCAGCTCCCTAAAATTTCAGGAGCTCAGCTGTCTATCTCTAGTCCTAAACAGCCCTAGCTCAGATGCAGCTAGGGCTGTTGCTTTGATTTCCCCGCTAGTTTCAAGCGGCGATCGCCATAGCTAACAATGAGAGCTGAGCAATTTCAGTTAGGACAGAAAAATCTATCTCTAGGTAGAGTTCTGGATAGCTAAAATGTCCTAAGCAACTTGACGGTCGCTTTAATTGGAGCAAGAACTATAAGTGAGCAATCGCAAGTTGATGCGCCCGACAGTAGTAGGGGTAAAAAACAAACGAGAAGCTAAAAAAATGTTTTTTGATACACCTTTTGGAGACTTCTTAAGACCTCTGGAGAGCCTGTTCGTCGGACGACCCGAATAGATTCTTCTAAAAGTTGACGAGCCTCTGTGCGAGTGACTGATTCAAACACCGTTCGCTCGCGAGGGTTAGGATTGATGGTGACGCGGAAAAACAATCGCTGGGCATAAAGGGTCGTAAACAATCCCTGAGTTTCCCCTAAAGGACATAGGTTGAACAGAAGACCAAAGGTTGGGTGATGGAGATAGGTCTCTTGCATCCGAGATAAACTCTCTCGCTGCGGCGCAGCAATGGAACTGGTTAACGGGCCTTTCATAATCACATCACGCGGCTTGCTAGAGCGCAGCGCCACAATTACAGAAGGGATAACTGTTACCTCTTATGCCTATGTCTCGGACATGCTAGATAGAGCATGTGCACAGGCAAGCAAAGGTCCAGGAAATATCAAACTATTTAATCATTGAATGGCCGCAATGCACAGAATGCACATAAAAAAATCTCTCAAGAAAAGGTTTATTGAGTATCCTTGAATTTATCTTAATTATGTATAGTTTTTGCAAGGCTAGTATTCTTCCAATGGACCCGGTAATTGGTCATTCCAGCACGCTGTGATTTACACTAAAAAAGGTTTACAAAACTTAGTGCTCATATGGATTGCGTAATTTACCGCCGCGCACAGTTCGCAGCGAGCCATCGCTACTGGCTGCCAGAACTGACGCCTGAAGAAAATTCCGAGCGTTTTGGGATGGCTGCTAAGTTCCCCGGTCACGGTCATAACTATGAGCTACATGTGGGTATGCGGGGGGACGTGGATCGCTACGGCATGGTGTTGAATTTGTCGGAGGTGAAGCAAGTCCTGTGCTCGCGTGTTATCCAGCCGCTGAACTTTTCTTATTTGAATCAAGCATGGCCGGAGTTCGAGCAAACATTACCTACAACCGAATGTATCGCACGAGCCATTTGGCTGCGTATATCCGATGCCCTGCCGGTGGTGTCCGTGCGTGTCAATGAAGATCCCGAATTATGGGCAGAGTATCGAGGAAACGGAATGGAATCACGTCTGACAATTAGAACTCATTTCAGTGCAGCCCACCGTTTGGCGTTGCCGGAGCTATCTTTAGAAGAAAACTCTGAAATTTATGGCTTGTGCGCCCGTACCAACGGTCATGGGCACAACTATTTTTTAGAAGTGACCGTAGTGGGCGATATGGATGAGCGGACGGGGATGATTGTTGACCTCGGCAAGCTTCAAGAAGCAATTGACACCCACGTGGTTAAGCCATTTGACCATACCTTCTTGAACAAAGACGTACCCTACTTCGCAGACGTTGTTCCCACCGCAGAGAATATCGCTCTGTGCGTTCGGCAACTGTTGACAGTCCCTATACGGCAGTTAGGCGTCAAACTAGACAAGATTCTGCTGCAGGAAAGTCCCAACAATAGCGCAGAGGTTTACGGGGAAGCCCCTGCGATCGCGGTAGAAGAGCGAGCAAATGCTGAGACCGTCACAGTTTAAAGTCTGCAATCAGCTGCCATAGCAGTTGTTGCGACAGAAATGAAGCCAGCCAGTGCTTCAAGTCCGAAATGTCAGCTAAGCAGCTTATCGTTGCAAAAAAAATCTCCGGTACACCGGAGATTTTGCTTTGGAGTGAATCTGGAGCACAAATTGACAGCGTGCGAGAGTTATGCGCCAGCGGAAGCGGTAGAAGGTTTAACCCTAGTGGAGGGAGACTCGACTTTTTTCGTAGCCGTGGCATCAACTGGAGCCGCCTCAATGTGGTTAAACAACGTCGTTACAAAGGCGAAGAGCAGAAATGGCAGCGTAACAACCAGAACCAAAGCAACGGTGGCAAGCGCGTAAACAGGCTGGCTGCTTCCGGCCATGGCTGCCAGCGCAGCTGCCAAGCTGGCAAATATGATTAACAACCACACCACTATCTGGCCGTAAATATCACCAAAGGTTAGGGTGCAACTGAGTCGATATTTTTGAAGATCGTTCATTTTTAGAAATCTTGTAACGACTTGAGGGTTTTTCGAATCGATCGGCAATATTCAATGGGTACCTAAAACTAAGCGAATTTCTCACGAACTGGCTAATTTATTAAGCATCTAGGGGTCATTTTGTTACGGGGCGCAACATTGCTTGACAAGTCTCAACGGCCAGATGTGGATTGGCCAGCAAGGTTTTACCCCTACGAAGGGGCTATCTTCCCGAAAAAAGCGCTGCCATACAACACACACCTCTATCGACTCACCTGGAACGACAGCCGCTCACAACCTACGTTCGAGATCGCCGTTCACGACGGGTAAACGTTCATCACCCCACCACCCATCACACTGTTCTGCATATGTAAGAAACGAATTCGCTTGGAGTTGTTTCCACGCGAACAGCATCAGAACGATTGGGAACGTTAGGCTACTCAGGGCTAAATTTGTGAGAGGGCAAGGGGAGCGCATTGCAATAGACTGGATACAGGTGTTGGCAATTCCAGCTTAGCCCGCGTTTTACTGGTAATCGGCTAATATATCACCCTCTAGGTCTGCCAGAGCTTCCAAACCTGCGGGATCCCCCAACCGCTGCAACGCCACTTGGGCATCATCTCTAACGCTGGTGTCACCATCCTGTAAAGCAGCAATTAAACCCTGAATGGATCGCCGATACAGTTCCTGCTGCTCGCTGGACCCATCCTGAAGACCCAGTTTCACCAGTACCTGGCCAATAGCCCAAGCACAGTTGCTGCGAACGGCAGCCAGGGGCTCGTTCTTCAACGCGTTCAATAATGGTGGCAAAGATGCAGGCAGATTAAGCTGTCCCAAAGCACTGGCGGCCCACAGTCGCACGGCCGTGATATCAGTTTTCAACACTTCGCTCAGCACGGGTAGCGCTCTGGCATCCTTAGCATTGCCCAATGCCCAGACGGCTCCTTTGCGAACGTAGCCGTTCCAGTCTAAATTCAGCACATCGATCAGGGGCTCCACCGCACGAGGGGCACTGTTGCGACCCAAGGCATAGGCCGCACTCACCCGCACTAAGGCACATTCATCGGACAGTAGCTTGATGAGAGGATCGATCGCCTCAGGGGTTTCAATATCGCAGAAGGCTCGCGCTGCATGCATCCGCTGGGTGGTGTCATCGCTATCCAGTAGTTCCAGCATGCTGGCGGTATCGGGGAGGGGAGGGGCTTCACCGATGTCATCCAGGGGTTCTAGGGGAGTAAAGGCTTTCTCGTACATATGTTTTTAGAAGCCCATCACCTTGGCAACTGCGTCAAGATTAGCGGGCACCCCCGAATACATTTCAGTGTTGGAATGATCCACTGCGGTTATGGGGTCTTTGAGTCCATTCCCGGTCAGGACACATACGATGGTGGCTCCGGTGGGAACGCGCTCGCGGTATTTCAGCAAACCAGCCACCGAGGCGGCACTGGCGGGCTCGCAGAAGATGCCTTCTTCTCGCGCTAGCAATCGATAGGCATCCAGAATTTCAGCATCCGTGACACTACCAATATCGCCATTACTGAGATCGCGGACGGCAGTGGCTTTATTCCAGCTAGCGGGATTTCCGATCCGAATGGCAGTTGCGATAGTGGAGGGCTCGGTAATGATTCGGTCCAAAGCGATCGCCGCTGACCCTTCCGCTTCGAACCCAAACATTTTGGGGCGATGGGTGCACTTGCCCACATTCTTGTAATTGGCGAAGCCCATCCAGTAGGCGGTGATATTCCCCGCATTTCCAACGGGGATGCACAACCAGTCGGGGGCATCCCCTAGCGCGTCCACGATTTCAAAGGCAGCGGTCTTTTGACCGTTGAGACGGTAGGGATTGACCGAGTTCACCAAGGCCACGGGGTATTTCTCGGCCACCTGGCGGACAATCGCCAGCGCATCGTCAAAGTTCCCCTTGATGGCGATCGCCTCGGCCCCGTACATCAGTGCTTGCGCCAGTTTGCCCTTAGCAACGTAGCCGTCGGGAAGCAGTACGTAAGCCCGCATTCCTGCTTTGGCCGCATAGGCAGCAGCTGAAGCAGAGGTATTCCCGGTGCTGGCACAAATAACCGCTTCAGACCCTTTTTCCTTCGCTTTAGACACCGCCATGGTCATGCCGCGATCTTTAAAGCTGCCAGTGGGATTGAGGCCGTCGAACTTAATAAATACTTGGCAAGGCTTACCGATCGCCTCGGCGATCGCCGGGGCTGGTACTAGCGGGGTGTTGCCCTCGTGCAGCGTAACCACGGGGGTCTTGCCCGTCACGGGAAGATAGTCCCAATATTGACGGATGAGCCCTGGCCAGGCTTTGGATTCGGTACGAGGGGGGCTGAGGGTCACAATAGGGAGAGCGTTGAGTCAAGTTAGCCCCATGATTATCGGGGAAAGTTATCGACTCGTCTAGAGGACGGACATTTAAAGATAAGTTCTTCTCGTAAGAGGCTCAACGGTATCGGCGGGATCGGGTACGAGATTTGCCCAATTTCCAGCGCATGACTTCGGCTTTGTATTTGGTGTCGCCGTCTCCGTGCTCGTAAACCTGCAGGCCGACGGAGGTAGACCCAGGCAGCAACTTTTGTTCCGGGTCCGGTTCTTCCCCTTCCAGGGCCACAAAAAACTTCAGTTTGGCGACCAACTCCAGCATTGACATGGATTTGGAGTCCTCCGGCACGAGGGCCCCCACAGACAAGTTGGCTTTGCGACCCTGTTTCAACACCTGCTTCCACAGCCCCTTCTGCTGCGAACGCACCATCAGCTTCAATCCCTTTAATGGATTTAAACCGTAGGTAAACAGAACCGTGTACATGCGTTAAAACACTCTCATAAAGACTGGAATACTTATGCCAAATTACTCATATCCTAGCATTCGGGTATTAGAGAAATGCAGTTGCCAACGCAACGAAAAAAGGGTTAAAAACGATTCCACTAGCCCCCTCTTTATCAACTCATTATTTATTTATTGCTAGCTGCTCTGAAACGGCCAAGCGGTCACACCATCTCAGCCAAAATATCCCGCGCTGTGCAGGCTACATTCTTTTCGCCATCCTCAGTCAGAGATTCCAAAGTGGTGCGAGCGATATCTCCGCCAATTTTGCCCAGAGCAATGCAAACGCGATGCCGAGTTTGCCAGTCCGAATCCTTCGCTAGTTCCTGCAGTGCTGCTAAACCACGCTCGTCCCCCAAATCCCCCAGCGCACCAGCGGCCGTCGATCGCACCAAGACATTCTCGTCACTGGCGGCGGCAAGTACTGCATCAAGGGCCCCTAAATCACCCAGCTCCCCCAACGCGGCAATGATGCTCAGTTTCATTAACCACTCTCCCTCGCCATCAAGAGCCTCCAGCAGATCCGGCAGCGTGTTGGGCAGCTTGAGGTCGCCGAGGGCAGCAGCAGCGGCTGCGCGCACATCCATCTCGGGGTCACCGGTTAACAGTTCCCGCAGCAAGGGAAGGGGAACCGTCTTATCAGTCAGATCCAGCGTGCCAATTTGGCTGACGGCAGCGTAGCGCACTCGCGTGTTAGGGTCTTTGGCTAAATTGGATAGCACCGACAGTGCAGCATCAGCAGACAGCCCCCTCGCCTGATTGATGGCTTTGATGCGATCGCCCCAATCCTGCGACTTTGCCAACCGATTCAGTTCGTCTGCGTTTACCTGGGACACTGGACTTTCCTCACTAACCGCATAGGTACCATCAGGTAACCTAACTCACTTTTTGAGATTGCCGTCAGGTCGGACGGAATTTACATGGCGAACTGCGATTGCTGTTCTCAGTTCCCAGTGCTGGGATACACCCGTCCCTTCCAGGCTCCCCCCTTTCCCTGCCAGTGCTGCAGAGCAGAATCCACCGTCATCAAGGTATAGAGAAACGCGATCGCCGGTAGCGTCAAGGCCCACAGCGGTGACTGGTGATAGAACTTCAGGGTGGGCCAGTAGGAGAGTGCCATCAGTCCCCAGGTGGCGGCAGCAGCGATGGCAGCCATCCACTGATGGGCAAGCAAGCTCCACACCAGTCCAATCGGAGCCACCAGATAAATCAAGGTCATGGCCAACAGTGTTCCCAGCAGCAATAGGGTGGAGTAGTTCAGCTGGGTGAAGGCGGTGCGGGCCACCATTTTCCAAACGGTGTTCAAATCGGAATAGGGGCGCAAACTCACGATGTCAGAGCCCAACCCCAGCCAGATGCGGCTTTTGCCATCGGGGGTATCGGGGGACGGACTTTCCTTAACTTTTGCCGCCAGCGTACAGTCATCGATTAACGCTTCCTTCAGACAGCCCATACCACCAATCCGTTGCAGAGCCGCGCTGCGAATCAGAATGCAACCCCCCGCCGCCCCCGCCATATTCCGATTGGGGTTATTCACCCAGCGGAAGGGGTAGAGCTTCATAAAAAAGAAGATGAAGGCGGGAATCAAGAACCGTTCCCAAGTGCTTTCGCAGCGCAGCCGTACCATTACCGAGGCCATATCCAATTGCCGAGCAGTGGCCAATGCCATCAGCCGCCTCAAGTTCAGGGGGTCGTGCCGGATATCCGCATCTGTCAGCAGAATGTAGTCCGGGTTGTAGTTGGCGATCGCAAACTGCGTCCCCTGCTCCATGGCCCACAGCTTTCCAGTCCAACCCGGCGGTAAGTCTTGCCCCGAGAGGATTTCAAGCTGCCGATCGCCTCCAACCTCGTCCGCCGCTGCCCGCGCAATTTCCCCCGTACCATCCGAGCTTTGATCGTCCACCAAGACAATTTTCAGGTCACCTGGGTATTCTTGCTCCAGCAGCGCCCGCACGGTGATACCGATTGTTTCCGCCTCATCTCGGGCGGGAATCACGGCGCACACAGAAGGCCATTCTGGTGGTTCAGGAAGATTGTCTTTGAGCTGTTGATCGGCGGTCCAAAACATTCCCCGCAGGGTAAGCAGGCCCACCCAGATGACCAGCGATAACAAGATGATGCCCAATGCGATCGCGCTCATGTTGGCAAAGTTCGGTGTTGTTCACGCTCAACCCTACAATGTCAGCATCCGTTCGAAAACTTGAAGAAACCTGAGACTGTCGTCCAGCCAGTCTCATCGGTGCAGAGGAGTGACCCGTTCATGCAAACTCAGGACAGACCCGCAGCAACAAAAAGCTTGGCGGACACGATTGCTGCCAGTCACGAGTATTTACTCTCGCAGCAGGACGAGGAAGGGTACTGGTGGGCAGAACTGGAGTCCAACGTCACCATCACCGTTGAGGTGTTGCTGCTCCACAAAATTTGGGGCACAGCCAGCGATCGTCCCGTTCATAAAATCGAGTCGTATTTGCGCCAGCAGCAGCGGAACCACGGCGGTTGGGAGCTATATTTTGGCGATGGTGGCGAGCTAAGTACCTCTGTGGAAGCCTACATGGGTCTGCGTCTGTGTGGCGTCCCGGCGAATGACCCAGCTTTGCTGAAGGCCAAAGACTTTATTCTGGCTAGGGGTGGCATCAGCAAAACCCGCATCTTCACCAAATTCCATCTAGCCCTGATTGGCTGTTACGACTGGAAGGGGCTGCCCTCGATTCCGCCCTGGATTATGTTCCTGCCGGAATGGGGACCGTTTACGATTTACGACATGTCCAGTTGGGCGCGAGGCAGTACGGTGCCGCTGGCGATCGTGTTTGACCGCAAGCCGGTGTACGACGTCAATCCGCAGTTCGATATGAAGGAGCTGTACGCCGAAGGATACTTCAACGCTAAATTCGAGCTGCCCAAGAACAACGACTGGTCGGATATCTTCGTCCACCTCGACAGCGTCTTCAAGCTGGGAGAAACCCTAGGGCTAGTGCCCCTGCGGGAAGAAGGTCTGCGGGAAGCGGAAAAGTGGGTGCTGGAGCGGCAGGAAGCAACGGGTGACTGGGGGGGCATTATCCCCGCCATGCTCAACTCTATGTTGGCCCTGAAAGCTCTGGATTATGACCTCCGTGACCCAATTGTCGATCGTGGCATGAAAGCCATCGATAACTTTGCGATCGAGCATGAAAACGACTACCACATCCAGCCCTGTATCTCCCCCATTTGGGATACTGCTTGGGTGGTGCGGGCAATGGCAGAGTCCGGATGCGATCGCGACCATCCCAAGTTAGTGCAGGCCACTCAATGGCTGATTGACAAGCAAATCTTGGATTACGGCGACTGGATCGTGAAAAATCCCCAGGCCAATCCCGGTGGCTGGGCGTTTGAATTCGACAACCGCTTTTACCCCGATCTGGATGATTCGGCGGTGGTGGTGATGGCCATCAACCAAATTGAGATGCCGAACGAGGCGTTGAAGCAGGGCTGCATCGATCGCGCCAATAGCTGGATGCAAACCATGCAGTGCAAACAGGGGGGCTGGGGTGCGTTCGATATCAACAACGATGCCGACTGGTTGAATAGCCTGCCCTATGGCGACCTCAAGGCCATGATTGACCCCAATACGGCAGATGTGACCGCCCGCGTGTTGGAGATGCTGGGGGAGTGCAATCTGACGATGGAAGTCGGTCGGGTGGATCGGGCGATCGCGTACTTGAAGGGAGAGCAGGAGGCAGACGGTAGCTGGTTTGGTCGCTGGGGGGTGAATTATATCTACGGCACCAGTGGGGCTTTGTCGGCATTTGCCCAGCTGCGACCGGAAGAACATCAGAACGAGCTGCTGCGGGGGGCGGCTTGGCTGGTGAAGTATCAGAACGAAGATGGTGGCTGGGGGGAAACCTGCGACAGCTATCGCGATCCGGAATTGCGCGGTCAGGGGGATAGCACGGCGTCTCAGACGGCTTGGTCCCTGATCGGTTTACTAGCAGTAGGGCACGCCACAGGGAAGTGGGAGCCTGAGGTTTTGCGTCGCGGCGTACAGTACCTGATAGACACCCAAAGGGAAGATGGCACGTGGGATGAGGACTGGTTTACCGGCACCGGCTTCCCCCAACATTTCTACCTGAAGTACCACTACTATCAGCAGTATTTCCCACTGTTGGCGTTGGGTCGCTATCAAACTGCTTGCAAGGAAGTTCCTGAGTTAGTTTGACCCTCCTCAGCATTTTTTCGAAGCAACGATCTAGCTCAGCATCTTAAAGTCACCGAGTCTATTTTTCTGAGCTTGATTTTGTTCGATCGAACCCACACATTAAAACCAGCATGTCGCGAGAGGGCTCCGATCGAAGGGCATGCCTCTCCGTCGGCAAACGGTACATGTCGAGAGGCATTCTGTACTGACAAAACGAGCTGTTCTCTAAAAACCGAATTCTGGAGGAAGGTGCGATCGTTTCGCACTAATTCACGAAATTTGAGTGAAAAACTGCATAACTGCAGCTGAGCTAGGGATAGGTTTACATGTCCGCATCAGTCCCTCACAATGTCTACGTTGGTGAGACAATTGAGCTTTACCATCGATGCTCAAGCACTAAAGCGATCGCCGATCTATATGGGCTCTGCCTCTCGATATTGGAGGTTCGTGCGGATTGATGCTGCAGGGAAGCGCAAGATTGATAGTCTTGCGCCTGTAAAAACATTCTTTCAGCAACAGTTTGCCGACTCTATCTATCAGCTCAACGTGTCTGATGAAGACGCTCAATGTCGTTTGGTGCAATGGATGCGCGGGGGGGACGGGACAGGTTATGTCGATCGCGCGAGGTTTGCTGAAATCTGTTTGCGCTGTTTTATCTCTAACGCGATCGAGCAGGTGTGCGTTCAGCTCGAGAAACAATTTGGCAGCAAGCATGGGTTTTCCCGCTACGACCTGTTTCCGTTTGTCTTAGACGACACGAATCCCCTGAGGGACAACTATGTCCAGCGAGACAGACCCCCTCTACCAGACACAGTTTCAATCGGGCGTTCTCGTCCCCTAGGGGAAACTCAGTCCGTCGAAAGCTACCGATCCTCCATTGACGATATCCTGCAAAACTTTGACCCCGAACGGGGCAGCCTCACCACATGGACCGTGCGTCTGGTCCGTCGCCATCGGGAACTGAATGCCTATCTGTTGGAATGTGGCGTTTACCTGATTAGCGACTGGGCCATTTTGAACGACACTAGTCCACAACAGGTGAGACGCATCCTCTCAGACTTTCACACTCTGACTGAGGGGGAAATTGTCATGGCATCCACGTTGCTGGCTGCCTTCCATGCGGTGTATCGCCAAGATCGATTGGAGCAACGTCGGACAGGGAGCACAGGTCGTTGCCACCCACCCTCTGAGCCGCAGCTGCGACGGATGGCGGATTTTATACTGGAAAGGAGTCAAGCTCCCAAGCAGCAAACGCTGGGGAATGCGGCTCCCAGCAGATTATTGAGCCTGTTACAGGAATTGGCGGAACGGCTGCGGCAATATCGCATCCACGCCCGTGGAGGACCTGCTCCCGCGGATCCTCTAGATGGGAATAGCGTTCGAGAACTGCAGTTGGAGGATACTCGTCACCACAATGACGAGCGTGAAGAGCAGAGTGAGTTTTTGACCTTCTACCGCCAACAATTCTCCCACTGTATGGATCGAGCGATCGCCGATACCATCGAGCGCTGGGTCACCACCCTACAGCGAAAAAAAACTCCAAAACATCAACAGTTTTTGCAGGCGCTGGCTTTGTTTCACGAGCAAGGACTCTCTATGGGGGAGATTGCTCCTAAGGTGGGGCTCCAAGCCCAATACCAGGTATCGCGACTGCTCAAGCTCAAAGAGCTGCGGGCTGACATTCGTCAATCGTTGTTGCTGGAGCTCCGGGAGCGCGTCATGAAAAAGGCGGGAGATTACCACAGCGATTTGGGGCAGCTACAGGCGATGGATCGCAAAATCGAAGCCGCCCTCTCCGAACAGGTGGATAACATTTTGCACGAGGCAGCAGCAGAAGCCAGCGTTGCCCAGAGATCTCCAGTCCGCAGCCTATATACCCGCCGTCTCTGCCAATATTTGAATTCCAGGAGCCAGACCCCATGATGTACGACTCCACTACGACCAATTTTTCGTTAGATTTTGAGGGCATTCCTGCAGCTGGAGTACAGTTGCGCCCCTCCAGCATTCAGCAAGCGGGGAAAATCGGGCAGTCAGCTATTGGGGAAGAGCAGCAGTGGTCTGTCTATCTCCAAGCTTTGGCTCTGTTTGGATTTGAAGACTGGCTTAGGGACAGCAGTTGCCCGCTTGCGCTGCAATCTGAGCAGTGTACGACTCTACTGCCGTCCTTTGCTAACTTACTCTCGGCTGCCTGCAATCTAAAGGTTGGAGATTTCACCCTCTGCTTGGTCCCCATCGGAAGCTTGGGAGAGCGCTGGGTGAACCTTCCGTGGGCGGCGATCGAGTTGCCGGGATTTGCGGCCCATTTCTACGTCTTAGTGGAGGTACTAGAAGACTGCGATAGCAGCCAGATATTAGGGGCAATCCCTCGCAACCTGCTGCTCGAACGTGTCAACAGCATGGCCAGTCCCGAGACTGAGGGCAATGCTGTCACCACTGATGCAGGCTCCGATCGAGGGGATTGGTCCTGTCGCATCCCTGTCGATTGGTTCAGCTTTGGCAGCGAAGATCTACTCCTGTGGTTGCGAGCAGCTAATGCCAACCTGCTTTCTCCGCCCAACTCTTCTGCTCATCTTTCCCCCAACCAGCACTCTGCTCTCCAGCCCATCACCGAGCAGTTGCGGGCAAGACTCCTCCAGCTACAGCCTCAACTGGCCCACAAGCCCATCTGGCAGTTTCTGAATTGGGAGCAGGGTCAATATCTAATGCAAAATCCGGGATGGGTCAACTGGTTATATCTAGTCGCCAGCGGAGCCACCAATCCCGTCATACCCTCAGAACAAGTACCCGAGGTTAATACCCCGAGCTTCGGCGAGCAAGCCCTTAATGTTGGACTGTGGCTGCAGGAGCGCATGGACGCAGTTGCCGAAGAGTTGGCCTGGGTGTTGATGCCCCCTCTGTCTCCGCAAATGCGTGCGGTTCAAGAGGATGTGGACGCTATCGTGGGCGAGCTCGAACGGGACGGTATCTTGGTACCCACCCCTGCTCGCGGTGCCTATCTCCCCCTGCAATGGTCTGAACTGAACTTAAGGCTCTATGCCTTTACCTGGGCCCATCTATCCTCAGGCAACGTGCCCGAATGGACTTTACTTTTGGTGTTAGGGCCACAACCCGGTCAAGCGCTCCCCCCAGACACCCGACTGCTGGTTAGGGATGCATTGCAGCTCTTAGTCGAGCAGACCTCATCCCCCGAATTGGATGAGAGCTACCTCTACGCCCACGTGGTGGGGACTTGGGAAGAACAATTCTGGGTCACGATTGAGGGGAATGCCTCTCAGCCCGACTCGGCAATTTCTCTTCCCCCTTTCAGTTTCAGCCCAGCGTCGTAAAGCTATGCCTCTTTCCTCTGGTACCTACATAGCCAACAGCTACGGGAATAGGAGGGGAACCTTTCGCGCTTCAACCTCTGCGATCGCCTATCGGCTGAAAATCCAGCAGTTGCACAATGTCTGTTTCTTTCAGCTGACTTGGGGTATCAGCCAACAACTGTCAGCTGCTCTGGCGTATCCCAAGGGAATAACAACGGCCTACGAAGAATGGAGGCGCGCTTATCTCAGTTTCTACAACAAGTCCGTCTGTGCAGCTCCTGAACTCAAGCCGATCTCCCAACCTGACAGCGGAGGAGACCCCCCTTCCCAAGGAATGTCATCCCCAGAACAGGACAAGGGAAAAGGTCAGTTGTCGCCCTTTCGTAAAACCCTAGACCCTCGTCAGTCCGGTTCTGACCCAAAGTCTCCTATGCGCGGGCGCGTCGCCGCCTCAGGGCGGCTAAAGCCTGTTACCAACGATCGCCAAGCTCGGCTAGCTAAAGCGGAAGCCAACCTCTTGCACCAATTTCAGCGCTGGTTGCGCAGTTCAGAACTCTATGAAATTCGAGCAGAAATTGCTCGCGCCGCCCGAGAGTCAGGGGAAAATGCCGACGGTCAAAATCCACAACCCATCGACCTCGTCCTTACCTGCAGTCCTACCGACCTCGAACGGCTGCCTTGGGAAACTTGGGAAATTGGGGAGGAGCTGGCATCCTCCAGCAACATACGCATCAGTCGCTGTCCCCTGAACGTGCGGCGGGAAGCCTTCAAAATTCCACAACACCGGAAAAGCCGCATGCGGGTATTGGCCATCATGGGGGACGATCGGGGGCTGGACTTTGAAGTCGATCGCAAAGCTGTATCCCGTCTGGCTCCGATCGCAGACATCCAGTATTTAGGCTATCGACCCGGCATCTCTCCGGCTGCACTCAAGGCGGACATTGTCGCCACGATTGACGACGATCGCGGCTGGGATATTCTCTTTTTTGCCGGTCACAGCACTGAGGCAGACATCGTGGAAGGGGACTTATCCATTGCCCCCAACACCGTTCTATCCATTAAAGATCTCGTGCCCTACCTTCAGCGGGCCTGCAAGCGGGGGCTGCAGTTTGCCATTTTCAACTCATGCAGTGGTTTAGGTCTGGCCCGGACTTGTATTGATGCCGGCTTAAGCCAAGTCGCCATTGCGCGGGAGCCCATCCACAATCAAGTGGCACAGGAGTTTTTGGTGTGTTTGCTACAACAGCTCTCGGCGGGGGCGGATGCCCATGACGCCGTTCGGGCTGCCAGTCGATGGTTCAAGCTGGAGAAAAATTTTACGTATCCGTCCGCCTATCTGCTGCCTTCGTTTTTCAGGCATCCCGACACAGCACTCTTTCAACTGGAATCCCTCACCCTCCAGCAGAAGCTAGTCCAGCTGTTGCCCAATCGCTCTCAGGCGATTGTGGCCGCGGTGGTGGCGATCGCCAGTTTGCTGCCAGGGGTTCAAGATGGATTGTTGCAAAATCGGACATTTGCTCAGGCTGTCTATCGAGATATAACCGGCCAAGTGCCGGCAACCACCACTCCCCCTGTTCTGTTAGTGCAAATCGAACGGGAGTCGATTGCTCGGGCCAATATGGCCGACCCTTACCCCATGGATCGACAGTATTTGGCCAGTCTGGTCGAACGCCTGAGTGCCGCCGCCTTTCCTGCCATAGGTATTGACTATCTGCTCGATCGCCCCCAAGCCAATAACGATGAAGTGTTTGCCAACTCTGTGCGGCAGGCGGTGGAGGAACGGGGGTCATGGATGGTGCTGGCTGCCATCAGCCGCTACTACTCTTCCGCTGCCGCCAGGGACATTGCCCCGTTGGAATGGACACTGCGGGGGGATATTTTCTCCTACCCTAATTACATCAAGCTGCCTTGGCGCGGGGCCTGCTACGAGCAAACCTGCCCCTTTGCCTATGTTCTAGCCCTGTCTTATACCCTCAGTCAGGAACCCCTCAGCTTCAACCGACTGGTTCCCCATCCTAGTAGTGATGCGTATTTGCAAGCCCAGCTGGTGGATACCGTTCACAGCATTTCTGCACCGGGGAGCCCCACCAGACGACTGGCCAACCTCCACAAATCCCCCATTACCGAAGTCTCCAATTTCATCGGTCAGCTGTGGATGCAGCCGATTCTGGACTTTTCATTGCCCTCCGACTTGATTTATGAAACCGTACCCGCATGGCAAGTGCTCTCTGGTGAAGCAGATTTCGCCGCTAGTCAGCGCCAAATCGCCTTGATTGCGCCTGGAGGATATACGGAATCAGGTATCGGTGCGCCAGACTACTACGATGTACCGGCAGCGATGGAGTATTGGCGCAATCGTCAGGGGAAGCAGGAGGAGGTCAATAGCGATCGCCCTGTTCTAGAAAGCGAGCATGTCTATACGGGAGCTGAAGCCCATGCATATAGCATTCACCACCTGCTGAAAGGGCATTTGGTCATTCCGATTCCCGACCTGTGGATGGTGGGACTAGCACTGTTAGGAGGCAAGTGCTTGAGCTTGTGGATGATTCGCCAACGGAGACAATCCCCAGAACGGATGCTGGCGCTGCGCTACCTAGGCGTCGGTACGGTAGCCTATACCCTGATAGTCCTGCAACTTTACATTTCGGCGGCTGTGGTGCTACCCGTTATCCTCCCCTCTCTGGCCATTTGGACCTTTGCCCTGCAGTCATTTAGGAGAACCCTACGTGATTAACCGTCAATGGATGCGTTGCACAATCGCTGGCTGCGCGATGCTGGCGATCGCCACGGGACTAGCGAGCTATGCCCCCGTGGCTTGGGCTCAGGAGCCCCCCTCCCCAGCCCGCAATCAAGCGGACTCGAACTCGAATCGGGCAACCAATCGGGAAGGAGGCGAACGGTCTCAGCAGCGCTCTAGCCTCAGCTCTGCCCTCAATACTCTGCGTCAGAAACTAGAGCGCCAAGAACCTCCCTTGGGGTCTCGCGGGGCTCAGTGCGCTTATTCCCCTGGATTGGTGGGGGAGAATGACACTATTTGGAGCGATCGACCCATCTTTCTTTGGCGAGCTGCCGGTCAGACCCTCAGCCTGTACGACTACGAGTCAGAGGTATTGCTCTGGCAACGGGACGTAGAAGCCGGCACTCACTCTACCCTCTACGACGGCGAACCCCTCACCCCCGGTGGATTATACCGGTGGGAGCTCACTCATCCAGAGGCTTCGGACTTTAACGCCACCTTTGCGGTGATGGACATCGCTACTCGGGAAACGTTGAATGCCGAGCTGGGGCAAGCGCAGGCCAATTGGAGTGACGCCGGTCTGACAGGGGCCGAGCTTGTGGTGGCGCGAGCAACCTTCTTTGGTGATCGCCGTCTGTGGTCCGACGCCCTCCAAGAGCTGCATTCGGCTCGCGATTTTGCAGAAGTGGAGGAGATGGTGACGGATATGTCCATTTACCTCTGCGGTGCATTTGAATCAGACTTACAGGCAGCAGCAGAGTAGGTAATCACGCCTTCATAACTTTCGCTTATGCCATAGACAGCGGAGATAGGAGATGCCTTAACCTGCAGATCGGCCACCCCCCATCAAGTACAGCAGCGCCATCCTGACCGCTACGCCGCTGGTCACCTGCTGCTCGATCAGGCTGATGGAGGGATCTTCCATCAAATCAGAACTCAGCTCTACGCCTCGATTGACGGGACCAGGGTGCAGTAACCTTACCCCTGGATTGCACTGCTGCAGGCGATCGCGGGTGATGCCAAACAGGCGATGGTATTCTCGCAAACTGGGCAATAAATGACCCTCCATGCGTTCCTTCTGCAGCCGCAACGTCATCACGAAATCTGTCCCGACTAGGTGCTCGTCTAGGCTCCAATGCACTGGCACACCATAAGCCGCTTGAAATGCCGCCGGTAGCAAGGTGGGTGGGCCGATGAGGTGTACATCAGCTCCCGCTGTTTTCAAACTCCAAATATTCGATCGCGCCACCCGCGAATGGAGAATATCCCCCACAATCAAGATTTTCTTACCGGCCAGCAGAAGGGGATGGGGTTCCACCGAGTCTATATGGGTGCAGAGGGTAAACAGATCTAGCAGCGCTTGGGTAGGGTGAGCATGTTGACCGTCACCGGCATTGAGCACACCTACTCGCCCTGGAAGGCGCTCCATCTCGTCGGCGATCGCCTGGGGTACCCCTGCCTGTTTGTGGCGAATCACCATAATGTCGGTCCCCATCGCCCAAAAGGTACGCGCGGTATCCAAGATGGTTTCCCCTTTGCTGAGGGAGGAAGTACCAGGGGAAAAATTAACGGTGTCGGCAGAGAGCCGCTTAGAGGCTAATTCGAAACTAGTGCGAGTGCGGGTTGAGGGCTCGAAGAAGAGATTGGCAATGACTTTTCCTTGCAGAGCTGGAACTTTACGATTGCGGCGGGAAAGCACCTCCCGAAAGCTAGCTGCCGTCCGCACTACCATCTCGTACTCGTCTGCGGTGAAATCTGCCAGCGAGAGGACATGTCGTCGCTGCCACTGTCCGCTCATACTGTCTCCTGCCGTGCCACACTGGATTGACTCTGAAATGAAGTGTAGCGAGACTGTCCCAACAGCAACAGCCAGCTAGCTCTAATTCATGATGCAGACTGTATTTCGTACAGCCAAAAGACGGGTCGGGATAACCGTTTATATGCCGCTGCACCCTAATTCGAATTGCCTACGATCGCTCTAAAGGTGTATCCCAAAAAATTGTTAGGTTACACAACCCTTTGCTATGCTTGGCAGATGTATGATTGTTTGCTCGAATGAGGGCAGATGGCGTAGCAAATCATTTACGGGTTTCCACTAACTAGGAGCTTTAAACATGGGGTCTAAGCCAGATTTTTTGTTTATTGGTGCGATGAAATCCGCCACAACTACGATTAGCTCTCAATTAGATGCACAGCCTGGCATCTTCATGGTCAGCAAGCCCGACAAAGAAATTTACTACTTTAGCTACGATAATAACTACGAAAGGGGCATGGATTGGTACACCGCTCATTTCGACCCGGCTGAGTCGGGCGATATTTGCGGAGAAGCGGCAACCACCTATACCCAACTGCCTACCTACCCCAAAGCTGCGGAACGCCTCTACCAAGACTTGCCCGACGCAAAGCTGATTTATCTCATGCGTCATCCGATCGATCGCCTCATCTCCCATTACATGCATGAGTACACAATGCGTACTATGTCTGTAGACATCAACGAAGCCATTCATCAATATCCCAATCTGGTGGACTACAGCAAATACGCCATGCAGCTGAAGCCCTATATTGAAAGATTTAAACATCAGCAAATACTTCCTTCTTTCTTCGAGCGAATTAAGTCCGAGCCTCAAGCTGAACTCGAACGAATTTGCCAGTTTATTGGTTATTCGGATACCCCCACATGGGACTTTGACATGAAGGCCAAAAACGCCTCGAACGAACGGGTCATGGAGGGGCCTATGATGGATTTTTTAAGGAAGTCTCCTGTCACTGCAGGTATTCGAGCCCTGTTGCCAAAAGGCTTAAAATTCAGCATGAGAAAAGCGCTTTCCCCTAACATCGAAAAACCTGTGATTTCGACCGAAAACATTGAATTTCTCAAGTCAGTCTTTGATGAAGATTTGGCCGAACTGGGCGCATGGATGGGATTAGAGCTATCCTGCGATACCTTCACCTCAGCCGTAACGGAGGGAGTTCCCAATTGGGCTGACGCCTATGTCTAGCTCGACCGCAGACTGCTGGCTCGATTCAGTGTTTTTATAAACGCTGAACGGTTGTTCGAGCGTTCCCAACGACAGGTTCTGCATATCCAGACTGGTTTCCATCAGCCCGGCATCTTGATGACGCTGGGCGAGGGTGTCACGTCCCGTACCGTTGCCACCGGATCTTGCGAACAATATTGAACTACCCGCAGAAACCCCATGGGAGCTGACCGTAGAGGATGGATTTTAAGCAAGAGCTGCAAGATTAAAACACTCTTTAAAGCCCACAGATAGTTTGTTTCACGGGATACGTTCTGAGTGAAGTCGGTCGCGTATTCTGCTGTCAACAGCATCCGCAATTTCCGAGTAACACTCCTGACCACCTCATACCTAGCATCGCTACCCGGACAGATCTTTTTTATGGGTTTATCGTTTAAACCTACTCAGACATCAAACAACGCCACCCCTCAGCTCCGTCAGGGGCTAGAAGGGGGGGTGTCTCTGCGTGGTGTGACGAAACGGTACGGTGCGTTTACCGCCATTGAAAACATCGATTTAGAGATTGAACCCGGGGCTTACACCTGTTTGTTGGGACCGAGTGGCTGTGGCAAAACCACAACCTTGCGGTCGATCGCCGGCCACGAGAGCGTCAGCGAAGGGGAAATCTGGATTGGCGATCGGCTGGTGAACGGGCTGCCCGCCGCCCAACGAAATACCGCTATGGTGTTTCAAAATTACGCTCTATTTCCCCACAAATCGGTGTGGGACAACATCGGGTTTGGCTTGAAAATGCGGCACGTTCCCAAGCAGGACCAGCAGCAAAGAATTGCAGAGGTGTTAGCCCTCGTCGATCTAGTAGAATTTGCCAAGCGCAAGCCGTTCCAGCTCAGCGGCGGGCAACAGCAGCGGGTGGCCCTTGCGCGGGCATTGGTGACGCGTCCTCAGGTGGTTTTGCTGGACGAGCCTTTGAGCGCTCTAGATGAGTCCCTGCGGGCGAGAACGCGAATGGAGCTGCGCAAATTGCAGAAGCAGTTTGGAATGACGTTCATTCAAGTCACTCACTCGCAGGACGAAGCGTTTTCCCTTTCCGATCGCGTTGTGGTGATGGATCGAGGACGAATCGATCAGGTGGGTACCCCCAGCGACATTTTTAATCGGCCTGCGTCTCGGTTTGTGGCCCGCTTTGTGGGGGACAACAACATCATGGTTGGCCAGGTGGTGCGGGTCTGCCACGGCAGCAGGGGGTCAGAGATCTGTCTCGACATCGATGGTATCGGTAGGCTGGTCTGTCGGGGTAATGCGGCCTCTGTCGGAGACCGGGCAGCCTGCTGCATTCGGGGCGATCGCCTGCACCTTATAGAAGCAGAAGCATCCCCCAATGTGGAAGCCTTGCCGAATCGGGTGCAAGCGCGGATTAGCTCCGTTGAATTTACAGGGTTTGTCAGTCGTGTATCGCTAATTGTAGAAGGAGGAAACTGCGAGTTTTTATACAAAGTTCGCACTGACGATTGGATGCGGTTTGGATACCAAGAGGGTCAAAGCATCTCCCTTGGCTGGACCGCTGAAGATTGTATTTTTCTCTCCCACTGATTGGAGGAACCACTGGCAAGATTGCGATCGGCATTGCCCACAAATGCCGGCCCCCTCAACCATCCATATTGGGTAGGAGTGAATATGTCGAAACTCACGCGCCGCCGTCTCTTACAAACCGGTCTTGCTGCCGGGTCGATGCTAGCGGCCAAAGGGTTTTCAAATAACCCAGTGACTGCAGAACCCACCTCTAGCAAAGGGCCCATCATCATCGCCAATAAAATTAGCGATGTAACGCTGCGTTTCATTGGCACCGGGGTGTCCCAAACCAAAGGGATTAAAGAAAAGATCGAAGAGGACTTGGGGTTCAAAGTGGAGATGACTCCACTGAGCACCGATGACAATAACCGCAAGGCAATTCAGCAGCCCAAGCAATGGGACATTTTTGATGGCGAATATTTCAGCCTGCCGTTGGTGATTCCCTCAGGCAATATTCAACCGATTGACGTCAACAAGATTTCGCAGTTTGACAAGATTGTCCCCTTCTTCACCACCGGCAAATTTGACGGCATGCCAGTGGAGATCTCGCAGGGAACTGCTCCTTTCAAGGTTATGTACGTGACCGGTCCAGATTCGAGCGAATTTGCCAGCGGACAAACCGATTACGCCACGCTGCTGCCCTTCCAATACAACGCCGATACCCTCGGTTGGCGTCCGGACTTGGTGGGAACGGAAATCACCTCTTGGGCACAGCTATTTGACGAGCAATTTAAGGGTAAAACCTCCATTCTCGATATCCCTTCCATCGGCATCATGGATGCGGCCATGGTGATTGAAGCCACCGGCCTCATGACCTTTGGTGACAAAGGCAACATGACGAAAGCAGAGCTGGATGAAGTCACCAAGATCCTGATCGAGCAAAAACGCAATGGTCAATTCCGTGCCTTTTGGAAGTCATTTGATGAGTCCGTTAATTTAATGGCTCAGGGGGAAGTGATTTTGCAATCCATGTGGTCACCAGCGGTGACGGCGGTGCGGGCCAGAGGTCTGGAGTGCCAGTACGGTCCTCTAAAAGAGGGCTACCGTGGCTGGGGCGGTGGTGTTGGCCTCTCCAAGAACCTATCGGGAATCGAGCTGGATGCCGCTTACGAGTACCTCAACTGGATGATGGATGGATGGCTTGGGGCCTATTTGGGTCGCCAGGGCTATTACAGCGCTGCGCCTGAAAATTCCCGTCAGTTCATGGAGCCCTACGAGTGGGACTTCTGGTACGAAGGGAAGCCTGCTGCTCAGGATATCGTCGATCCCTTCGGCACTAAAATTGCGGATGCTGGTGTGGTACGCGATGGCGGTGCCTTTGCGGAACGAGTGGGCAATATTGTCTGCTGGAACTCCGTGATGGACGAGCAATCCTACTTGGTTCAAAAGTGGAATGAGTTTATTGCTGCCTAACTTCTGTTGGAAAGTCTCATAGACATTCGGGTGCAGGGGGACGTTGTAAGCTCCTCCCCACAGCAACTGTATTAACGGTCTGGGGTACGGAATCGGTGAGCCCTGCCCCAGATATTGTTCAGTTTCGCGATCGCTCTTAGCTCATCTACCGCTGAGTGCTTTTTAGGTCTACCCAATCGGGTTAACGTTCAGACCAAACGACTGTCACACCGTTCATCCATGCCGAAACTGCCCCCTAAAGTTCTGCCCTACCTGCTGGTGCTGCCCCAGCTATTGGTGCTGCTGGTTTTTCTGGTCCTGCCGATCTCTCTTATCGCGATCGTCAGCTTCTGGCAATTCAACGGCTATTCCATGTCGGCAGCCTTCTCGCCAGGCAACTACATCAACATTTTCACTACCCGAGTTTACCTCGACACCTATCTCAATACCCTCAAGTTTGTCAGTTTGATTTGGGGGGCTTGTCTCCTGATTGCGTATCCGGCGGCTTACTTCCTCGCCTTCTACATCAAAAGCTTTAAGTGGCAACTGTTCTGGTTTATTGTCTGCACCATTCCCTTTTTCACCTCCAACATCATCCGCATGATTTCCTGGATTCCTTTATTGGGGCGGGAGGGGCTAGTGAATCAGGTTTTGCTCGGGCTAAACATCATTCAACAACCGCTCGAACAGCTCTTATTCTCAGACTTTGCAGTCGTACTGGCCCTCGTGCATTTGTACGTGTTGTTCATGGTGGTGCCAATCTTTAACAGCCTGATCCGCATCGATCCCACACTCATTTCAGCCGCTAAAGATTTGGGGGCTTCGGGATTCGAGGTGTTTCGAGAGGTGATCTTGCCGCTATCGCGACCTGGCATTGCCATCGGGTCGATTTTTGTGGTGACCCTGGTAATGGGAGAGTTTATCACTGTCCGCTGGATGGGGGGAGGGCAATCCTCGTCAGTCGGCTATTTAATCAGCAATCAAATTGGCAGCCTGCAGTATCCGCTAGCATCTGCTAACGCCATGGTTTTGCTGGCTGTGACCACGATTTTTGTGGCTGGAATTCTGCGGCTGGTGGATATCCGCAAACAGCTATAGGGCAATCGCCCACTTCCGTTCGCGCAAGTATTCTCCATTGGGCCAACCTGTCTATGTCTTCCTCTTCCCACAAACCAATATCTTTCTTCGTGCTGTCAGCCTTTTTCGGCCTGTTCGTGTTGTTTCTCTACGGCCCCATGCTGGCTATTTTCACCCTCTCCCTGCAGGGTCCCGAAGGGTCCCTTACCTTCCCGATGCGGGGATTTGGTTTCGACTGGTTGTCCGGAGTGTTTGAGGATCAGATTGTTGGGAATTTTATCGAGCCTTTTGGACGATCGCTGCTGCTGGGCGTGATGGTGGCGGCGTTGACGGTGGCGATCGCGCTTTCGGCGGGCCTAGCCTTCCGCAAAGCGTTTTTTGGGGCAACGCCGTTGTTTTACCTAACCATTGCTAGCCTAATTGTTCCTGGCATTCTATTGTCGCTGGGAATTGGCTTGTTATTTGAACTGTCGGGTCTAGAAATTCAGTGGTACTCTTCAGCGCTGGCGGGCCATTTAACCTGGACGTTGCCGTTTGCTTTTCTGATTATCATTGGCATCTTCAATCGCTTTAATCCGTATTACGAAGAAGCAGCCAGGGATTTGGGTGCCAGCCGGTTTGCAACCTTCCGCGAAATTGTACTGCCGTTAATTGCCCCCAGCCTGATTGGGGTGGCCATTCTCAGCTTTACCCTGTCCTATGACGAGTTCACCCGCACGTCTTTAATTTCTGGAGAAAGCAATACCCTGCCCCTAGAAATCTTTGCCATGACCACCAACGTGACTACTCCCGCCATCTACGCACTGGGCACCGTCACCACGCTGGTGTCTTTTGGAATGGTGGGACTGGCGATCGCCTCTTACCAATATTTCACTCGACGGCGAGGGAGGTAGTGAATATAGTTATGGCCATTTCAGTTCAATCCAACCCGGTAATGTCTAGTCGGGATTCGGGAGATCTGTCATGTCCTCTGCGACTTGACAGTCGCTATAAATAGAACAAAGGCTTAAACCTTGGCGTCCATGTGCCGCAACCATTCAGACAGCATCTTCATCATGTCGATGGCAAAGTAAGGGGTTTCCTGAACGAGAAACAAGAACTCTTTACGATCCAGTATGGCGAGACGACACTCTTCTAACGCAACTGCGGAAGCACTTCTAGGTTTGGCATCAATGAACGCCATAATGCCTAAAACTTCGCCTGGCTGGGCAACATGAACCGATTTTTGGTTGACTTGAACATCTACCCTGCCTTCCAGCAGAACGTAGCAAATTTCCCCAGGTTCCCCTTGTTGGAAAATCGTCTGACCGCTTGTGAAAGTATGAATTTTTTTGGATGTCTGAAAGAAGTCAACGAGATTCATATCGGAAAGCCATCAACGATTCAAGCGTTCTCTTGAGACTATCGCGTGATTGAAGGGGAAACCAAGAAAAGCGATGGGTTCTAGCTGCCACCACTTGATGAAGGTTCTATCAGCCGAACTATCCCCACTGACTTCAGATCGAGCTCCCCGATCTGGAATAGCCAATTCCCAAGGCAAGTGACCCATCCAGAAGAAGATAGCTCCTCCCATATTGATTCAGTAATTCATCAGCTCCATAGATAAAGAGGCCAGCCCAAGCAACTGCAGGACTGGCCTCTTTAACTGATTTATCACTAGTTGTAGGTAAACCCACCTACACAGCGAAGCTCGGACTATCGACCAGCCGCAACAGGCTCGTCAGAAATCAGCGATCGCAAGCTGGGGAAAAGGAAATGGTTCTCTTCAACATACTGAGCACCAAACAGACCTTTCTCAGCCCAGAAGAACCGATCGACAGTATGCTCGTTACGGCGAACCAACAGCAATGCCGGTGGGGTAATCCCATTGGCTGCAATATAGTTACGCGCAGCAGTTACTGGCTTTTCACTTCCACTATCTAGACTGACCTGGGGGATAAGCTCCAGGATTTTTCGCCCTTCTTGTCTACGGCGACTTTTGCGCTTTCGTCTTCTAGCCAAAGAAAGCCTCCCAGGGATGTTAACAAATTGATAAGGCACGCGGCAGTACCGTAACGTTCTGTGACGTCGGATACATAAGCCGCCCGAATTATAGCGATTTTGCCTTGAAAAAGCAATTACCTTTATCACGTGATGCGGATCAATCTCGATTTGTTAACGTTTTTTTTGCTTCCAATCGAATTTTGTATCAAATTTGTAACAAGGGTGCTGCTGTGTCACGTTGATAGCCGTTGGGATCTGCTAAGAAGAGTAAGATTACGCTACCCACTGAGAAGTCTCGACTCTTAAGATTGAGGCAATTATTCCAAATTTGCGCCTCAACCAACATAGACCCAAACTGTCATATGCGCTACTAAACAGCAGGATTGCCCATGTGTATTTGCATTCACTGTAATTTTGTTGATCGCTGCGAAACCTACCATGCCGTTGAAACCCAGCATCAGCAACCCCACCTCACCCAAACCCCGTCATTTGAGGCTGTGCGGCCACAAATTAATGTCAATATCCGCAACAACGGGCAAGAGATGGAATGGGATGTAGTGGGATGCGACAGCTTTGTAGAGCACAAGGATAAGTGGGCCCGCCTGCGACCGGGAGAGGTCGTACCGACATAATTGTGCCGATATGAAAAAGGGATCGAGGAGTTAGCCGAACTGGGATATTCTATTTGATTGCTAGATGTGTCGGGCTGGTTGTCAGTCTTTTCGTCCGGTGGGATGATAATTGGGCTATTCCAGCTATAGCGATCGTCAAGTCGCTTCTGACATTTTAGCTATCCCAATCCATGACTGGGCATAGAGACTTGCGTCCTCACTAAAATGTCAAAGATTTATTATGACGGCGATTAATGGCGATAGGGTCTTTAATCATCGCCAGTTAACATAGATATTTTTGACCATACCCCCATTAGAAGAATCGTTCTATGACCACTACTTCAGAGGCTCCGGTGCAGACCACGCGAGAACGCGTCAGTCAGTTTTTAAAATCCCTACAAGACACTATCTGCGATACCCTCGAACAGCTAGATAAAGAAGCATCTTTTCAAGAGGATTCTTGGGTGCGCGAGGAAGGGGGCGGGGGTCGCTCTCGAGTGTTGACAGAAGGGCGAATTTTTGAAAAGGGTGGTGTCAACTTCTCGGAAGTAGAGGGCTCGAAGCTGCCGCCATCGATTATCAAGCAACGGCCAGAAGTGGAAGGACACGGATTCTATGCCACCGGTACTTCGCTAGTGATCCATCCCCGCAACCCTTACGTACCAACCGTTCACATGAACTACCGTTATTTTGAGGCGGGACCGGTTTGGTGGTTTGGTGGGGGAGCTGACTTGACCCCCTACTACCCGTTTCGGGAGGATGCAGCCCACTTTCACAAAACACTGAAGGGTGCCTGCGATCGCCATCATGCAGATTACTATCGGGCATTCAAGTACTGGTGCGATCGCTACTTTTACTTGCCCCATCGAGGAGAGACGCGGGGGGTTGGTGGCCTGTTCTTTGACTATCAAGATGGTCGTCCAGGTCCATTGTGCAAATCTAGCGCCCCCAATATTGATGAAAGTATCGCTCAATTGTCGATTGGCGATCGCAGCTGGGAAGATATCTTTAGCTTTGTCCAAGATTGTGGCAATGCATTCTTACCCTCATACGTGCCCATCGTAGAACGGCGCCACGAGACCGAATATGGACATGCCGAGCGTCAATTCCAGCTCTACCGCCGGGGTCGTTACGTAGAATTTAACTTGGTCTACGACCGAGGAACTATTTTTGGATTGCAAACCAACGGCCGCACCGAATCCATCCTGATGTCCTTACCGCCATTGGTGCGCTGGGAGTACGACTACCACCCGGAGCCAGGCACCCCCGAAGCAGAGCTCTACGAGGTGTTTCTAAAGCCCCAACCTTGGGCTACTGAAACCGTTAGCTAGGACGCTTCAAATCGAGATCCATGTCAGACCGACAAGGGATGTTTTTCTTGCAGAGGCCAACTTTTGCTTTTAACAATCTTGTGGGTCTGACTCCTTAAGCATCGATTCATCAGTATTGCGAATCGCTCGATCGTCCGGCGAAGGTTTAGGCTCACTGGCTAGATGGCCATTTTGAGGTCGCGGCGACAGCAGCCTTTCTAGCGCAGCAGATGCACGAATGTTGAGGTCCCGCTGCGGGAATGGCATTTCTACCTGTTGGCGACGAAATTCCGCGTCGATCGCAAAGTTTAGATCGCTGATTAATGGCGAGCGCTCGGCAGGTCTAAAGGTCCAAATCAACAGCTCAAAATTTAAAGCAGAATCGCCAAACCCCTGAAACTGAACCTGCGGGGCAGGGGACTGCAGCACTCTCGGATGTTCGCGAGCCACCTTGAGCAGCGCCTGTTTCACAACCTCCGTATCCGAGCCGTAGGCTACCCCCACGGGGACATGTAGGCGACAGCGGGAATCCCGATACGTCCAGCTAACGACGTTCGATTCCATAAAGCGGGAATTCGGCACAATGACGTTGATGCTGTCGAGGGTACGGACAATGGTCGCCCGCAGGCTGATGTGTTCTATGGTGCCTAGCAGCCCATCCACCTCAACAAAATCCCCCACCTGAACGGGACGCTCGAACAGCATGACGATACCGCTGATGAAGTTATTGGTGAGATTTTGTAATCCGATACCAATTCCCAATCCCACAGCACCAGTGGCAATCGCCAGAGAACTAAAGTTAATTCCCAGCGTCGGCAGCAAAATTAGCATGCCAATAACGGTCAGGACGTACTTGAGAACGATGGCAAACGATTCTCGAGAGCCCACATCCTCTACGAAACGAGCCAACAATCGCCGTTTAAGAAGGTTGCTCAGTCGCCTTGCTCCGACAAAGATAAAACTGCCTAAAATCACGAAGGCAGCAATGCTGAGGATGGAGATGTCGTTGAACAGCAGCGGACGGTCGAAGATTGACCAAGTGGTAACTACCACCTCCCAGAGATGTTGGTAAAGCTTTTGCCGCAATAGCCGCAGAATGGGCAAGGTGGCCAGAGAGAAGTGCAGTGCCAACACCAGCCAAAGTACCCGCGCCAGCCACCGACCGATCGCGACGGTAAAGTCAATCACTAGTTTCCAGCTGAAGCCAAACCGTTTAATTGCCCAGATTTTTGCCTGGCGGATCCCGCGATCGCTGACTTTCATGAATACCGCTGCAGCCGCACATATGGCGATCGCTGCGGCGATACCCAACCCGATCGACCAGGGCTGTCTCCCCTGCAAGCGCGCCCGGCGTATATCCCACTCCGCCTGCAGGGCAGGTCCTAGAAGCTGGGTCCACTGACGGGCAACTTGCCCCACATCTTCAGTGCTAATCTTCTCGGGCCGTTCGTCTAAGAAAGCGGCTGCATCGTCCTTGGTGACAGTCACTAGGTGGACAGTGGAGGGTGATTCGGAGTTGCGATTAAATAAGCGAATGATGAATTGCTCGTTGTCATCAAACGCTGCCTCCACTTGGGGAAAGGGAATCCGACCCTCTTCATTCAGCTGAAGAAAGTTATCGATGCGAGTGCGGACAAGCCCGACACGTTCCTGTGCAGAAAGAGTTGCAAATGACTGAAGTTGAAACAGTTGTTCTCCTCCCACGACAACGTAAACGCTGGGATCGCGGGGCTGTTGCTGCTCTTCTTTCGACTCGGTCGGTTCTGCGTCGCGTTCTGCATCATTGCGATTGCCCGGATTTGTTTGGGCGACAGCTGATGCTGGAGTCAAAGCGATCGTTGCAACTTCAAGCCGATCTGATATGAGCTCTACATCTGGACTGTTATCCAGTCCAGATGTAGACGGCAGATCTAGGGCAGATGCCTGAGAAGTGCCCGCCGGGTTTGCAACGGCCACAACGTTGACAATCGCCACAAATGCCAATGGAACGATTGCCCCCATCGCAACGGCGAGAAATTTTACCAACAGGCTCCAACACAATTGAAGCCTGCGACTAAATAGCTGTTGTTGAACTGACATTACTTAGCGCCTACAGGGTTTGCCCGTTATCCCAATCCTGCGAACGCACAAATCGCCTCAAACTGGCGAGCGTCACATTCAACCCTAAATCTAACGGAATCAAGGAAACGGCTTCCACGTGTAACTGCACCCAGCCATCCCCCCATCGCCATTCGTTCCACCCGTCGATCGCCCCCCACAACGTCAGTACGAGGTGGCTGTCATCCAATTCCTTCACCTGATGTCCAATGCGGATGGGGCCAAGACGCGAATAAAACTCATCATCAGGGGTGAGTCGAGACGGCAATACAGCCTCCAGACTCTGGGGCCATACCCATTGCTGGAGGAGTTCCGCCTCTGTCAAACATCGGGCCAGCATATCGGCGGAAGCATCAACGGCCACCCGCACGGTAGCTGACTGCATGCGCCCAAACATACTCACCCTCCATATACCCTGCATCCATTGTGCCGTTCAAAGTCCATCCTTCCACCTCCCGATTTCGACACATAAAGACCGAACTCTTCGTATCGTTTCGGACTTAGCCTACTGAGGTTCCAAAAGAAATCTCGATGGCAATGGAAAATTTTTCTTACGCAACAACTCACACCCTTTCCCCAGCTTTTTCCCCAAGCTAGAACGAGTTTTGCCCAATGTTTTCCACAGGTTTCCACAGGTTTTCCACAGGCTGACATCGATCCCTTGCGGGTTTGCGGGAAGTCTGGGGAAAAGAAAACCAGATTTTGACTCCTCCTACTGGATGACGAATAAATATTAAGTATTTCGTGACTATTCGTCGAGTTTATCGTGCGAGGGTTGCGGATTTTCTCGCGGCTTTCAGGGTGGAAAGCCGTTGACAGGACCGGTGAAGTTGTGGAAAAAATAGAGCCCTAACGCAACATCTATGTGAACAGCAGCCCAGATTCAACCGCCAACAACGTGAGGAGATATCAGGCTGTGGAAAATAGCCCTTGCAATCTATCTGTCACGAACAGGGCAAGCACGGCGAGCACCGACTTCTATCAAATACTGTCATTCTCAGGGGACCGCGAGCGATGAGTACAACCGTCAGCATTTTGACCGAGGTTCCCGAAGAGCTGGTCGAAACATTGCAGTCTTACCTTTCTACTCACCCCGACTGGGATCAAGACCGAGTGTTTACGGCCGCTTTATCTCTGTTTTTGTTACAAAATGGCGACACCGATCGTCGGGCCGCCAAGGTTTATCTAAACAGCCTGTTTCAGCGCTCCTAAGTGGTGCATGAACTCCTCCACATGCCGCAGTTCTTAAATACAGCTGAACTGGAAAGAGAGGGACAGTCGCACAACAGTTTGTGAATCAGCTAGTATGCTCATCCCGTCATTGACGCTTGCCCCCGAACAATTGATGGAGGCGGCCCAAGCAGCCGGAGCCGAAGCAATAGAAATTTATTGGTTTGCCTCCCATTCTCGACCTGTGACATTCGAAGGCAACCGACTGAAACAGTTGGAGCAGTTGGAATCTTCAGGAATTGCCCTAAGAGTGTGGCAGGACGGTCGCTGTGGTTTGGCAGTGGGATGCGGCCCCATTGACATTGACTATCTGGTTGAAAAAGCGATCGCCCTCAGTACCTTAAGTCAACCGACGGAGATATTGCTGGCGGAACATTCCCCTCCAACTTGGAACCTATCACCTCCTGACATCACAGTTGAGATATTGGTGGAGATGGGGAAAGCAGGCATTGAACAGTTGAGGGCAATGCAACCCGACGTGATTTGCAACGGTGAACTCAGCTATAGCGCTGATACCACTGGGTTAATGAATTCTCGAGGATTGCAGTGCCAGTTTGTGGACTTCAATACCGATGGGTATTTAGGAGTGGAATGGGTCCGTGGGGAAGATTTTTTGGAGGTAGATTCCGGTCAATCCATCTCCCCTCGACCAGAAGGGGCGGAGGGATCGTTGCAACCCCAGTTGTGGGTGCAGGCGATTCATCGTCGCTTGCAGTGGGGTCAACAGGTCGTGGAGGTCGCCTCCGGTAACTATCCTGCAATTGTTTTGCCCACGGCTGTGGAAATGCTTCTGGACTCTGTCATCGAAGCACTGGATGGACGACAGCTCTCGCGCAAAGCGTCTCCATGGTGGGACAAGCAAGGCGCTCGCATTGCAACGCCTGACTTCTGCCTCTCTCAGATGCCCTTGTTGGGATCCTATGGAGTGCCGTTTGACGATCAGGGGATCGCCACGCAATCTCTCGACTTCATTCGCGATGGCGTCATGCAGCAGGGTTACTGCGATCTCCGCTTTGCTCGCAAATTAGGGGTGGAGCCTACAGGGAATGGATTTCGGGGGGGACTAAATAGCTATCCTGAACCGGCTCTATTTAACGCTGTACTGCCATGCCCTTCGCGTTCTTTTCCAGAGCTGCTCAAGCGTATGGACACAGGGCTGTTAATCGAGCGAGTCATGGGGAACTGTGGAGATGTTTCGGGGGAGTTTTCAGTCTCGGTGGAGCTGGGCTACTGGGTGGAAAACGGCGAGATTGTCGGGCGAGTAAAAGATGTCATGCTGGCAGGTAATAGCTACGATCTATTACACAAGATTGACGCTTTTGGGGCGGCACCGGACGGGCTGACCTCAGACGGGCGCGATTGGGCTGGAGCTTACTGCGTTCCTGCTGTTTTAGTCAGCGAATTAGCAGCGATCGCCCGAATATAATCTCCATCGATCGATCTAACCGCACCCTCGCCTTTCAACGGTGCCAGGGCCATTTGCGGGAACTGTTGAGGACGACAGACCGTCTTCAACAGATGAAATCTTTTACCATCCGAGCCTGGGGACAAACACGAGGTACTAACCAGTCGGGTCAAAATGGCGCCGAGACTACAACAAGATGACCACCCATTCGCAATAATGGCGCCTATCTTTAACGAACCACCGTAAGGTTGCCTCGCAGGACTGCAATGCCGGTCTGCAGCAATACTTTTATTCGACCCATACCGTCTTTATCTTGAATCGTGAGGAGAATCTCATGCGTCTATCAAAACTTTGGATTGTAGCAGGCCTTACTGTAGGCATGGGGATCTCACCTGCTGTATTGGCGGACGTGCCCGATTTAGGTGGGGCCAAGATTAGTGTGGGGTCAGATACGGCCTATCCTCCATTTGAATATGTGGATGAATCGGGAGAGATAGTTGGTTTTGATGTCGACTTGCTCAATGCTATTTGCGAGCGAGCCAACTGCACAGCAACGTTTGTGACTGCTGGCTTTGATGGCATTTTTGCAGCACTTGCAGCGGGGGAGTTCGATGCAGTGGCCTCTGCCGTCACCATCACCAAAGAACGCGCCAATGTGGTCAATTTCTCCCGTCCCTACCTCAATGCCGGTCAGGTGGTCACGGTAGCAGTGGGCAGCGAAATTGAGGGGCCAGAGGATCTGGCAGGAATGGTGGTGGGGGTTCAGTTAGGTACCACAGGAGACATAGAGGCCAGCAACTATACCCCTGATGACAACATCCGACGATTGGCAACCATTGATTTAGCTATGGCGGCATTGGCTCAGGGGGATATTGACGCGGTGATTGCCGATGCCCCCACATCGGTCGATATTGTCACCAAACAGTTTTCCGATAGCCTGCAGATAGTGGGCGCTCCATTTACCACCGAGTATTACGGTATTGCCGTTCAACAAGAAACTCCCGAGCTCGCAGGTGCCTTCAACGCGGCGATCGCCGAATTAGCTGAGGACGGCACGCTGGCTGAGATTGCTGAATCTTGGGGGATTCCGTCTGGGGCTGTGACCGATTTACCCGAGAGTGGTTTGAAATAAACCACCAACTGAGGGGATGAAGAATACTATGGGTTCATTTATCCATAAGGGAGTGAGCCGATGCCCCCTGAGCCCATGCCAGATCGGTCCATGTCTAATCCTGCGACCCGCAATCCTCTCGTATCCCTTTTCATTCAAGTGCCTTTATGGCTAGTTCTATTAATAGGGCTAGCCCTTGTTATCGTTGTTCAAGTTTTGGGGTCTCCCGATTCCCGCGATATCCTGGCTATCCTGGCACGCGGATTGGTACTCACCCTCAAGATTTCGGTCACTAGCTATCTGTTGGCCCTAATCATTGGCTTTTTTGCCGGGTTAGGGCGAGTATCCAGCAATCCATTGATAAAGGCGATCGCGACTCTCTATGTTGAGGTGATGCGGGGAGTGCCAATCCTTGTGGTGCTGTTGTACGCAGCGTTTGTCATTGCTCCGGGGTTAGGAAAATTTGTGGGGTCGCTAGCTCCAGATGTAGTAGAGCCAACAGGGCTGACGAACTTAGCAATCGCTGTCTGCGAAGGGATTCAGGGGGCGCTTCGGTCCAATTTTTGGCGAGCGGTCATTGCACTAGCGATTAGCTACGGGGCGTATTTAGCGGAAGTGTATCGCTCGGGGATTGAGGCGATCGGGTCGGGGCAAAGGGAGGCGGCGCGGGCATTGGGGTTGAGTCAGTGGCAAACGACGTCGCTGATTGTCATGCCGCAGGCGTTTCGGATTATTTTGCCGCCGTTGGGCAATGATTTTATTGCGCTTCTGAAGGATTCGTCACTAGCCAGCGTTATCGGTTTGGCAGAGCTGACGCAGCAGACTCGGTTTTACGTTTCGCGAACGTTTGACACGTTTGGGGGTTGGACGATGGCGGCATTGCTCTATCTGAGCATGACGTTAATTTTGTCCCTAGCTGTAAGGCTCTTGGAGCAATACTCGAAAGTGAAAGAGCGCTAGTCTTGGTATCCTTTAAAAATGAATATTTTTAGCACAATAATAAAACTACATGCGCTGACGGTGTGTCCGACCTCAATAGGGCGTTCAATTTTACTCGGCACAATATCGAAATGGATCCATTACATTCCACTGATACATTGGGGTTGTTGGCCGGAGCGTTGACTACAGTTGCCTTTTTACCTCAGCTTGTTAAGACGTGGCGATCGCAGTCGGCAGAAGATGTGTCCATTGGCATGTTTTTGCTGTTCGCAGCAGGTGTGGTGTTATGGGGAATCTATGGTTGGGAAATTCACGCGCTGCCAGTGATTTTGACGAATATCGTGACCTTTATCTTAGCAGCCGCGATTTTGGTGCTTAAACTCATGTTTGACAAGCGCTCCCAGGATGACTCAAACGATGATGTCGCAGACCCCGTTAGCATCAGCCCCCTTGAACCCGAGAATACTGAAGTTCGCCCAGATGACGACCCTACCCATTTGGCAGCGCTAGAGTCATTCCCTACCCAAGCCCGATCGTAAGCTATTGACCCAACCCTCTGGAAAAAGTGCTTGACGAATGGCCACAGGCAAAAGTCACTCCCAATCAAAAAGCCACACAGATTTTTTATAGGTTTGAAATATAAAACTAGTATTACAGTTGATTAATTCAATCATTTACTCTCGCACTTTCTTAGGATCGAAGGTCGCTAATTTAGGGATAGAAAATGCTGCAAAGAGAATGGAAATCGCTGCATTCATTTCAAAGACTTCTTCCATAACAGGGTGGTAAACGATGCTCAGGTCTAAAATGACCGCTGAACAGAAAAGAAAGAATGCAGAAGCAAGAATATAATAATAGGCAGGATGTTTCTCGACAAACTTTCGGACATTCCGGCCAAATCTTTTCCATAAGTACCAAATAACAAAGATGATCGGGATGAGGAGATAGGTTCCCAGCACTTTATAGAACAATGACAAAAAATCGTGGAACGAGTCAATATCTACACCAATTACCTTTAAGGATGGCGTCTTGAACCACATATTTTTATAGGAAGTTTCCTCCAAAAAGCCCAGCAGGCCAAACAACGGAATTGCGATATAGGTTAATTTCCTGGAATGAAACTTTATACGGAGAAGATTTACGATACCAACTAGAAAACCGCACAGAAATAAGAATGCAGTAAATTTATCTAAAATTTGATCGCTAGAACTCAAGGGATCCTTTAAATGAGGGAACAACAGATCGATCAGAAAGAAAGCAATCGAGTTGACTCCAATAACAACAGCAAAAATTATTAGATTTTGTTTGGTTCTCAAGACGGACACACTTACATTCCTAGTTTGTTAATGGTCATCACCCTTTCCCTTGCCTACCTATAAAATGCGCTAAGACTCATCTTCAGATGAAGCATCGACAGTATAGAGCGCTGGATGCGTGAAGTTTATCTGTCAATCGGATGTCGATGGCTCGAATCATAATGGCGGTTTGGCAAAACTGAAACCGACCTACCGCTGGCTATGTCGTCATGATGTTGTCCTGAATTCTCCTCGGGTGGCAAGAGCAATGAGCCTGCTCAAGCAAAGTTGAAGGCAAGAGACTAGCCCGCAATGCCATACATGTCATTGTTAGAGAAACCCGATCGCTTCCCAATTATTTGATGACAAAATTCACCAACTTCTTGGGAACCACAATCACCTTCCGCAGCGTGCCCTCGGCCATATACTTCTGAGCGGCTTCAGTCTCTCTGGCCAACGCCTCCTGTATATCCTTCGACACATCGGACGGAGCCTCAAACTCACCCCGCCGCTTGCCGTTGACTTGAATCACAATCGTGACGCTATCAGTCACTAACGCCTCGGCATCAGCCACAGGCCAAGCACTGCAGTGGACCGACTCGCTATGCCCTAACTCAGACCACAGCTCTTCAGCAATATGGGGGGCAAACGGCGCTAACAGCTGCACCAGGGTTTGCAGACCCTCTGCATACACCGGAGAGTCTAGCAGCTTGGAGTCATTGAGAGCGTTGTTGAGCTTCATCAGCTCGGCGATCGCTGTATTGAACTGATAGCCCTCTTCCACATCCTCGGTCACTTCCTGAATGGCAACGTGAATCGCCCGCCGCAGGTTTTTCTCAGACTTACTCAAATCTCCCGATCGGTAGACCTTCGGTTTCGACTCTTGAGCCACAAAATCATGTACTAAGCGCCAAACGCGGTTCAGGAAGCGGAATTGCCCTTCCACATCCGCGTCATCCCACTCCAAATCCTTCTCCGGCGGAGCCTTAAACAGGATGAACATGCGAGCGGTATCCGCACCGTAATGCTGCAGAACTTCCTTGGGATCGACGCCGTTATACTTCGACTTCGACATCTTTTCGTAGAACACTTCCAGTTTGTTGCCGGTATTGGGGCTGACAGGATTGTCTAAATCCTCAATTTGCGCTGCTGGAATGTATTCGTTTGTCTTGAGATCTTTGTAGGTCAGCGACTGCACCATACCCTGAGTCAGTAGACGCTTGAAGGGCTCGTCAACATTGAGCAACCCGCGATCGCGCACCACCTTCGTGAAGAAACGAGAATACAGTAGGTGTAAAATCGCGTGCTCGATTCCGCCCACGTACTGATCCACAGGCAGCCAGTCGTTTACCTTCTCGGGCAGAAAGACAGTGTTCTCATTCTTGGCATCGGGATAGCGCAGGAAATACCACGAGGAGTCGATGAAGGTATCCATCGTGTCGGTTTCTCGACGGGCTGCTGCACCGCATTTCGGGCAATCCACGTTTACCCAACTTTCCAGCTGGGCGAGGGGGGACGCGCCACGCCCGGTAAATTCAACCTCGGAAGGCAGTTCAACCGGTAACTGGTCATCGGGGACAGGGACGATGCCACAGTGGGGGCAATGGATGACGGGAATGGGGCAACCCCAATACCGTTGGCGGGAAATTAGCCAGTCCCGCAGGCGGTAGTGCACTTGAGCGGTGCCGATCGCCTTTTCTTCCAAATACTCAATAACTTTGTTCTTAGCCTCAGGTACCGTCAATCCATCCAGCGGACCGGAATTGCGCAGGACACCAGCAGCGTTATCCACATACGCTTCTGTGAGTTCTGAGTCTGTTTTGGGGTCGGCATTCGGTGGAAAGACAACGGGCACGATCTCGAGCCCAAACGCAGTCGAAAATTCAAAGTCACGCTGGTCGTGGGCCGGAACTGCCATGATTGCCCCAGTGCCGTAACCCATCAGAACGTAGTCGGCAATCCAGATGGGGATTTTGCGGTTGTTGACAGGGTTAATGGCATAGCTGCCAGAAAACACCCCGGTCTTCTCGCGGTTCTCGTCGGTGCGATCGATTTCGCTCTTGGCTGCAGCTTCCGTTCGATAAACCTCAACCTTTTCCTGCGTTTGCGGAGTCCAAAGTTCGGGGACCAAGGGATGCTCGGGGGATAGCACCATAAATGTAGCTCCCCAGAGGGTATCGGGACGGGTGGTAAAAACGGGGATTTCTGCACCCGCTTCGGTCTTAAAGACCACCCGCGCGCCCTTAGACTTACCAATCCAGTTTGCCTGCATGGCCCGTACCTTATCCGGCCAGCCCGGCAGTTTGTCTAAATCCTGTAGAAGTTGTTCGGCATAGTCGGTAATTTTGAGAAACCACTGGCGCAGCATGCGCTTTTCCACGACCGCGCCCGATCTCCAGGACTTGCCTTCCGCATCGACCTGCTCGTTGGCCAACACTGTTTGGTCGATGGGATCCCAGTTAACCGCCGACTCCTTCTGATAGGCCAAACCACCCTCAAAGAACTGTAGGAACAACCACTGAGTCCAGCGGTAATAGTCAGGATTGCAGGTGGTCACCTCCCGACCCCAGTCGTAAGACAGTCCTAACTGCTGCAGTTGGGTCCGCATCTGGGCGATGTTCTGCTTTGTCCACACGGCTGGAGAAATCCCGCGATCGATCGCAGCGTTCTCCGCTGGCAAACCAAACGCATCCCAGCCCATGGGATGCAAGACTCGGTAGCCATTCATGCGCTTAAAGCGAGCGATCACATCGGTAATGCTGTAATTGCGCACGTGCCCCATGTGCAGGTTGCCGGAAGGGTACGGAAACATCGAAAGCGCGTAGAATTTGGGGCGATCGCCGTCTTTTCCAGTGATGTCAGCCCCCGTATCTTGCCAAGTTTGTTGCCACTTTGGCTCAATCGCTTGGGGATTGTAGCGCTCTTCCACGGGCCTGACTCCTAACCGTTCCGCATGTGATTCCCTCATATTCTAGACGCCGGTTACTCCCCAACATGCGGGAATTTGGGTGGGGTTCAAACTTGTTAGCCGTAGGGTCACATTCCGATCGGAGGTTTCATCGCTGAATAGCTTATTCGGAAGGTTGTTGAGGCTTTGATACATACCTGAAAGTGTTGCCAAAGCGTGAACCATGGCGCAGCTTCCACCTCAGCGTCAACCTGATTGTGGGTGATTATCCAGGTTAGGGAGATCGAGCTTTTTCATGAGGTGATAATTAGGACGAAATCATGCTCGGTCATGACAAATCTCGAGGGGACATTCTATGCCCCTGACTCAAAATGATTAGTAGAACCCTGTAAACCCAATTATCTGAGTGGTTTCACGATCATCATTACAGGGTGCGGCGAAGGGCGTCATGCACGCAGCAACATCACCTAGTCGGGAAATGGCTTTGCAAAACTGCCTACGAATCAACTTCATCCAGTTTTAGGCATGACGTCGCGGTGGACATTCACATTTATGTTCCTACAGCCTGAACGCTTACCATCCGGGTGTCATTCCCGATGGGGCAACGCGAACACTTCAAGCGACTCAATACTTACCAGTGCGCTTATCGATCATGTCCGCTAGCAACGCAAACATCGAAATTTGAATGGAGGTGACAAATAAAATCAGCGTTGACTCAGTGAGATCGCTCAGCACGAACAGGTCTGCCCATAAGGAAACCAGAAATCCAATAAAAAATATCCCTGCAACCGGCAGGAAAATCCTTAATGGCGCAAAATACACCCCCGTTCTCAGCACCAGTTGAATAAACCGCAGCGTATCCCGAATCGGTTGAATTTTGCTGCGACCAGCTCGGTGAAAATAGTTAATAGGCTCGTATCGAACGATATAGTTATTCGTTAACATTGCCAACGTAATCGTGGTGGTGAAGCTAAACGTATCCGGTAATATGCCAAAGAAATTCATCACCGAGCTTTTGCGAAATACCCGCATGCCGCTATTTAAATCGGGAATTTTCTGCTTCACAATCCATTGGGCGAAGTGGACGAGGAACCACTTGGGAATTTTCCGCAAATTGGAGTAGGTAACGTTTTCTCCCGTCCGCGCGCCTACCACCATGTCTGTATCTTGGGCAAGCCGAACCAAGTCAAGTAGGCGATCGCTCGGGTAAGTGCTGTCTGCATCGGTAATCGCAACGAAGGGGTACTTAGCCCTAGCAATTCCAGTTTTTAAAGCAGCTCCGTAACCGCGATTTTCACTGTGGCGAATCAAGCGAATATCCTGCCTGGGGGCCAAAATTTCGGGTGTGCGATCGCCGGACCCATCATCCACCACAATGACTTCATAACGACATTTGGAACTCTGTAGCACCCGATGCAAGTCATCTAGGGTTTGGGTTACCCCCTCTTCTTCGTTATAGACGGGAATCACCAGGGAAAACTCCAGCGGGCTCGAACGCGATAAATCACGGCGATCGTCCACACCGGACACAGGATAATTAGAGATATTCCCCATGAGCAAGCCTGAATAGCAGCAGCATCTTATCAAGATTTACTGCTTGGGGCAGATTCACACAGTCCTCGCCCCCTTTTCGATCTGTACCGCGATCGCTAGTGGGCGATCTTCCACAACAGCCAACCGGCGGCAGTCCAACCCACGACATTGGGTATCCAAGCGGCAATGAAGGGACTCACTGCATCGCTTTGTCCCAGTCCTTGGGCAATTGAAAGCAACGCATAGTATAAGAAAATCACCAAGATGCTGAGGCTAAAGCCCAATGCACCATTGGTGCGCTGCAGCCGCATTCCCAGTGGTGCCCCTATCAGACCAAATGTTAGGCAGGCAAAAGGAATCGCATACTTCAACTGCAAATCCATCCGCAAGCCCCGAACCTTTTTACGCTGCCCCGCTTGCTCCTGAAGCCGAATATAGTCACGCATCTCGGCTATATTCATGCTTTCAGTATCCTGAGACATGCTGGCATCAATAGGAGTCCGGGGCAAATCTACAAGCTGCTGCTGAAACGGATCCACCGTGCGATAGGATCCATCATCGTTGATAACATATGTGGTGCCGTTGGTGAATTCCCAGACTTCATCATCGCTTAACCAAACCCCTTTCTGGGCTATCACAATGGTGCGTTCCTCGGAGGTGAAATCCAGTAGCGTAATGCCACTCATAGTTTCCCCATCAAACCGGCGGGCGAAAAACAAGCGCTGCAACTTGCGGTTCTCATCTTCAGTAGAGTCGTTGTCGGTATTGAGGGTATCGCTACTCCCCAGCTCTTGATAAAGGATATTGTTGTTGCGAATGTTCACGTGTGCACCCAGCACTTGAGCCGTCATCTCCTCCACCTGTCGGCTAGTTCCTGGCACAATGACCTCGTTGAACGCAAAGGTCAATCCCGTTACCAACAAGCTCATCACAACCGCAGGCACAATTAAGCGCAAAGGACTGACTCCACAGCTGCGCAAGGCCACTAGTTCGCTGTCTGCAGACATGCGATTGTAGACAATCAACGTCGCCAACAGTACTGACATTGGAAAGGTCAACACAATAATTTTGGGCATGCTCAGCAGGTAAAGCTGAACACCCACCAGCAGAGGCAGCCCATCGCCCACCCACCGAAGAATTTTAAACAAAGATTCAATGGTCGAGCCCACACCAGTAAAGGCAACTACTCCAAATAAAAATGGCACTATCATCTGCTTGAGAGCATAGCTATCAAACAGACCAACAGACCACCATCCGATCTTTATCGTGGGGGCGATAGGTTTTTGGGGCGGGGATCTAAATGTTACAGCCAAGACAATACTCTCCTTGGGCTGGCAAAAACAAGCGATAAATGACCCTAGGAGGAATGCGGCGTCCGCTGGCAGGCACGACAGACAGGGGTCAAATTGAATCTATTAAAAAGCCTATTCGATCGATAAATCGCTTGACTACCGATCTAACGTCATAGGGTATTATCGGCCGAAAGCGAGTGTTCGGCCAAACTCTGCAACCAGAGTGGCGGTAAGGCGAGCGATCCCGAGTAACCAATGGAAGCCTATGGGTAACTTAATGTGCCCTTCCCAGTTTAGAACCTTGCGTCAGAGCCGTGCTTTTTAGGCTGTCCAATAGCTTTCAGCATGTATTGATAAGTTTCTAAGTGACGTCAGTTTACTTACGCAGCCAGCGATCGCCATAGCAAGTTCCCCGAACCGCCCACCGAACGCATCAGTCCCCAACGGACATCATTGGGCGCCTGCCCAAACAACCCCAACATGGCCCGCACCAGCTCGGGGGAGGAAAGGGTATCGCTTAAAAATCCAGACCAATCTGGCTGGGGCAAGCGGAAGAAAGTATGGAAGTGATGGTTCAGTCGGTCAGCTTCAAATCCCATCAAAGCATCCAACCCGAACAGATAGAGATAGTGCTTGCGTAGGCGATCGCGCGTCCACAAGCCCTGCCAGCCTGCTCTAGCAATCTCCGCAGGGCTGCGATCGGAATCCCCTAGGGCCTGGGCCACGCTTGCAGCCATCTCCGGCGCCCGCCTCAGTAATGCTCCGACCATATAACCCGAGGCAGGATGCACCATACTAGCTGCCCCCCCAAAACCCAGCACGGGCTGCGAGAAATCTGGCAGGGGCAAGTTCATGGGAAACATACAGCGTTCCACATGATGAACCTCAGTCACTTCGACATGTGACTGCGCTAAACGCTGGTGCAAGCGTTGTTCCAATACCTCAAAAGACACCGCGGGACTATAGGCAAGAGAAGTTTCCTCCACAAAGAAGAACCCTTTGCCCAGATCCATGGCATAGAGAAACGTGGGGGGAAGGCAGCGCTCATCCGGCGTGAGATGGTCGCTGCGATAATCCATCAAGACAAACTGATTGGGTTTAATCGGGGGCTTGGAAAACTGACCGACAATGCCGTAGGCCATCTGGTAGGCCACATTCTGTTTGCGAGGTCGGCGCACAAACGCAGGTTTATGGCCACTAGCGTCGATCGCAATCCGTGCTTGAATCGTCCGACCATCCGCAGTCGCCACGGTGGAAGTGCGATCGTTATGATGAATGGACGTCGCTTTGTCCGTAAACCACTTCACCTTCTGGGTGCGATCGAGTAAATGCTGCTGAAGTTGTTGTTTGTCAAATAATCCGTAGGCCCGGGAATGGCGGGTCACCGAAGCATCAAAATACGACACGCAGTTTGTCCAGCAGTGCCCTAACAGATGGATGAGGTTGAGATCCTCCAATTCATCCCGCCAAATTCCGTAGGTATTTTCCCAAGGGGTAGCAGAGCACTGAGGACTGAGGGCAGCAACCGAAAGTCCTAAATCGCAGAGGGATGCAGCAATGGACAACCCGGCAGGGCCAGAACCGATAACAAGAGCATCAAACAGCGGTTTATTCCTCCTACAACAGCTACATCGCAGGCTATTGACTGCTTTCAAAATAACTTACCAGCGATCGCGACTCTCCCCATCAGCCAGTCTTGAGAGAGAAAGTGTATTGCCCCTAGTTTTTGCCTTTGAACAGCTGTCCCGTTGCCGAATCTAAGTGATTTACAACCGAATCAGTCGAGACAAGGTATGCAGGCCTACGGTCAACATTTGCAAACCCAGCAGTATTCTGGTTTGAGTCCTCCGCATGGACCACACTGAACGTCCACCTTACCGCTCTTTCACCGAACACAATCTCTATGTCCCAATTATGGAGAATTGCCCGCACCTTTGTGAGGCTATTGCTACGGCGGCCTTTACCAGGCACCAGTATTGTTCCGGTGCTCGACGATGGACGGGTTGTACTAGTTCAGCGGCGTGACAGTCAGAGATGGGCATTGCCAGGGGGGTTAGTGGATTGGGGAGAAGATATTCGCGCCGCTGCCCAACGGGAACTCAAGGAAGAAACGGGGCTTGAGATGACAGACACAGCTCAGCTGGTTGGGGTGTACTCAAGTCGGGATCGCGATCCGCGCATGCACTCAATCTGTATTGCGGTTACTGCTCGGGTGCAGGGAGAGTTTCAAATTTCTGATACCGCTGAAATAATGGCAGTTAGGGCATTCTCAAGGCAGGACATTCCCTTAGAGTCTCTAGCTCACGACCATACCCAGCAACTATCCGACTACTTTAGTGGAATAGTTGGACTTTCGTAACGGCCCCCTTTATGGCTGTAGCTATTTCATCTAGCCCAGCAAAGACGAGTCCAACTCAAGATTGCGACTGCTCAAATGTCCTTGGCCGTTTGACAGCCCCGCTACTAGCGAATCTCAAAACAAAAAAGAGGAGCCATGTGACTCCCCTAACAGAATGAATTCTGAAAACTAGAAGAATGGATTCAGCTTAAAACAGTCCCAAGGAGAGGGACTTGTCGAGGGGTAGGGTTGCACCAATGCCCATATACAGCGCGAATACAGTGCCAAACAAAAATACTGCAGTGGCAACAGGGCGACGTAGTGGGTTCTGGAACTTGTTAACGTTCTCAATGAAAGGAACGAATAGCAGACCGGCTGGAATAGCGCTCATCAGTGCGATACCGAGTAGCTTGTTAGGAGCAATCCGCAGCAACTGGAATGCAGGGTACAAGTACCACTCAGGCAGAATTTCCAGGGGAGTTGCAAACGGATCTGCTGCTTCGCCTACACCAGCAGGCTCCATCACAGCAAAAGCTACAACCATAGCGATGGTTCCCAAAATTACAACCGGGAACATAAACAGCAGGTCGTTGGGCCAAGCGGGCTCACCGTAGGTCATGTGACCCATGTTTTTTTCGAGCTTGGCGCGAACCTTGGGATTATCAAGATCGACTTTTCTAATAACGGGCATGGCAAGAACTCTCTACTCGTGCAAATACAAACGTAAAAAACGAGATGGTAAGGCTCACACTAGCCTCACCATCCAAATTTATGAATTTACAAGGGGCCGGAGATACCCTGCTTACGAATCATCAAGAAGTGCATCAGCATGAAGACGGCAATCAGCCAAGGAAGCACGAAGGTGTGCAAGCTGTAGAAACGAGTCAAGGTAGCTTGGCCAACGCTCTCGCTACCGCGAATGAGCTCAACCAGGGTGCCGCCTACAACGGGAATCGCACTGGGAACACCAGATACAATTTTTACAGCCCAGTAACCAACTTGGTCCCAAGGAAGAGAGTAACCAGTAACGCCGAAAGAAACGGTGATTACCGCAAGGATGACTCCAGTCACCCAGGTTAGTTCGCGGGGCTTTTTGAATCCGCCGGTCAAATACACACGGAAGGTGTGCAAAATCATTACAAGCACCATCATGGAAGCACTCCAGCGGTGGATGGAGCGAATCAGCCAACCAAAGTTGACCTGCTGCATGATGAAATTAACCGATTCAAACGCCTCAGCTACAGTGGGCTTGTAGTAAAAGGTCATCGCAAAACCGGTTGCAAACTGAATGATGAAGCAAACCAGCGTGACGCCACCTAAGCAGTAAAAAATATTGACGTGCGGGGGAATAAACTTACCAGTTGCATCATCCACAAAGGGGGTCAGCTCCAGCCGCTCGTCTAACCAGTCATAAACCTTCGCCATAAAAGTTAAACCTTAAGTGCAAATCCTCTCCAGATATGAAATCACCCTATCACAGACCGCCTTAATTGTAGCCTTGTGTAAACTATGCATACCTACAGTTACATTCCTGCTCGATCCTTGCCAAATAGAGCATTGAACTCACTTCTAACTACCAACTAGAGTGGCGATCTCCAGTTAGGGCAGATAATAATATTCAGGTTCGGCTATCTCTGCTTCGCAGTTTTTTATGACGCTCTTATTTACATCAATAACCACAATTATCGCTGTGGCTCAGCAGAGTGCCCGTTGGCTGAAGGCTGGGGCAAAGCTGTTGCCCCAACGACAGCTGTTCCTTGTTATGGTGGTGCTTCTCAGCTGTTTTAACCTGACAGCCTGCCAACCGCGTCCTAGCTGGGGTGAAGAGCAGAAACTGTTAGCACAGGTGTGGACAACCATTGACCGTGCCTATGTGGACCCCACCTTCAATCAACAGGACTGGTGGGAAGTGCGACAAACTTACCTGCGCCAGCCGATGTCTACGCCATACGCTGCCTATCAGCAGATTGAGGCTATGCTCTCGACGCTTGAGGATCCCTTCACTCGCTTTTTGCCCCCCGCCAACTACCGCAGCCTGCAGACATCTACCGCTGGAGAGCTGAATGGAGTGGGATTGCAAATTGCAATGGACAATGCAGGGACAATTCGAGTCATTGCTCCTCTTGAGGGCACGCCAGCCGATCGCGCAGGTTTACAACCGGATGACAGAATTCTGACAATTGACGATATTGCCGTCGATAGCTGGACCTTGGATGAAGTCGCTAACCACTTGCGTGGAGCAGCCAATACCAGCGTTTACCTCAAGCTCGAGCGGGATGACCGCGAATTTGAGGTCAAACTCAAACGAGAGGCGATCGAAATTAATCCCGTGCGCAGCAAAATCATCCCTAGAGCTATAGATCGACAGAATGTCGCGTATATTCGCCTCAATCAGTTCAATGGTAATGCCGTTAGCGAGATGCAGGTGGCTATCGATCGGGCAGAAGCGCAATCCGTTGCTGGCTACGTTCTCGATTTGCGGGGCAACCCTGGGGGATTGTTGCGGGCGGGAATTGAAATTGCTCAAATGTGGATTAATGAAGGCCCTATCGTCTACACCATCGATCGCAATGGAATTAGCGACAGCGCTGACGCAACTGCAACGATTCTGACGGATAAGCCGATGGTGGTGCTGGTCAACAAAGGGACAGCAAGTGCGGCAGAGGTACTTGCGGGTGCCATACAAGATAGCGGTAGGGGGCTATTGGTCGGAACGCGGACCTTTGGTAAGGGGCTGATCCAATCCCTCTTCGACATGCCTGATGGAGCTGGGCTTGCAGTCACTGTCGCTAAATATGCCACCCCCAGCGGTCGCGATATCAACAGGCTTGGCATCGAACCTAATTATTTAGTCAGCCTGGAAAACAACCGGACGCTGGAACGAAAGGAACTGGCAACGGAACGAGATCCTCAATTTACCGAGGCCCTAGAGGTCCTAAGGCAACAGTTGACGCTGCCAGAAACTGCAATCTAACTGGATCTGCAACTTCCTGCCGAGATACTTGCCCTTCTCAGTAATATTTTGAACCAAAAGTATGGTCTAAACAACCGTTTTCTAGCGGTGCATGCACCTATGTGGGCTAGGAAGATAAAACAATCCTGTCAAGGTTATGCCATCAATCGGTACTCAATTGTTCAGTGGCTTTCGCTTATATCCTCTCTACAATTATGAGTACACATTGTTAATGGGCCGTGCATCCAGATCCCTTTTTAGATCCAGAACGCCTGAGAGCATTGATGTTAGTTATGAGTTTCCGGGCTATATGACAGTGAAATTATCGGACACCGCAAGTGGTTTGCTACCGCGAGCTGAGTTGTTGAAAGGAGTCGAAAATCGTGTAGTTGTCGCCCGTACTATCGATCTAGCCGAACAAGCTCTAAAAAATTGGGAAATTGTCTGTTCGGATTTCCTCTCCCCCCCAGAGATTGATGAGGCTCTTTCGGTATTAGACTCCCTCACTGAGGTAGAAGCTATTGCATGGGGGGGCTACCCGCAGGCAGAGCGGCAAAGACTGGCGATCGCTCGTCCATCTATCCTGATTAATCCCGATCCCAACTGCCCCAACGATTTTGCTCGGGCAGTGGTAGAAATGGCAGCTGTCGAAATACGCGGTAATTTCCTCTTCGATACTGCTACCCATCGCGACTTTTTAGGCTCAATTTTGGGCACTGGTATTGTGCGGGAAAAGGTGGGTGACATCCTGCTTTTGGGGGAACAGGGAGCCCAAGTCTTGGTTTCCCCCCAGCTCGTACCGCATCTAGAGATGAACCTCACCCAAGTGAGATCGGTCCCTGTTAAAGCCAAGGCAATCTCTTTAGATGAACTGCGGGTACGTCCCCCCAGAACCAAAGCTCTAACAACTGTTGAAGCTTCAATGCGCTTGGATGCGATCGCCTCAGCAGGGTTTAGTTCTTCTCGTAATCGCATTGCCGGAGATATTCAGGCAGGGGATGTCAAGGTGAATTGGAAAACAATCACGCAAGCTAGCCGTCCTGTCAACACCGGAGACTTAATTACTATTCGTGGCCGAGGTCGAGTCCAAGTGGGGGACGTCACTAAGACGAAAAAAGGTCGATATCGAGTAGAGCTAACTCGATATCTCTAGTGTTAGCTGATATGACCGTTCTGGAATAGAGACAGTTTGCAACTATCCTCGGGATTGCAACATCTATAAAAGAGAGTCTTTAACAAAGGACAGAAGGTTAAAACCGATTGTCAAAATCAAGCCAGTTACTAGCAGGCCGAAGGCCGATAGTGTTACACCAATGCTGGAAACAATGCCATCTTCGTCCAATAAACCTACGCCAATGATGAATATGGACATAGCAGGTATGGTGTTAGTCCCTGGAATGGGAATCATCATGGAAATTGCCATAAGTGAGATCGCTACGGCCAAGGCCCGATGACCTACCCTACTGCGACAAATCCAGCTCCATCGGGGGCGAGAAAGCAGCTCAACCTTTTTGAGGATCCAGCTGCCTTTTTCCAGGACCACTTTCGCAAAATTCGTGGGGATCGACCACCGTTGTACTTGCTCTGGCAACCAAGGTTCATGGTAACCAACCATCATTTGAGAAGCTAGGAAGAATAAAAGGACGCCGAAGGGGATGGAATAGCCTGCGGCCGGAGCAGGAACCCCAGAGGGCAGCGCCAGCAGTGCTAAAAAGAAACCAAACCCTCGCTCTCCGGCCATGTGCTGCAATTCCAGCAAAGAGATTCGCTCCCCCCGTTCGGGATCCTGTAAAAATGCGTCGAGGTCAGCAGACAGTTTGGCCATAGCAGTCAGTGAATCACTTGGTTAGGGAAGAAATACTTAGCGATTGCTGTAAGCATCCTGACAGAAAAAGCGATCGCGCAGAAGGGTAAAAATCGCTTTAGTCTGGATAAGCGTGGCAATTGCAATCGCGAACAGTTCAATGAAGGTGGGCGGTGTCACCCCGCTCAATGTTCTCGTTCAAGAAATGCCCTAAACGATTTTCTGGTCGCTACGCGGCCTCATGCTCATTTGATCGGATGTAATTTCCCAATTCCCAACTATGGCTACTAATACACATACCGTACGGATTTTTCATCGCCAAGACAACAAACACTACACCGTTCAGGTGCCCGGCGATCGCTATATTTTGCAGGCCGCAGAGGAATTGGGAGCAGAGCTACCATTCTCCTGCCGTAATGGAGCTTGCACCGCCTGTGCGGTTCGCATCAAGTCTGGGGAAATTTTTCAACCGGAGGCCATGGGCCTCTCAAGGGATTTAAAAAAGCAAGGGTACGCGTTGCTTTGCGTCAGCTACGCCTGTAGCGATCTCGAAGTGGAAACCCAAGACGAAGACGAGGTCTACGAACTGCAATTTGGTCGTTACTTTGGTAAAGGCAAGACTAGGCTCGGGCTCCCACTGGACGAAGAATAAGGTTCTAACGGTGCAAGGATGCCGTCAGTAGAACTACCCACCGCAGCGTCCCTTGAGTTGATTAGAACAGTGTTGGTGAAGGGGAGCCCCTTTGAATCCTTTCTCTTGCAGTTCTGACTGACAGTCCCAGAACTATTTCCGAAGGCAACATTCTTGCGAAGACAAGGATTGGGGATGTCCGTGGACAGTATCTGCTTCCCAGACATGTTTGAGTGCTGCTAGCTACTTAAAAAGACGGACTTCCATTTGGAAGACCGTCTTTTGCAAAAAACGAGAGTTCAATTGATGAAGCTAGGATTGAGCTTGAGCGTCCGCCCAGCCTTGAGGAGAACTCGAGTCTTATCCCTTACCCTGGCTAGCCGTTTGTACGTAGAGAAGTACCAAAAAAATTGAAGGGACAAACACTACTAGGATGAAAGCCAGCAGACCTAGATAATTGGTTTCCATAAATCTGTGATTGAAAGCGCGACGGATTGCTTATAGGCTAACACCCCCTGCAGCTGGTTGATTCAGCACCTTCTGAAAATTAAGAAACATAACGCAGGATTACGTTCCCGGTAGAGAAGTCTCTACAAGTATCTTCCAAGGGTGACGATCCTGGATTTACCTTTAAGGACTCCCCTAATCTAGGTGGGTTGCCTACAACGTGTATGAGCAAGCGATGTGCGATCGAGCTTCAAAACGAAGTTAGGTTCAAGTCAATGCCGTAGAGAGCTATTCGCTGACCAGGCATGTAATCTTACAGCTTGTTTTACAGTATTTCGTACAGCAAGGAGGGATTGATGACAACTCGTGTAGCCATTAATGGATTTGGCCGTATCGGTCGGATGTTTTTGCGCAGTGTGATTCAAAAACCAGGTGATTTAGAAGTTGTTGCCATTAATGACTTGGCCGATCGCGAAAACCTTGCCTACCTTCTTTCCTACGACTCTGCTCAGGGGCCACTTAAGACAGCCGTAGCATTGTCAGAGGACGGTTTTATCGTCGGAGGTCAGCAGATTCGCTTATTGTCGGAACGGGACCCTGCCCAGCTTCCTTGGGCCCAAATGAACGTTGACATCGTAGTAGAAGCTACTGGGTTCTTCACGCAGCGTGACAAAGCAGCGCTACATCTGCAGGCAGGGGCTCGCAAAGTTATCATTTCTGCACCCGCCAAGAACCCCGACCTGACGGTAGTCATGGGGGTCAATGACGGCCAATACGATCCCAATCAGCATCACATTATTTCGAATGCATCCTGTACCACTAACTGCTTAGCCCCTCTGGCCAAGGTGGTCATGGACAATTTCGGCATTGAAACCGGATTTCTTACTACCTGTCATGCATTCACCGCCACTCAAGGATTAATCGATCGGCCTGACAAGAAAGACATGCGCCGTGGTCGTTCCGCCGCCATGTCAATCGTTCCATCTTCCACCGGAGCCGCAACTGCGGTTGCCACAGTGTTACCTGAGTTGGCGGGGAAACTAGACGGCATGGCATTGCGAGTGCCAACCGTTACTGGTTCCGTAGTTGACTTTGTGGTGCGTACCGAAAAGCAAATTTCTATCGATTTACTCAGTGCAGCATTGCGCAGTGCCGCCAGCGGATCCATGCTAGGAGTGCTTGGGATCGCCCCATCGAATATGGTGTCCTGCGACATCATCGGCAATCCCTTATCTTCCATCGTTGACATTCAATCCACGATGGTGCTTGGGGAATACACAGCCAAGATTCTCTCCTGGTATGACAACGAGTTTGGCTATGCTTCTCGGGTGAAAGACTTGGCGCAAATGGTGGGAGCCAAGCTGGCCGTAACGGTTTAGCAAAATTTTGGAAATGGGCTAAGGGTCGCGTTATGGTAATCGGCAGCTGGCTTGCATTTCTCTGCCATCCAGTTCCTTTGCCGGGCAATAGTGTTGCTGCCCTAATGAAATAGCTGCATCTATAAGCTGTAGAAACGAGCGATGGCCTTTCAGGTGTTCGGTGCTCGTTTTGCGATCCTTACCTTTGTAGAGCAAAGCCTACGCGCCAATACAGCGATTCGGTTTAAGCAATCCCCCCTGCAGCTCCTATACGCCTCTAGCGAGTGACAAATTCAGTCTTTACCTTTGCACTTGTAGTGATTCACTCGCAGGCGCTCGATGCCCCCATTCAGTCCCACTACAATGATGTGAAGTGCACCTGCATAAGAGGTACAAAGCGCCGTGATAAGGAATAGTTCGATGGTTCAAGAGCGGCTGCTAGCCTGCTTACCCTACATCCTGCCAATGGTTCAAGCGTTACCGTTGGGGATGGACTTATACCGAAGAGTTCCACTCATCGGCCAGCTTGTCAGACCGCTATTTCCCCTCTTTCCAATTCTCGAAGGTAACTTTCTTATCAGCTTAGCCATCTTCTTCGGATTGTTGTTCGGCGTTGTGCGAAATCGCTCGATTGGCCGGTTCATTCGCTTCAACACGATGCAAGCTTTGCTAATGGTTATCGGTCTCAGTCTGCTGCAGATCCTATTTGGAGCTTTAGTGCCAATACTTCGAGGCCTGGGTCCGCTGACAACAACTATGGCTTCCGGACTATTTTTACTGACCTTTGGGTTGTCTATTTACGCGTTTGTCCAAAATCTGCAGGGTAAGTACACAGACATTCCGGTTCTCTCGCAAGCAGCTGAGAGTCAAGTCGGCTATTAAGCCAGCAGCAAATTAGTGGTATGCATATTAGCCTTAAACCACGCGATTACACCCTTCAGCCTGTTATCGACTGGCCCCGATCGACAGCATGACTTGGTACGGTATGAGATAGTGCCATGCTGAGGACATTGCCATGATGAGACAGTGCCATCTTTAAGGAGGGTTAGCAGTTTCCACGATAAAAAGGTATGAGATATTGTTGAAATCGGGAACTAAAGTTTTCTTCGGTGCGTCTTAAAGACAAGTGTGAATATTACTGCATCAGATGCAGTTGTAGGTAGCGCTAGAAACCTACGTACCGGAGCATTCATTCTATATGAGCGAAGCTTCATCTTTGACTTGGTCACAATCCATTGCGCAGTCTAGGCGACCTCTACCGCCAGCCAACTTAACGACGTTGGAGTTAATTGTTTCCTGTCAGTCAACGCTACGTCCTAACAAACCGGCATTTGCCGAACTGATTCGTCGCCATCAGTCAGATGTAGATCGTATCTTGTACCACTTGGCCCCAGATTGGAACGATCGCCATGACTTAGCCCAAGAGGTATGGTTAAGGGCATTCCGTAATCTGCGTCGATTGAAGGATCCAGCAAAGTTTAAGGGATGGCTCAACCGCATCGCCACTAATTTGTTTTATGACGAATTGCGCAAGCGTAAACGTAATCGCCGCCCTCTTTCGTTAGATGCTCAAATTCCCGTCAACGATGGGGCAATCGATTGGGAATTGCCAAGCGAAGCCATCAGCCCGGATGAAGCTCTCAGCACCCAAGAATTTTACGAGCACCTGCATAGAGCGGTACAGGAGCTACCGGATGCTTTTCGACAAACCATTGTACTGCGAGAGATTCAGGGGTTGCCCTACGAAGACATTGCTGAAATCACTAATGTCTCTTTGGGAACTGTAAAGTCACGCATTGCTAGAGCGCGTACGCGATTGCAAGCTATGCTAAAACCCTATTTAGAGGGTAAATGAGGAGGGTCACTATCTGATGAAACATCGACCCAGACAACACCTGTCTTCATTTGAGCCAGATGAAACAAGGTGGGAGCTGTTAAGTGCCTATATTGATGGAGAGTTAACTGCTCCTGAACGCCAACAGGTGGAGCAATGGTTGCAATCTGATTCGAGATATCAGCAAGATTGCCGAAACTTTATGCGACTAAAGCATGGGCTCTCTAACGTATCCGTGCCCTCTACAGCAACCACAGCCAGTGTTTCTGGCAATGAAGTGGCCGAACGAGTTTTGGAAGAATTGGATCGATCTCCGCTAACTGCGTTTGTTTCTCCTAAAGTCGCTCGGCGTTGTGCCCAAGTCGCAGCTGGCTTAGCACTGCTCATCGGTGGAGGAGTGTTTTGGCAACTCAATCAAAATCAGTCTCATCAACTAGCCGTTTCGATCGACCAGCCTCTCGTTGAAATTCCAGACGATCTACCCTCCGATCCATCCATTGAGGCTTTTTCCTCCGAGCTGGTGTCTACGGATGAAGCTAAGTTATACCTGCTTTCGCCAAGCAGCTCTGACGACGCATATTCCATTCTATTGACTGACGGTTAGACAAATGAATAGAGTTTCTAACTAGTAAGCCTGAGTTTGTTAGGAATCCCCGTTATCTTAGGAAAATAGGATTAGTCCGAGACACAAGACTCGTCGTTCAAATTCTTTTCGGTGCGTCCCTGACGTGTCTATCACTAACGTGTCAGAGGATATCAGCACATATTCTGTTCCCTTGGTTATGTTCTTGTCTCATGCTTTTCTCTGCGGCCTCTAGATTACAGTCGATCTCTAAGTTAAAAGCGATCGTCCGCACTATTGAGGCGTATCTTTACAGCGATGTGGCAGGAGCGATCTTGGTGGCTAGCGTCCTGGGGATATCTGTAGGCTCTTCCGCTCCGGCACAAACTATGCCACCAGTAGGCGAGCTGTCTGACCCTGTCACGAACCGTCTTCTTGAATCCGAGGGGGCTAACAAACTTTTGTCGGAATTAGAGTTAAATAGTTTACCTCAGCCCCTCAAGCCTTTCCCCTTACTCGATTTAGAGCTTCTCATCCTGCTGCCTAACACTGAAACCATCGCGTGGCTAGATCGACAATTTGCTGCAGCTGTAGCTCCCATCAATGCCCGCATTGAATTTCGTCAGGATCTGCTGTTGCAACTGCTCAGCGAACCTAACACTAGCGATCATCAAATTCGTCAAGCGCAATTGATACTCAGTCAGTTGCGGGCGGAAAGAGATCGAATGGCCATAGAGCATTTACTGCTAGTGCGCCAATTAAGTGATGACGGTAAGCTACCTCGTCCATCCGAGCAACCCCTGGTAAGACTGGATTAGCTGATTGGCAGGTGCTTAAGCTAAAACTGTCAAGGTCAAGAAAACCTCACGAGCGTATCCAAAGATAGGGGTTTTGTGGATAAAAGTTACTGAACGAACTTGACGTCTACTATTTCTGCTCACCTTATCTCCGGCTATTGGCTCGAATCCACTCTCTGCCCCCCCACTCAGCAGCGGTAGGGTTAGAAAATATGCGATCTCCATGGTAGATAAACCCCGAACTGTTCATAACCTCGAAGTGACAGCCATGACAATCGCTGAAACATAGCAACATGTAGTCTCCAGTAGCTATTACCAGGTGGATTCTCACATTCACAGGTGGCATTCCCTTGCCCATCTGGGCTGCAGGGGGTCTTCTTAAACCATACTGGCTTTTACTGACAATTTTTATTTTTTCTTAAGTAACTGTTGCTGATAGGGCTGATGTGAAAATAATTCCTCATTGCGAAATAACGCTCTGGTTGATGCTGGAACTCTGGACGACCCATAGAGTTCGATTCCGCATTTCTTTCAATCAAAAGAGCGATCTCAGCCAAAATCATTACTCAAAGGACTTTCAAGAGAGCAGTTGAGGACAGCAAGCTCAATGAGAAGGGGAGCAGGCGAGCGAAATCTCGATCCTAAAATTCCCACAAATAACTGTAGTAATTTCACACAGGGTAGTGGAACTCAACTGAACAGGATTTGCGGGGGTGTGAAATTACCACGCAGCTGGAATTTCTATCGATCGCCATAGAGTCAGTTGACAAACAGAGTTAGGGACTCTACTGGTATGTTGCCAGCAGCCATCTAGGTCGATGCCGCCACCAATCGCTACAACAATTATCACTCTTCAAAGAGCTAGCGATTGTCTGACAGCCATCGCAGTCCAACCAGCTTATTATTGGGCTGGCTCTTACCGGCATTCTGACAAGTCCCCATTCACCGACGATGGCGAGATCGAGACCGAACTGTTAAGCCAATCTGGATGAGTTGGAATATGCTCGCAACCTGTTGTGAAAGCTGCTTTATTTTCTGGTTGCTGTTGAAAATCAGCTGATTGAGTCGATCGAACCGATCTGGAACTAACTCTAAAGGCTGGGCTGCGATATAACGACGATCGAAAAAGCGCTGAGCACTTTTGAGCCATCGGGGTAATTTGAGGACTACCCGTAGCACCCGAAACAATAGCAAAAGAAAGCCGAAATTAAATGCCACAACGGCGATCGCCCAAAGATTAACCGGCATATTTATGCAGCCCTCTATAAATCCTGCCGAAGTATATTCATACTGTTTGAGTGGTGTTGACGGTTGTTGCTTTGAGCCCCTCAGACTGTATAGCTATCATCGTACCGACCTATCAAGAGGAAGGCTCCATTGCGACCTGCCTGCAAAGCTTGCAGGGACAGACACCTCCTTTTGAAATTATTGTCGCGGATGGTGGTTCCACCGACCGCACCCAAGCAATTGCCTTCAGCCAACGGGTCTTGAGCTCGGCCGGAGATACAGTCCCAATTCAGGTACTGCAATCCCCCTATCGGGCTAGAGCATTGCAGATGAACTTCGGGGCTCAACAGACCCGCGCGAATATTTTGCTCTTTCTGCATGCAGATTCTTTGTTGCCAGAAAAGGCGCTGCAAGCTGTCCGACAGGCGATGCTCTCCCCACAAACGGTAGGAGGTCGATTCAGTGTAGACCTGGATCGGCCAGGTTGGCCCTACAACGCTATCTCCTGGGGCATCAATGTGCGTTCGCGCATCACCGGTTTGTTTACTGGAGATATGGGGATTTTCGTGCGGCGATCTCTATTCGAGCAACTGGGTGGATATCCAGATCAACCTCTTATGGAAGATTTTGAACTCTCCCGGCAGCTGCAAAAGCTGGGCTCGGTGGCCTACTTAACCAATCGAATTGTCACCTCTAGCCGCCGCTGGCAACAAGATGGTCCCTGGAAAACCGTGGCATTGATGCAAATGATTCGAGCCGGCTACCAGGCCGGTATCTCCTCTGAACAACTGGCCCGCTGGTATCGAACTATTCGCTAATCTGCGTTCTGTCAGAATCACCAGTTAACCCTCAAATCTTAGACTGGTCTGTCTTAGCTACACTCGAAAGACGATTTGGCCCTGAAAAACAACTGGCAAGATACGGCCCTATTACGCTTGTTATTCAGGCCATCTACAAATTGTTGGAATCTTGTCCGTAAGAGGGCTTTTGAACAGGTGTTCCAACACGAACAAACCGGTTCCCAATCCATGAAAATCTAAACCTTCATTGCTCCACGAGGATCGTAGGACTGAACCTGCTGCAGCTTCTCGTATAGTTCGCGTTCCGCTGGAGTGATCGTACTCGGCACATTTACCTGAATCACCACAAACTGGTCGCCGCGGATCCCCTTTCCTTTTGGAAATCCTTTGCTCCCCAGCCGCATTTTTTGGCCGGACTGCACCCCCGCTGGCAAATTCAGCTTGACTGATCCATCCAATGTAGGCACCTCCACGGGTCCCCCTAAGGCTGCTTCGCTGGGGGAGATCGGCAAATTGCAATAGATATCCGCCCCTTCTAGGCGAAAAAAGGCGTGCGGCTTTATCTCAACTTTTAGATACAGGTCTCCTTGCCCACCGCTCGGGTTGGGGTGACCCTGTCCCCGCAAGCGAATCTTCTTGCCATCCGTTACCCCAGCTGGAATATTAATCTCTAGGGTGCGCGAGCCTTCAACCCGCAGGCGGCGCTTGCCCCCCGCATAGGCTTCAGGAATCGTTAACGGAATGGACGCTTCAGCGTTATAACTGGGCTGGGACCGACCCCCCCTCGGAGCCCCCACATTGCCGAATCCCGAAGTTCCAAAACCAGAACCGCCAAATCCAACTCCTGGGCCGTAGCCGCCGCCGCTGCCTCCCATACGCCCCAGCAGTTGATCGATGAAATCTTGGAAGTCATCGAACTGGCTAAAATCAACCGTCTGGCCCACAGCAGGATCGAAATCCCCAAAGGGGCTGCCGGCAGCCCGACCTCCACCTCGGAAGCCACCCTGGTTGAAATACTGACCAAATTGATCGTACTGTTGGCGCTTTTTTCTGTCGGAGAGTACTTCGTAGGCTTCGCTGACATCTTTGAATTTATTTTCTGCCCCTTTATCTCCAGGGTTAACATCGGGGTGATATTTGCGGGCTAGCTTGCGGAATGCACCTTTAATCTCTTCGTTACTAGCACTGCGACCCACCCCCAAAATTTTGTAGTAGTCCTTAAAATTTTGCATTTCGTCTTCCTCAACAACCGACGAGACGGATTGTGGGTCTCATCTCTACTACTCAATCAAACCGAAAGATTCGATCGAAGTGAGGGGATGAGGGCTTGCCAGCACACAACCAGCCAAGCGATCCCACCCACCCAATACTCAAGCTCATGATCCCTTCGTCCAAGCACTTACAAAAACGGGGCATGCCGTTTGTCATGTCAACAAGCACGCCCCGCTTCGAAATCATTAGCTCAAGAAACGGCCATCCCGAGATTTCTCTTTTTCAAGCACGAGTCTCGAGACACTGCAAAGCTACACAACAAGCGCTTTAGCTTTCGGTGAACTCAGCATCGATGACATCTTCTTCGCCACCGCTGGCACCGCCACCTGGGGCGTCAGCACCGGGGGCACCAGCCGCTGCACCCTCTGGAGCCGCCTGTTGATACAGTTCGCTGCTGATGGCATACAGAGCTTCTTGGAGAGCAGTCTCCTTCGCCTGAATGGCATCGTCATCTTCTTTTTGAATGGCATCCCGCAATTCAACGATTAGAGTTTGCAGGTTGTCTTTCTTGTCGGCAGGAATCTTATCGCCATTATCAGCAATCTGCTTTTCTGCTTGATAAGCCAAGCTGTCGGCACGGTTACGACGCTCAATTTTCTCGCGGCGCTCTTTATCTTCATCCGCGAATTTCTCGGCTTCGGACACCATTCGATCGACCTCAGCATTGTCGAGGGTGGATGCACCTGTGATGGAGATGCTCTGCTCCTTACCGGTTCCCTTGTCTTTAGCAGATACGTTGAGCAGACCGTTGGCATCAATGTCAAACGTAACTTCAATTTGAGGGACGCCGCGGGGAGCAGGGGGAATGCCGTCTAGTTTGAATCGACCCAGAGACTTATTGTCCCGAGCCATTTCGCGCTCGCCCTGAATGACATGAATTTCTACAGAGGACTGGCCGTCTTCTGCAGTGGAGAAGGTCTCGGACTTGCGGGTAGGAACGGTGGTGTTACGGGGGATGAGTTTAGTAGACACTCCACCAAGGGTCTCAACACCTAGAGACAGAGGGGTCACATCCAGCAGGAGAACGTCCTTGACTTCACCCGCAAGAACACCCGCTTGGATTGCAGCACCGACAGCAACCACCTCATCGGGGTTTACAGACTCGTTGGCGTCTTTGCCAATCAAGTCCTTAACCAGAGTCTTGACAGCAGGAATCCGGGTAGAACCACCCACCAGAACCACTTCATCGATGTCAGACTTACTCAGCTTGGCATCGGCGATCGCCTGTTCGACAGGATGGCGAATGCGATCGAAGAGGCCGGAGGAGATTTTCTCGAACTGGGCACGGGATAGTTTCAGGTCGAGATGCTTGGGACCTTCAGCAGTCGCAGTAATGAAGGGCAGGTTGATACTGGTTTCTGCAACGCTGGACAGCTCTATTTTGGCTTTTTCAGCTGCTTCGGTCAGCCGCTGCAGTGCTTGACGATCCTTAAGCAGATCGACACCTTCCAGCTTTTGGAATTCATCGGCCAGCCAGTCCACGATCGCCTTATCGAAGTCATCCCCCCCCAATTGGGTATCGCCGCTGGTGGACTTCACTTCAAAGACGCCATCGCCCACTTCTAGGACGGAAACGTCGAAAGTACCGCCTCCAAGGTCAAATACGAGAATCATCTCGTTGCTCTTGCGGTCAAGGCCGTAAGCCAAAGATGCAGCTGTAGGCTCGTTGATAATGCGCTTGACTTCTAAACCGGCAATGCGGCCAGCGTCTTTCGTTGCTTGACGTTGAGAGTCATTGAAATAGGCGGGAACGGTAATCACAGCCTCGGTCACAGTCTGACCTAGGTACTTACTGGCTTCGTCCACCAGCTTGCGCAGCACCATGGCCGAAATTTCTTCGGGGGCAAATTCTTTTCCTTGGCGCGGGCAATTGATCTTGACGTTTCCCTTGGAGTCCTTGATTGCTTTGTAAGGAATCTCCAGAGTTTGGGGATTGAGTTCGTCGTACTTGCGACCGATAAATCGCTTAACAGAAAAGAATGTATTTTCGGGGTTGAGGACCGCTTGACGGCGGGCCATTTGACCGACCAAACGATCGCCATCTTTGCTGAAACCAACAACAGAGGGGGTGGTGCGGGTACCTTCTGCGTTTGCAATAACGGTGGGCTGTCCCCCTTCCATTACTGCAACCACCGAGTTGGTGGTACCTAAGTCAATTCCGACTACTTTGCCCATAAATTTCAGCCCTCCTAGCGGCTGCAATGATCGTGTTGGGGAGTTAAAGCTGATGAATCGAGCTGGCCTAATCGAGGAAGCCCCGAACTCAGCGATAATACTCGGCACAAGCGCTAGAGGTGGCGCTGGGGCTGGCTGAACTGTTTGGAGGGAGAGATTTGCCCACGCTGAATCGCTTAAGGCAATTTCTTTCACAGCAATCTCTGGTTTACAAGGGGCGATCGCTTATTCATCGCGAACTTAAGAGTGCCACCGTCAAAACCGAGTTCAGCTCGACGAGATTAATTGCATGATAGAAAAGCGGCATGGGGGAGTCTGTAGAGATAACCCCACCTTGATTGTGGTGATTCCCTTGAAGGCAGGCTCAGAAGAGCCGCTTGCAGGCTCAGTAGGCTTGGGTAGAGAACTAGCTTTTGGGGTTTTGGTTAGGACATTAGGATTTAGGCCCAGTCAGGGGGTAACCGATCGGACTTCTCAGGCACTTGACGGGATCGACTGGTTTGTCCACCGAAATTTAATCTGAACTTCAACGCATCTAGAGGCAAAACGGCACAAGCTTGTAGTTGACCTAGCCGCGAATTGCGGGTGTAACCTGCAGCACACTGAAAAACTCCACACGATCGAGATGCTGGTATCCCAGCTGTAAAGCTGATGCTTCAGCAACAAAGCTTGGGAGATCTTTGACTGACATCAGCAATCAATAGACTTTCATCGATCGGCAGTCCATCAATAAGGGCAATAGCCCGCAGAAAAGGAGGAGAATGATGGTTGAGTCCTGGCCATTAAAGTCTTTCCAGCTAGAAGTCAGAGCCGACGTGGCAGGAATGGTTGAACGGGGTATCGCTCTATGGCAACAGTGGGCCGCAGAGGCGATCGCAAAACGGGGATTTTTTGCCGTGGCGTTAGCTGGCGGCGGCACGCCCAAAGTGTTTTACGAGGGGTTAGCAACCGCAGATTTGCCGTGGGATAAGTTCTACGTTTTCTGGGGGGATGAACGCTACGTTCCTGCCGATCATCCCGACAGCAACTATCGCATGGCCAAAGAAGCGCTGCTCGATCGCGTGCCGATTCCTACCCAGCAAATCTTTCCCTTCCCCACCCAGTCAGGGAATCCACAAGCGGATGCTTCCACCTACGGCGATCGACTGCGAAAGGTCTTCCAAACTTCAGTACCCACGATGGATTGCACGCTGTTGGGGGTGGGTACGGACGGTCATACTGCTTCTTTATTCCCAGGCACTGAAGCCCTCAACTCTCAAGCATCCGTTGCGGTAGGCAGTAAATCTGGCGAGCCTCGGCTGACCCTCACCTACCCATCACTCAATGCCAGCCGTCGGATAGTGTTTTGGATTGCTGGAGAGGGCAAAGCAGAGATTGTCAGTAAACTTCTGATGTCAGATGAGGGTTTACCCGCCCAAAGGATTCAGCCAGCTGGGGACTTAATCTGGATGCTAGATAGGGCAGCCGCATCGAAGCTACCTCTGTTAGCTTTAAACATTTAAATCTTGGAACAGGAAAGCCACGGTCGAGTAAGCTATGGGCGGTAAACCGAACATTGTTACAATCGGTGAAAATTCCCCTCAGCGGTTAGTCACTGTCATTCTGTTCCCTTGCATGTTGTCATGAACCGTTTCATTCATTCCTGCCTAATAATAGTTGCTATGTTGGGCTTGCTATTGGGTGGCGACCCGCTTGTAGCCAAAGATTTGGCGAGCCAGGAGGCTATCCCCATGAAGGTCGAGTTGGGGTCGTTAGAGAACAGCTTTCGATTCTCTCCAGACACCCTGCACTTTAAAGCCGGAAAGCTGTACCGCCTCACCCTCAGCAATCCCAGCCCTGTAAAACACTACTTCACCGCCAAGGATTTTGCCGATGTGGTCTGGACTCGCAAAGTGGATGTCGCAGGGGTAGAAGTGAAAGGAAAAGTCAGTGAATTAGAGCTCAAGCCAGAAGCTAGGGCGGACTGGGTGTTCGTACCGCAAAAATCTGGAGAATACGACTTGCAATGTAGTGTCCCAGGCCATGCCATGGCAGGAATGGTTGGCAAGTTGATTGTCGATTAGAGTTTGTGTCATCACGCATCAACAGTGGCACTCTGCCTCAGAAACTAGTAGTAGGGGATACCGATCTTACAGATGAATCCAATCACTGCAGCAGAGTGGCTGCAGCACATTAAGCGGGATCGCATTATTGCGGTCATTCGGACGGGCAGCCAAGAAACATCCTTTCGTCTGGTGGAAGCGGCGATCGCCGCTGGGCTTCGTCAAATTGAAATCACCAGCACGTCCGCAGGTTTTACGCGGACCATCGCCCAATTGCGAGCACGATATCCCACTTGCACGATCGGCACCGGCACAGTGTTGAATGCCAAAGTAGGTCGCGAAGCGATCGCAGCAGGGGCGCAGTTCATATTTAGCCCGTACCTCACTGTCGATGTGATTGAGCTAGCCCTCCAGCACGATATCGCCGTTGTTCCGGGGGCACTCACCCCCACTGAAATTGGTACTGCTTGGAGCGCTGGGGCGACCGCCGTCAAAGTGTTTCCCATTCAAGCGGTGGGTGGGGCGCAGTATCTACAGGCACTACAAGGGCCAATGGGGCATATTCCCCTGATTCCCACGGGTGGGGTCTGTTGTGGGGACGCCCATAAGTTTTTTGACGCTGGCGCGATCGCCGTGGGCTTAGGTGGCAGCCTATTTCCCAAACAGTTAGTCGGTGCGCAAGACTGGCAAGGGCTTGAGTTCCATATCCGCACCTTTTTGGCTACGCAGCTCGATCGTCGTCCTCCTGGAACTCTTCCTATGGGGAAACTGCAATCTGATAGACAGACCATCCCGTGCCATCCATGTGACGGCCACCCCCAGTCTTTGCCACACTAGAATTGCAACAATTACGAAAGCCGACACAGTCAATCCACTACATGCCACGGGGGCAACAGCATGGAATCAGCCGTCGATCGAGAACAATTGAATCGAGAGCAGGTTTACCAAGGGCAGTTTGGGGATTTTACAATTACGGCGGGCGATCGCCGTGGGGTGATCGTTTATCGGTCAGCGCTGATGGTAGCCGCCCTCTGTTTTTCAGCATCAACGGGCCTAACCTTGTGGCAACCCAACTCAACAACAGTTCAGTGGGCCATCACCAGCTTGTTTGGGGGATTTTCTCTGGCGATGGGTATTGCCCTGTTCACCATCCATATCTACATGCGATCGCTGCATAGAACGCTGCAGCTGTTTTGGGGCATCGGCTCCCTCACAGCAATCATTTTGGCCGTGCTGTTTTCCCCCAGCCCCCTCGCCATAGTGGCCTACCAGCAACCGCTATCTCTGCTGGGGATCGGATTTTCATTTGCTGCTTTGACCGGGTTGTTTATCAAGGAAGCTTTTTGTTTTAATCGGCTGGAAACCAAAGCCTTAACCCCCATTGTCCCGCTGCTGTTGCTGGGCCACTTGCTGGGATTTCTGCCTAAGCAGTGGGAACTGCTGCTGTTAGTTATTTGGGCAGTCCTGTTTGTGGTGTTTGCAGTGCGAAAAGCTTTCCAGCCCATTCCCCCCGACATTGGGGACAAATCTGTGTTTGACTATCTAGCCAAAGTGCGGCGAGGGGAGATCGTTCCAGATGCGGCCTAGGAGTATATGAAATATCTCAAGAAATGACGGCACTCCTTTTTAAGAGCTCCAATCGCCGATTTGGGGTCCTAGCGAGTTAGATGTCGAGTGGATCGGTCTCCTGGAAAGCAATCAGGTCATAATGACTGATGATGAAGTGACCCCAGAGATTTTATGCCTGCTCTGTCGCAACCCAGCACGTCTTGGTTACACCGCCATGCCCTTCTCCTGATGTCCGTTTTGGCCATTTTGGGAGGCATGCTCACGGCATATATGACCGCTAGCAAGTTAGCCACCCAAAAGTTGGCCCTGTGCGGAACAGGGCAAGGGTGCGATTTGGTTTTAGGTAGCCGCTGGGCAACATTTTTAGGTGTGCCAACGGCATCGCTCGGACTCTTGGGATTTTTGGCAGTTTTATTTCTGGCCGCACTCCCTGATGATATGCCTCTGTTAAAACGTTGGCGCTGGCCAGCTCTATTTGCCGTTACCACATCCATGTTTGCCTTCGAGATGTACATGATGTATCTCATGGCAGTCGTCATTAAGTCTTTTTGTCCCTACTGCGCGGTGGCAATCGCCCTCACAACTGCCATCTGGCTGTCCACCCTCTTTGGTCACGCTTGGGTAGACGTCAATAGGTTGGTGGTTGGCGGACTCGCCATCGCCCTGGCAACAATCGCCCTAACAGTAGGGGTCTATGCCAGCCAGCCAGAACCACCGAGCGAGATCGCAGCAGGCTTAGCAAAACACCTGCAACATCAAGACATCAAAATGTACGGTGCCAGTTGGTGTCCCCACTGTTTGGAACAAAAAATGCTGTTTGGCAGCGCCTTTAGCGACATCCCCTATGTGGAATGCTCTCCCTACGGAGGTCGCGGTACCCCACAGGCCCCAGAATGTGCGGCTGAAGACATTAAGAGCTACCCCACATGGATTTACGAGGGGGAGCGGATTTACGGCATCCAAACGCTGGATGAGCTTGCCCTACTGACGCACTTCGAACTGCCCGCCCCCCCAATATCACCAGATCCCACTTCACCAGACGCGGTTAACGTCACCGTTCCGTGAGCCCCAAACAGATTTTTATCTTTATAACTCAGTGAATGGAATAAAAAGACACAGAATTGGCACTCTATGCCCAGCTAATAGCGGGGCAAACAATGAGCTGGAGAGGGGCGATCGCAGCAATCGGAGCTGCAATAGTCTTAAGTCTGACGGGCAATAGTCCAGCGCGATCGCAGGATCTCAACTCCCAACTGCAGACAGCCGTAGAGTCGCAAGAGTGGTCCCAAGCACTTGCGATCGTCGATCTCCTAATCGCTCGATCTGGCTCGACCGAAGAACTTAACCGCTATCGTGAAAGGCTGTCCAGCCTAGCTGCCGAGCAAATTCCTTCAGTCCCCAGCCAATCTAGCACCATCAGTTTGAACGGCGTACCGCTGGCAACAGTAGCGAGCCATCTCAACCAAGGACTTCCAAGGCAGGTCGATGACACAATGGAACTCGTGTCGGTGAGTGCATCTGGGAACCGTCTTATATACAAAGGCCGCCTGCTTGCCATGCCTACCACAGAGAACGAGGCCAATCGCTATAACTCACGCTTCTACAAAGACTCTGTCGCTAGAGCGCTTTGTCCACAGCCAGCCATCTTGAACGTTCTGGAACAAGGAATAGAACTGCAATACGTATTGCTTGATAGCGAGAACAGTCCCTTAATGACTGTCAACATGACATCCAAAACTTGCCAAAGCTAGGTCGATGCTGATTGCGGGTTAACGCACATCCAGAACTCCATCTAACAGACATGTTTTCACCTTTTACGGCTGCAGGCATCTCAGTGACGCTCTCCCGTATCATCGAATCGACCGACATTAAATCCCCTGACCGGAGCCGCCCTCTGAGTGCCCCTTACCCAACGCGGCTCGCAAACAAATTGGGGTCAAGCTGACCGTCACCAAAATTGCCATCACAACAGCAGCACTTAATTGGGAGGACATTTGACCAGAGGAAACCCCGACACCGGCAATGACCAGCGCCACCTCCCCCAACGGCAGCATGCCCACACCAACAGCAAGACGATTAATTTTTTGTTTGGCAGGCAGAATGCGAGCACCGCCAATGCGCCCTACCGCTACCATGGTCGCCAAGAATAATCCCATCAGCAGCACTTGCCAGCCCCCCGGAGCAAGGGGATTAATCACCCGTAAATCAGTTCTGGCACCAGTAACGACAAAGAAAATGGGCACAAGCAGCTGAGCCACGGGCTCGAGCTGATGTTCCAGCTTACTGCGCACTTCGGTTTGGCTCAGAATCAGACCCGCTGCAAATGCCCCCATCAGAGCCTCTAGCCGCAACGTATCTGCAATGAAGCCCAATCCAAAACAGAAGGCCAACGAAAGCATCAGCAAGCCCCCTCGCAACCGCATTGGCTTGAGCAAATCCACAAACAGCGATCCGATGAGGCGGCTGAGGGCGGTGGAGCCAACTAAAAACGCTGCTGCAGATAGAATCAGACCCGCCAAGCTCAGCACCCCGATCCCCGATCCCGAAGACAGGCCAATAATGACGGTCAGTATGAGAATTCCGGTGATGTCATCGAGTACTGCAGCCCCTACGATGAGTTGCCCTTCAGGGGATTTCAGCATGCCTAGGTCAGTCAGAATGCTCGCGGAAATGCCGATACTGACGGCGGTGGGAGCCGCTGCGGCAAACAGCGCCCCCTGCAGTTCTTGGCCAAATAAAAAGACCAAACCGGCCAATCCAACAAACAGTGGCGCGCTAATGCCCACCAAGACGACGACTGCTGCCTGTGGAGCCACCCGCACCAGTTCCCGCAAGTTGGATTCCAATCCCACCTGAAAGAGCAGCAGAATCACCCCCAATTGAGAGAGGTTGGAGAGAATTTTGCCCTGAGCTTCAAAGATGCCGTCCAAGTCAGTAGGGGTGAGATCGGCATGGAAGGCTTGAATCAATTGCAACAGCAACGAATCCCCCGAAGTGATTCCAGCCCCTGGTAGCACCACGAGTCCCAAGAAGGAGATCCCCACGATCGCCCCCCCCAGCAACTCCCCCAAAATAGACGTGAGACCCAGGCGATTAGTGATTTCCCCGCCCGTTTTACTGGCCAAATAGATGATGAACAGGCTGAGCAAGACCGTTTGCACGATTGGCTGGTTCACGACGCTGGGATCGAGCGGCTCGATCGCATCTGCCGCAACCATGGGCCATTGAGACTGCGATATCAGTGTTAACGGTAAGCTCGCCATACTCTCTCCTGCTCTACCGTCCTTCTATGGGAATGCTGATGTGTTTGGGTTTGAGCCACCATAACCCCCAACTAGTGGCCAGCGTGCTCAAGATGGCCACTACTACCAAAACGCTGAATAGGGCCGGGTCCAAAATGCCATTAATCCGTCCCACTTCCGCGAAAACCAACCCGACTTCTCCACGGGGAATCATCCCTAAGCCAATCGCTAAAGGATTCATCCCTTCTTTACTGGAGACGGCATAGCCACTGGCCAGCTTGGCCACAATGGCGATCGCAATTAGGAATACAACTAGCCCGAGGTTGAGCCAGCCGCGATCGTTGTCTCCTGGCAGCAGCAATCCTAGGTTGGTTTCTGCTCCGATGTACACAAAGAAAATCGGCACAAAGGCATCTACAACGGGGCGCAGGGTTTCGGCAATTAACCGTCTCACCCCCCCCTGCAACACTAGCCCTGCCACAAATGCCCCCAGAATCTCGACTAGGCCAGCACTACTGGCTACTAGCACAAACACAAAGGCAAACATCAGGGCTGGAACAATCACCCGACCAGGGGTGGTTAGGGTTTGTTTGATAGTAAAGAGTAGCGAGCTAAACAGGCGTCCAGCCAAAATCGCTACGACTAAGACGGCAGTGGTCAAGCCGACAAGCAGCAGGATATCGAGACTGCTGGTAACCCCTTCTTCGTAGATGCTGAGAATTAACGACAGTAGGATAATGCCGATGATGTCATCCAGCATGGCTGCCCCAACGATTACCTGGGTCTCCGAGGAGGTGAAATCCCCCTGCTGTTGAAGCAGCTGCATCGTAATCCCCAAACTGGTGACACTGAGGGCAGCTCCCATAAACAGGGCTGGAACTAGGTCAATTCCTAAAAAGGCATTGAGGACGAGCGACCCCCCCACAATGGATAGCAAAACTCCTGTCATGGCCACAGCAATGACTTTCGATCGCCGCTCCAGAATCTGATTAAGGTTGGCTCCTAGACCAATCTCGAACAGAAGAACCAACACTCCGACATTGGCCAGATTGCGAAAAAATTCCCCCTGAAAGAGAAAGACTTCCAGTACAGAGTCTTTCTCTCCATGGAGCCAGGCCACCCAATTGACAATACCTGAGAGTTCAACGGTGACACCGGGGTTGGGCAAGACGAACAGCTTGATGCAGGAGATGCCGATGATGATGCCTCCCAGTAGCTCTCCGAGGAGTGAAGGCAGCCCGATGCGGCGGCAGAGTTCCCCACCCAATAGGGCGGTTAGATAAACCAGCGCTAGCTCCAGCACCACAACCGCTAACGAGAGCTTTTCCACTCCTGCCGCCGCTGCCATCTGGATGGGTAGATGCCACAAACTAGGAGCAAATGTCTTAAATCCATTTAGCAACGGCGATACTGGCAACGAACCGAGCAAGTCAATCAAAGCTATTCACGCTCCGCAATCAAGATTTGCCTGGAAAAGCTCCCGATCGCATTTGTTCCCGCAATCGGTCTGTCAGCGACGCCTGTCGCTTGCGCTCCCATCTCAGCAGCGAAAAGGCTGCGGCCACCACCCCAAGCTGGAGGGCCAAGCTGGGCAGGGTGGTTTCTAGATCGCGACCCGCTAGTGCCCGGAAGAAAAACACAAACGCTCCGATGCCTCCTGAAGCAATGCAGGTGCCGTAGATCAGCTGTCGGATGGACCGAAACGGTCGGGCTAATTCAGCCGCCAGTTGGGCTCGCTCGTCAATGCTGAGTTTTTTGGAGTCTCGGGAACCCATTTTGGTATTAGGAAAGGACAAGGCGAAGATATGCGGGTAGGTGGGGCAGAATGCCTTCGATCGCTGTTCCTACTCTACGTGCTCCGAGACAGTGTTGGTAGAAGTGCTGGGTTGGGTTCAAGTCGCCGCCATCCCCGAAACTTGAGAGGTCTCGCGCCGCTGCACAAAAAATTCAATCTTCAGCTATGCAGCCGCAAACCTAATCCATCATCGATCGCGACTATCAACGGAGATCGATCAGTCTCGAGCAGCAATTACAAGAGCAAGGAGTGACTAAGCGGCAAGCTCTGCCAAGGCAGCCAAGATGCGATCGCCCATTTCCCGACACCCCACAACTGTGTCCCCCTCAGAGGCAATATCTCCGGTGCGGTATCCACTATCCAGCACTGCCGACACCGCCTGCTCGATTTTGCTGGCGGCCTCAGGTTGGTCGAGGCTGTAACGCAGCATCATGGCTCCAGACAGTACTTGGGCAATGGGATTTGCTTTATCTTGGCCCGCAATGTCAGGGGCAGAGCCATGGACGGGTTCGAATACACCGGGCCCCTCGGCCCCCAGGGAGGCAGAGGGCAACATGCCAATCGAGCCGGTCAGCATAGATGCTTCGTCGGACAAAATATCCCCGAACATGTTGCCAGTGACAATCACGTCGAACTGCTTAGGCCAGCGCACCAGCTGCATGGCGGCGTTGTCCACGTACATGTGGGACAGTTCCACCTCGGGGTAAGACTCCGCCAACTTTATCATGCGCTGCCGCCATAGCTGGGAGACATTGAGCACGTTGGCTTTATCCACAGAGCACAGCTTTTTGCCTCGTTTCATGGCCATATCGAACGCCACTTTCCCGATGCGATCGACTTCGCTATCCATGTAGGCCATAGTGCTCACACCGCGCTGGGTGCCGTCCTCTTGGCTGAATACCCCCTTAGGCTGGCCGAAATAAATGCCTCCGGTTAGCTCTCGTACCACCATGAGGTCAATCCCTTCGATGACTTCCCGCTTGAGTGTGGATGCATCGATCAATTGCGGAAAGATCTGCACGGGGCGCAGGTTTGCAAACAAACCGAGACCGGCGCGGAGGCCTAACAGGGCCTGTTCTGGGCGAAGGTTGGCAGGTAGGGTGTCGTATTTAAAGTCACCGACGGCAGCCAGATACACTGCGTCGCTGTCTTTACAGGTTTGCAGGGTGGAGTCGGGTAAGGGATGGCCGGTTTCTGCGTAGGCCACCCCGCCAACCAACGCTTCGTTAAAAGTCCAGGTGAAGCCAAATTGTGCTCCCACCGCCTTGAGAACATCAACCCCCACGGCCATAATTTCGGGGCCAATGCCATCACCCGACAAGATAGTCACGGTGTAGTCGGTTTTGACAGTTGCAGCGGTCATAGTGGATTGAAGGGTACTCGGCCATCTTGAAGGGTATCGCAATGGGGTTACCTTGCGGCAGAAATACCCTGCGAGCCTCAAGCTTGGGGCTCAGAATCATACAGCTGTGGCGATTTCAATTAAAACCAAGAAGGTCTGCCTAGTCTGGTAGCTGAAATGTCCGCAAAGACTTGACGATCGCTATCACTGCCAGGCAAGGTGATCGCCATCAAGAACAGCTGCAACATCTCAGTCCACGTGAACAAACCACAGCTACAACTGTATTTTTTGGCTCTGCTCCCACCTGCCAAGCTGCAGGAGGATATCACTGCCATCAAGCACGAACTGGCCGATCGCTACAACTGCCGTCATGCCCTGAAATCTCCCCCCCACATCACGATGTTCCCTCCGTTTAAGTGGCCGGTTTCGCAGGCTGAGCAGCTCTGCTGTTTATCAGACTTTGCCGCGCAACAGGCCCCTATTCCGGTAACGCTGTCGGGATTTGGAGCCTTTCCCCCTCGGGTGATTTACGTGCGGCCACTCAAAACACCAGAATTGCTTTTGGCGTATCAAACTCTACAAACGTTTCTCGCACAGCGGCTAGAACTCGTCGATCCGATGGCCAAACAGCGGCAGTTTTGCCCCCATATCGCCGTAGCCAACCGAGATTTACGCAAAGAGATATTTCGAGAAGTTTGGCCAGAGTTTGAAGGGCGATCGCTGCAAGCTGAATTCATCGCAACGCATCTAACACTACTGCGCCACAATGGCCGCTGCTGGGACATCGACCGAGAATGGTCTTTTGCAGGATAATGCCGCAAAACCTAGGAGATCGAACAATTGAGATCGAACACCTACCGCACTCGAATATCGGGATGTCCCTGTAGGCTAATTACGATGGAGTGAGGCACCAGGTTGAGATCTTGAATCACTTGTACTTGCTTGAGCAAGCTCTGGCGGATTTCGACATTGGGGCAGCGGATGGATAGGGTGTCTGTGTCGGTCGCCCATTCCACTTTGCATAGTGTAGTCAGAGGAACGCGTTCTTTCAGCGTCAGGAGCGACTGACCCATCTGCCAATATCGCGTCAACCACTCTGATTCTTCTAGCTCCCGTTTGAGCTTGTCTTGCAGGGGTTCGCGATCGTCTAGGGACATGAGGCTTTCTCTCAATCAGCGAGCCGAAGCTAGCACGATTGTCTGCTTAGTTGAAGTGTTTGGAGCCTAAACTCCAGCAAAAAAATAATTGTTGTGCATAGCATCCCTGCGAAAAAGCATTCAGAACTATTAGGGCTGCGAGTATTGATTGAGCTTATCGATCATTGTAGGCGGACCCAGTTGCTCCAGCGAGTAACCCTCGGGGTAGCTGCGATGTTTAGCATCAGCGTAAAAACCAGCTTGCGATCGCGGCGGCAATTTCCTCGCCAATCTCCCCCGTAATTTCAGGCTGCCGGCAACCGTTCTCTCCAGCCATGCAGGTGCATCGGGGAATCCCAATGCTTGTCGCATCGACTTGTCGACAAACGCGTGCACACTTGGTCGAATGGCTGGGCGAAGAGGGGAAGGGAACCAACCCAACATCATATCGCGGGTGGAATGAGCGATCGCCTGATTTGAAGGCGCATAGCGAAAATGCTCGCGCTCGAAGTCCACATTGAAGGATTCAAACTCTGCTGAGGAGGCGGGAATTTCCTCAATCCCCATTCTCACGCCAATCTCCCGCCAAAAATAAAAACAAGCGAGCCGCTCCACATCGCACATTGGCCGCCAGCCAAACCGAGCCATCCAGCGAATTGGCTCGTAGACAAATGTGGAGAGGACGTAGAGATAATCGCGATTGCTGATGTTGAAATGGCCGTGGATGCGATTCATGCGTTCCAGAGCTGCCGCACCGCGATCGCTGTCGTAGCCATATTTCACCAACTCCGACACAATCAGCCCGGTGTCGTCGTAGCGCTTTTGGGGCCTTTGAACGAATTCCCCCGTGCGATCGAGCAGTTGCGTAACGCTGGGGATACAGAAAGTTTTGAGCAACGCCAGCTCTAGCGATCGCGTTACGTCCCAGGGAAACTCGTACCCCGCTACCAGATGGCAAATCTGGATGTGCTCCGCCTCCGGGTCAAGGGTTTGGATATGTTGCAGGGTGGAGAAACGACTCACGACTGATGACAACTCCGCACGCGCTATTCAAACTTTAGCCTGTGTTGAAACGTTGCTGGACAATTGCCATCTTGTGAAGAACGATCGCAAAATCAGAATTCCATTCAATGATTTTGTATCATGAGATACATATCGGAGCGGTCGCCACTTGAAGTTTGAATGTCAGTTTCTTTTGCAGAAAGAAACCCTATAGGCGCATTTGAGGTCTTCCGATGACAGTACTTGAAGCTTGCGTTCCCGTTCAGTCCCCCACCTTCGTCCCTCAGCATCTATCTCAACCCTTCCTGGATATGGTGCATCCCAATTCCTGGGTCACCCTATTGGAGCACCCCAGTGAATACAGCTACGGAGAAGCCCTGTTGCTGTGTCCCATCTCGGATGATGAGTGGGTGGCTTGGATTCCTGATTATGGGGAAGCGGTGTTGCATATTAGCCAGTTTTGTAATGCAAATTTGGCGGTAGGTGCGCTGAATTAAGGAGGATTAGTTATCTGTGCCAGGTCATTTGTTCTTGATACACGAACGTTTGGCGTCAGGATAGGTGGTTTTGGAGGATGGTTTCGGTCCAAGACAGAAAGCTGGATTTCATGGCTGCTAGAGAATAGTACTGCTCAACTCGATGGCGGCAGGCTTGGCGATCGATGCTGTCGAGTTTGTCTGTGGTCTGTTGCAATTCCACGACGCTGTCGCAGGACACCACCCAGCCGGTTTTGCCGGATTCTACAATCTCGGCTGGGCCCCCTCTGTCGTAGACAATCGCCGGTACGCCACAGGCCATTGCTTCTACCACCACCATGCCAAAGGCTTCCACCCATTTAGGGGTCACTAACAGGGCGCGCGATCGCCCCACAATCTTCTGCAGCTGCTCGGTGGGCAAAAATCCGCGATAGTCCAACTTAGCTTCCGGATACCGTCGCTGGATCTCCCCCCAATAGCTGGGTTCCTGCATTTTTCCAAGCACCACTATGGTTTGCCCCGTCCGCTGAGATAGGGCAGCAGCATCTTCTAAGCCTTTCTCTGGGGCAATCCGACCCACCCAACTGAGGTAATTTTCCGGTTCTTCCACAAACTCGTAGCGACTCACATCGATGCCACAGGGCAGGAGATGAAAGGGTCGTTGAGGGAGATGCGGAAAGGTGGCGGCTTGGGCCCTCGAATGCACCGCAACAGTGCCTGGAAACTGTTGACGAACTTGAGTGATAGCAGCATCCACTCCCGTACTCAGAGAGCCCATGCTGACAATGTGGGCGATCGGGCGATCGAAATAGGGGGTGAGATAAAAGGGCAGCCAATCGTAGCCCCAATTCACGATGATGTCGAAATCAGGAGCAAGCTGACGGGCCACATCCCACATATGAGCTAGGGTAGATGGCAGGGTTAGGGTAACTGGAACGTCCCGGGATTGGGATTGGGCAAAAGTGGGAGGATGACCGAGAACAGTTGTTAGAGGAATATTGTCCAGTTGAGAACCTTCGGGGGCCACAATGCGGACATTCTGCCCCGCTGCAATCAGCTGTCGAGCAAGATTTTTTACGTTAAGTTCAACGCCACCTCCAATCCCAGACCCCAACGGACCGACCGGAGTAGAGACAAAAAGATACCGCATAAGGTGTATAAAGCACTGCAAGATATGGGAATTTTGAGTAGGAGGAAACCAGCCTTAGTACGTTCTTGAGTAGGATTGCGTCTATCCTGGGGGTGAATACAGCAGGATAAGCTCCTTTGTCGTACTCAGTAGTTGAGGTATTGGCCAATGTATTCCAATAAAGAGCAATTTATATCGCCTTATTCGAAATACAAGGGTAAGGCTAAGCCTCAACACATTGTTTTTGATGCCAACCTACAAACATTCTCTCAAAAGGTGATGATTATCAGTGCCTTAGAGAATAACGGCAAAATTTCCCCCAACGATGCCTACGATCAACTCAAAGGTTTGTGGAAAAAGCTTAAGGCCTCCAAAAAGCATCTGCTGGACAACCCCGATTTGAATCCTGTCCCCGAACAAGATTCCTAATGTCTTTCTGGATCCTCCAGATCTTCTGTCAACGCATCTAGGTTGATGAAGTAGCCCTCTAGTTCAGAGATCGTCCACTTCCCCCAAAGAATTTAAGAATAGACCAAACCCACCTACCATCAACACCAACATCACCAGCAGTTCGAAGACAGACATGGTCTGAAACCGAAAGCTAATGCTGGAAATCACCCCTAACGCCAGCGCGATTAAAGAGCCCACTGCCAGAATCCATCCCCAAAAATTCTTGCTGTTGTAGAAGATCGTGCCAACACCAAACAGAAAGGGAATCAACACCATGCCGCTGGTGACATTCAAGTTCCCCAGTCGATAGAGGCGGTATCCCAGCGAAAAATTATTCACTACGGTAATGGAGCTAAAGAAGAGGTATCCTCCGCCAATCATCATCGCCAGCCCCAGCAGAAATCTTCCCACGCCCCCCTTGGTGCCACCAGCCCCCCGTCTACTCATGCTCCAGTTCCTCTCTATTTGTATAAGTTCTGATGAGTCCGCTGAGGGAAATCTATGGATGGATGTTGATCCCCCGATACCGCCCTCAAGACATTTAACGGCATCAACCCGCTTTATTCATCTGGTTCGTAAACCATCAATAAGTGCTCGATACCCGCTTCTACAAAGACTTCCCCCTGCGGTTGAAATCCGTGCCGGCAATAAAACTCTGTAGCCTGCACCTGGGCATGTAGCTTCATGGTTTCAAAGCCACGATCGCGAACGGTAGCCATCATGAAGTGCAACAGTTTATCGCCATAGCCACGGCCACGCCAGTTTTGGCGAATGGCCAAGCGTTCCAGCTTGGCAAAAGGATGCAGAAACCGGATACGTCCGGCAGCGATCGGCTCACCTGCCAGCTCCCCCAAGATGTGAATCGCAGCCTGGTCATGCCCGTCCACTTCAATGTCGTAGGGGCATTGTTGCTCTTCAATGAAGACGATGGCCCGTACCGAAAGGACTTTTAGCAAATCGTCCAAATTCTGGACCGTTCGAAAGATGGGGCAATCCGACTGCAAAGCATGTCTCCTGGCTGTTGTGTTTTTAGTTGGGACTGCATGTGACTTATCTCACTTCCAACTGTGACGAGGCCGATCTCCCAAACTCCTCTGGGGCATATTCCAGGCGGGCTTCCGCACCGGGCCAGGCAAACGAGCCAGGGGTCACCGATCGCACCAGGTAATGCATTTGGTACACCCCTGCATTCAGCTGGTTGGCATAGGCAGTCACGCGATCCTTGTGGATGGTTTGTAGGTCAATTTGCCAGCTATCGCTGGTCGCCTGATGGTAAGTGCCGCTGGTTTGGAAGCTGGTGTCTACCGCCTCAAAGCCAGCGGGGATGGGATCGTTAATCACCAGGTGGGTGACGGGGCGATCGGCAATGATTTCAAGGCCAATGTCGAACACCTGTCCCGCCTCCACTTCCAAAGGCTTCTCTGGAGCCACTAAACCAATTCGCTGTAACACGTCCTCTTGGTTTGCTGGCCGAATTTCGCGGGTGATGCGCAGCCCGTTCAGACGCCCCGGTTGAGGTCCAGGGAGACTGTAGCGATAGGCAGTGATGTAGTGCAGAGTTCCATCCCCCTCTTTTTCCAGCGCCAAAACGTTTTCTCCCAGTGGGAGTTCATCTATTGGTACTGTGATGGCTTGGGTTGAATTGTCGTATCCCTCAAACCGAGCAGCCCCAATCTCTTCTGCAGCTAGTTGAGCGGTAGCCGCAAAACTCGGAGGAGTTGGCTCAATTTGGCTGTAGTCCACCAGTGCCATTAGGGCGGCTGCATTATCGAACCGGTTGTGCCAAACCCCATCGCTCCCTCGCAGGGCCAGAAGACCTTTGAGGGTGCGATCGATGGTTTCAAGTTCGCGCCCTTGAGCGATGTAGAGCCGCAGCACCTCCGCTTGGGCACGGGTATCGGAGGCCAACCAGCGCCATGCTGCAGGCAGGTTAATCGTGGCGGTACGCCCCGTCTCGTAGACGATTTCCTGCAATTGGTCGGACATCTCCTCCGCCTCCGTTCCCCAATCCGGGAGTTGCCACAAATAGCGCGCCAGTTCGATTCGATCGACCAGATAAAAGCGATCGCGGTAGTCGTACAGGCTAGAGAGAAAATCAGTACGCACATCCCCCAACTCCGCCAAAGCCAACAAGGACTGCAGACGGACGTAATTTTTGCAGTAGGTAGAGGGGCAGGAGCGATCGCGGTTAGGGTTCGCCAAGGATTCATTGAGGTAGGTTTTCACCCCAGAAATCAGCTGAGGGTCGACCGCGAACCCTGCGTTGACCGCTCGCGCCAAACTGCGAGCCGCAGGGGCGGTGAAGTAAAAGCTGGAGCGACTGGCACGAGGGTAAAAGGCCAAGCCACCATCCGGTTGCTGTAGCTCGGCCATTACTTCGAGGGCATCGGCAGCGATCGCCTGCGGATCGAAGTCCTCAATTTCCTGGTCGTACTGTTCCTGCAACCGCTTGAGATTTGCGGCGATTTCCAGGCGACTGGCGGCGGGTTCCAAACAGGGCAACCATTCGGGTCCAAGCGTAGCCGGTTGCAAGGCGCTGATGATGGGGGGCAACAGAGTGCTGGCAAAATTTAGCTCCAGTCCACCGGTGTTGGGCAGGACTTCTTCATCGACGCTGATGGGAATGTCAACGCGATCGCCGGTAGTACCCGTTTCCACCACCTGCTCCGTAACCGGCACGTTCCAAATCTCTAGCGGTACCTGAAAGGCATCTCCAAAGTCATTCAATTGAGTTTCGAACTGAAGACTGGCGGTGCCCAGCTGCTGGGCGGTGACGGGGAATCGATAGGCGCTGGTGCCTGCATCCACCCGATCCTTGAGTTCTGCAGTGCGCTTATCTCCTTCCACAAACTGAATCGGAGATTCATCTGAGTCATCTACCCCTCCTAACTCGCTGGCTACCTGTAACTGACCGGATTCCCCAGTGGTGTTGGTGACTGCAACTCCCACCTCAAAGGTGTCCCCCAAGCGGGCAAACTGCGGCAAAATCGGATTTGCCAACAGGGGCTGAGTAGAAATAAATGTGGCGTCACCGTTGCCAAACTGCATCTCATCTTTGGCCGTGGCCACCGCCATCACTCGCCACGTGGTCAGGTCATCCGGCAGCGTAAAAGTGACCTCAGCCTCCCCGCCAGCATCGGTTTCCACCGCACCGTTGTAATAAGCCAGCGGCTTGAAGTCCGTTCGCACTCGCGTCCCTTCTCCTCCGGCTGAGACGCCGCCACCGTACCCCCAGCCCTTCGCTACCTCAGCATCGGGTGACTCAAGCTCCACCTCTGGGCGATTGTCGGCAAAGCGGGTGGAGGTGGGTTGGTCGGCAAACACGATGTCCACTAAATCGGGGGGGCGATAGCCATTCAGCTGCAGGATCGCTTCGTTCACGGCCATCACCGTCAGTTGCGCCTCCAGTGGCTGACCGCCACTGTCAGTAACCGAGAATCGCACGGTTTGTTCACCCCCAGGACTAACGGACTCTTGGGTGGGGGCTACATCCACCTGCAAATATTTATCCCCCAGCTCGACGTTAAAGGGGGTAAAGCCCACTTTGCTAAGGGCATCCAGACTATCGGGTTCCACCTGTGACAGCGCTTCCCCTTGGCGCACCAAAAATACCTGTACGGTGGCGTTGGGCAGCATCTCCGGTGTCACTTCAAACTGAATCTGGGGAGCGCCACCCTTCACCTGCTGGATGCTGCTGTAGAGAACGTCCTGACGAATGACTGCCAAATACAGTTCTGCTTCGGCATAGGGGGACTCCACAAGAACGGTGGCTGTATCGCCAATTTCGTAGGTGTCCTTATCCAGCCGCACATCTAGCCGATCGCCGCGATCGCCCCACCATACCGGTTCGCTCCCAGACACCCACAAGCGCAAATCGCTGGCGGTGATGTCGCTATCAGCATTCGCAAAATTAGCCCGAACGCGATAGGAGCCGGATTCCGGAGGGGTGAATTCTAAGGTGACGACATCCTTTTTTGATCGCACCTTCGCCGACTCTACGGTGGTGTATTCCGCCTGATTTCGAGCCACCTCGCTGCCCTCAATCAGTTGGGTTACTGTCCGATACTCAACCTTCTGCAGCTCTACTGTGACTGATTCCCCCTGCTGCGCTTTGCCATCGGGGTCCGTGACAATCAGATCCACATTGAAGGGGGTTTCTGCCTCAGCCACAAACTGACCCTTGAGGCCGATCAGGCGATCGCTGGGTAAGGCTGTAAAGGTTTGGCTGCCGGAAACCGACAGATTCGATACGTCGGACACCTGCCCCTCGAACCGATAGGACATGGGATAGGGCAAGTCATCTGTAACCTCAACGGATTGGGAGCCAGTCCCCCGCTCATTCAGCGTTTCCTCTTGCTTCAACACTTCCACCGACACCGTCGGGGCTTCTTCGGGCCAGTACCACAGACGGCCGAACTGGAACTCCGGCCACCCTTCGGGTTGAAAGTATGAACGGCTGCGGGTAACGGTGTAGGTGACTTTGCCACCGTCAACGGGGGCTCCAAACAGGTAATTACTTTGCAATGCTGCGGTAACCGTATCGTTAGGAAATGCTACTTCAGCATCTAATTTCAGGTCCGCCTTGAAATTGGGAGGTTTGAACTCCGCTACGCGGAAACTTCCGACTAGCGTGACCCCGTCATCGCTGGACGCTTCGATACTGTAATACCCCAGTGCTTGCTTGCCATCGAAGGTAAAGGGCACGGAGAACGTACCGTAATCGTTGGAGGTAAAGCTCCCCAGTGGAGTTTCTTCGCCATCCGGAGATCTCAGCTCTACCTCGTAGCTGATGCCCGCATCCCGCGTCAGTTCTCCCTTATGCAGGGCATAGGCCACCGCCGTAAACTCTGCTTCTTCCCCTGGCTGGTACAGCTGGCGATCGCTAAAGATAGCGCCGCGGCTGCGGGGGGTGCCGTCATCCCAGTCGCTCCAGAAACCGTACCCCCAGCCTCCGCTGTACTGCCACAGCCTTGCAAAAGCCCAATCCTCAGCCTCCCTCGCCACCACCAAGAGTTCGGGAGGTGCCGTGAAACTACTACTGCCCTCCATACACCCCGCTAGGTCAGCAGCTTTCAGCGTGACCGTACCGCTGTCATCTGTCTGACCGGTGGCACAGGGGGAAAGATCCGCCTTGGGAACGCGATCGGCAGGGCGCTTAATCAACTGCTGCTGGTAGATTTCGATGGTTGCTGCTGCGGGCAAACCGTCAGAGAGATGGTGGGTATGAATGACTGCTGACTGGGGGAAAACTTGGGCCAGCACTCCCAGATTGGTCAGTTGCACTAGCCCGGAGTAAGTGGGTCGCCATTGCTGAGTTTTCCCCTGCCTGTCTACAAACTCTAGTGCCTTGGCCGTTACCCCGTAGGCCAACATCCCCGTGGGCCCACCTAATTGCTCCTGAATCGGAACGGGGGTCTCCAACATCTCGTTCGGAGGAACCTCATCCAGGGTGAACTGCGGCCAAGTGTCCGGATTGTCCAGCAGATCGTCCTCGTCCCCCCACCAGGCTGACGTGGCATAGGCCAAATCTTTGGGCTCAACAGGACGATATTGGGCCCGATATTCGCCATTGGGCAGATTAACGCTGGCAATATTTAGGTTGAGGGCATTGTCCGCTGGAAAGATATTCAGTCCCTCCGGAACCCACAGTCCAGACGCTACATCTTGGCTGGTGTAATCGACCAAGATAGAGCTACCGAGGGTTTGACCGTAGAAATCTGTCAATTCCGCATCAATTTCGATGGTGTATTGCGTGTTGGGTTCCATCATCCAGGGATTCAACTCCACCCGTTTCCAACCGGGATTGACCAGCTGTGCATTCCGAGATGGAGCCTCCAGCGGTTCGGGGGAGAGGTGAATGTGGGCGATCGCCGAATCGGGGTCAACGCGGTTATTGAACTCCAGGCGGGGACTCCCGTTAACAAACCGTCCGAAGGTGCCGCCATAGAAGGGTTGTCCGATTGTGGTTAGCGCCTCAAAAGCAAAGGGCTGGTAGGTGGGGGCCAGAGTGCTAAAGGATTTTTGACTGGGCAAATTTCCGTAAGCGGGTTCTAGACCCGGCGTAAATTCCAGTTTGTACTCGGTGGCAGCAAGCAGAGGTCGATCGGGAGTGAGAGTGTACCGCCAGCGGCGCTGTGAGGCGTCAAATCTGAGGGCTTCTGTGAAATAGTCCTGTTGCTCCACAGGGACAAGGGTGAAGGGGACCGGTTGACCGTCAGCTTCTGTGGTCAACGAGGCATGTTCCCGCAGGGATTCTAAGTCAAGCTCGACGTTGGAAGCAAAGGAAAACGTCGAGTCCAGGTTTAGGGGGTTATCGTACGAATAACCGGGCAGAGATAGGGCGATCCCATCCGTTTCAAAACTCCAGGTCAGATCCTGCTCCAGCAGGTTACCGGAGAGGTCCCCCAAGCCCTCCTGCAGGGTGACGCGTACGCGGGTGGCTTTGGGTAATGCGCGATCGGCCTGGAAGCCCACCATGCGGGGGGTCAAAAACCGAAAGGAGCCTGGCAGTGCGGGCTCAAACTGAAATTTGTCCAGCAGCTCCTCTTGAGCGGGAGTATCCAAACGCTCTAGAGGGATAAGGGGATTCTTGAAGCGGATCCTGATCTGTGCTAGAGGTTCCACTGCCCCCATCGGGCTAATTTGGTCGATCCAATCGGGTAGCTCGGGGGTCGCAACGGGCTCAACGATCGCTAGCGGTTCAAGTTGGATAGAGGGGTTGGATGTTGGAGCCCCATCTTGGGAGGAAGGAGCACAGGCGAAAAAGGCGATCGCGCAAGCGATTGCTCCGATGGAAAAAGCCCACCGCTTGCGCAGTTTTTGCCAGAACCCCATATTCTTAATCCTCAGCAGATACTCAAAGCCTATTGCGTTGCCATCTGTGAGGCGAGAGTTATTCAAATTGCTTAAAGAGTAGTGTCCCCAAAAAGCAAATAGGTGACTGGTAACTTAGTGAGATTGATGATGGTTATTATTGTGGTTAAGGCTGTCGTGAATCACGTCTAAAGACCGAGTCAGACGGTCCTCAAGTTCTTGCAGGACACTGGCAGAGTAGTTCTCCATCTCCAGCTTCATCCGATTGGCTTCTTCCATGGTGTTTTGCAGCATATCCTGTCGCTCCTGCTGGGCAATACCGCGAATTTCCTCCGCTTGCTGCTGCGCCTCATGAACGATGCCAGATTCTAACAGCAGTTGCTCCCGCTTGTACTCCGCCGCCTGCACAATTTCCTCTGCATAGCGGTGAGCTTGGGCCACAATTTCATCCCGCCGTTTTACAATTGCCTCCGATTCTGCAATCACCTGCGGCAAACTCAGTCGCAGTTCATCCAGCTTATCTAGCAATCCTTCTTCATCCAGCACCGCCATGCGACTAAAGGGCAGGTGAAGTGCCGAGATAACGGTATCTTCTAACTGTTCGAGTGCCTGTCTTACATCCATCGTGAATCGCCCTTTGACCCCCACCACTATTATTCATAACAACATTAAATTGGTGCCTTTAGGCTAGCGCAAGGAAGTTTTTGCATTTGATTTTCTTGCTGCCGTTATAACAAACGTTCACGCAGAGACCAGCGTTCTCAATGATGATTTGCATATTTGCAGTCCATTCAGCTCTATTCCACCTCCTTACTTTTGCGTAAACTACTCTGTGCTCGATGTTTTTTGCTTGTATAACTTTCAGCCCGAATTTCTGTGGGTATCTCGATCGCTTATATAGCCTTATTGCTTTAACTACAATACTTTTCAAACCAGTTGCCAGATGGAGGTTGATATAGATGGTGGCTCCAGCGTAAATGTCTTTCCTTTATTCAGTTATGCAATATGCTCAATAGCGCTTTCGAACGCTGGGTAGAGGCGGCCAGCACCCTGTCCTCTCCAGCCGACTGGTTCACGTCAGCAGCGTGGTTGCTGCTGTACGGTGCCATTGTCATCCCAGTGGGGTTATGGAAAAAGCTTCTGACCTGGGAGCCCGTAATTCAATGGCAAGTGGTGGTGTCCGCAGGGGCGATCGCCTTTTTTGTCCCCTCACTGCTGGAAGAGTCCATCTTTCGCATTCTGTTACTACCCAGCCCGGCCACAACACCGGCCACCTTCCAGCTATTGGCCTGGGGTAGTTTGAGTCTGGTTCTCTTCATTGCCGCTCATCCCATCAATGCTCTCTTGTACTTAAAAGCGGCCCGACCCACGTTCTTCGATCCGCTGTTTTTATCGTTTGCTGGGTTGCTCGGATTGGTTTGCAGTTGGGTTTACTGGCACAGTGGTTCGCTGTGGGTGCCAACGGTGCTGCACTGGGTGGTGGTAATCATTTGGCTGCTGCTGCTGGGGGGATTGCGGCGCACATCATAGGCAAACGCCTCGCGAACGCGAGCGCACCTCTGGACTCTCGACCCAGGCGGTGGGTTTAGGCTATTGCCAGACTGTTTTGAAAGGCTGTGTCGTGGCGATGACTTGCTTTGAAGGCAACTGGATCCTCTACCCTCAGCGGTCAGCATCCATGACTTGCGCCACAGCTAGCTCGTTCTTTCCCTCTAGCACTCCTCTGGGTTGCTCTCGCAATTCTGCTCGCAGAGCCGCCAGCCCGCAGATCGCTCCGAGCCCTGCCACAAGTCCCAATAATTGCAGTGACACCCCAATGAAGGAATGTCCAAAAGGTTGTTTGGAGCGACCAGTAGAATCCATAAAGCAACCTCATACACTCGTACGTAGTTTGCCCGTAATTCTGGTTAGGTATACAGTCTTGGCTCAGTAATTTCTCGTAAGCTGATTTTTGGATCTGTAATGCGTGGCAGAGATTTTTACGCAAAGTGAGATCTCGCACCGTATCTTTTCAGGACAGCTATAGCGAATCAAGTTTCTGAAGGGATTTCAGCGACTCAGAACCCAGGTTCTGCAAAGATCTTCTTGTCCTCACCGAGATCTCATGCGCTACTGCG
>JBFRWN010000066.1:0-3179 GCA_051439605.1 Synechococcus sp.
TATTTCAATTGGATTTGGCGTCATAGTCGAACGAAGGATACGGCAGCTCAACGAGCTGGAATAGCCTCTTGCTCTTGGTCTTGGCAGGATATGGTTGCCTATCCCACGTTTCTCTGAAGCACAACCGCTCTGTTTTGACGAGGTGGCAGGGTCAGATCGCGAATTTCATGGAGAAACCAAGCTAAAAAAGGGGAACCTCCTCAGGCTGAGCCGATTGAAAGTGACTGACAGCCCGTCGTAGGACCCGCAATGAGCCGGTAAAACTTAAGCGTAACGGAGAGAGCTGCGCTGATTGCGCTGATTGAAACATCAGAGACCGCACAGCCCAATGACTCAGCAGCCAACCATAGACTTCTTGCACCACAGCCCGAGGATGCTTGGAGCGAATGGGAACTTTGCGACCATTGAGATGAGTCTTGAGCTCATCCAGAGTATTTTCAGCTTCCCAGCGTTGATGATATTCAGCCGCCAAGAGCAGGGCAGGGAAGAGTTCAATATCCAGGAGGTCTGTAATTAAGCGATAGGTTTTGTTTTGCCCGTCTTCCTCAATTTCGTATTCAATCACTCGCACCTGAATCGGTGTAGCGCCCCGTTTCCGGGACTTGCGATCGGGGTGAATCCAACTGAGATAGGAGCCGTCGCTTAGAGACTTAACGGGTTCAAACTTGACGTTGGCTGGTAATCGACCCAGGTAATGGCAGCCTTGCTTGAGCGTGGCATTGACCATCTTGAACGAATGTAAGCCTCGGTCCCACATCAGGAGCATGCCAGGGCCGACCGACCGTAACAGTTTCAGGACCCGTCCCCGTTCGTGCATCCGATAGGGACACAACAAGGCATCGCACATCAGATGGGTCCCCGCTTCGACTAAAAAGACTAATCGCGCTTTCGGAAAGGCGGCTCGGGTTCCCCGCCGACTGCCAGGATAACCAAAAACACGGGCATTCTCATCGGTATCTGGGAGATCGAAAACGCTGCCATCGACGGCCATCAGGCGAAGTCCATTGAGGAAGGCTCCCGGTGTTTCCGAGGTGGCTAACGGACGAGCTACTAGACCAAATAGACGACTCATCACTTGGGGACCTACCCGTGTTCGAGCTTCACTAATTGAAGATTTACTGGGCACTTGCCAACGCTGAGAGAGTCGAATCCATTGCCCACTGAGGCCATTTACCAGATTCTTCAGCACATCGACGATGTTATCCCCCGACCAGATATTCATCGCAATCACTAACGCAACCACTAATGAGGTAGGCAAGCGACGGCAACGTTTTTGGTGACTTTCACTCTCGGCAATGGCTTGCTCGATCAACTCACTGGGAATAGCTGTTTCGAGCGCGCAGAGGACATCTCTTGCCTCCAATTTGGGAGCGAACCAGGTAAATGCTTTCAGGTTCATCTCAAAGCTAATCCCCACTACAACTGGGATAGGGGACGTTCCTCAGAAGTTGATAGTTTCTTATCCGAACAGTATTGGGGGTGACCCTTCTGCGTACGTAAGCGCACTTTGCCACCATCAATACTCACCTCTTCAACGATTGCCTTCCCAATGGGTTCATCAAAGTTCTGACGATGCACGAGCCGTTGCTGCGTTCCTCGCGACACGGCGATACCGGTCAACACCTGGATATCTTCCGAGGCCCGCTCATATGAGACATTGGCACTCACCAGCAGACAGCATTTTTCCAGATAGGGACTCCATCGACTGTGCTGTTTCACTTGCAATCGGTCGGCTTGTCCCTCAGTAATGGTTAGTTGGCCGATGATGCTTTGGAGTCGGCGTTGGCGGCCTGCGTTTGTACCGCTGCTCGTTTGAATAAAAAATCAGCCATTTGGGGGCCAACAGTTTCTAATAAATGGCCGCGGATTGCTTGCTCAATCCCTTCTAGAGTCTACACTTGCTCGACGTCAGTTTCCTTATACCGCAGAGCTGCAATGGCATTCACATGACTCTGCACTTTCGCCAGTTTGTCTGCATCCATGAATCATTGGGGGTGAGACGATGTCAGTTGAGCTTAACTTCTACCTTTCACCAACTTCCCTAAGTTTTTGTTCTCATTTCAAAATTGGGATGCACTCAATCTAATTGTCCGCAACATCGATGATGCGATCGTAAAAGCCCTGAAACTACAGGCCAGCCGCCACGGGGTTAGCGCCGAGGCCGAACATCGCAAAATCCTAGAACAGGTTTTGTTGCACCCACCCCAAAAATCACTCGCCGAAGTGCTTCGCCTTATTCCCAAAGTTGGCAACGACACCGACTTTGAGCGGGTTAATGATGACTCTACCCTCCTGTTTTGAGAGATCGTAATTCAATTCAAAGAAAATATAATTGAACTAAGCTCTCTAAACCAGAATTACCAACCAATTTCATAGCCAAAAAGCATCAAGGTATAATGTAATCAAAACAAGAATTCGATCTTGAATACCAATTCATTATGTCTATCGAACAATTAATTCAAGAAGCCTTGTCTCTACCCACTGACTTAAGACTCCAGCTTGTAGACACACTACTAGCTAGTTTTGAAGATACTGTTGATGAAACTATTCAATCCGAATGGATAACAGAAGCCCAGAAACGTCGTGATGATATACGTACTGGACTAGTACAACCAATCCCCAGCGAGCAAGCCTTAGCACAAGTAAGAGTACTGCTGGGTTAGTGAGATACGTTTTTCATCCAGATGCGCTGAACGAGTACTCAGAAGCCGTTCATTACTATGCAGATCGATAAGTTGACCTGGCTCAGGAGTTCATTGATGCAGTTGAAAACGCCATCTGTCGGGTCAGAGAATCCCCCAATCGATATCCAGTTATCGATGGCGATATTCGGCGTTGTTTAACTCGTAAATTTCCCTACGGAATTTTATACACAATTGAATCGGATTGTATTCTTGTCCTGGCCGTAATGCATTGTAAGAAAAAGCTCGGTTATTGGAAATCAAGACAGAAATAGCCCGATCGGCAATCATTGCATCGTTGCGGCAATGATGAGATACCCAGTGTCTGCGCCTACATGCCGTCCTAGCTCTCCGCTGGCTTTTGTCCACTACATAGGGCTTGCTGAAAAAGGAATCTCCGTCGTTGAGAGCAAATTCGAAGTAGAAGAATAGTTTGGAAAGAAGGATCGGCAGCGAATGTCATGCGCAAGATGCCGAAGTGGATCGCCTGATTGAAGC
>JBFRWN010000067.1:0-7617 GCA_051439605.1 Synechococcus sp.
ACCTGAGTTCGATGGCCCTCTCCCCTAGCCCCTCTCCCGGCTCGGGAAAGGGGAACAAGAGCCTCGAAAGCCTATATTTCCTTTCAAGTAGCCCCAGAATTTGCATTAGGGGCTAATTCTATCGAACTGACGTTACTCAATGCCCTCTATTTGCCAGCACTGATTATGGTGGTGGGGTTGCTGTTTCGGGCGGTCTCGTTCGAGTTCCACGAAGATTCAGAGAACAAGGATTTTTGGAACGTCCCGTTCTTATTGACCCATCCACAGATGATTTTCATACTCTATGATAGTTTTCTCGCGTAACCGTTGCTTTATGGCACATTTTTTAAATCCCTTACTTGCTTTTCTTATCCGGCAAGTTTCGGGCAGGAATAGGTCTACCAATGAGGAATCGCTGTTCGAGTCTGCCCAACGCTAGCCATGCGATGCCGAGTAAGGCAGCGATCGCGCTCAAAGCAATAACTTCAACAGTCACCGCCTTTCCCAAAAGGACGACAAGCACTGGAGAAACGATCAAAATCACTGTCATGCCAACTATAGCTACCAGCTTTATCCTTCGAATGCCTGTCAATGCTGAGCGACAGTCCGAACAGTGTTGGGTATGGGAATGGAAACGATCGAGCAATTCCTCTTTAGTTTTCTCAGGTGGCAAAGGGACGTTGGGAAATGGATCGGCTTTGAAGTAATCCACCCACTTTCGCAGTTCGAGCACTAAGGTATCTGCTTTAGTTGGCAGAAAGCAGGCCTTTGCATACTCGGAGTTCCCGCCCAACTGTTCGAGGGCTCGCTCTTGCAAATGCAGAAAGATCTGATCGTCTTCGAGGACGCGATTCTGCCCAATATGAGAAAACCAGCGGGGAGTCAGCTTAATGAAGATACCGGGCAATTTAGAGGAGAATTTGAACGGAAACCGTGCAAAAATTCTGCATTCTCCTTTGCGAATAGGAGTGGCATATACCACGGTGAGAGTCCTACCAAATTGTTTGGATGTCAGATCGTGCCACATCAAAGCAGGGGCAATAAAGCGCGTCCTTTGACTGCCAAGTGTCCCTTTTCGCGGACCTTCTTCCCAAAATCCTTGAAATCCCTGCCGATCTGACTGCAGCACCTCAACGTCGACAGGGGAGGCATTAGACCGATTCCCCACGGAACGGTGATGGGTAAAAGGAATGTGACTGGAATCCAGTACATTTTCTAACAGGGTTAGGGCATCGTAAGGCAAATCCCTGAAGGTATCGATGCAAACCCAGTCGTCTGCATCCTCCTCTAAAGCATCGACCGTTGGAATCTCGACTTTAGCTGCGTTCTGAGGTTGGCCGGGGTAAACGAAGAGCATGCCCTGTTGCTCTTTAGCCGGAAAAGCCGCAATACATGCTCGATTGGACTGTTCTGCCGAGTTTCCGTCAGGCTGTTGAGGAATGCGATCGCACTGTCCGTCACCTGAAAACGCCCAACCGTGATACGGGCATTCCAACAAACCGTCATCTGCAATTCGCCCTTCAGATAAGGGAACCAGTCTATGGGGACAGCGATCTTCAAAGACTCGCCAAGCTTCTCCGTGACGATCCCACCAGATCGCTAAGTCTCGACCTAGCAACGTAAAGCGAGTCGGACTACCCCGATCCAAATCCTTCAAATAAGCGACAGGGTACCAGACTTCCTGCCAATCAAATCGCGATCGATCCTCCCCACCAGCAGGAATTACTGCTTGTTCCTCTTCCCCTGTCGGTAAGTTGTCCGAAGCAATCGTTTGAGAAAGGTTAGTCACAGCAGAATTCATGGAATTTCCCCGACTGGAACAGCACAAAGAGATACATTACATTTCTTAATATTTTAGCCCGATTAACTCTGTTCAACGTTTTGCCATCGAGCTGGCTAGGATTGGGTAGGCCAAATACAGGGTCCCCTAGCGAGGAAGTATGGGTACGAAAGAGCCAACTCGTGAAGTGGAAAAAGCCGAGTTGCGCAGAATTTTAGGTGCTCGTGCGGGTAACACCCAGCACGAGGAAGTGGTAGCAGCGATCGAGACACTGTCGCATATGAATCCATCCGCAGCTCCGGCTTATGAGGACACCCTACTTGACGGCAATTGGCGTTTAATCAGCGCACCAAATTTTCCGGGAAAGCTCCAGCGAGATGATGGTAAGTGCATTTATTCTCTTGGCCGCCTAGCATTTAACATGTTCCAACCCACCGATTTGGAAGTTGTCCTCAATAAAGTCCAACAACCGGTTTTTCCTGTAGGTAGAGGCAACCAGCGAACTCACGATATTGTTGTTGAATTCTCTACCATTGACGAACTATTTCCTCCTATCGAGGGAATTATTCGCAATATGGGTTTATGCCAACCCCAGGACAAGAACCACCTGCAGGTATGGTTTACAGGTGGCTCCCTCAGCCCAACAGAGCAAACTGATTTAGAAGCTTGGAGAACTTTGTTTGGCAGTCAATCAAACCAGTTAAATCTCGCCTTCAAAGAACGAATGGCGAGAATGCTCTTGAGGTTGATGTTTGGGATAGTTCCCTCAAAAGGATTTGATGCCGAAACAGGACAACTCTCTTTTGAAATGAAGCGCTCGCCTAAGGGTAGTCTCGAGCTAATTTATCTCGACGAAGAATTGCGCATTACTAAGGGTGAGAAAGGAACCGTATTAATCTGCGAGAAGGAACCATCCTGAAGGAGAGTGAACAAACAGGGAAAGCCTTCTGGGTATCGGGTGAAGCTTTGATGAACCTGTCGATTTGCATGCTAATCCACTACTTTGCCTTTTCGTGACATCTGCAACCCCGATCTCAAACAACCTCTTGGCCCTGGTTGCCATCCATTACCGCTGTTCAATATCTAGGTGAGCTCTGAATTGTAATAAAAAGCCCATACTATAAACCATACTTAAACAGCAGTGTTCTGACAAAGATTCGTAAAGATTATTAGAAATTCTAGGGGATGCCTCGATAATTGAGTTGTATCTCAAATAAACAAATGAGTCTTTCGAACTCAGCACTCAGAGTTTTGAAAGTTCAAACCATAGTGAAGATTTTGCTGTTTATCTCATGAATTACTCCCGAAGGAGAACGACGTCAGGGAAGTAAGTGGCTCTCAAATTGTTTATTTCCTTTTGAATATATACTTGGTGCAAGGTTTTTGTCGTTTCCCTTGCTTTACGTTCGCTTATGGAGTGCGAAACCACTCAATAGAACAGCCTGAGGCGATCGACAAGATAACAAGCTCTTACAGATGAAAAAGCTATTTAAATTTTGCAGTTATTGGTCTTCTCTCTATAAATAGTGTAGAAAGTCTAAGAATATTTAGGCGGTCTGAGAGTACGAAATGGCTGTGCTTTTTATCAATTAATTAGATTCTCACAAACAAGACTAATCAAATTATTGACTAAGCTACCAGGAATCCATACTCTCTACATTAAATAGAAATCAGTTCGACTGGATTTCTGAGTGCCTAAGCTCTGCCATCTCTTCAACGTCGACCAGACTTTTGGCGATTTCTCATTCTTGACTTTGCTTTACGAAGACGCTTTTGCGCAGGTGACTCAAAGTAACGAGTCCTCCTCAGATCGGCAAAAATACCTGCTTTAGAAACCGATCGCTTAAAACGCCGTAAGGCAGATTCTATGTGTTCCTCTTCACCAACAAATACTTGAGCCATATGATAATTTCCTCTCTAATTTTTCTTTCTAGCCCCTTTTAAAATCAACATCAGTTAACAAATTAAGGGCCAGGGAGAAACTCCTGTTCCTTAATTTGCTAATCCTCAGATTGATGAATAACTGAAAAATAAGCGACACCTTAAGAAGTTTGGTATCTCACCATCTACGGCCAGAAAATCTTGCTTCAGTACCGGGGCCTGGCCTTATTCACCCGGAGACTACGACCCATCCACTCCGCTTCATCCAGGGCTTCTATGGCCGCTGTCTCTTCGGCTTCAGACTCCATTTCCACGAAACCAAAACCGCGCATGCGTCCCGTTTCGCGATCGGTTGGCAACTTAACTGTTTTGACAGAACCGTAGTCCGCAAAAACAGCTCTTACATCATCCTCTGTAGCTCGGAAAGAAAGATTTCCTATATAAATTGACATCGCTGACCTCTCGAATCAGATTGTGTACGAGGTATTGGATTCGGAGATCGGATAACAAACTAATACTTTAATGACATAAATCGTCATACTAGCCAAATAACCATTCGCCTAAAACCATGCTCAAATGGAATTATAGCAGCTATATTAGTGGCCTATTAGTTTTCAAAGCATTTAGAAAGGCTTCAAATGAAGTTCCAACGCGCTTTTTGATTAAGTTAAATCAACACTGTCTAGTTGATTCAAGACTTTGACTATACTGAGCACATCTCCTATTTAGTATACAAAATTTATACCTTCCTTGAGCCGTCATGATCAATGTACGGCTTTTTTCTGTTGGCAATAGAGGGTACCGCCTCAACCATGGAAGTTTTGATTCCGTCTCTATTCATTACTCTTGCAGAACTCACTGTCTTGCTAGAGCGGCAGAGGATACAGCCTATATACGCAAGGAGCTTCGATCCGATTGGTTAGGGTCTGCTGAGTAAATGGCAAAGGTTACGACAGTATCAAAGCAGCGGCGAGTTTCAGGTAACGTTCGATCCGGGGAGCGATCGCATCATCTACAGCGGCACAACAAGCAGGTCGGTTCCTTGACCGTTACAAGGCTCGCATAGATAACCCCCTTGTGTTTTGTTTCAAGAGGCGGGATAAACAGATGTGCCCCTTGAGCGAGGGCGCCCCAAGATTGTTAGTCAGCCCGCTTACAGATGACCTGCATCTTTCAAGCGTACTCGGTGTGAAAATCTGTTTCATTTGTTTACATTAGAGGCATTTGCAGCTTTGAAAAGGTCTTGGGCTTATGAACCAGGAACGAAATAATCCATACATCGGTCAAGAAGACCTGGAGTTTTGGACAAGTAGAAGAGCGATAGCGATTAAGCTTCTTTCAATAGGCCTACCCCAAGAAGAAGAAAAGTACTGGTCAAAACAACTGTTCGAAGCAGAGACGAGGTTAGTCAACTGCAATCGGTATGTGCCCCACCATATCGATCCAGAAGTTTCACAAGTCTTCTGGAACCTTTATCTAGATCAGTCTGCGTAACAGATAGCATCCAAAATCCTAACGGCTCTAAAAACGGCTAGTTAAGCAGGGCGCTATCCTGCTGAGTTATTGCTGGAGGTCCTAACCTGGGGACGTTCGGTGTGAAGTAACCAGTTCCGGTTGACGTTCCCTTTGCATAAACTTCTCGACTACACGATCGAGATAGGGGAAAACCGTTTCACTCAATCTCTGACTGCCTGATGGTGAACCTTTAACTGTGACGTGGACAACATTCGACAACCTCCCGAAGGCTGAGCTAGCAGCTCAACCGATACATCAATACTTGCCAGCGAAAGTCGATGGACACCGCGAGGAAATGAAAAGGAGTTTCGACAGGTTCATTTGAGGAACGGGAACGACTGCGGTAATGAAATACAGTGAGCCGAGGGTAGTGGTGCGTTTGACAGGAGCTGATTTACGGGATTGGCAATGGGGACAGGTCATTCAGTGCTTAGCAGGTTCGCGATTCGCGGCGATCGCTCAACGCAGCAAACGAACGATCGCGGCTGAGAAGTCATATCAGTGAGGGGATAGCACAACAGGTCGTCGGTGAACTCTGAGGAATGCCTCAGGGCAAACCACCAGCTTCGTCAAGTAATGTTTACATTCTGTTACTTTATGTTTACAATGCTTAACAGGAGACAGGCCTAGCCCACTTGAAACGCTTGTTTCGCGCGCTAGTCATTTCCTGTTCACAACTAGTCAAATATCGAACTTCTTCAAGTCTTCATAGCGATTGTCAGGAGAGTCAAAATGTTTGCTCCTATTGTCATCTTCACTCGTAAGTTCATGGGGGAGAAAGAATTTATCAAGCTGCGCGGCCAAGCTATTGCATTGCATTCCCGCACAATCACCAACATTTGCAATCGTTTGGGTATTGACCGTACCCGGCGTCAAAACTGGATTCGTTTGGCTCGTGATAATGGCAAGCGGCTGGGACTTTTGGCCTAGTATTTCCGCACTCTCAATTGCGATCGGGCATAAACAGTATTTTTAGCTCGGAATTTTGGATTATGGTCAGTGGACTGAGATGGAAAAAGTTGCTACTCAACCTCTCTGTTTGGTTGGCAGCTGAAATTGTTTTGACAGTCTTAGGGCTGGATAACCTTGCAGACTACGGTGAATTTATTGCTCAGTCTAATGGTGCTGCCTTTATGAACGATGCTGTGGCAGCATTGACGACAGTGGTTTAGCAGGTTGAGGGCGTAGCGGATTCTTCTAACTCCATTCTTGGATCCGCTGACGCTCTCCATTCAAATGATGCTTCTATGGAATGCAGCGAGCGAATTCTCTGCAATGTCCTCTTCAAGAATAGTTCAGAAGTAAAGCTAAGTTCTTTCGGACAACTAACTAGCTTTTGAACTTAGACCTCCACAGCAGATTAGGTATGCATGATTTCCCTTCGGAAATTATCTAAAAGTTGGGTACAGGCCTACAGTCAAATTAATATTTTGGCAATTCAATAGCGCGGATCTATTCAGCTCTTGTGGGGATATCCTCCTTCTTTCAGATGGAGGATGAAATAGCTTCCTGTGCCATTGAAGCGATTGTTTCATCCGTTGCTCTGGGCAGAAAAAAGTAGTTCCCGTCCGCCTGCAGAGCTAGTTCTCGTGCAAACCCTGCAGATACAAACTTGCGCTCAGTGTCAATGAGCAATAGCTGCATGTCTAGAGCGCGAATTCTGGTTGCAATATCCAGCAGTTCCTGTTTGATATCGGGCTGCTCTGCGTCCGATACGTCTTGACCGACCGATCTCGACAGTGAGATATTTCCGCGACCGTCTGTGATGGCCACAATTACTACCTGGCCGATGTCCTTACTCTGGCGGGCATTACATCCCACCCGCACTGCCTGCGCTAAACCGTGGGCCAGTGGGGTACCACCGCCACAGGGTAGCTGTTCCAAACGACGGCGAGCTGCAACAATCGAGCGGGTCGGGGGCAACAACACCTCAGCCCGCTCCCCGCGACAAACAATCAATGAGATCTGGTCCCGATGCTTGTAGGCCTCCCCTAACAGTTTCAGGGCTGATCCCTTGGCAGACTCCATCCGGTTGAGTGCCATCGAACCCGATGCATCCACCACAAAAATCACCAGCGCACCCGCCTTACGGGCCAACCGTTTCACCCGCAAGTCATCTTCTTCAATAATCACTTGGCGTCCGGGACGTCGCAGATGGCGCGACTTTTGGTACGGAGCGGCTGCCCGCAGCGTGGCGTCCACCGCAATCCGTCGCACGTCCCCCTTCGGAAACATGGGTTTGACGTAACGACCCCGATCTTGTGAAAAGATTAGGTTGCGGCCGCCCGCTTTACCTTTGCGGCGTCGAGTTAAGAGGGCAAAGTTCAGTAGGGTCGGATCGATCGCCACCATCTTGGGGGCGATTGCAAACTCGTCGGGCAACGTTGCGGAGTCTTTCTGAGGTGCTTCGCTCTGTTCTTCCCGTTCGCCCTCCATACGCTCGTCTTCGGACGGTTGGGGAG
>JBFRWN010000068.1:0-52997 GCA_051439605.1 Synechococcus sp.
TTGGGCGATCCCTCGTTCGTCAAGCACTAAATCTCCCACCTGACGGTGCATCTCTCGGACTGCAGCCTGGCTGACTTCAACGTAGTTCGGTGCTTTGGAGTACTTGAGGGCGATCGCCGAATCGCCATACTTCACGTCAGGCATATAGATATCCACAATGCCCTCCAGTAGCGCTAGGGCCTCCGGGCTGTCATAGCCACCGGTGTTGTAGACCAGCGGAAGATGCAAGCCCTGCTCAGCTGCTCTACGGACTGCACCAATAATCTGTGCCACGACGTGACTGGGGGAAACCAAGTTAATGTTGTGACATCCCTGGGATTGGAGTGACAGCATCATATCGGCGAGCTCAGTCAATTCGACCTCTCGCCCCAAACCCTTGTGACTAATCTCCCAGTTTTGGCAGAAGACGCACCGGAGATTGCACCAGCTAAAGAAGATTGTGCCCGAGCCGTTCCATCCCCGCAAAGGTTTTTCTTCGCCATGGTGGGGGCCAAAGCTGTACACGACGGCACGCTCCCCCGTGCGACACACGGCGCCCTTGGTAGTTTCGCGTCGGTTCACGCGACAGTAGCGGGCACAGAGATCGCAATTTTCCAGGTGATGGTAGGCCAGTTCCTCGCGCTTTGCCAGTTCGCCACTGTCTAGCAATCGGAGATATGCAGGTGCGAAATCCCTTGGCGCGTAGGCTGTAGTTGCTTGTACCATTGCCAGATTCCAGGTCATCGAGCCTGGTGCATTCTGTTTCAACGCTAGCAAGATCGAGAAAGTCTGCGGGGATAGTTAAAGTTCCGTGTCCAGTCCGCATGTCCTACTCCTCTCCGGCGTTCCCGGTGTGGGCAAAACAACGGTTATCCGCAAGGTAGGCGAGCGCTTGAGTAGCGATCGCCTAGCAGGTTTCTACACGGAAGAGATCCGCGAGGGAGGAGAGCGTCGGGGATTTCGTCTGAAAACGTTCGATGGTTCGGAGCGAGCGATCGCCTATGTAGATTTCCCAAAACTTAACCGAGTTGGGAAGTATGGCGTTGATGTGGCTGCCATTGATGGCGTAGCGGCAGCTGCCCTTGCCGTGAACCCAGATGTGACGATCTACCTAGTGGACGAGATCGGCAAAATGGAATGTTTGTCCCAACGCTTCGTAGAAGCACTCTGCACTCTGTTGGGGAGCAACAAGACGGTCGTTGCTACCATTGCCGTGAGAGGGACTGGCCCGATTGCCGAAGTGAAGCAGAGGCAAGATACCTTGCTGTGGGAGGTAACCCGAGCCAATCGGGACACAATGCCCGAGCGCGTTTTGGAGTGGTTGCAGAAACAAGCTAGCTCCCCTTCTCTCTAGTGTGGGGATTTCTGTAATGCTATCCGCGAAGAGACATGGAGGATGAACGGTGCTTGCTTCCTTGAACTCAGTGCAAATCGAGCAGGTATTGCACTCCCAGGTGCTGGGCCGAATCGGCTGCCATGCAGATGGCCGAACCTACGTCGTGCCGATTACCTACGCTTACGATGGCGAACGAGTCATCTGCCACAGTAGGGCAGGGATGAAGATCGAGATGATGCGCAAAAACCCAGCGGTTTGCTTCGAGGTCGAGCAGGTGGACAATTTGGCCAATTGGCGCAGCGTTATTGCTTGGGGAAGGTACGAAGAGCTGCAGGGCGAGGCAGGTCAGAAAGCGATGGGTCAGCTGATCGAGCGGGTCATGCCGCTGCTCGCGAGTTCCACTGCAAACCTGTCCCACGGCGAAGAGGCACTTCAACAAGGAAAGGAATACCAACCTTCGCCACAAGCGGTTATCTTTTGCATTCACCTAGCTGAAAAAACTGGGCGTTTCGAGAAGCGTTAAACCAAGATTGACTTGAATTTACTTCACCTTCTCAACCATTGCTTTCAAGCGCAAAGCATCCTTTGGGGCACATCCTCTTTCATCGTTGTTGAAGTAACAAAATATCTCCTTTCCTTGTCCGGTCCATGCTGCAATTCTCTTGGCCCAGTCATTCAGAGCGGGCTCCTCATAAGTTTCTCGGTATGCTTCACGAGGCCCATGCAGCCTCATGTAAATGAAATCAGCCGTCACCTCCATGGGGGAAACCTGGCCTTCTAAGTCGTAGATACAGAATGCAGCGCCATTTCTCCTCAACAGCTCGTAGGTTTGAGGCTGGAGCCAAGTGATATCTCGGAACTCGAAGGCATATCGATAATGACTTGGCAATATAGCCAGAAAGTCTTGCAAGCGAGCGTAGTTGCAGTGCCAGCGGGACGGTAGCTGAAACAAAATAGGCCCCAACTTTTCTCCTAAGTACTCTATTCGACTTAAAAAGATAGACAGCGAATCTTTCGTATTCTTCAATTTTTTATAATGAGTAATATAGCGACTCGCTTTGATAGAGAATACAAAGTTTTCAGGGGCTTGCTGACACCATTTCTCGAAAGTCTCGATTTCTGGCAATCGATAAAAGGTGTTGTTGATTTCTACAGTATCGAATCTTTCAGCATAAAATTTAAGCCAACTTCCTTGAGGCAAGCGCTTGGGGTAGAAAGTCTGGCTCCAGTGAGGATAGCTCCAACCAGAAGTACCGATGTGAATCTGAATGCTGCCGTTCATCGATCCCCCTCTCCCAGTTAACAGTGTTGATACAGAGGAAAACATGCAATCCCCTCTCCTTCAGATTAAGAATCTGAATGTGGTGGTGGGAGATCGACCAGTCTTGCAGGGAGTCAACCTGGCGATTGAGGCAGGAGAAATCCACATCCTTTTCGGCCCCAACGGCTCTGGTAAGTCCACGCTTCTATCTGCAATCATGGCTCTGCCCCCTTATCGAGTCACGCACGGAGCGATTTGGTTTGCGAGACAGCGCATCGATCGCCTAGTGACAGACGAGATAGCCCGTTTGGGGATCGGCATAGCGTTTCAACGCCCCCCTTCCATCAAAGGAGTCCGGCTCATCGACTTTCTCAAGGCCCTCGGAGGTGACACTCCCGAGTTACGCAGAGAAGTTGCTTCATTGGATTTAGCCCCCTTTCTCCAGCGTGAAATCAATGTCGGATTCTCTGGCGGCGAAATCAAGCGATGGGAGATACTGAAATTGTTCGCGCAACATCCTCGCCTTTGCCTGTTTGACGAGCCAGAATCGGGGGTCGATCTGGAACATATCGCTACCGTTGCAGCAGCCATCAATCGCTTGTGTAGTAGCCCAAACCAACTTTCGGATCGGGCTATGCGACCCTCTTCACTAATCGTGACGCATACCGGTTTCATCCTTAACGACATTCAGGCAAGTCAGGGCCATATTATGCGTGACGGCAGGATTATTCGGTCCGGCGACCCCCGACAGCTTTTCGAGGAAATTCAAGCGTACGGTTACGGCGGGGAAGCGAACCGGTCAGCCTCATCGCACCAGCTCAACAGCGGGAGGACTTTATGAGGAATCGGCAAAAAGACCTTCAACAACTACCCATCTTGACCGACGAAGAATGGTCCCAACTGAGTAAGGTCGGCTTTCAGACTCTAGATCGGCGTTCGGGCAGTTTTTTGCTGTCCGACCAAGAAATTCTCTGTTCTCTCGCCCACAGCGATCGCCTGGAAGTTTTGCCTTTACAGAGGGCGCTGGACCTCTATCCATGGGTTCAGGATCTGCTCTTTCGACTCATCGATCCAGACGAGAACCCATACACCAAATTAGTGGCCGAGCAAGTCGGTCCGCCAGTCGGCCACTTTATCCGCGTCTTTGAAGGCCAAAAAGTTTCGCTACCCGTACAGGCTTGCATGATGCTCCGTACACCTCAGGCTAGGCAGTACGTGCACAACATCACGATTGTAGAAAAGAATGCCGAACTCGAACTCATCACTGGCGCGACTGTAGAACCGCATGTCCATACCGGACGCCACATCTGTCTGGGCGAGTATTACATTGCCGATGGAGGGACGCTGCGCACAACCACCATCGAACGATGGGAGAGCCACCTGGAAGTGCATTGCTTCGAGGCCCTTCAGATTGGTAAGAACGCCAAGCGCCTCTTGACTCACCTCCTGCTAACGCCCGTCAAGATATACGAATCGGACCCTAAATCGTTGATTGACGAGAACGGCTGCTTGCAAGAACGTTCGGTCATTTTTGCGCCACCGGGATCGAGTTTCAGGTTAGGAGGACGAGCTTACCTCCAAGGAACTGGGGCATCTGCCGAATTGATTAGTCGCGCGGTTTCTGCTGGCGGTCGAATTGCGACAACCCCCACAATTGTGGGGCAAGCGAAGGGGGCGAAGGGATTTGCCGGTTGCGACGGACTACAGTTAACCGAAGAAGGAGAAATTGTTGCTGTCCCTAAGCTCGAAGCGACTACCATCGGATTGCAGCTCTCTCACGAGGCATCCGTAGGGGCGATCGCCCAGGAGAAGCTGTCGTACTTGATGGCAAGCGGGATGAGTGAAGAGGAAGCCCGCGACCTGATTATTCAGGGATTCTTGGCACTCAAAGAAGGTGACATTCCCACAGAAATTAGTCAGTCTGTCCGAGACGCCATTGCTGCCGCTAAAAGCGGCGGTATGTAGAGAGCTAGATGCAACGAAGCCGCAGAAATCGATTCATTCTTTCTAAGAGTCTAGAGCATCTCTAAGAATTCGCTCCACGGTGTTGCCAATAATGTTTCTGTGGTCGAATTCCCATATCCACGAATAACCATGGCTGCCATCTCGACTTGTTTCGGATCGTCTGCCTCCACAATGTCTACCACATCAAAACGACCCATTGTTGCATAGCTTCCTTTCCAGTGGACTCCAGGATAATCGCTCTTAATTTTTTCAGAAACTGTAGCTGCTATTTGCTTGAAATCTTCAGGCTTCTCAAATGCCTGAGGAGAAAACCGACTGAGAATAATGTAGGTAGACATTGAATCTACTCCCTAAGTAACAACCATTCTAATGGCAAGAATACTTTCGTCTCAAAATCTATAATTCAATAAAGAATTGGATACAGGTCTTAAAGTAGAATGACATCCTTAATAGGAATTCATGCATTCAAATCATCTCCCTTCTGCTCGAATAAGTTCTACAGGTTTTAAGCTTGTCTAGGAAATTCAATTCATTCGATTACCTGCTGACTATTTCCGCAAGCGGCAGGGAATCCTCATGCTGCTCAAATCCTAAGGAGATAGCTCTACTTTGACGCGATCCCCAGGTAGAATTTTGATAGAGTGACTCCGAATCTTATTTGAAGACTCCTTGAAAACATTACTAAATATGACAGATCTAACGGCGAGAATCTAAAAAAATATAACCCTTATACTCAAAAAAAATCACAGAAGTAATTTCCTCAACACCAATCATCCTCTATACCCAAAAATCTCCCCCTATCATCTCGGTATGCAACGCTTCCTTTTCTAGAAGTTTAGAGGAGCACTGCTAAAATTAAGACAACAGCGAAGACACCAAGCCCTATGGCTGTGAGCATGCCAGCAGTTGCATATTCATAATCTTGTTTCATAGCTATAAACCAAGCTACATCTATATTCTCGCCTGATTTCTTGGCAATTGCTTAAGGATCGTAAAACATGCTGTAATTTGTAACATTTACCAACCTCAATAATTCAAACAAACAATCTAGAGGTTATATTATTGACAGGATCTTTATAACAAATCACGATCGGGGCTGAGTTTAGTTCCAACTAACACTCAAGGCAGCAGGTCTGGTTCAAATCTGTTGGCTTAAGAGTAACATTTTGAATAGAGGTTAATACTTACCAAAGCTGAATTGGTGGGGATTGGAGCTTTGATAATTGATCAAAAGAGTGATTTACCATTGAACCGTTCCTTTGCGATATTCTATTAACCCAAACTGAGCGGAGGAGAATGCAAAATAAACGATACCTCTTCTCATCCGAGTCTGTAACAGAAGGTCATCCCGACAAAATCTGCGATCAGCTCTCCGATACTATTGTCGATGCTCTGTTAACTACCGACCCTGCTAGCCGGGTAGCTGCAGAAGTGGTGGTGAATACTGGGTTAGTGCTGGTGACGGGGGAAATTTCCACCCAAGCTCATGTCAATTACACCCAATTGGTTCGAAACAAGATTGCAGAGATTGGTTACACCAATTCCAGCAATGGGTTTGCATCAAACAGTTGTGCTGTGTTGATTGCACTTGACGAACAGTCCCCTGACATTGCCCAAGGGGTAAATGTGGCGTTGGAAAATCGTAGCGGTAGTGAGGACGTATTTGATTTCGTGGGGGCAGGAGACCAGGGGCAAATGTTTGGTTTTGCCTGTAACGAAACTCCCGAACTGATGCCGTTACCCATCAGCGTTGCCCACCGGCTCACCCGCAAATTAGCTGAAGTTCGCAAAAAAGGCACGCTACCTTATCTTGGGCCTGATGGAAAAGCCCAGGTCACTGTTGTGTACGAGGACGGCAAACCCGTCGGCATCGACACCATTGTGATTTTCACCCAGCACAGCGAAACCATTGACGAGTTGACCGATAACGCTGATGTCCAGGCTCGCATCCGCAATGATTTGTGCGAGTCCACGATCGCCCCTGCATTTGAAGGGTTGGACATCAGACCGACAAATGAAACCTGCATTCTGGTCAACCCAACTGGAAAGTTTGTGATTGGCGGTCCTCAGAGGGATTCTGGTTTAACAGGTCGCAAGATCTTCGATGACGCCTACGGTGGATATTCTCGCCACGGGGGCGGTGCCTTCTCTGGTAAAGATCCTACAAAGGTTGATCGCAGTGCGGCTTACGCTTGTCGGTATGTTGCCAAGAACATTGTGGCGGCTGGCTTGGCGGACAAGTTCCAGATTCAGGTGAGCTATGCCATCGGGGTGGCTCGTCCGGTCAGTATTGTTGTGGACACCTTCAGTACTGGCAAGATTTCTGACGAGGCCCTGGTAGAGTTGGTGAACGAGCATTTCGACTTTCGTCCAGCAGCGATCGGAGCTCAATTCGGACTGTGCAAATTGCCTCAAGAGCGGGGTGGCAGATTTTACCAATATGTGGCGGCTTGTGGGCACTTCGGGCAAGTCCATCCAGATCTTCCTTGGGAACGTATTGATAAAGCTGAATGGCTCAGATAGATTGCACAATCGATAGGATAGGTGAGTGAAAAAAACAGGAAAAGGGCTCTTGTAATCCATAAAATATGGTCAAGTTAGTCAATAATTGCCTGCACTGTCGATGAATTAGCATTAGCTACCCCGCTCGGATTGTCAAATTTTTCGATCCGGTAATCGATGGTGTATCCATCAGTATGAATCAAGGTGTTTGTGGAAATGTTGGCAGGAACATGATAGATGGACTTTAACCTCACCAACTAAGCATAATATATTCTAAAGTATCGACCATTTAATCTGAAATTCAGCGGAATAAATTAATCAGCCTTTAGAATGTATTTATGCTCAATCTGGAATTAGTCAAACCTAAACTTATAAACTAAGACACTACTCATTCCATGGGTATATTACGCTTCCACTCTGAATGCAGCCGCGGACATCAGTACCTCGTTCCTTTCTCAGAAAAGTAGTGCTTTCTTTTGCGATTTTCAGTGAAATTAACAATCCCTATGAAACAGTCCTACCAACATGAGAGCTATTCACCAAATCGCTCTTGAATTGTCCGCACCGCATTCGCTAACTCATGCAACGCCGTCTCCACAATCACCACCCGACCATCGGGCAAATCCAGTCTCATACTAATGCTGGTGCGGCCCGAGGCCATCCCCTCTGGCATCGCAACAATCTCAACCGGAGGGGCCTCATCCCCCAGGTAAATTACCTCTTTTTCTAAGAGGTCCTCCCAATGTTCTTCCGGTTCCAGGATCGTATGAAAGGTCAGCATGGAATTGTCTCTCCTTCACAATTTACTGATACTTACGATCTAACTTTAGTTGTTAATCTTGTCCACGCGAAGCGATCGAAAAATGATACACCATCAGCTTACACTGTATCCTCTACATCGTCTCCTTTCGACTGATGGTAGTCTTGCAAAGTTTGAGTACATACGCTTCCCACAGTGTTCTAATAAGCTTTTGAAACACTGTAGCTAGTGCTTTTGATAAATCTTGTGATACACCCTATAAATTTTAAACAATTTCCCTTGTAATTGTATTGACCAGTATATTTGGTTTATGCAGGGTCAATTCAACCCTGATTAATCCTTCAAAGCCCCACAAGTTCCTCAACTTTCTCTACTATCATATAACCATGGCTACCCTGACGTTTTACAAGAGATGGGTAAAAGGACTTGGAATTCGAAGATAGATAAACTGAATTTTGGACCTGCGGGGACATTATTTTCTTTTATCAGAATTGGAGGGAACGATGAGCAAGCTGCGAACGACTTATGATGGGATACAGCATTGCACGACGTTGCAAGCAACGCATGGGAAAACGGTGGCTTCCGCCTGTTCTTCCAGTGGGGGTAAGGGGGAAGAACTGTCACCTATAGAACTGGTAGGCGCAGGATTGGTAAGCTGTATGCTTTTCTCGATGGGAATGGTGGCTCGGCGAGACAAATTGGACATTTCAGATACCCAAGTAGACACAGAAATCTCGATGACGGATAAGCCGGTTAAGCGCATCGGGGCAATCGATTTAACGTTTACCATGCCAAGAAAAATGTCTGAGGCAGATTGCGTCAAGTTGGAGAGGGCCTCGGGGATGTGCCCGATCAAACATAGCTTTCATCCCGATACTCAGATCTCTGTCCACTTCAACTATCCAGAACAATCGGATAGAGAAGTTTCAACTAGTGGGTCAACTGTCATTAATTAAGTCTTACCCCAACAGGGGCAAGAAGAGCCGGGTGCTTGGGGCATGAGTTCCGACCACTCCCAAAGATCTCGTTTTTTTCCATCCTCAATTATCCTGGTTTGTTTTTTCTCTCTACTCGATTAGATATGCTTTTGAAATGTACGGGGGCTTTCACATCAGGATAATAGCGAGCAACATCGCCAACATCGTGATGAAGTGAACGAGCACTCCGCCCCACAAGTTTTGGGTCTTTATTGTTAAGTACCCATTGATGACGCCGAGCGGCAAACCCATCAGTGCCATCATCAAGCGCTCCATTAGCTCGACGGGGGCAACGGCAAAATGATTGAGAATAAAACAAAGGGTCGCGATCGCAATTGCTGTACCGTTGTCAAAACCACGAGCGAGAAGGGACGAGAGTAATAATCCTCGCCAGAGAAACTCCTCCGCCACAATCAATAGGGGCAAGAACAGTAGAGATTTGTAGTCGATGAGTAAGTCCGCCATTGCGTCAGTTTGCATCTGAGCTATTTCGGCGGTTTTCATCTGCTCAATATTGAAAAGGCTCATCAAGAAGAGAACTGTGCCGATGATTCCACCCCATAGCAATGATTGCTTAAGGCCATAATGGGTGATGAATAGTTGCCTCCATTCGCCGAAACGTCTCCCTCTCCAAAGCGCGAGTGCGATGCTTCCGATAAGGTAGATCGCGAGAGCGCCCCATTCTTTGAGAGGTGTGAAATGTCCTACAAGTCCTGCAAACCAGACAGCGGCAATAAGTAAGAGGGTTTGCTTCAAACGGTCACGATCTGTAGTGCCCGTTTCGACTAGAGATTGATTCAGCAATGTAGAATCTCCATCTTCTTCTTTCTGAGAAGTTATGCCCCAATCAGTACTCATAAATTTTCTCAGAATTAATATACAAGCGCTTCACTCTCTCTATGCAGGATTTTCGACTGCCCAAGCCGATGGCATAAAGCCTAAACCGATCTCGATTCGTTCCTCTGTTCCAGCAATTGCAAAGCAACTCTTGCAAGCTCTATCTAGATGTGTTTCAAGCTGATTTCTTATATCATGACAATCATGTCAATTTTACGGTTTTATTGCAAATTTTTTTGATGCTAGCTGGACTGTACTGAGATAGAAAAAACTGTTAGATCTGGTATCTCAGTGGGGACTTGCTGTTCTGGTGTACCCTTCAGTATAAGGCTTTCAAAGCCTACATAAAGTACCGTGAAGTAACAATAAAATGCTTATGACTTTTCTTGTCACTGAGCTTAAAACTAGCTGTAGTAGTACTGTCGAATTCAATCAAGCTTTGTATTTACGATGCGGCGAATTCTGAATGCTGCTGGTTCTGGGATCGGAGCGATGCCTCTCAGTCTGTAACCTGGAGCGATCGCTAAACGCTCCTAACCTCCTGGCCTTCATCTAGCTTCCCGGTGGAGGAGGTAATGGCTGCTGTTGCTTGTCGGCCCTGAGGGGGACGACATCTAACCCACTCCTAATTAGCTCTAATTGATAGCGTCCCGGTTCGGGGACGATCTGGGAAAGCCCCGGAATGCTGTGTAGATAAACAGTATCGAAACGAATACTAGGAACTTTCATCACATCGCCATCAATATCGCCCCAGAAGTACCACATTTCTTTGATTCCCGTGGAGGTGGGCTTGAAGCAGGATTTCGGCTTCAAGGTGGCCAACTTACCCCTCTGAACAGACGGCCATCCCGAAACCCAAACTGGCTCCATCGGTAGCTTGCCTCCCTGCTGCGATAGCCACTTCCTGAAGCGTCCCGTTACTTCGACCTCGATAGGACTCTCAGTCCCCTCTACTTGAAACAGGATCTGCTCGCCAGCGATGCTAAAACTCCCACGTAACCAACAGAAAAAAGTACCGCTTTCACCTTTAGCAGAATGCGCTGGCATCGACTGTTTTCGACCTTTCTTATGCGCAGGTTGCTTTCCTCTGAGCTTGGGGTGTGCCCGCTCGAAATCTAACCGAGTTGAACCCGTTCTCTGAGGTTTCATAACGATAGTTTCGTTCGTTAGGTCTACCTTATCTCTCGTTCTTTTTCTCGGTCATGGGCAAACTGATTTCGTTGAGGATGAACTCAACCACGAGTACTCGACACGAGCACTAAAATTGGTTTACAACACTGCTAGTTTCTAAGAATGGCTTTCTTCTGCTTCAGGTATTTCCAACAGCGATTCCATGGCAACCTGAAGCTCCCGCGTCAACTGTACAACAGCCGCTTTCAATTGCCGTGGGTCCAGCCCACACTCCCCCCAACGATCGCCGATCCAAATAGGCTGGCCAACGGTAATCTCGGCCCGTCTCCATCCCAACTGCGGTCGTGAGGGCAACCCCTTCCCCTGGATACGTTCTCCAGCATCAAATAACAGTAAGGCTCTTTCTGCCAACTGTTCAATCGTTGGAGCTTCGGGAATCGGTGCCTCTATCAGTGCGACCAAACTTTCCACTAATCTCATGTGGCGCATGTCCAATGCGGTATCTGCCGCCACCCAATCCGCTAAAGCCCAATTCGAACGCCCGAGATTGTTTGACCCCATTTCTGTCTGTCGATAAATCCGTTGCCATCCAGCTTCCTCCAGACAGCGGCAGCGATGGACCAAGTCGCCCTCATTTGGCAATCCGAATGTTTGTTCTGCCACCCGTAGTGCGGTGTCTAAGAGAGTCTGGAGCTCTAGAGTCCCGCTGCTTTTGCTCCCACTGAGCTCGGGGTGGGTGGTGAAGTCCATTGCTGGGATCTGCGCAACGGCATTCGGGTAAAACTGGCGGTAAAAATCCTCCAGGCAAGCCACAATCTGAGTTTGCAACCGATCGAGCCTTACGGCAATTTCGCATCGATCGGTTGGGTTAGCTGCGGCCCTAATTGAAGAATAGATGGGCAGCCCAAAGTCCCGTTCCAACCGAGAGAGCAATCGATTTAGTCGGGGCCAAAGGGAGGCGAGGTAGCGGTATCGAATGCCAATCGGGACGATTGCAACCCGTTCCGATCGTCCAGCTTTGCGCAAATCCCTCAGGCACCACATCCCTAGTTGGGCCAGCCCCCGCTCTAAGGGACCGATGCGATCGCTACAGCCGTTGTTGCCCCCTTCCGGTGCAATCGCCATCGGTAGGGTGCCATTCACCAGCAAGTGACGAATCGTGCGCATTGCCGTCAGATCGATCCGTCTGCCCCGACGAACGGGAACACCCCCCAAGCGGGACAGCAACCACCCCAACCAAGCCCCTCCCCACAAAGGCATGCCGCGATCGTAAACAAAGTGCGAATGCAGGGGCATTGTCAGGGGGATTCCTTGTTGACGAGCAGCCTGCGGCAGGAGGCGGGACAGCACGTACAGCATGGGGAGAGGATCGTCGACTTCAGGGTGGCGTAATGCCATCAGGAAGCGGGTTTGTCCGGTTTGAAATTGGCGGTAAAGCTCGGCTAAGACTTCAAGGTTGTCGGCTTCTACTCGGGCGATCCGAGCGGTGAGCCACGGTCGAGTCCTCACCCGCAAAAGCAGAGGCAACAACCCCTGAAAGCAAGACAGCACAAGCGGATTGAACTGCGGCGGGATATAGGTTAGCGGAGGTCGAGCATGGTGCATAGTTACAAGCAATAGTGTCCCGACATTCTGACTGTATCCCCGACCTCAATCGTCAACCTCCTTCTCGTCACTTGCCTGCTAGTCTTTAATCCCCGATCGCTCCCCCAACCATGCCTCGATATCAGCGATCGCTTGCAGGGCATCAAAATCGTTAAACAGATCGTGGTAAGCGTCGGGATACTCGTGTAATGTCTTGTCTGGAAACGTGACCAGCTCGAAAAAGTGGCGCCCCCCTGCTGGTGCCACGACGCCATCGGCTCCCCCAATTAGAACCAGTAGAGGTAATTGCCAGTTGCATGCACGGGCGTGGATCCGTGCGATCGTGTCAAAATATTCAGTCACCAACCGGGCAGTGGCTTGCTTGTGACGCAACGGGTCGAGATCGTAGGCTGCGACAACGGCGCGATCGCGGGAGGCAAGCGATGGATCGAACCCCGTCTCCAAGCTGAATCGAGGCCAGATCCGCGACAGTATCTGACCCAAAAAAATTCTGATGGGGGAGGCTTTGACTTCCCCCAGAGCCGGTGTGCAGACGATCGCCCCTCGCACCCCATCCGGTTGGCACAGGAGGAAATCCAGCGCCATGGCGGCTCCCAAACTGTGACCCAAGAGAAAGAGTGGGACATGGGGCTCTTGCGATCGCACCTGCACCAGAAATCGCTGGATATCCCCCCGGAATTCTGCCCAACAGTTGATGTACCCTCGCTGCCCTTGCGAGCGACCGTGACCGCGCATATCCGGAGCATAAACAGCGTATCCCGCTGCAGTTAGGGCGCTAACGAGCGGCATGTGCAACCCGCTGTGTCCCCCCAGTCCGTGCAGTTGGACAACGACCGCATGAGGCGATCGCCCCGAGGGGTACCAACATTGGTAGTAAAGCTGTAGCCCCCCAACCCCTTCAAAGGTGCCGGTCAAATCTTGCTTCAAAATCCCTCCACCTAACGATCCCCCACCATTCCACAGGCACAAATTGCCGAGCTGCTGATGTGAACAAGCGGTTTAAGGCATCCACACGTGACGGGCAGCATGACTCAATTCGGTGCTCACATCAGGCTTTCCTCAGTTGGGTTGCTATCCACTAGCTCTTCTGGTGAACGATGGGTCAGTTCGCTGTAGCGAATTTCAAGAACGTACAAGAACGTATTCCCCCGTTTCTTGTGGGTTCTCATCACGAGGTAGTTACCCGATTCCCAGGCTTGATGAGAGTGTCCGGACATCCAACTGCCGATACTGCTGCGAGTCACGCCCAGATGTTCGAATTTGTTCAAGAACTCGACAATTTCAGCCAGAGAGCCTTCAAATGCAGCAATACAACCCGGCAGGGGAAGGGGCCGTAAGTTCGTTTCAATTCCCTCTAGCAAATGACCGCTCTCGTCAAGATAGTGGTGCTGCACCGCAGCAAACCCGTGACGAACCACTTCTATGCGATCTCTGACGACTTCAGAGTCTTCAGTCGTTAAAGCCTCTGCCAAGGCATTGCAGATCAACTGCTCGAAACTCTGTCCTTTTGTCTCAGCCACAGCTTTCGCTTGCTTGTACAGATCGCTGGGCATGCGGAGTTCTATCGTCGCATCTTGACTCATTGGCCTACCGTTGAAAGCAAAGCATCAGTTCTAATTACCCATTCATACTGTGTCTCAATAGCCGCTCCGCTGTAACGACTTGCGGGTCGGACCCCTATTGAACATTAAAATTAAATTCGACGATAGACGCTTGACTGGGGACTGGGCTTTACGTGTAACTCGATTTCGCTCTTTGGATAATTCCGCGCAATGCTCTGCGGGTACCTCGCTGTCTGTCGTACATCCAACGAACTGCGCTCCAGCTCAGCGGCCGATCCACGTTGAAGGAAGATTTTTTTGGGGTCACCAAGGCAGCTGGTATGTTCAGCTCTTCGGATGGCAGGAGTGCACTGGCGAGTTCTTTAGCTAAGTCCGTTAGCCCCATGCTCTCAGCCAGTTCACAAAGTATAGCTGCCCCCCGATCTCCGCTAGCGTAGCTACTCGTCTTGTCGCAGTATTGCATACCTAAGTCTAGGTGGTCTTCAAATTCATTGGCAAGGCGAATCAAGATCGGATCTCGTTCGGCAACCTCCATTGAATTGGCGCGCTTGCACAAGTCTTCGATGTTCGAACGGTTCCAACTCAAATCGCTATACCTTGCGATTAAGTCCTCCGTCTCCTCGCCGACGACAGAACGAACCCTCTTTCGTTTGGAGTCCGTAATTCCGCGTCTAGGATCCGGAAACCTTCCCTGTAGATATGCGGCATGCAAGAGTCCAGCGGAGACGATCGTCAATGAGGCCTTTTGGGCTGCTAGAATGCTTGCCGTACCAATCAAATGAGAGATAAAGGGCTTTCCGTTCGCTCGAAATAACCCACCGAACAACGAGATAGCTAGGTCGTGTGCAGCCCTGGCTCTGCTGACGTCGAGTGCGCTGTAGCCACCACGCAGAAGTTGATTGTAAAGCTGAATATTCGTTTGTGAGTATCCGTGGTTCATGTCAATCTAATCTGCTCCTTTGCCTGTGCATATTCATCACTTATTTGGGGTAAAGCGCTAGGTTAAAATAGCAGTCAAAATCGGCTGCAACAGATTTAAAAGCGGGGTGACAAAGCGATCAATCAGCCTTGATAACCTTGGTCTACCAAGTTTTGGAAACCATCTGGCTACCATATTTTGGATAGGCTTCCATGCTAAACATCGGTGATGAGTGCACCAAGTTAACATTCTCTTACTGTAATTGTTTGAGTTGGGTAGATTCCATTTTTCACTGAAACGATCCATTGTTTCTCGAGTTGCAGAATCACTCCAACGCCACAGGAAAAAAGGTAAGTCATTGACTGCAAATGGGGGAGGCGTAACGTAAGTGACCTTTGACGCTGGTTCGATATAGACTTCTTTGCCTACTTCTCGAACGCTCAATGCGAAATCTAGATGTTCGCATGCTGTTTTCAGTCCCTCATCTAGAGGTCCTAACCTTTCAAAAGCAGTCATTTTCGCTAAAGTACAATGGAACTCAACAGTCTCGGTTTTCTCTCGTTGCAAATTTGAGGCAATTGAAGATAGCTTCTTGCCACGATATCGATGTTGTTCGTAAAACTCCCTTTGGCCTCGAATCTCTCGGAAATGAGCAAGCCCACCAAACATGTGGATCGTTTCATCTTCGGGTTGCCCTTCAAAATATAAAGGGCCAACAATCCAAGCTCCTGTTTCATCAGAACATTTAACTAAAGCTTTCAGCCAGCCAGGGTTTACAAAAAGGTCATTATCAACAAAAACAACATATTCTGTCTTGATGTGAGGCAAACTCAGATTTCTTGCTTGATTTGGCCTTAGATATCGCTGAGTTCTAAGCAGCTTGAATCCCTTCTCCTTCGACGCCATCTCTAAGTAGCGCTGAGTGCTACGAGGAGAATTGCCATCAACATAAATCAACTCAAAAGGAATTTCTGTGTTTTTGTAAATGCTATTTAAAGACTGCTCTGTGTAGTTAAATCTCTCGCGGGGAGAGACAACAACTGTAACTCTGGGTTGCATAAACTTCGCCCTTGTAAAACTGCGGACTTGGTCAATCTATGGTTGAGCTTAGTTCATCTCACAGGGCTTGATGTTAGTTGCTACCCTAGACAAATCAGCATAAGCGCTACCTCATGCCCGTCAATTCGAACATATTCAAGCCCAATTATGAACATTTTGAATGTCGTGCCGATATTAGCATGTAAACTTTTTGCGGTTCACGAAAAGGATGAGAGATGTGTCACAGAGTGTGTTGATGTAGGCGAGCAGAGTTGAGCTGTCCGTGGATCGATCTGGAAAAGCGATCGCAACTGCAGATTTTCCTAGGGCAGGGGGCGATATTCCGCAAATACCATCGAAAACGTTGCCATGCCGTGAGATAGCGATCGCAATTCCGTGGAATATCCAAACATCTCTGCCAAGGGGACCTCCGCCGAAATCACCACATCGCTATTTCTAATTTCCGAACCTTGTAGCAAAGCCCGACGAGCCAGCAGCTTGCTCTGAATCCGACCTGTAAACTCGTTGGGGGTTTCTACTTCCAACTGCATGAAGGGCTCCATCATCACTGGTTCGGCTTCAGCTACCCCGAGATCGAACCCCTGTCTGGCAGCAAAACGAAATGCTATCTCCGCAGAATCGACATGATGGTAGGATCCTCCCTCGAGAATCACCTTCACCCCCACCATCGGATAGCCTTTTAGCCAGCCTGTTTGCAGGGCGTCTCGAAATCCCAGTTCGCAGGCCGGAATCAACTGCGCTGGAATCTCATCGTCCACCACCCGATTTTCAAAAACGAAAGGAGACTCGCACGGCTCCAATCGGCCAATAACCCGAGCATATTGCTCAGCTCCTGCCGTCGGTTTCTTGAAGGTGTAATCGAAGCTAGCCGAACGAGTGATGGTTTCGCGGTAGGCGACGGTGGGTGCTCCCACATAGACTTCTGCACCGTATTCCCGTTTCAGTCGTTCTAGATAAATGTCGAGATGGAGTTCGCCCATCCCCGAAATCAGTGTTTTGTTGGATTCCGGATCGGTACCGACGTGCAGTGTGGGATCTTCCCGCTCGAAGCGATGGAGGGCTTTTCCTATCCGCTCGACATCAGCCTGGTGTTTGGGGGAGATTGCCAGCGTCATCACTGGTTCCGGCACTTGAATCCCTTCCAGAGCAAGGGCCGTACCTGGGGAGCACAAGGTATCGCCAGATGCACAATCGATTCCCATCAATCCAACAATTTCTCCAGCCGAGGCAGAGTCGAGAACCTGACGTTTGTCGGCCTCAATGCGGACGATGCGGCTGACACGGAACTTCTTTTTGGTGCGAGTGTTGCGGAGGCGATCGCCTGCCTTTAAGGTTCCAGCATAGATGCGGGTGTAGGTCAACAGGCCAAATTCGTCATCAATTAGCTTGAACCCCATTCCTACTACTGGATTGGAGGGCTCGGGGTAAACGGCTACTGTCTCCTGCGAGGTGAGCTCCGTTGCGGAGATGGGTTCTCGCTCTGCGGGAGACGGCAGGTAGAGGGCAACTGCATCGAGTAGGTCCTGCACGCCCTTATTTTTGAGTGCGGATCCCATGAGGACGGGGGTGAATTCACGACTCAATGTGCCCTGGCGAATGGCATCCCAAATCGTTTGGGGAGGCACCTCCTCTCCGCTCAATAAATGAGTCATCATGGCTTCAGAGTGGATGGAAATGCGATCGAGCAGCTCTTCTCTGGAAGTTTGAGCCTTATCCCGCAAGGATGCCGGAATCGGTTTTGTCACCCGAACTTCGCCATTCTCCCCTTCGTAATAATGAGCAGCCATTTCAATTAAATCGATGACTCCTTCAAACTGTCCTTCGGTCCCAATGGGATATTGCAGAAGGATCGGGGTAAAACCCAACGTTTCGTGAAGCGCTCCTACCACCCGAAAAGGATCGGCACCGAGTCGGTCCAGCTTGTTGATGAAGACAAGACGGGGAATTTGATATCGTCGCATCTGCCGATAGACCGTCACGGATTGGGACTGAACCCCTGCCACTGCACACAACACCATCACAGCGCCATCGAGAACCCTGAGAGAGCGCTCCACTTCCACCGTGAAATCCACATGCCCAGGGGTGTCAATTAAGTTAATTTGCCTGTCTTGCCAAAAACATGTGATGGCAGCTGAAGTTATGGTGATCCCCTTCTCGCGCTCCAGCTCCATGTAATCCATCTTGGCTCCATCACCCTGTCCGCCCACTTCCTCAATCTTGTGGATTTTGCCGGTGTAATAGAGTATCCGTTCGGAAAGGGTTGTCTTTCCGGCATCGATATGAGCAAAGATTCCTATATTTCGAAGATTAGTGAGGGGAGTCACAAGTCAAGTCAAGTTTATAGAAGAAATGAGTACACATACCCACACTAATTTTAAGCTTCATGCCCAATAGACCCAAATGGCCATGCCTCTTGATTAGGATTGAGGTAGATAGAATTGGTGGAGAAATGCATGAATAGGTTTCTCGTCGTTACAATTGATGGTACAAAAGCACGGTTCTTCACATTTGAGCCCGAAGAACTCCCGGGGAGTGACTCTGGATCGAAGTTGATTGAACGCGAACAGCTAAGCAATCCATCGCACAGCTTGCACGGACAGGATTTGTGGGCTAATACGAAAACAGGGAGAAATCGAGGAACAAACGGTCAAGGGCATACCTACGACGATCGCCGTCAAAATCATGTTGTTGAGTTCGAGCGACAGTTCACCAAGGGGATTGCAAACAAAATTGTCGAATTAAATCAAACTTTTGCAACTCAACGATTACTTTTAGTTGCAGAGCCTCAGATTTTAGGAATCATGAGAGATTCCCTCTCTTCAATCTTGCCTAAGTCGCATAGGATTTCTGAGTTAGCCAAAGATATTTGTCATTTCAAACCTCATGAAATCCACGAATATCTAACAAAAAAAGCTCTGTTGCCCGCGCGAAGATCGTAAATCGATCTCTATCAAGCGGCTAGGGATTTGGCTAAACTCTTATCTAAGGCCGCCCATCCTTGACGTGACCGTCCAACGCTATCTCGGCATGACTAAACCATTAGCCATTAGCTCATGGTTGCATGGCTTCGCTCGTAGTTCTTGCGGAAGGTAGGCTGAACCTTACCTTGGATGTGCCCCCAAAAATCAATGTGTTCTGCGCCAATACCCACTTGAGCAGCAGACCGAGCTAGCAAAGACTGCTGCCGACTTTTTAGGCGGGCCCGATTCAACAACAATAGGCGACGAGCATGTGAAGAAACTTGCATGGACAACCTCCTGAGCGGGACATATAGGCTGATGTCCTACCTATCCAAATATTAAATCCAATCAAAAAAGTAGCAAGTAATACAAAACACAGTCTTTGCTAAGATGCGATTAGGAAAAGGTTAATGATACACTCGGACCTGGACTTTAACTGTTCGAGTATTTTTGCTTGTTAAAGAGAAAGGAGATAAGCAGAGTATGGTATAAATTGACCTTTTTGTTTGCTCATTAAGGAATGTCCTTCTTTTCAGGAGATTTTGTACGGCAACAATGAAAGTCAATTAACCAACTGGGCCTAGAAAATTATTGGCCGCCAAATGTTGAGGTTTAGGCGGCCTGAAAGGAAATATAGCCAGCTTTTTATAGAGGGGCAGCTGGAAGTATTGAAAGAAAATAGTAAGTATCAACAACTAAACTAAAGGAAAACCAACAGAAGGCCGCAAAAAGTTAATATTTCTTCGTGACAGTATTGGCCGATACACGATGTGCTTCAGGAGTTGGAATGAAATGTAGCTGTGAAGTCATCTTTGTGGTCGTTTTGAACGATTTCGTTGGGTTCATCAGCCAGCATCATACTTTCGAGTAAAAAGGCCAGCAGAAGCGATTTACTCAGAAAAAGCATATTTTGAGGGCGCCTTGTTGGTTGGATTTTTTGATTGCGCTCGGGACTGTCCAAAAGCTCCAGAGCACCGATTTGGGATTGCAAATTTTACTGTCCCCACAGCCTCCATTCCCAGCCCCCTTCTGCAAGGGGCTGGAAAGAGCAGACCATCTCATTAATGGCACTGTATCGAATCCCCCTAACAAGCCAATGGCAACTGTGGCAATTGTTTTACCCACTGCAAAGTGCGATCCCAGTGTCCCGATGGTGAGGGCAAACATGGAGGGATCCATAAGGGGGGAGGATAGCCAGAATGCCATCAAGGCGGGGAGCGGTACACCGCTGGATAGGAATGCGGCAATGAGAGGTATGACTCCGCAGGAACAAAAGGAGGGATGCTCCCGCTAGAGCTCCCATCACAATCGTGTCATTCAGCTTGCCTTGAAAGGTGCGGGCTATGTGGTTGTCTGCGCCGCTAGCTTGGGCGTATGCAGCAGCTCCGAGGGAGAGGAGATTGTGTATAGTCGCTACGTAACAAACTGATAGATCTCTGACGAGATCCCAGTGCTGTCAGTTTCATCGCTATCGTAGATTCTAGTTTGCTCTCAATCAAGCTTTAGGAAGGGATAACGACGCAGTTCGTTAGAATTCCAGCAGGACATACCTGCCCAAGAGCCAATAGTTTCGACAACTACAATTGCATCTGGATCTTCGAATGTAATGTGGCCAGGATGTCCATCCTTTTCCAAAGCATCCAACAGAGCTTTATCCAAGAAATGTTCTTCATCCTGACTAGATAGGCGACCCTTGAATCCTCGCCGATGCATACGTACGTGAAACCTTTTGCCTGCTAGTTGAGTTATCCATGTCAAAGCAATCTCTCTTGCCTTGGCTTCAAATTCTTCAGGCGATCGGAAAGTAAAGGTATGGGTGACAGGAATCACCTTTGACAGAATTGTTAGTGCACTGGGAGCTTCCTCTACACGATGCTTCAAGGTTTCCAGAAAACTGGGAATATCACCTACCTCCATCATGAACAAGTTCGTGAAGTTCGTGCGCCTGACCTTCCCAAAGCCCTCCATTAGCTTGCATGCAGGAGCGAACTCTTTTTCGTAAACAGTTACCACAACATTCCAAGCTGCCATCACTTTTCCCCCGACTCATCCTACTCAGAAATATTTACAATCATTGTTGCGCTTTTCGGGCTGGTGTAACTTGAGGTTACAATCCGAGAAGCATTTCTTGAGAAAACCAGCAATTTTTCCTTGGGATTTGCGATCGGCGGAGCTTGAATTTAGATACTTAGCGGTTGGTGTGTTCCAGCGCGATCGCCATACTTCTACTTGACTGTTATCCAGACACTCACCCATGGGATTGTGGACTTACCAGCTTGACTGTTCTCAGATGAGATCTAGGTTTTGAGAGTTTCCTATACATAGACTTGGACGACGTTGTCAGGAGAGCTTGTCCCCAACAATAGATTGCGAAGCACCGCCGCTATCTTCTCTCCGCCCAGCTGCGAAGGTTCGATCAAAGAGAGGTCGGAGTAGTCCGATCTCTCCGTACAAATAAGTCGGAGATCGATAATGTTCACCTTTGCAGAAATTGCTTCTCGGAGGATCGCCTCGTTGAACATGGAAAGGGCTGCGTTCGTCATCGGTTCAAGATCGGGAATGCAGTCGTAGACGGTGCATATAGTCACATCTCTCTGCATCTCGATCGCTTTCTTGAGCATCCGTCGATACTGTTGACCGAATTCCGAACGAATCTGAGCAAAGCGCACAAGGACTTCTGCTACTGACTGAGCGCTTTCTGCGAGGAGGGGTAAGTAGTTCAGCGCGTCATTCCCCCCGCAGCTGACCACGAGATGGGTTGCATCTTGAGGAATTCTGGTTAACTGTACCTCAACGTCTGCCATAACGTGACCATCTACAGCGAGCAGTGAAACTGCCCACTCCTCAGGGAGTGCGGCACGAAGCTGGTCAACGAATGCTGGCCCTTCCGGCACATACACGCCGTTGTCGAAAATGGAGTCGCCAAGTAGGACCACGTGCGACAATGCGCTTCCTCCTCGAGCCGTCCTCATAAAGCGATTTAACCCTCTAGATGCGAGTTCGGGTCAGTTTGACCCTTCTTTGCTAGCTTGAAGGTCCAGCCAAACAAAAGCGGGCTCTGCGGGAATTGCCGGGGTTGAGCGCTACATCTAGTTTGGAGAGCAGAGTAATAGCAATAGACCGCGAACCAATACAACTTGAATGGTGAATAGGGTAGCAATTACTGGAGAGGCTTGGATTCGAGAGGATCTGACTACCTTCTAGGAATTTATTTTGATGCTGAACGACTCAATGAATTTAGTGAGAGGACTTGCAGTAGAGAGCCTTGAAACCCCAAAATTATGCGAGTGAAAGATCGTTCGAAACCTTAGTTTCTTCAACGACCGGCAAGTCACTTAGACCTTTTCTATGGCCTAAAACCTTACATGGTCTAGATCTAACTGCCTGAACTGAGAAGACCGTAGCGATAAAGCGTTGGTCGTTTGCCAAGCGTGCCCTGATGGCGCGCTGTATTCATGAGGAATTGTATCGTTATGACCGCTGCTATTCGCCCTTGCTGGTCCATTCAGGATAGCAAAGCACTCTACAACCTCAAGGGTTGGGGGGCTCCTTACTTCCAGGTCAATGAATTGGGTAATGTGGAGGTGGTTACATCTGATGCAGCGATCGCAACTAAACCAGAGGTTATATCCGGGGCAGTGTCGGACAAGTACGACTCCACTGTTGCGCTGGGGCAACCGCTAGATCTAGCCAAGTTGGTTTCCGATTTGACAAACCAAGGGCTACAGCTGCCGTTGCTAGTGCATTTTGACGATATTTTGGCCGATCGCCAGCGGCGCATCTACGAAGCATTTGCAGATGTGATTTCAGGGTGTGGCTACCCTCAGCCTTATCGCGGGCTGTATCCAGTCAAGGTGAACCAACAGCGCCACATTGTGGAGGCAGTGGCAGAATTCGGACAACGATATGGATTTGGCCTTGAGGCCGGATCGAAGCCCGAGTTGGCCATCGCCCTAACAACTCTGCAGCCTGGTGACGGAGAAATTGTCTGCAACGGTTACAAAGATCGCAACTATATTCAGCTGGCGTTAATGGCGCAAATGCTGGGGCATCGTGCCATTGTGGTGCTTGAGAACATCCGAGAGCTTGATGTTGTGCTGCAGGTGGCAAACGAAATGCAGGTGCGCCCTTTACTGGGAGTGAGGGCCAAACTATGGGAGCGCAGCAACGGACACTGGAGTCAGTCAGTGGGGGAGCGGGCCAAATTTGGACTGAATACCGCTGCACTCTTAAGTGTGGTCGAGCGACTGCGGCAGGAGAACCTGCTTGACTGTCTGCAATTACTCCACTTTCACATTGGCTCCCAGGTGGCAACTGTGGAAAACCACCAACGGGCGGTGCTGGAGGCAGCGCGGATTTTTGTGCATTTGGCGGACCTAGGAGCCCCCATGGCTTATCTCGATGTGGGGGGAGGATTGAGCATTGATTACAATGGCTCCAAATCTGCAGCCCATAGCTCCTGTTCCTATTCTCTGGAGGAATACGCTCGTACTATTGTGGCGACAGTCAAAGAGGTTTGCGAACGGCACCAGGTCGCAGCGCCCATTTTGATGAGCGAGAGCGGTCGCGCTACCGTCTCTCACCAATCCGTGTTGATTGTTGATGTATTGGGAATCAGTTCGGTGGGGGCGACTACCGTTCAGGTTGAGTCGGGGACAGCCGCGGTGGTGCACCGCTTGGCCCAACTGCAAGATCGTATTCCTCGGACCTCACTCCTGGCAGATTTTCGGGAGGTGGGCGAACTCAAACATGAAGCCCTGAAACTGTTTTCCCAAGGGAATCTGAGCCTACAGGAGCGATCGCAGGTAGAGCAGCTGTATTGGAACTGCTGCCAGCGGCTGTGGGATTGCGTGCAGAATTCTGCAGCGGACAATCCAGAAGCGATCGGCCTGAGAGAGCTAGAGCCGTTGATGGCGACGATGTATTACGGCAATTTTTCCGTGTTTCAGTCGTTGCCGGACAGTTGGGCAATCGACCAAGTATTTCCGGTCATGCCCATCCATCGATTGGACGAGGAACCCACAGAATCAGCCACACTGGTGGATCTAACCTGCGACAGCGATGGCAATCTGGATCGGTTTGTGGGGCCAGAAGGACGGATTTCTTCAGTGCTGCCACTTCATCCGCTCAATGGAGACCCCTACTGGATTGGAGTATTTCTGACTGGTGCCTATCAAGAGATTTTGGGGGACTTGCACAACTTATTTGGAGACACCGATGTCGTTCATATCCGCCGGGAGAGCCATGGTTATCGCGTCGATCGGATGGAGCTGGGCGATCGTTTGACTGATGTGCTTGGCTACGTTCATTTTGATGGGGAGGAAATGGTAGAAAAGTTTGACACCACGGTCGAACAGGCATGCTTGGGAGGCACTCTCACAGCTGAAGGTGCCAGTTGGTTGCGCAGGACTTTTAGAACTCAACTACAAGCAACAACCTATTTACAGTGAGAGTTGCTGCTTGCATCACTGGATAGTGGGTCGAGTGCCTTACCCCATCCGGCAGATATCTTATTCTGCAGAAAAAATCTTGGTAGAGTTCTCGCGATTTAACAATGGGTACATTGCCCAGAAAGCCTTGCCAACTAAACTGCTTTGGGCATATCGGTTGGAAACTCAGGGGTATTTTAGATCCAAGCAATAAAATTTGCTTTAAATTTATCACTAAAGCCCTCAATGTGGGACAATAAATTAAACGATTTAATAGTTATGTTTACGTAAAAGTTGAACTAGATGGCACTAACAAGTCTAGGAATGTTACACAACTTAAGCTGGGGACGTGTAAAAATATAATTCGCGTTCTCGTCAATTTAGAATGAAATGAACCTGGTTGAAACCCGGACTTAATGAAGCGCATATTGAGGCAGCTTTGTCCCTTATTTTCATAGGTTTTGAGCCGACAGATATATTACACCTCTCTCTTGAAGAACCTAGAACAGAGACATTGTAGAAGATTGCGATCGGTGCCCAGATCCGCAACTTATTTTCAAACAATTTACAGAAGGAAATAAACTACAATATCCCTTAAACATCTGATTGCTGGAGATTGGGCTGATATGGATATCCCCGCGCAGCGTAAGCAATTGGTCGTAGATTACGAGGCAGGGAAGCGTGACTTTAGCAGGATCGAGCTCAGCCAGGTTGACCTCAGTGAGGTAAATTTCAGCGAAGCCAACTTTAGCGGTTCGGATTTAACAAATGCGAATTTAACGGCGGCCATTCTGAACAAGGTCAACTTTATGGGAACCTGTCTGGAACGGGCCACCCTCACCAACTCGAGTCTATCTGAGGCAAATTTTCAAGGAGCGGATTTGGGGGGGGCAAACCTTGAAGGTAGCAATCTTGCTGGGGCAACTTTGAGTCGCTCGAATTTGGACGGAGCCAATCTGATGGCCAGCAATCTTAGCAGAGTGGACTTGGCACAGGCGTCTTTAGAAGGAACCAGCCTCGAGCAGGTCGATCTTGCTAATGCCAATTTGGAGCAAACCAACCTTAAAAGCGCTAATCTCACCGATGCCAATTTGATGGGGACGAATCTAGGTACAGCTCTGCTGGAGGATGCAATTTACAGTGAAGACACTCAATTTCCCGATCTCTTCGATCCGGTAGCTGCCGGCATGCGAAAAGCTGCTGTGGATTCGCGGGTTGCTGGAACTGTACTCGAACAATACAACGACGGGAAGCGGGATTTCCGACGCATCAATCTCAGCAGAATTCAGATGCATCAGGCCAATCTCAGTGAAGCCGATTTAACTGCTGCAGATTTGAGCGAAGCAGATTTAGCTGCCACCAATTTGAGTAAAGCTGTTTTAAGAGGCACGATATTCAATAGTTCTAACTTGAAAGACGCCAATTTAACTCAGGCAGATCTGCGGGGGGCAAGTTTAGAGAATAGTCGGCTCATCAACGCTATTCTCGAAGGAGTCAATCTGGGTAGGGCGGACTTGAGTTCAGCCAATCTATTCGCTGCCCGGTTGGCTCGAGCGAATTTCGAGCAAGCCTCTTTAATGGGAGCTGTTCTCACTCGTGCAGATATCTCGGATGCCAATCTGGTCCAGGCCAACCTCAGCCAAGCCAATTTAGAGGAAGCCAATTTGTGCGGGACTAACCTTAAGGGGGCCAATCTTATTCATGCCAATTTAAAAGGTGCCATTTACAACAAAGACACGCAGTTCCCAATAAAGTTCGACCCTGCTAGGGAAGGTATGACAGTCAGAGATTGGAGTCAACCCCAGCTCACTCAAGCCAATGTCTTAGATACCAACACTTATCAAACGGAGTCAACACAGAGCAACATCAATCAAATTGCCATGAGGGAAGACCTCAAAGGCCGAAGCTCTGATTTGCCGACTAGCACGGCATCGAATGCAAAGGTCCAGCAAAATCCCTCTGTCTTGAATCTAGAGGTTAGACTCGATATCTCAAAGCTAAGCAGATTATTAGCTGAGGAATCTTGGGAAGATGCCAGTGTTGAGACAATGAAGCTGTTATTAGCTTCATGTCGTCAGCAAAATGGAAGGTTGGACAAGCAAGCAATTGCGGCCATTCCCTCAGAGATTATTCGGGCGATTGATAACTTGTGGAGCGAATTTTCCCATGGGAGATTTAGCTTTCAGGTTCAGGTGAAATTGCTTGAGGATTTAAGGCGCGGCAATCCTTTTAATGGGTTTGAAGAAATTTTCAGACTTTTTTTAGAGCGGGTTCGATGGAAACTGGTCCACTACAGAACTTCCTACCTTGTTAAGGTTGAGCGTGGGGATACTTGGGTTAAAGGCCAATTTCCTGTCTATTTAAAACATTTTCTCGACAGAAAAAATCTAGGTTTAGCCTATGCCCCTAACCTAGAAGATTTAAATTGCTTTTGGACACACTTAAGGGAATGCTTCGTCGAAACAGAAGAGCGTGAGAAATGACAGATAATCTAGGCCTGTATTTTAACGCTATTTAACAAGAATAATTATCTTACTTATAATCTGGATTTGATGCTGCTAATCTTAACCAATTTGACTGGATTTAAGCAATGCTAGATTCGACTTCTGGAAACGATATATTCGAAAAACAAATCAAGTCTGTTAGCGATCTTTTAGAACATTACGGCTCGGGGGTGCGTAATTTTAAAAGAGTTGCCTTGAATCAAGCCAGCTTTAGCAACGTAGCCCTAGCCAAAGCTGATTTCAGTAATTCAAGTCTTAAAAATGTGAAATTAGATCGCGTCGATCTGAGGCAAGCAATTTTCCGAGGTGCAGACCTTGGTCGCAGTATAATTTCAAGCTCTAATCTTTCACGTGCCAATCTTCAAGGCGTTAATTTAGAGCATGCAAGCATTAATGATGCCAATCTGCGGAATGCGAACTTAGTTAGAGCGAATCTAAGTCAAGCATCGCTTCGCACTAACAATCTACAGGGAGCCAATCTAGAGCAAGCTTTATTGAAGGGAGCAGATCTAGCAGAAACAAATCTGCAGGATGCCAACTTGACGCAAGCAAATTTGGCTAAAGCCAACTTGGTAGGAACCAATCTGAAAGCCGTTAATCTAGATCGAACAATTTTGACAGATGCCCTCTACAGCGTAACCACTCGTTTTCCAAAGGGTTTCGATCCGGTTGAGGCTGGCATGAAAATGCCTGAGACTGACATTAGTTCTAGCGAACAGTTGCTCAGTAGATATCAATTGGGGGAGCGAAATTTTAAAAGAATTTCGTTGACAGGAGCCTTTTTGGGTAAGGCTGACTTACGTGGAGCTGACTTTAGCGGGGCTGACTTAACAAAAGCGGATTTTCGTTATGCCAATTTGCAAGGGGTCATTCTTAAAGGTGCCAATCTAGGCTATTCCCTGTTGATGGGGGCGAATCTCGCAGGAGTTGACTTACGTGGAGCAAACTTAAGTCACATTCAATTTAAACAGGGCAGTTTAGCTGGTGCAAAATTGGGCAGGGCAAATTTTAGAGGGGCAAACCTTGCTAATACTGACTTAAGCGGAGCGAGTCTGGAGCAAGCCTCGTTGAGGGGGACAAATCTCAGTGACACAACCCTCAGTCTTGCTAACCTCAGCAATGCGAACTTGGCTGAGGCCAACCTGACTCGGGCTAACTTGACTCAAGTGAATCTTTGTGGAGCGGAAGTCAATGTCGCAACTCTTGATAAAGCTATCTTTAAGGATGCGCTCTATGACAGCAACACCTCTTGGCCACGTTGGTTCGATCCGGTTAGCGTAGGTGGAAAATCGGTCGACCGATCCTACGGAGATACGGTCAAACAGACTATTGCGTCCTCAGTTTCACCTGTGCCGCCCATCCAAAATCGTTCCTCTGACAGGACTATTCGCTTTCCTGCTGGGCATATGAGAATCGGTAACCTTTCAAAAGGTTCTTTCTTTGCAAAACCTGCCATCTACCTACCGTTTGTCTTGTTCTCTGCTGCAATACTGGGTGGAGGAGGCTACTCTATCTCTAGAATTCTGCAGAGTGGGTCTACTTTTGAGTCTGATTTTTCAGTTCCCTCACCTGACATATTTCTGGGGGAATCAGACGGAGTACCTTCATCCATCAATATCGTTTTCGGAAATCAACCACCAGAAGAAATTGCAGATGAGTTACTACAGAAAAAAATGTTGGCAGAGATTGGCAATCGTCAGATAGGAGACACCGATGAGTTGCTCGATACAATTGCCGTTGCAGGTCCTGCAGTCTCGATCGCTGAACCACAGAAGCCCACACCTGAAGCAGAAGCTGCTTTCGCTCAGCAAGCTCGCGAGTCCTTCGCTCGAAATGATTGGTTGGGGACGGTAGAGGCAGTCAGTCAGATTGAAACCCCCGCTATTGTCGAATCTCTTTTGCCTATGGTCGATCGGGCTTATCACAATCTTGCCCATGAAGCAGAAGATCGAGGGGAATGGCAAATAGCACTTGACTACGCAAACCGAACCATTACCGAAGAAGGCAAAATTCAGACTGCACCGATGGTGCAAAGACTTGAAGCGGCGATCGCAGAACTCTCTCAATCAGGAAGCAGGGCACCGGTTGTTAACGATCGGGGAATAGAGTGACGATTGAAAGGCGATCGCAAACCTGGTTTATGGCCGAAAGCTGATTACCCTCCCTCCTGGCGCTTGCGCTCCGCTTCCTGCTGTTCTTTAATTTTTAATTCGTAAGCTTCGTTATCCAGTTGCCCAAGCCGAAAAATTCCCAGACCCGCACAAGTAAGAACTGAATAGGAAATCGCCCAGCTGGGGCTGGTGAAGGTCTCCCATAGCACTTCAGCGGTGGTCCCTGCAGCCAAAAATGGCAAGGTACTGGCGAGGGAGGCAAGTGCTTCTGGGATCGCGCGGGCAGTGCGATCGATCCAGCGGTTAATCCAGCGTCCGCAAATCAGATAGAACCCCAGCGTCCAAAAGGATACGCCCACCAACGTGGCGGGATTGAACCAAGAGGCAAGCCATTCGGGAGCTGCAATCATCATGCCACACCTATTGTAAAGAAACTTCATCCTTCCACATCATACGGAGCCAATCAAGTTGGCGTCAGCTTAATTTTGAACGGGGCAGAGGAATGGTGGGGGTGAGACCGAAGGAAACGTCGCAGCCATACTATTCTTGAATACAATTGCGCCATGCTCTTCGGTGAGGATAGCAGTTCGAGAGGATGCTAGATCGAAAAGATGGTAACCCCCATAAATGCAGACTTTGATAATACAAAGCACGAACTAGTCCGGCAGCCTTTGGTGTCATTGCGAGGTATTACCAAGCAATTTGGAGATCGCAAGGTCCTCAACAATCTAAACCTAGACATATACGAAAATGAAGCCCTGGCAGTCGTTGGACCATCGGGAACGGGAAAATCAACCGTTTTGAAGATTTTGGCAGGGCTGTTGCAAGCGGATGAGGGAACAATCCAATGGCGGGGGCACCCAAAGGTATTGGCGGAGACAGTGGACCGAGTGCCGGACCATTTGGGGATGGTGTTTCAGAACTCGGCCCTATTTGATTCTCTGACGGTGGACGAGAATGTAGGGTTCTTGTTGTATCAGCATTCTCAATTGCCACGATCTCGAGTACGTAAGCTGGTGAACGAGAAGTTAGCAGCCGTGGGACTACCTGGAATTGGCGACCGTTTTCCAGCCCAGCTATCGGGGGGGATGCGCAAGCGGGTCAGTTTTGCTCGGGCCATTATGGAGGATCCGGAAGATCTGGAAGACGATCCGTTTATTTTGCTGTACGACGAGCCGACGGCAGGCCTCGACCCCATTGCCTCAACCATGATTGAGGACCTAATTCGAGCTCTGCAACAAAAGATTTGCAATACTTACGTCATTGTCACTCACCAGGACAGCACTATCCGCCGTACCGCCGATCGCATCGTTTTGCTTGCCGGGGGGAGAGTATGTTGGGACGGAGAAGCATCCGATCTCGATCGGTCCGATAATCCCTACGTTCGCCAGTTTATGAGTGGGGAGCTGGATGGCCCCATTCAAGTGGGCGTTGGATAGAAAAGCTGGACAGCTGAGAATGCTGAGGATAGGACAGTTGGGGGTGCCAAGTTGGCCGCAGCACAACTTAAAAAATCTGCAACCGATAGGAGAAGAATGAGATGCGTTCGCGACTGTTGCGGGAAGGAAGCCTGGGGCTACTTATCTTAGGAGGAATATTAGGACTATCCGGACTGTTTTTCTGGATTATGAATTTTCGTGTCGGGGAGCAAAGCTATCGTTTTACCGTCAAATTTGACGATGCGGGGGGGCTGTTAGATGGAGCTGCCGTGCGCTTGCGGGGGGTAAATGTCGGTCGGATTGACGATATTCACACCAAAGTGGATGCGGTAGAGGTTCGAGTGTCTATTGATAGCTCCAAGATTCTCATCCCGGTCGATTCCCAATTCACATCCACCCAAACCGGGCTGATTGGCCAAACCACCCTAGATATAATCCCGAGCGAAACTAGTGCGAGCAGCACCACAGACGAAAGAAATGTCGCTGGACCGCTGGATAAAGATTGCGATGGGGAAATGATCGTATGCGATCGCGCAATAGTGCAGGGGGATGTAGGGGTCAGCTACAGTCAATTGGTGAAGCGGGTGGACGGATTGCTATCTAGTATTGGTGACGGTGAATTGACCAGCAATCTCAATTCTGTGGCTGCCAGCGTGACAGAAGTTGCCAACAGTGTTGCCGAGCTATCGAACGCGATTCAGGAAGACCTAGATTTTGAAGCGATTTCGGGGGCAGTATCTTCGATTCAGCTGGCCGCTGATAGCCTACATGAGTTAGTAGAGGAAAACCAGGCTACTCTGACCTCTACTCTAGGAAGTTTGCAGGTCTTTTCACAGGATGCTAGTGAAATTTCTGCAGCACTCAAACCTCTGATTGTGGAGGGGAATTTTGTCCGGGATCTAGGCACGTTCACATCGCAGGCGGCGATCGCCTCTGAAAGTGCGTTGGCTGTCACCGAGGATTTAAAGGCTATCACCGCAAGCCTCAACGATCCCGATCTAGTCTTGACCTTTCGGACCACCCTCGATTCCGCCCGCGTCACGTTTGAAAATGCCGAGAAAATTACCACTGACTTAGATGTGCTGACTGGAGATTTGGAGTTTCTCGAGAGTGTGAAAAGTCTAGTGCTCGGACTGGATGGACTGGTGTCTCATCAACCTCAAATTGGGCATCGTCAACTGCTGTTAGTGGACGATCGGGAGATGAATTGGCAGCGTGCAAAGTTTGGCTTTACCCCTGTGAAAGCGTTTGGATCTGAGTTAGGGACTGGATTTTGAATGCCCCCCCAATCTCAGTTGGGGCTGGAAATGGGTTGCTCGGGGTCGGCAGGGCTGGTAATTAACCCAGTAGTGGGGGAACTGGCGCTGGCGTAAGATTTGACGGGGATGCGGCCAGCCAAATATGCGGTACGACCGGCCTGAGTAGCTTGTCCCATGGCCCGTCCCATTGCTGAAGGATTGCTCGCCTGCGCGATCGCCGTATTGATTAATAGTGCATCTGCCCCCATCTCCATCGCTTCAGCTGCCTCAGAAGGCACTCCAATCCCCGCATCCACCACTACGGGTACGCTGGCTTGCTCGATAATGATGCGAATCTGTTCGCGACATTTCACCCCTTGGCCAGAACCAATGGGGGAGGCAAGGGGCATAACGGTGACGCAGCCAATCTCCTGTAGGCGCAGCGCTAATTGAGGGTCGGAATTGATATAGGGCAACACGGCGAAACCCTCTGACACAAGTTGTTTGGCGGCCTCGAAGGTCCCAATGGGATCGGGCAATAAATATATGGGGTCCGGGATGACTTCTAGCTTGACGAAATTGTTGTCTGTTTGGCCGATGACATTTTGGGCCATCTCTCGACCTAAACGGGCGACCCGCACAGCTTCTTCTGCGGTTTTGCAGCCAGCGGTGTTGGGCAATAGCCAATACTTGGACCAGTCTATGGCTTCCATTAGCCCCACGTGCCCCGCCGCTTTAATTTGTACTCTTCGGATAGCAACGGTGACGATCTCGGCGCCACTAGCGGCAATTGCCTGCTGCATGTCAGCCATATTGCGATATTTGCCGGTTCCCACCATCAAGCGGGATCGAAAGCTGCGTCCGGCGATTTGTAGGGCATCTTCAGTGGAGGCAACGATGGGGGGCGAGATTTCGGGATCGTTGAGGCTGGCAATAGTCATTGGTGGCAGTGTCTTTTCGGCAAAAGTGCAATACCCATCCTAATCGAAGCGATCGCCTCTGCCGAGTATTGGTCCTTGTGTTTTATGTTTGGTCCTTGCCTGGACAATCGTCCAACCCAGCCTTCTGGAGTTTGATGTTGTTGCTGACGTTGCCCCTCTGGACTTGACTATTTTGGGGGTAGTTCCGCCTAGGAATACCTGAGTTCGATATAAAGAAGGGGGCTAAATTGCAGCAGCAGGAGGCAACTGAGCCAGCAATGTTGGCTCAATATTGAGAGACGGTTTCTTGTCTTGGTGTGTGTGGGCAATCAGCCCAGAAATCAAATTCACCAGGAAATTGATGGAGCTGCGATGTCGGGAATGCTCAATCTGTGAAATGTTTTTGAGCTGGTCGTTGACTGTTTCAATCAAGGACCGTTTGCATAGCAAGATCTTGTCCATTATGGGTAACAGACGACTGTGCATTTTCTTCTTCAGAGGCGTTACCAGCTGCAATCCTTGGCTGAAGGATGAGGTTTAAAAACAGCAAAATCTGAACCATGCCCTTTGCGATCTACTGAGTTTGAGACAGTTACGTTGCTGCCGTCCAAGTATTGTCAACAGTAATAGAAGCGCCGTTAATAAAGCGGGCATCATCACTGGCGAGAAAGGCTGCTACGCTTGCAATTTCCTCTGGTTCGCAAAATCGCCCCTGTAATTTTTTCATATCGGCCTCAGTGAAATCTACGCCTAAAGCAGTGCATTCTTCCATTTCCCTCAAGCCATGAGGCGTTCTGATGAAGCCAGGTGCAATGGCATTACAACGAATGCCTCGATCGCGAAACTCAACAGCGATCGCTCGGGTTAGCTGCAGAACTGCTCCTTTAGTCGTGCAGTAAAGACTTTCCATAGGGGCAGCTGTCGTACTAGAAATAGAAGCAGTATTGATGATAGTGCCACCTCCGGCCTCCAACATGCTGGGCAAAATTGCCTGACTCATCAAAAACATACTCTTGACATTAACTGCCATCAGCCAATCCCACTCAGCCTCAGTCGTTTTCAGAAAGGGCTTCACGATTAGAGTTCCAGCATGGTTAAACAGGATATCTACTTTCGCAAAGCGCTGAAGAATGCGATCGACGGCTGTTTTCACGGCCTGTGCCTGCGAGACATCAGCCTCAACAAATATCGCTTGACCACCAGCCGCTTCGATCTCACTGGCCAGTTGCTCCCCGGCCTGAGACTGAATATCAACGATCCCAACGCTGGCTCCTTCAGCCGCAAAGCGTAATGTAGCAGCTCGCCCAGCACCACCGGCACCGCCGCTAACGACTGCAACCCTGTCTGAAAATCGTTGATTCATAATCCTGCTCAAGCAATGCTCATCATGGTTCTAGGATGCCCAACTGGATAGCTCTATCTCAAGTGACTTTAGCCGCTTCAAGATTGCGTAGCAGGAATGCTAGGTATTTAAAGACTTCCAGACAAATTCACATCGGGGGCAAAACCCGCAACCAGTTGATGGGTATCGATGGCAACTCAAGTAAGAACACGGAGATCGCTATACAGCTAAATAGTCTTGAATAAGAAAGACTGCTGAAAGTCTTGCCAGACAAGGGCTTGAGGTTGTCATTTGTGTTTCGTGCCCCGCCCTCTTGTAACGGTAATTTAACTTCGATCGAGCCGAGGGAATACTTATGCCTGCTTGATATCCACAGCGTGACGGGTATCAGTTTGCAGAGGGGAAGAATGGCTGATCGGGGTAATTAATAAACATTTTTATACGTCTTCTTGGCATGTTGTGCTTGTTTTTAAGTGTTTATTGGTATTTCATGGTGGGCTCTGGGTATAAATAAGTACGTAATTTGTCTTGCTCCCTTGCGATGCTCCCTTGCGTTTCTTCTTGAGATGACTATGTAAAGCTCCAAGCCGATTTCTTGGCAGATCGCTCTTGAGAGGCTTTTGGCTTGAGTAATTTCCTTAAACAGCCAGTGACAGCCACAAAACACAACAATCATGAACAACTTGACACTAGAAGCCCTTATCGAACAGCAGGTTCGACTATCTCCCCAGGCCCCGGCTGTTTCTTTTCAAGGAGAGAGCTTAAGCTACCAAGAGCTTGATAGCAGAGCTAATCGATTGGCCAATTATCTACAAGACCAAGGCATCACAGCTAATTCCTTGGTCGGAATATGTCTCGATCGATCCATCAACCTAATTATTAGTGTGCTGGCTATTCTCAAGGCGGGTGCCGCTTATTTACCGCTTGATCAAGCTTATCCTGCCGATCGCTTACGTTTAATGATTGAGGATTCAGCAGTTCCTTTTATCATTACTCAGAAGCATTTGGATAGAGCTTTGCCGTCAACCGGGGCAAAGCGCATCTTTCTGGATTGTGAAGCGGCAAATATCGATCGTTTCCCTAATAGTCAACCTCCTAAACAGACAACGCCCGACAGTTTGGCCTACGTCATCTATACGTCTGGTTCAACAGGCAAACCTAAAGGGGTTGCCATGCATCATCGCCCCCTTGTTAATTTACTGAATTGGCAAAAGCAACAGTTTAAGAACCCCAAGGCGCGAACGCTTCAGTTTACGCCCATTAGCTTTGATGTCTCATTCCAAGAGATTTTTTCAACCCTGTTCAGCGGCGGCACCCTTATCCTTATTGGGGATACAGACCGGCGGAATAGTGAAACACTCCTGGTTCATCTTTGTGAGAACTCGGTTGAGCGCTTATTCCTGCCATTCATTGCGCTACAAAATCTAGCCGAAGCGGCAACAAAGGCTCAAAAGTTGCCGGCCAGGCTGCAAGAAATCGTCACGGCCGGAGAGCAGCTCAAAATTACCCGTTCAATAGTTTCTCTGTTTGACAGACTCAAAAACTGTTCGTTGGTAAATCAATACGGCCCCTCAGAGAGCCATGTAGTGACTCAGCATGTTCTCACAGGGGCGCCAAGAGAATGGCCTCATTTGCCTCCTATCGGTCAACCGATTGATAACGCTCAGCTCTATCTTCTGAAAACTCCGTCAAGGCGAGAGGGCGACCCGATTGTTTTGGCGGAACCCGGTGAGCCCGGCGAGTTAGCCATTGGCGGCATCTGTTTAGCCAAGGGTTATATCAATCAACCTGAGTTGACCCGCAGACGATTTATCGAAAATCCATTTGTGGATGAGCCAGGAGCTATCCTCTATAGAACCGGAGACTTGGTCAAACGCTCTACTGCAGGAGAGTTGGAATATATAGAGCGGCTTGACAATCAAGTTAAAGTTCGAGGGGTTAGGGTTGAACTTGGGGAAGTTGAAGCTCAAATCAGTCAACATTCCATGGTTAAGGTCAATGCCGTTGCGGCCAGAAAGCGAGCTGACAGCACCACTTATTTGACCGCCTATATCGTGCCCAATAGTTCCGAGCCTTTGCAAGATTCGACAGAGTTGGAGCTTCAACTCCGCACTTTTCTCAAAGAACGTCTTCCCGCATGCATGATGCCGACTTTCTTTGAATTTCTCCCGATCTTGCCGCTGACTCCCTCCGGCAAAGTTGATCGCCGCGCCCTCCCCGAACCAATCCAGAAAAGGCCTGCTCTCAGCCAGGATTATCTTCAACCTCGCACGGATATTGAGAAAAAGCTGGCAGAGCTATGGTCAGAAATTCTGCAATTCAAAAAGATTGGCGTCAAAGATAACTTCTTTGAGTGCGGCGGTGATTCTCTGGGAGCAATGCAGTTAGCTCATGCTATTAGAGAAACCTTTGAGATCAACCTATCAATTAACACTTTAATCAGCTTGCCAACAATTCAAGAATTAGCCAGGGAAATTGAAAGTCTGACCAACCATAGTGAAATTAGCTGCCCATTCAATAGCTTTACAAGTCAACTAGAATATGATGCAATTCCTAGACTTGACCATAATCTGAGCATTCAACCCTTTAGCTTCACCAGTAGTCCTTCCAACATTCTTATCACAGGCTCTACAGGATTTCTGGGAGCTTATCTACTGAATCAAGTTTTGCAACAAACTCAAGCGAAAGCTCATTGCCTAGTCAGAGCTAAAAACCATGTGGAAGGAAGCAGCAGAATTCAATGCAATCTAGAGGCTTATGGGCTATGGAAACCCGAATATGGGGGTAGGGTACAACCAGTATTGGGTGATTTAGCCTTATCTAACTTAGGTATGGACACGGATGTGTTTGAGCAGCTCAGCAATAAAATAGAAGCGATTTACCACAGCGGCGCTGCTGTCAATGTTGTGTATCCTTATTCTTCCCTATATGCCACTAACGTTGGAGGCACAGAAAATCTGCTCAGGTTAGCCAGCAAGAGTCGCTTAATTCCTTTTCATTTCATATCGACGCTTGATGTTTTCCAAACTAAGGGTACCTTTAACAGTGGCTTAACTTCTGAGTCTAGCACTCTCAATCCAACTGAAGCCTTTGAGTTTGATGGATATGCCACGACGAAATGGGTGGCTGAGAAAATGGTTTGGCATGCCCAAAGTCTTGGGCTTCCAGTTTCTGTCTATAGGCCAACTATGATCTCTGGAGATAGTCAAACTGGAGTCTGTAACACCACGGATCTAGTAAGCTACTTGGTCAAAGGTTTTATCCAGCTCGGTGCAGCACCTAAAATGAACACTGTTCTGAACCTTGTCCCTGTTGACTATGTCAGTAAAAGCATAATCCATTTATCACTTCAACAGGAATCTTTGAACAAGGCGTTCAATCTTGTCAATTCAATCCCAATCAGCATGAATTCATTTATTGAATCCATTAGCCAATATGGCTACCCTCTTGATGTTCTAGAGCCTGATGACTGGAGTCACCTTCTAAATAAATTAAACCACCAGGCAGATGGATTAATGGCAACTCTGACACTATCAGAACAGAAAAACGTAGAAAACTATATGGTCAGAACTTCAATTAATGCCAGTCAGGCACCTAATGAGAACGTTCTGCAAGGGCTTAAAGACACAGCTATCACATGCCCAGAAATCAATTTTGAGCTTCTTAAAAGCTATTATAGATATCTCGAAAGAGCCAACCTATTTGGGTTTTCAAGTAAGCTTAGCAACGCAACTTAAACCCGAACTCTCTCAGTAAGCCCTCAAAAGAAAGACTACAATGCTCAAGCAACTTAAATTACCTAACCTCAAAGGTTTCAGATCACAAGCACAAGCAAAAACAAAACCATTCCACGAACTAATTCCCAAAAGGTCAATTGGTTCAGGTTTGTTTTTGGCGGTCATGGGAGGCGCTGTATTCAGCATTGGTGCAAATTCTATAATGTTTTATAGAGTGTTAAAGCAACAAGCTGAACATCACATCAGAGATGTACTGAGCACAGAAGTTAATGCGATCGAAAGTAAATTAACTCCCATAACACAATCTTTGAACAATTTAGATAGTGTAATAACATTAATGTATGAACAAGGAGTTGATGATCTAGAATCCTATAAAACGATCCTCCTAAGGTTTTTCTTAAGTAGACCAGAACTAGTTGTAGGAGCTTCTTTGCAACAAGTCCCCTATGGTCTTGTTAAAAATCAGCAGTGGTTTTCCGGTTTCTACTATGAAAACTATAACAATCCAGGCCAGATAGGGAGTCCCATGGCACCTCCCTATAGCGATATTATGTACTCTGACCTAGCCATCGACGATGACGCTCCTAACCAAGAATACTACACCATCAATATTAATACTGGTGAAGATAACTGGCTAGAACCCTATGAATGGTCTGGCATTACTATGACCACTTTGAATCATATTTTATATAGCAACAGTGGGAAAATGCTTGGCTTTGTTTCGATGGATGTCAATTCCACTGAACTTAGTAAGGAATTATCAGGGTCAGTTGTCTCAGACCAGGGTTACTTTATTGTCCTGAGTACGTTAGGGAATATCATTTCCTATCCGCCAGATACTACGAAGATCCAGATGAGATATGATTCTGTTCCAGGCTTAGCTGAGGTTTGGGATAAAATTCAAAATGACAACTCAGGTCTCATAAAGCAGGATGGTCAATATTGGGCCTATCAACGTGTAGATACTAACGACTGGATTATCCTAGCAACGATTCCAGAATCAGTTGTGATGAGGCCAGTTTTAATGATTACGGTTGGCGGTGCAATAGGCGCTGGGACATTGATTGCTATTGTCATAGCATTGTTTGTGAAAAAGCTGAATTTTAGACTTAAGCCCATTTTGGAGGAATGCCAAAAGCTTGAGATGGAAAATCTAGAGCGTGATCAAAGCATCTACCAAGAGCAAAATAGTGCCTCCACAATTCCAGAGTCAATCAGCCACGAGGATATGGACGAATTAGATGTTTTGTCCTATACATTTTACCGAATGTCTGCCAAGTTAAAAACTTCTTTTGACAACTTGGAGTTGAAAGTTAAAGAAAGAACGCTGGAACTGGAAGAGGCCAAAGAAGCTGCCGATACAGCTAGTAAAGCTAAAAGCGACTTCTTAGCAAATATGAGTCATGAATTGCGCACACCGATGAATGCCATCATTGGCTACAGCGAGATGTTGCAAGAAGAAGCTGAAGACTTAGATGATGATATCTTCAGTGAAGATCTGACAAAGATTCATGGTGCCGGAAAGCATCTCCTCAGCCTAATTAACGATATTTTGGATCTCTCAAAAATTGAAGCTGGCCGTATGGAGCTATTTTTAGAGGAATTTGAGATTGGTCAACTACTTAAGGAAATTGACGCAACTGTTTCACCTTTGATGAGTCAAAAGTCTAATCAGCTGACCATTAAGTGTTTCGACAATGTCGGCAGTATGAAAGCTGATCTCACAAAAGTTCGCCAGTCCCTGCTGAATTTGCTCAGTAATGCTTCTAAGTTCACAGAGCAAGGAACAGTGAACTTGACCGTCAACCGCTACAACCAAGATGGTCAATCCTGGTTGAGTTTTGAGGTCGGCGATAGCGGTATTGGCATGACACCAGAACAGATGAACAAGCTATTTCAGGCGTTCAGTCAGGCTGATGCCTCAACAACTCGAAAGTATGGAGGCACTGGTTTAGGGCTGGCTATCACGAAGAAGTTTTGCGAAATGATGGGAGGGAATATTACCGTAGAGAGCCAAATCAATCAGGGAAGTACGTTCACAATACATTTGCCAGCTGAAGTAAAAATTCAGACCACTCCATCTAATGTAGAAACGATCAGCAAAGGGAATTCTAAAGCTCTTATATCGCGTAAGCCCGTAATTTTAGTGATTGATGATGATCCCTTGGTGCATGACATTCTTGAAAGGTCTCTGAGTAGTCACGGATTCGATATCGTCACTGCAACAAATGGTGAAGATGGGTGCCGTATTGCTCAAGATCTGAAACCCGATGCTATTACGCTAGATGTGATGATGCCAGGTATGGATGGCTGGGAAGTTTTGAGTCAGTTAAAGGCTAACCCCGCGATCGCCCATATTCCTGTCATCATGCTGTCAATGGTAGACAATAAGAGCCTCGGATATGCCTTGGGAGCCGATGAATACCTTCTTAAACCCATTGACCGCCAGCAGCTCGTCAAGGTAATTGAGAAGTATAAAGTCAAGAAATCGCCATCTGTTTTACTAGTTGTGGAAGATGATTCAACAACTCGAGAAATGCTCAAACGACAGCTGGAAATAGATGATGTCAAAACTCTTGAAGCTTCTGATGGTGCCCAAGCTCTGACATTGATGAAATCAACGAAGCCAGGGGCGATTATTCTCGATCTAATGATGAAAGATATGGATGGCTTTGAGTTTATTCATGAGCTGCAAAAGCATCCTGACTGGCAGTCAGTTCCAGTTATTGTCATGACGGCTAAAGAATTGACTGGGGGAGAGCGAGAGTTCCTTAACAGCCGAGTTCAGAAAATCTTTCAGAAGGGTGCCTACGAGCGCTCGACGCTGTTGAGTGAAGTGACTAATCTCCTTTCAAAAGCACTGAGCATGATAGATGACTGTCATCAGGAAGGAGTCATACAAAAGTCAGCAGATATTCCCGTGCTGAAATAGATATCTGGGCTCTCGAACTTTTTGAGAAAAAACTGATGAGCTGCAGCCGATCGACGAAATTAATCATTGAGGATGAAAAACATGACCAAGATACTCTTAGTTGAAGACAACGAAATGAATCGAGATATGCTGTCGCGGCGGTTGGCACGTAAGGGATATGACGTTCTCATCGCGACTGACGGTGCTGAAGGATTAGAGAAGTCAAAATCGGATTCCCCTGACTTAATTCTGATGGATATGAGTTTGCCTGTCATTGATGGGTGGGAAGCAACTCGTCAACTGAAGTCAGATACTCATACCAAAATGATTCCGGTGATTGCGTTAACAGCTCATGCCATGTCGGGAGATCGCGAAGAAGCATTAGCGGCTGGGTGTGATGAATACGACACTAAACCTATTGAATTTTTACGCTTACTTGGAAAAATAAAAACCTTGCTAGAGAAAGTGCAAGCTGTTTGAGAAAAGAAGACTTATTACCGACTCATATTAGTTTTTTGAAAGAGTGACTAGTTCATGTTAGCAAAATGTTCTAAATCCCTTGAGGGAATTCTTGGAAAGTTACTGATTTGTGTTTGGCTATCTGAACCAACCAGAAATAGTTACAGTGAGACAGGCCTCCAATCTCTTTTTGAATGGGCGTGTTTAACCTTATCTAACGAGCTCAGAGGGATAAATCATGCTTGATAAGCTGGAAATTACCACTTCCTTACTGGCATATTGGCGCCATGAATTATACGGACCCCTCAATATTATTCAAGGATATTGCGATCTCATTCTTGAAGAGCTAGAAGAAGATACTAAGTTCTCTGAGACTCATAAATTTTGCGCAATTCCAACAGAAATTTTGAGGACTGGTAAAGATATTCAGGCAATCATTGCTGACACATTCAGTTCCAAGATTCTTGAAGAAGGAAGCCGCCTCCGTAACATCATTGAACTCAGATCATCACTAGAACAGCAGACTGTGCCAAAGATCGATTCCATCGAGCAGAATGCCCGAGAAATATTGGCAAGTGATGGTGTGCCTTTCTCTACTACAGAAGACATTGAAAAAATCCTAAGAGCAGCTTCTAAATTAAGAAGTTTACTGCTTGGTGAAAATATGGGGTGGCTGAAAACCTATGCGTCCCCTGTTGGAGATCGCCAACTTCAAGATCAGATCGAGAAAGAACTAGAAGAAAGTTATTCTGGCAATAGAGCAAGTCTGTTTGATGTAGAAAAGTCTCTCAATGAGATCAGATCTCACTCACACGGTAAATATGTAAGAGCTGAAGATTTTAAGATCCTAATTGTTGATAATAATCGCAGTAACCAAGAGTTGCTCTACCGGCAACTCGATCGAGAAAGATATTCAGTCAGCTTAGCGGAGTCTGGTGAAGATGCTCTCCAAGCAGTTGCCAAGGAAAATTTCGACCTTATTCTGCTAGATATTGTCATGCCTGGACTAAATGGTTATCAAGTATTGGATCGACTTAAGAAGGGCCAATGGCAGCATATCCCGGTGATCATGATATCGTCGCTGGCTGAAATTGAGAGCATTACAAAATGTATTGAAATGGGGGCAGAAGATTATTTACCAAAACCATTTAGTTTCACGCTACTGCGCGCAAAAATAGATGCATGTCTAGAAAATAAAAAGCTTCGAGACCAAGAAAAGATTTACGTTTCTAGACTTGCTCTAGCAAACCAGGAAATCGCAGAGCTGAACGAGCAGTTAGCAGCCGAGAATAACCGCCTCTCAACTGAGCTAGAGATCGCTCGTCAACTTCAAGAATTCATCCTACCTCAAGCTTCGGATTTAAGAAATATTGAGGGTATTGACATTGCAGGATTCATGGAACCTGCCGAGGAGGTCGGTGGTGATTACTATGATGTTCACGCATGTAATGGCAGCGTCCATATTAGCATCGGGGATGTAACTGGACACGGTTTAGAGAGTGGGCTCTTAATGATCATGGTTCAAACTGCCATGCGGACCTTAATCGAAAGTCAGCAAACAGACCAGAAAAAGCTTTTGAATACGCTTAACCATGTCATCGTTGATAATGCCAAAAAGCTTAAGTCCGATCGGAACCTTACGCTGTCATCACTAGACTACTTTAATGGCCACCTGAGCATTGCTGGCCAACATGAAGATATCATCATCGTTCGCTCTGATGGACATATTGAATTCATTGATACAACCTATTTAGGTTTCCCCATTGGCTTAGAGAAAAATATTGCAGACTTTATTGATCAGAGACATCTTGATTTATCCCCAGGAGATGTTGTGGCACTTTACACTGACGGGGTTATTGAGGCAGAAAATGATGAAGGAGAACCGTACGGAATCCAACGCCTATGCGAGGTCATTTGTGATCATCGTATTCAAGATTCACAGTTGATTATAGAGAAAGTCATTGAGGACTTAAAAAGTCACATTGGTGCCAGCCAAGTTTTAGATGACATTACATTACTTATCCTAAAGCAGCAGTAGAAAGCCACTAATTATGATGATGATTAAACATGAATTAAACCCTAAAAAATTTCTAGAACCCCTCCAATACCATGATGGCTATTCGGAAGCGAATTTCTTATTTAATTACCAACTACTAAAGGAAGAATATAGAAACAATGGTTTACTCGTTAATCACTATTCATTTGGTGAGATTGCACTTCAATTCATGAAGACCCTACATGCAAGCTACTTTGAACAAGGTTTCTTGTCGGCAACTGAAATCAGACAATCTGTCGATTATATTGCTAATGAATTATTAGAGAACTCAATCAAATATAGTGATGAAACTGCAACCAAGATTAATCTGAAAATACATGTTAACAAGCAAAGAATCATAGTCGAATCAACAAATCTAATTAGTAAAAATAGATCTGAAACTTTTTTGAATTATTTACAAAACCTCATGTACTCAGATCCTTCAGAATTGTATATCAGGCAGTTAGAAAAAAACTCAAGTGATAACAACAAATCTGGGTTGGGATTGTTGTCAATGATACATGACTATAGAGCTGAGATAAACTGGAAATTCACTTCTACTGAGCTCAATCATAGTGTTTTAAGTTGTATTATTGTTCGACTGCCTACTAAGTTTATATAAACCCAAGTAAAGTCTTCCTAAATCTGAATAGTAATCTTAAACCCATGAAAAACAAATCCCCAAGCTACTCAATTTATTACGATTGCGAATCTGAGATCGTTAGCCTCAGTGGAAAACTGCATTTAATTCAGCGCGAGAAAGCATTTCATGAAATCCTAAGTTGGTTCGATCTTATTATCGATAAAGAACCCCCGAGGGTTCTACTTGATGTTAGTGGTCTAGACTATCTCAACAGTATGGGTATTAGTATGATCGCAAAATTTGTGATTAGAGCCAGAGATAAAAAGACCATTCACGTTGTGGTTAAAGCTTCAAAAGAAATTATTTGGCAAGGTAAGTCATTGGTGAATTTGAAGCGAATTATGCCCAGCATAGATTTTATCTATGACAATATTACCTGACAAGTTGTGTAGATATATCCAAAGGATATTCATTTGAGAGGCTATTTGTGATGAATGTTTCAACATGTGATAATCAAATTTCTAATAAATACGTTTCTCTCTTTGACGATCTTACGGGGTTACCTAATCGAAGAGCTTTTCTAGAATATCTGGAGCAGCATATTGAGCTTTCTGTTGACTATGAAAACCAGCTATTTGCAGTGCTAGTTCTTGGTGTTGAAAATTTTGGTGTTATCAACAGTAGCTTGGGAATTCATATCGGAGATCAGCTACTTGTTCAAATTGGTAAAAGACTGCAAGAAGTCATACGGGTGAATGATTGCCTATTTCGTGTAGGAGGAGATGAGTATGTCGTTGTCATCCATGACATCAAAAGCGTTACCAGTCTAGATAAGTTCGCGGCACGAATTTACGAAAGCCTATTATCCTCCTTCCATCTTGAAGATAATGAAATCTTTATTGGCATCCGCCTGGGGATTACTCACAATCAAGTGAGTGCGGGTAAAGCTGAAGACTTTTTCCGTGATGCATGCGCCGCAATGAATCATGCAAAGTCTTCTGAGTCCCTCCATTGCGTTGTGTTTCAACCCAAAATCCAAGAGGAATTTGAGCATCATCTTGACTTAGCTAATTCCTTAAGAAAGGCATTAAACAGAGATGAACTCTTTTTAGAATATCAACCTATTTTTTCATTAAGTGAAGAGTTCTTGGTTGGATTTGAAGCACTTGTTCGATGGAAACATCCTAGGTGGGGGGTTTTATCGCCTGATAAATTTATCCCTTTGGCAGAAAAAAGCCAACTCATCGAACCGCTAGGAGAATGGGTTCTTCAGGAAGCCTGTCGGCAATTAAAGAGTTGGCAAGAACAATTTTCGGAAGCACGTAAACTTTCTATTAGCGTAAATGTTTCAGTTCGTCAGATACTTTGCGGTGATTTTCACAAAAAAGTTAGTAAAGCTCTCAAAATAGCTAATCTTAAACCGAAATTTCTAAGTCTAGAAATTACAGAAAGTGTTTTGCTAGAACATAGTCAACAGACACTTCTCGAGCTAGAAAAAGTTAAGTCACTTGGAGTGAAAATCGCGATCGATGATTTTGGTACCGGTTACTCTTCTTTAAGTTACTTGCTTGACTTTCCTTGCGACATCCTCAAGTTAGATGCATCATTTACTGACGATGTAGATAATAATCATAGAAAGTTTTACCTTGTTCAGAGTTTACTCGCATTAGGACAAGGTTTAGGAGTCGAGGTGACTGCAGAGGGCTTAGAAACTCAAGAACAACTCGCTCATTTTAGAGCTTTAGGCTGCAATTATGGGCAAGGATATATTTTTTCTAAACCATTGAATACTCAAAATTCTCAAAGTTTTATTTTGTCACATATTTCTGCCAACAAAATCCTAGGTGATATCGAAAATAGGCACTCTGTTTCAAATCCGAATGTCCTGCCTAACGGCTATTCTTTCAGAGATGATTTGCTCACAAAAAATCAGTATCTCGAAATGAAAATCAATAATCTAGCACAGGAGGTCGATGATTTAAAAAATTTATTGAGTACTGCTGAGAGTCATGCTGAAGTTATTGAGTCCCAGCTTTACCAGGAGGTTTCTGAACATCAGAAGACATTTCTTAAGTTGGAAGAAAGTAATCTTGAATTAAGGCGTCTGAGCTATATTGACCCTTTGACTCAAATCCCTAACCGCCGATACTTTGACGAACACTTATGTCAGGCTTGGGAAAATGCGATTTTTCTTCAAGACTCAATCAGCATGATTATTGTTGATGTGGATTACTTCAAACTTTATAATGATGAATACGGTCACCGAACTGGAGACTTCTGCTTACTCCAAATTGCCCAAACCTTATCCGATGCATTAATTTCCTCTACAGATTTTGTCGCGAGGTATGGCGGTGAAGAATTTGCCATTATCTGTTCGGGGCTGTCTCAAGAAGATGTTGTTGAAATGGCTCAGAGGATCTGCACAACTGTCATTTCCCTTAAATTGCAGCACTGTCGTTCTCCTGTTAGTTCTTATGTAACTGTGAGTGCTGGAGTGGCTAATATCATTCCTCAAGAGTCTAATTCTATTAATGATTTCTTCCAGCGGGCTGACAAAGCACTCTATTCTGCTAAACAGAGTGGTAGGAACGGGTTCAGTTTAGCTACGTCTATGAAAGCTATTTTTTAACTTTTCAGAGTCTCTTCATTTCTTCATGTGTTGTCAATTACGAATTTTTCAAGCAAGCATATACAGCGGGTGTTGACAAGTTAATCGTTCTGGCACCGATGGCTAGGCTGTGTAAGGCTTAGAGGATGAGCAGCATTTACAAACGACACCGTTTCCCAAACGAGATCATCTCCTACTGCGTCTGGCTGTATTACATCTTTCCTCTCAGCTTCAAAGAAATTCATAAGATGATGCTCTATCGTGGCATCCAGGTCACCTATGAAGCGATCCGACAATGGTGTCTCAAGTTCCTCAAAGCTATGCCAATCAACTGCGCCGCAACCGTCCTAAGCTTGCTCATAAATGGTATCTGGATGAGGTGGTGATTAAGATAAACGGTAAGCAATACTACCTGTGGCGAGCCGTCGATAAGAATGGCCAGGTACTCGATATATTGATGCAAAGCTGTCGGAATGAAAAATCAGCCAACAAGTTTTTCCGCAAACTGTTGAAGCCTCAAGGTTTTACCCCCAGGGTTGTCATCACTCACAAACTCAAATGCTATGGTGCCTCCATGAAGAAGATCCTGAAAGGAATAGACCACAGGCAGCATAAGGGGTTGAACAATCGAGCGTAGAACTCGCATCGACCGACAAGAGTTAGGGAGAGGCGAATGGGCCTCTTTAAATCCCCAGGTCAGGCCCAACGATTTCTTTCAGCATCTGAACCGATACGAGGACACTTTCACCCCCATCAACACAAACTCTCTGCAACCGAATTCTGAGAAACGATGCGCCAGTGCTTCGAGAGTTGGCATGAAGTAACGAGTCAAAACGCGGCTGTATAAATCAGCACCTCGCCCCTGCCTCAGAAAATCAGTGCTTTTTTTGTTGATCTTTAGTTCACTTGACAATGCCGGCATATCACCGCTTGAAAATTAGAGTTATAATTTCCCGTAAAGAATCGAGAAACACCTTGTAAGCGGTTGTTCTTTTCTATTTTGTAAGTTGTAGAGTTAGTGAGAATTTAGGCCGAATAAATCATTCAACTTAATGCACATTCTTTACGCCTCTTCAAGATATTGGAACGCTTCAGCTGGACACTGCCATCTCTTCCCCTGATGCCCCCTTTAGATCGTGCAGTCCATCTATGGATGTTTGAACTAGCTTGTAATTTTCAAACTATTGCCCGGCTGGAAAAATTTCTCAACCAAGCGGAATGGCAAAAAGTACTAAGATTCTGTTTTGAACGCGATCGCAATTCTTATATTGCCGGGAGAGGACTCCTTCGCCTAATTTTAGGTTTGTATCTGGACAAATCTCCCTCAGATATACATTTTGACTACGGTCCTCAAGGAAAACCAGTTTTAGCAAAACAGCATGTATCCTCATTAAACTTCAATCTCTCGCATTCGAACAACCTTGTCCTGCTTGCATTTAGCTGCAATCGTGATGTAGGAGTTGACATCGAATATCATCGTTACCTGATGGACTGGCAAGGAATAGCCAAATACTATTTCGCACCTGGCGAGCAGTCAGCCCTGAAAAAATTGCCCCCTGAGCAACAGCAACATGCTTTTTTTGACTGCTGGACTCGAAAGGAAGCCTACATTAAAGCTCTGGGCGGAGGACTAAGTATTCCACTCGATCAATTTGAAGTCTCTCTTGCTCCCAACCAACCCGCACGCTTAATCAGCGTCGAAGGGAAAACGGAGAAGTCCAAGCGCTGGAGCATGGTAGGAATTGACACTCAATCAAACTATTCTGCAGCACTCGTAGTGGAAGGCCCACCCCCACAAATGCATACTTGGCTGACTTCAATTGAGTCTTTGCTTTCGCTATCTGAGCGAAACTCTTTTTAGGATCGTAGGAAGGAGCCCACATTCATCAGGCAGGAGATGTATAAAAAAATTTTCGAAATCGCCATTGGCATGGTGTAATTTTGACAATTGATGCCGGGTGAAGTGGGGAGATAAAACAACCAGCACCAATGCTCAGAAATGTGTCGAAATGAGATAGGGTCTCCAACTGGTTGCGGTTTTTGCCTCCTATGTGAATTTGTCTGGAAGCCTTTAAATAGGGTTAGCTGTTTAAGTCTCAATCTATTGCTATTACTAGCTTTCAAGGCCATGAGGCAGTGGCCAAGTGCAAGAGAAATTGAAATCATCGCCCAAAAGCCTTGCACCATCCATCCGCCATGTACCGATGCGTAGCCCCAGGCCAGTTATCTCGGGAGCGTAATAAATTTGCAGTCTGATTTTGAGATAAATTTGTCTGGCTACTTATTGAGAATCAACCACGTAAAAATAAGACTTCTAGGAATACTCTTATCAATATTGTGGCTCCAATTTAGGCCTTATTGCGCTTATTGAGAATGACTATAAATTTATTACGCTCCCTACGATCCTGCTACCCAACTAACTGGCGCCAGTCTTCCGTTTGCGCTAAACCAAAAGTGAAGGCTGCAGCATTCCCTAATTAAGCAATGGTGGTATGGCATTCGAGCAAGATGTCTTTATTAGCTACGCACACATCGACAATCAACCTTTGCTGGAGGACAGCAAAGGATGGGTGACTCGCTTTCATCACATTTTAGAAACGCGGCTGGCTCAGCTATTGGGGGCCAAGGCGAAGATTTGGCGAGATGACAAGCTGCAAGGAAATGACGAGTTCGGTCCCGAAATTGTCGACCAGCTTCCCAAGGTTGCTTTGTTGGTGTCGGTGTTGACGCCCCGTTACGTGAAATCGAAATGGTGTTTGAGGGAGTTGCATAACTTTTACGAAGCGGCTGCTTTGTCGGGTGGGTTAAAGCGAGGAAATAAATCGCGGGTGTTTGTAGCCATCAAAACTCCCATCCCACGTGAGGAGCGTCCCGAAAATTTGCAGGATTTTTTGGGGTACGAGTTTTACGAAGTCAATGCCGATCGCCTGGTGGAGTATAGCCACGAATTTGGCCGCGATATGGAGCTGAAATTTGTTCAGAAAGTGAACGATTTGGCGGGGGATATGGAAAAGCTGCTGACGGTGTTGGCGGATGATGCCGAACCGGGCGAGCAAGCGATGGCGTCCCCATCTGGCAAGGTGGTGTATTTGGCAGAAACTAGCAGCGAGTTGGCGGCCACCCGAGATGCCATCCGACGGGAATTGGAGTTGTCCGGTCATGCGGTGCTGCCCGATCGCCCCTTACCCAGTACCGCTCAATTCACCACCGAGGTGGAACAGCTTCTGGCCCAATCCGATCTATCCGTACATTTGTTAGCCGGGGGGGATAGCGAACCGCAGTCGGAGGATTCGTTTGCGGCCCAATTGACTCAATTCGAGACGGCGCGGATGCGGGAGCAGTTGCATGTAGCGCTGGAGTGGAGTCAAAAGACGCCGGGGTTTGCTCAAATTGCTTGGGTGCCGGGCGATCGCGAGCGAAAGTTTTGGAGTCAAGAGGTGGCGGACTTACCCCGTCAACTGGATGCCCTGCAGACGACTGTGGAGGAGCTGAAGACTCTCATTCAGACGCGCATCGAAAATCCGCGCCCCGTTGTTTCAAATACAGGGGGTGCGGGTGAGCTGCCGACGTTATATCTGGATTTCCACAGGCGAGACTTTGAAGATCCCGAACCGGATTTTGAAGATCTTTATGACTACTTGTCAGAGCACTTTACCTTGGTGGTGCCCGATTACGATGCAGGCGAAGGGGTAATGAGTTCGGAGCAAAAATTGCAGCAGGCGGATGGAGTGCTAGTTTTTTACGGTCAGGGGAGCCGGGTGTGGTTCGACAGCCGCATCAAGGCCTTGACCAAAAGTCTGTCATTCACAAAAGCTGATTTGCCTCGGGCGGTGTACTTGGGCAATCCCCCTAAAGGAGCCAAGGAAAAGTGGCAGGCCCCCGAATGGGTATCGACGATTCGTCAGGGGGAGAGCTTCTCGGAGGAGTTGATGGAGGATTTTATGGCCCGGTTTAGTTTGAAGTCGGGGGGGTAAGGGGTTTGGTACAGGCTACGGAACGCACAAATCCTTTTCCGGGGTTGCGACCCTTTGAGTTTGGGGAGGAGTATTTATTTTTTGGCCGCGAGGGGCAGGCGGACGAGTTGTTGCGGCGGCTGCAGCAGCATCGATTTGTGGCGGTGGTGGGGCCTTCGGGCAGTGGCAAGTCTTCGTTGGTGCGGGCAGGGCTATTGCCGGCGATCCACAGCGGATTTTTGCAAGGGGCGGGATCTTATTGGCTGAAGGCGGTGGTGCGACCGGGGGGAGCGCCGATTCGGAATTTGGCGCTGGGGTTAAACCAACCGGATGTGTTGGGGGATGGGGGGGAGGATGCCGAGCTGCAGGGGTTGCTGGTGGAGTCGACGCTGCGGCAGGGGCGGTTGGGGTTGGTGGAGGCAGTGCGGCTGGCGCGGCTGGACCCGCACCACAGTTTGTTGGTGGTGGTGGATCAGTTTGAGGAGTTGTTTCGCTTCCGGCAGACTGGAGGTAGTCGTGGGGAGGCGGATGAGGCGGCGGCGTTTGTAAAGCTGTTGTTGGGGGCGGTGCAGCAGCGGGAGCAGCCAATTTATATCGTGCTGACGATGCGATCGGATTTTTTGGGGGATTGCGCCCGATTTGTGGGGTTGCCGGAGGCGATTAACGACAGTCAGTATTTGATTCCCCGCATGACGCGGGACCAACGGCGATTGGCGATCGAGGGGCCGATTGGGGTGGTGGGGGGCAGGATTTCCCCCCGGTTGGTGCAGCGGTTGTTGAACGATGTGGGGGATGACCCCGATCAGCTGCCGATTTTGCAGCACGCGTTGATGCGGACGTGGGATTTTTGGCAGGGGCATCACGAGGCCACAGAGCCGGTGGACGTGGGCCATTACGAGGCGGTGGGGACGATGGCGGCGGCGCTGTCGAACCATGCGGACGATATTTTCGAGCAACTGACGAAGCAACAACAGGAAATTGCCAAGCGGTCGTTTCAGCGGCTGACGGAGCAGGGGCAGGACGGGCGAGGGATTCGGCGGCCGACGCCGGTAGCTGAAATCGCTCAGGTGGCGAATGTGACAGAGGAAGACGTGCGGGGGGTGGTGGATCGGTTTAGAGGAGACAACAATTCTTTTTTGATGCCGCCTCAGCCGGAACGATTGTCGAGCAATACGGTGTTGGATATTTCCCACGAGAGTTTGATGCGGATTTGGGGGCGGTTGAAGGACTGGGTGGTGGAAGAGGCGGAGTCCGCACAAGAATTTTTGCGATTGGTCAATCGGGCGAGCCGCTATCCAGACAGGGCGGGGCTGTTGCGGGATCCGGAGTTGACGTTTGCGTTGAATTGGCGGCGGGATGAGGGGCCAACGGAGGCTTGGGCGGCTCGGTATGCGCAGGGGTTTGAGGATGCCATCTCGTTTTTAGATGCGAGTGTGGAGGGTCGAGATCGCGAGCATGCCGAACGAGAACGGCAGGCGGCGGAGAAGGAGAGGATTCGCAGGCAGCGATTCAGGCAGGTGGTGGGGGTTGCGATTGCGATGGCGCTGTTGGCGGGGGGGGCGATTTGGGCGGCGATCTTCGCTCTGCAGCAGAGGCACGATGCCACTGTGGAACGAGATCGAGCTCAGCGGGAGGTATTGAATGCCAATTTGCTGGCCGCCAGCCTGAAAACCGATAATTTATTGGATTCCGACCTGGAATTAGAAGCCACCATCGCGGCGATCCGAATGGGGCGAGAGATTGAAGCACTCGAACGTGATGGGCTGGAGAAACAGTTATATCGCGATACTAGGGCGCGATCGGAGGCGTCTTTAAGCGAAGTGGTGTATTCCAGTCGGGAAAGAAACCGATTGGAAACTCATCGCGACTGGGTCAGGAGCGTGAGTTTCAGCCCCACCGGAGACACACTGGCCTCCGCCAGCGATGACGGCACGGTCAAGCTGTGGAATTTAGAGGGTCAAGAGCTGCAAACCCTGGAGGGGCATCGTGAACCTGTCTATAGCGTGAGTTTCAGCCCCACCGGAGACACACTGGCCTCCGCCAGCGATGACGGCACGGTGAAGCTGTGGAATTTAGAGGGGGAGGAGCTGCAAACCCTCCAGGGGCATCGCGGAGGTGTCTGGAGTGTGAGTTTCAGCCCCACCGGAGACACACTGGCCTCCGCCAGCTCTGACGGCACGGTGAAGCTGTGGAATTTAGAGGGGGAGCAGCTGCAAACCCTGGAGGGGCATCGCGGAAGTGTCTGGAGCGTGAGTTTCAGCCCCGACAGCGAGACCCTGGCCTCTGCCAGCTCTGACGGCACGGTGAAGCTGTGGAATTTAGAGGGGGAGGAGCTGCAAACCCTGGAGGGGCATCGCGGAAATGTATTGAGCGTGAGTTTCAGCCCCACCGGAGACACACTGGCCTCCGCCAGCGATGACGGCACGGTGATTTTATGGAATTTCAATCTGGAAGATTTGCTGGCTAAAGGGTGTCGGCAAATTGCCAATTACTTGCGCTACAACCCCAACGTGACTGCAGAAGACAAGCAACTTTGCGATGGGGTTGAGTAGGGGAAGTTCCAATGTTGGACCGTTATAAGACAGTTTGAATACTCGAACGAATAACTGTAGCGACCCACAAACAATATCGGCTCGACCCGCAAACAAGGCAATTTTGGACCCACATTAAGGCTCTTGCACGCTTTTGGCGCACATTCCGCAGGTTGGGTGCAAGAATCAGATAATTTTATGGTTAGCGTTTTTTGCGAGCCGAACCCTGAGCATGCGCGTTCAAGACCTGGATCACTTAGGCATCATTGCAGGGATTGTAGACCAAATTAAGCTTGAGGAGCGCGTCAATGATTGTCTCGGAACTCATCCGCAACAAATTGTGA
>JBFRWN010000069.1:0-54501 GCA_051439605.1 Synechococcus sp.
TTTTCCACAGCTGTTCCAGCGGCAGGAGCTTCTCCCTCACCCAGGCCAACCAGAGAGGTTTGAACTTGCGCCTGCGGCCTTTCGGCTGCAGCACCTCCACTCGCAGAATGTCCATGGGGCGCTTGGGTGAGTTGCGAAAATGGTAGTTGTGCCAACGGCTGACCTTGACCCGGCCCAGCTTGGGGTCATCCACTTCGATGCGTTCGTCCGCCACTGGCCAGGTTTCAGGGGCACTGAACTTGAATTTGCCTCCGTGTTTCGGGGGTCTTCCTCGTCCAGAGTAAGGCGGAGGAGCTCCCCACACACAGCGATTCCCTGCTAAGCGCAGCAGCAGATCTGCGTCGACCTCTGCGGTGGCGTTGACAAAGCGACCATTCCCATACCCCCGGTCATAAGCGACTAACGGACGCACTGGCAAATACCGACAGACTTGTTTGAGTTGAAAGGCTCCTTTACTCCCTGGCGTTTCAAAGCTGGTGATGCGCTCGTGCTGCAGGGGCAGCGCCCAACTCCCTTCAGCCTCGGGAATCCACGCCAAAGTGCTGTAGCTTTGGCCCACACTGATGCTCCCACGGCTACCACGCCCAAAGGTTCGGTCTTTCAACGTCTTGGCTTCGGGCCGAGGCCACAAGCTTGCGTCTCCTGCCAACAACGGTGCTCGTTCGCAAGGAATTTCAGCCAGCAACTGCTTCATCAACTTCTTACGAGGCAGGCGAGCTCCTTTGAGGGCACTGTAGATGCTACCCCACTGACGGCGAAATAACGGACTCTGGGAAAGTCTGACTAACGAGGTGACCTCGGACGTGGTCACTGCTGCATCCATTAGCTCAAACAGCACATCCTTGCCACGACCCAGTAGGTCGTAGATCGTTTGTCGAAACTGCTTCAGGCGTTGGAAAATCATAGAGGGCAGGTCCATTTGCATTCGTGACCTTGACCCTATGACAGTCGGTGCCATGCATCGACATTGTTTTTGACCGGTCGTTAGTTAAAACTCCAGTGAGATATCCTCAGCAACTTAACGATCGCGACCCTGCTGGACTTTACTCAAGTGCACCAACACAGTCAGTGCAAACGGTAGGCACAAAAAAAAGGGTCGAGCGCTCGACCCTCTTAAAGAGGAACAAAGACGGACGGGAGTGCAGAATTAGCTCTGAACCATGAGGCGCACGTTTGCATTTTGCAGGCCGGGGCGCTTTGCCTCCACCAAAGTCTTGTTCACAGCGTACTTTTGGTTAATTGAATTAATCAGTTCGGTTTGGTTGTGCTTTTTTGCAACGCCCCATAGATCGGCCACTAAATCAAACGAGCCATCTTGGTTGCGCGACCAACCCAAATCATAATCCCCTTCCAGGCGAGCCACGATGTCGGCCCGAACCTGCTGGCCGTTGTAGCCCCGAATATTGCCATCGGTAGCAACCGTCAACCCTAGATCCCGCAGGGATTGCTTGAGTACAACTTCATCGGTGATTTTGGTGCGCAGAGTGCTAAAGTGAGACATGAGTTTCTCCTTAATAAGTCGTTACAAATGAAAGGGACCAGTCAAATTCATCAGAAGTGGAACGCTGTGAATTGAATGCTGTTCTGTCTGCAGTAACCTCCTTGGGTGAAACGTTGCTAGAACTCCAGCCTTTGATACTCGGCCACAGTTGCCGCTGCTGGCCGGGCTCGTTGCTGGGCCCATTCCCTCAATGCCGTTACCTGCTCAGTCATTGTGCGAGATAGCGGTTGAGTTGCTTTGATTGCAGCTAAAACATCTAGTTGTGTCAGTTCGCGATGCTGGGCAAATGCCTCGTACATAGCTGCAATTAAACCTTGTTCGATCTCTGCCCCCGAAAAACCATCGCTGGCGTAGGAGAGCTGAGATAACTCGAAACGCGACACCTCTTTCCTGCGCTTGTCGAGGTGAATGCGGAAAATATCCTCGCGCTCAGACTGATTCGGCAAATCTACAAAGAAAATTTCGTCAAACCGCCCTTTACGCAGAAATTCGCCGGGGAGCTTTTCCACCCGGTTGGCGGTAGCCATGACAAATACCGGAGACTGTTTCTCCTGCATCCAGGTTAAGAAGGAGGCAAAGATTCTGCTGGAGGTGCCTCCATCAGAGTCGCCGGAACCCGCAACACCTCCAAATGCCTTATCCAATTCGTCAATAAAGAGAATGGCTGGGGAAATTGATTCAGCGGTCTTGAGAGCGCTACGTAGGTTCGCTTCCGATTTACCCACTGTGGAACCGTCGTAGACGCGCCCCATATCCAGTCGCAATAGCGGAAGTCCCCAAAGACGTGCTGTAGTTTTGGCAATCAAAGATTTACCGCAGCCTGGAACCCCTAAGATCAACATACCTTTGGGTTGAGGCAAACCATAGTCCCTTGCACGTTCCGTAAATGCCTCAGACCGCTGCGTGAGCCAATACTTCAGGGCTTCCAGCCCCCCCACTGAATCAATTGTTTCGTCTTCTTCGATATATTCCAAGATGCCGTTACGGCGAATGAGCTGCTGCTTTTCAGACAAAACAACATCCACTTCAGATTCTGTCAGACGACCGCTAACCACCACTGCTTTGCGATAAACCTTCTTGGCCTCATCCAGCGTTAGGCCCAAAGCCGCTTTAACAAGCTTCTCGCGACTTTCCTCTGTACAGCCTAGATCGTGAGGTAAGGTCGCCATCTGGTCATCCAGAATCTCTCCTAGATCTTGCATGTCTGGCAGTGCAAAATCTACGACCGCAACATCTTTCTCCAGTTCTACGGGAATATTCTGCACGGGGGACATCAGAACAATTGTTTTATGGGTGTTCTGGAAACCAGCGATCGCATCTCTCAGCCAACGTTTCACATCTGTAGAATCCAGAAAATCGTGCAAATCTTTGAAGATATAGATGCCGGGTTCTTTGCGATCCATCACCCATTGAATCGCTGGCTGCGGAGATTGGGTGCTGCTCTGGGTTAACGTCCGCGGCTGGCCATATTCCACAATGCCGTGAGTTACCGTCCACAAAAACACTTGCCGTTGAGGGGCCACAGAACGCGCAACTTCGGAGATCGCATCCTCTGCTCGCTCTTCCTCAGGGGTCACGAGGTAGATCAAGGGGTATTGGGCTTGTATGAGAACGTTTAGCTCTCTCATAGCGAGCACCCAACTCAATACGGTGAAAAATGAACGGCTGGCAACAGTTAAACGAGGCTAACGCGGAGATTTAAACTTCAAATGTTTAGACTCCGCCTGGGGCAACCCAAAAACAAGCGCTGCTTTTTGACGGAAGTCAACAAGTTACTAGATCCGGTTGACCATCATCCTGCAACTCACCTGCTCGACGTCGAACGGCCTTTGCCATCTCAGAGTCATCCAAAACAGATACGTGCTGAGGAAGTAATTGAGGTAACCCTTGACGCATCACGAAAGAAGCATCGCAGGCAGGACAGCTATGTACTTGATGGGCTTGACCCATTGCCCCCTCAACAACCTCTGGATGCTCCAGATAGAACTTGAGGGCTTTCTCGACAACCGACGACATTGACTCACATTCCACAGCCGCCTGGATTTTGGTGTGCTTGTGAAGTGTAGGTGATAGATAGAGGGTCACCTTATGTTTAGAGCCCGTCAGTTTGTTATCGGACATAGCTGGGGTTCGATTCGGATAGGGAAGTTATTACAGTTGAATGTGCACCATGCTAGTGGCATCAACCGTTATGACGGCAGTTTGTTTACAAAAAGAAATAGTTGACATTGATGCGACTTAATAGCTGTGCGAGCAAAACAGCCGAGGGGGATCTATGTCTGGTCTAGTTGCAGGTTAATGAAAGATCCTCAGAAGCTTGAAGGCTGCTAGAAATGCTTCGTGACTGATTTGAGAGGCATGATTGGGTGTGAAAATACCGGTTAGGGCAAACACCTAACCCCATGGGCTAAAGTGAGTGAACGAATTGGCTGGAGCAGGAGTTAACAGGATGGAAATACCTCAGCGTGGGCTTCCGGTCACCATCGTGACGGGATTTTTGGGGAGCGGGAAAACCACATTACTCAACCACATATTGTCAAACCAGCAGGGCATGCGGACTGCCGTCCTTGTGAATGAGTTTGGCGAAATCGGGATTGACTCCGAACTCATCGTCTCTTCCGAAGAAGACATGGTGGAGTTGAACAACGGTTGCATGTGTTGTACGGTGCGCGGAGATATCGCCGAAAGTGTTTTTCGTCTGATGGAGCGATCGAGCGAATCCGACAAGCCAATTGATTATCTCGTTGTCGAAACCACCGGTCTGGCAGATCCCTTACCGGTTGCCCTCACCTTTTTGAGTCCAGAGCTGAAAGACTTCACCCGCCTAGACTCAATTGTCACGATGGTGGATGCCAGCAATTTCGCCCCTGACCTGTTTGATAGCGACGTAGCCCACAGTCAAATTGCCTATGGTGACGTGATTGTCTTAAACAAGACCGACCTCGTTGGGGGGGATGACCTCAAGCGTCTAGAAAAAAGGATTAAGACGATCAAAAATGAGGCCCGCATTCTGAAAACACAGCAGAGTGAAGTGCCTCTGGAACTAGTTTTAGATACAGCACTATTCGAGTCAGATTTGTTACCCGCTGATGAATCGAGTCATCAGGAGCATGATCGCGAGCATCACGACCACGAGCATCACGGCCACGAGCATCACGGCCACGAGCATCATGACCACGAGCATCATGACCACGGACACAGCCATTCCCACTTAGAAGAAGAAGGCTTCAATTCCGTATCTTTTGAGAGCGATCGCCCCATGAGTCTGGAGTGCTTTCAAAATTTCTTGAACGACTTGCCAGAGGGGATTTTTCGTGCGAAGGGCATGCTTTGGTTTGATGAAAGCCCTGACCGCCATATCTTCCACCTCTGCGGCAGCCGTTACACCGTCAACAGCGATCCCTGGCCCGAAGGCAAGTCGCCAAAAAACCAGTTGGTCCTCATTGGTCAAGAGCTAAAGACTGGCAAGTTGCTTAAGCAGCTGGAGCACTGCGTTGAAAAACCTGCAGCTAAACCCACAGGGTTCGGCCGGTAGAAACCACAGTAGAGACGATCCACTCAGCCTGTGGGAGAAAAACTCCACAGGCTCTTTTTTAGGTTCTGGTTGACTTTGTCTTCTGCTATTTTGTACTTTCAGCCAGCTATTGGTGGAAAACGATGTTTTCTACGACTCAGGGTGACAAGATACTCCGGGACTCGCTGTACAAGTGTTTGTTCTCCACGTTTAATAGGTGCACGGTTTAAATCCTCAAGCAGTACCCAATATTCGGTGATAGGCCAGCGTCAACATCATGACCAATGACCATAAACGCTTCTTCATTTGTGGCTCTGCCCTACGTGGACAGCCAGATCACCAAAACCTTCAGGGAGCAAAATTTGTCGGTGAGACGAAAACGCTGCCCAACTATCGCTTGCATGCAGTCAAAGATGGCTGGCATCCAGGCCTTTACGAAGTTGAAAGTGGAGGAATTGCTATCCCCGGTGAAATTTATGAAATGACACGCGAACAGTACGAGTATTTGCTGGCCAACGAGCCTCCTGACATGTACGAATCTCCCGTTACCCTCGAGGGTGGAGAACAGGTTTCAGCCATGCTGTATCCCCAAGCCTTGATTGAAAAGGGTGGTTATCCGGATATTTCACATTATGGTGGCTGGGCCGCATACAAGGCAGCAGTTACTGGAACCCATGGGGATGTCACTGGATGATGATGATGGGCAAGCCGACGAGGGGGGGCGAAGTAGCCTGATGGATTCTCAGCGATTCCGCAGCTACATCTGCTCCACCGATCGTCTCGTAGCCCAGGTCAAATCAGCTGCACTTCATGGCTGGCACAACTTTGCCTTGCTATGGCGAACACTGGCATGCCGTGATAAACATAAGGTCGGCATAATTTTGATTGCCACGCGATAGTTAATATCGGAACTCTCCAACGGTGAGATTCCGAAGCTCCCCAGCATTCATTCAAGAAGCCATCATGCCTGAGAACCGCAGAAGCCGCGCCATTACCGAAGGAATACAGCGATCGCCCAACCGGGCCATGCTGAGAGCGGTCGGGTTTAAGGACGAAGATTTCACCAAACCCATTGTGGGCCTTGCTAACGGTTACAGCACCATTACCCCCTGCAACATGGGCATTAACACCCTGGCATTGCGGGCGGAAGAGGGGCTGAGAAATGCGGGTGCTATGCCGCAGATGTTCGGCACCATCACCATCAGCGATGGTATTTCGATGGGCACCGAGGGGATGAAATATTCCTTGGTGTCTCGCGAAGTGATTGCCGACTCGATCGAAACCGTTTGTGGCGGCCAAAGCCTCGACGCCGTTCTTGCCATTGGTGGTTGTGACAAAAACATGCCAGGGGCCATGCTGGCAATCGCCCGCCTGAATATACCGGCCATCTTTGTTTATGGCGGCACGATTAAGCCCGGAAACCTGCGCGGCTGCGACCTGACGGTGGTTAGCTCCTTCGAGGCGGTGGGGGAATATAGCGCTGGCAAGATTGACGAAGACGAACTGATGGAGGTAGAGCGCAACGCCTGCCCTGGTGCTGGCTCCTGCGGTGGCATGTACACGGCGAATACGATGTCTTCTGCTTTTGAGGCTATGGGGATGAGCCTGCCCTACTCTTCCACAATGGCGGCGGAAGATGAAGAGAAGGCAGAAAGTGCCGAAAAGTCTGCGTTTGTCTTGATGGAAGCCATCAAGAAACAAATTTTGCCCAAGCAAATCTTGACTCGAAAAGCCTTTGAAAACGCCATCTCCGTCATTATGGCGGTGGGGGGCTCCACCAACTCCGTGCTGCACCTGCTGGCGATCGCCAACGCCATTGGCGTGCCCCTAACCATCGATGACTTTGAAACCATTCGCGGCCGCGTCCCCGTCCTGTGCGATCTGAAGCCCTCCGGTCGCTACGTAGCCACTGACCTGCACAAAGCAGGGGGGATTCCGCAAGTGATGAAAATGCTGTTGGATCGCGGTCTGCTGCACGGAGATGCCTTGACCATCAGCGGTCAAACCATTGCGGAAGTGCTGGCAGATATTCCCTCCGCCCCCTCTCCAGACCAGGATGTGATTCGCCCTTGGGGTAACCCGATGTACCCGCAAGGTCACCTGGCCATCCTGAAAGGTAACCTCGCATCTGAAGGCTCCGTCGCCAAAATTTCTGGCGTGAAAACCCCCAAAATGACTGGCCCTGCGCGTGTTTTCAACTCTGAAGAAGACTGTTTGGAAGCCATCCTAGCAGGCAAGATTGTAGCGGGAGATGTCATCGTCGTGCGTTATGAAGGACCTAAAGGGGGGCCAGGTATGCGGGAAATGCTGGCTCCCACCTCTGCTATCATCGGCGCTGGTTTGGGCGACTCGGTGGGTTTAATTACCGACGGTCGTTTTTCGGGTGGCACCTACGGTTTGGTGGTGGGTCACGTGGCCCCCGAGGCGGCGGTCGGTGGCATCATCGGACTGGTAGAAGATGGGGATAGGATTACGATCGATGCCAGCCAGCGCCTTTTGCAGCTGGAAGTAGACGAGGCCGAGCTCAAGAAGCGGCGTGCCAACTGGAGCCCCCCCGAACCTCTCTACACCCGGGGTACGCTGGCTAAGTACGCCAAGCTAGTCTCCTCTAGCAGCCTAGGGGCAGTAACGGATTTAAACTTGGTCTAGCGATCGGTTTCAGGCCATCTTCTTCTCGTAGCCTAGGACAGAGCCCTTTATCCGAAACCGCGGTATAGGGGGCTATTTATTTTTCTCAAAGAGACTGATGACTTGTGGGTCAGTCCCCTGTCTCGAGCAATTGAGGCACTTTGAAGAAATCATTTTCTCGCTCGGGAGCGTTGCTTAAAATCTCTTCCCGATCGCCAAAGACTTTGGCTTCATCCGCGCGCAACGAGGCGGGAATATCCAGAGCGTGCATCGTTGGGGGCACGTCCTCCGTATCCAGCTCCCCCAGCTGCTCAACATAGGACAAAATATCCACCAGCTCTTTTGTGAGCTGGGTTTCCTCTTCTTCCGTCAATTCCAGGCGAGCCAGACGAGCTACATGCCGGACTTGTTCGCGATCGATCATTCCTTCAATCCAGGTTAAGCAGATCTAGTAATAGCAAAAGTTGAGGCAGTCAGTCAGTTAGATGAGTGCATCAATGTTTGCGCGACCGGTCATTTTCAGCCAGTTCTGAGCCTCAATGTAGTTCCCTGGAGCAATGCGAATGGCCTTCACCCAATATTCTGCTGCTCGATCGAACAGGGTTTCCCCCTCTTCTTCATTCCCAGCTTCTTTGGCCATGTCCCCCTGATAGTGCAGCAGTACTGCAATATTGTTTAAGGCCGAGCAATTCCGAGGGTTAAGGTCTACAGATTCTTGGTAGTGGCCCAATGCCTCTTCTAGGTTGCCGTTACTCTGTTCGATCAGACCCATGTTGTAGTATACGTAGCTGCGATCGATGGGGTTCTCTTCTAGCGTTAACGCCTCTTTGTAGTTATCCATCGCCTCGGCATAGTCACCGTCAGCTTGGGCGCTCATCCCATCGCGGTAGTAAACAAATGCTTTTTTCTCGTCGCGATCGACCCCAGGCAGCATTTTAAGGATCATGTCTGCCATGACCGTGAAACTCTTGTCGATAAAGTTGTCGTTTCGCATGCTGCGAGGCATGGCAATCGTCTCCGCAAGGTATTGGCTGACTTAATTAATGTAGCGTCGTTTTGCTGTACGACGCGTCACGTAAACATCTGCAACGTTTTGGGCGATGGGCGAGCAAGAGGCCCCCTTAAGAAATGGACATTGATGCTTTCACAGGTAACCAGCCCATTCTCCAAACGCTACAATCCTGCAAATAGCTTGTTAGCAAACAACTTTGTTCGCCATTCTCAACGCCTCCACCCGTGTTCTCACCCGATGCTTTGCCGGGAATCGATTGAAGATATTCAGGCGCGCCAGCCGTTTTTCCACATCTCCTCTGGCCCCCACAAGAAATACTCGCCGATTTCTGGAGACCGCTTCTTTGACCATATTTTCAATCGCCAACGATGCCGTCACACCAATCAGGGGCACGTCACTGACATCCAAAATCAACACATCGTAATTACCCACAATCGCCAGTCGCCGTGAAATCGTCTTGGCGGCCCCAAAACTCATGGGTCCCCCTAAACTAAACAGCAGGATGCGCCCATCTGCTTGGGCAAGCAACTCTTTTTCTTCAAAATCCAGCGAATCATCTTCATCCGGCTGTTTAATCGCCTTCACCTGCGAGCTCAGCACTTCCGTTTGACGCTGCAGGGTGAGGAGATTGGCCACAAACATGCCAATGGCCACTGCCGTGATCAGGTCAACAAACACTGTCAACAGCATCACGCCGTACATTAACCCAGCTGCTCGGATAGAAATCTTGTGGGCGCGCTTGAGAAAGCCCCAATCGATGATGTCGATGCCGACCTTGATGAGAATGCCCGCCAGTACCGCATGGGGAATTTGAGCGGTCACCTCTCCAGCCCCAAACAGCACAATGGCAAGAGTGACTGCATGAATCATGCCAGACAGCGAGCTTCTGCCCCCGGACTGGACGTTGATGACCGTCCGCATCGTTGCCCCTGCCCCGGGTAGGCCACCAAACAAACCCGAGATTGTATTGCCGATGCCCTGACCGATGAGTTCGCGATCCGAGTCGTGCTCGGTACGAGTAATGTTGTCCGCCACAATCGATGTCAGCAACGAGTCGATTGAGCCTAATGTGGCCAACATCAAGCTATAGCCTAGAGTGGACGGCAGATTTCCCCAATCCAAACGCGGAAGTTGTAGTTGTGGCAGCCCGCTGGGAATATCACCAATCAGTGGAACGTTACTGTCGGGAAACATAACGGTAGCCACCATTGACAGTGACGTGCACAGGATTAGGGCAGTAAGGGGGGCTGGTAAAAAACGATTTAGTCTGCGGGGATACCAAACAAGGATCGCCAATGTCAGTAAACCGAGGGCAGCCGCCACTGGCTTGATATCCTGAATGACCTCTTGGTAATTCTGAACCGACGCAACCACGCCACCGACACTGGGGTGCCCCAGCAGGGGGGCAATTTGCAACAGGATAATAATGACCCCAATGCCGGACATAAACCCCGAAACCACGGTGTAAGGGATCAGTGTGATGTATTTCCCCAGCCGCAACAGCCCGAAGAGGATTTGAAACAATCCCCCCAAGATCACAATGGTGAAGGCTAGGGCCAAGCCGCCTTCTGGGTTATTGGCTACTACCCAGCCAAAAATAGTGGCCATCACCACGCTCATGGGGCCGGTGGGACCCGAGATCTGGGCGGGAGTCCCCCCAAACAAGGCAGCGAAAAAGCCAACAATGATGGCACCGTACAGACCGGCGATCGCTCCTCCTCCAGAGGAGACACCAAAGGCTAACGCGAGGGGGAGGGCGACAATGGCGGCGGTCAATCCTCCAAAAAAATCACCCGACAAATTATCAAATCGCAAAGCTTGCGCGAGTTTCATGGGGGGTTACCCGGGTGAATGGCGATCGGACCTGCGGCAGGTATTCACCGCGCAGTCTTGCAAGAGTAAAGTAGCCCAACTCCGAGGATGGGGAAAGTCAAGATCGGGGCCAACTTTCTGCAGGAGATATTATTTTTTGTGGCGAGTTCAGCGATTCTGGAGCCAAGCCGAGCTGATTAGCGCTTAGAGGCAACTTTGGGCTCATGCAGCGCAGCGCCCGTTCAAGGCAAAATGCTGCCGCTTGATGTGACAGCTACACCCATCGCGCTGCAAGAGATGCGCGGGGTGGGCGGACGGAAATGAAATGCCATGCGAAAATATGTGAACTTATAGACCTTTCCTGACATTGCCGAGGCGGCATCTTGAGTGCAAATATCTCCACTTCTAGGCAACCATCCGTCAAAAAGCCCGACTGGTTACGGGTCAAGGCTCCCCAGTGGGAACGGGTGGGGGCGGTCAAAGAAGTTCTGCGGGGGCTAGGGCTCAACACCGTCTGCGAAGAGGCCTCTTGCCCCAACATTGGGGAATGTTTCAACCATGGCACCGCTACGTTCTTAATCATGGGGCCTGCCTGTACGCGGGCCTGCCCCTACTGCGATATCGATTTTGAGAAAAAGCCCGTTGCCCTCGACCCCACCGAGCCAGAGCGTCTCGCTGAAGCGGTACGGCGCATGAAACTGTCTCACGTGGTGATTACTTCCGTTAACCGAGATGACCTAGAGGATGGAGGGGCCTCGCAGTTTGTGAAATGCATCAAGCGCTTACAAGATACCTCCCCATTCACCACCATCGAGGTCTTGATTCCCGACTTGTGCGGTAACTGGGCGGCACTGGAAACCATTCTGGACGCTGCCCCCGAGGTCCTGAATCATAATACGGAGACTGTGCCCCGTCTCTACCGTCGAGTCCGCCCCCAGGGAGACTATCAGCGCACGTTGGAGGTGTTACGGCGATCGCGCCAACTGCGCCCTCGGGTGTATACCAAATCCGGCATCATGGTGGGATTGGGGGAAACCCACCATGAAGTGATTCAGGTGATGCAAGATTTGCGTGCGGTGGATTGCGACATCCTGACAATCGGTCAATACCTGCAACCCACCCCCAAGCACCTTGCCTTAGAAGAATTTGTTACACCCGAGCAGTTCCAGTGCTGGCAGGATGCCGGGATGGAAATGGGATTTTTGCAGGTGGTGTCTTCCCCCCTAACCCGCAGTTCCTATCACGCCGAGGAAGTGCAAACCCTGATGAAATCCAATCCTCGCTAGGGTTTACCAGCCGCCTTTCCACGCCAGGTAACCGACGGCGATCGCGCGTTGGACTTATCGACACGGGAATTTGCCCTGGCAGAGGTACTAATGCGCTACCAAGGCAAGGTGATGTCGCGCCAACAGATTTTTAGATCGAGTGGGGGGATATGACTTTGACCCCGGCTCGAACGTGGTAGACGTGCACTTCAGGAACCTGCGAAAAAAAATTGAGGGGCGATCGCATCGAGACGGTGCAGGGACTCGGGTAACGATATCGGAGGAGGCGATCGTCTAAACCCTGAAAATGCCTATGACTCCTTATTTATTCTTCCATCTGGCTGCAACGATCGCAGTTGCTACCGCAGATATGCCGCTCACTAGAAGCCCCCACCTGTAGGTCCATGTACCCCTGTATCGCACTGTAATGGCATGCGTTCCTGGAGGCACGCTCACCTGGAGCAAACCTAAACCATCATGTTCGGCAGGCAGAGATCGATCGCCAATTTGGACAGTCCAACCGGGGTAGTAGAAAGTGCGCAGCAGCACTAGCTTGGGTCCCTCTGTTAAATTTATTGCCTGAAATTGGCGCGTACCGTAATCCCATTGTTCTAGCAGAAGTCCATCGGTTCCCCCTTCCTGCCACTGAAGCAGTGGATGAGAAACATGCGGGGGAAGAGTCAGCAAAGCCTGACGAGGACGGTACTCCAACACGTCAATTAGCCCCAATCCATCCGGATGCAGCCAATGCCAGTAGAGCAAAGATTGTCGGGGCAGCTGACTGGGTTCGTAAGGAAACTCCTTCTGACGAAATTGGTCCACAAACTCCATCACGGTCGTGGGCTCGAAAACCGCTTGGTTTACTAGAGCTACAGACTGAAAACCATTGGCGATCGCCACCGCGATCGCAAAGCCCGCGATCCCCGCGCTAAGGGCAAAGTAAGTCAACGAACGATGGCGGCAACTCCATCCTCTACAGCAGAGCTCCAGCAAGTAGCCCAACAACATCGGCAGAGTGGTGCACAACACCGTCATCCACCGCCAGGAAAACTGAATTTTCTGTAGGGGCGGTACTAGGCAATACACCCACCCCAACAAGTCTGTCGTCATCAACAGAGCAATGGCACTGACAAGCAGCCAATATGCCGCCGCAGACTGGAGGCGCTCTCCTTCAGATCCAACTGGCTTCAACTGGTCTGTCCTGCCGCTGAGCTGCGTCCAGAGTGGGAACAGCCATCGAGCACCACCCCAAACCAAAAACGTCAGGCTAACCACCACAACAGCCGTCAACCAAGGGACCAGCAAACTGCGATCGAACCAATGCTGAGTGAATTGAGGCTGTAGCCATCGTAGTCCATCCAGCATGAGCCGATTCTGTGGCAGATAGTCCTCAAAAGCATTCAGAATACTAATCTGAACAGCAGAGCGATCGCATAGAACGGGGAATAGATAGGCTGCTGTCAATCCCCCCCCCAATAATCCAGCAGCTGCGAAGCCCATAACCGCTTGATGATTGCGTCTAGTCCTCAACGGCAGTAGCAGCAAGCCCCAGACAGAGCTCACCAACAATAAGGTGGGCAAATGAGCGAGAATCAAGCAACCGTAGGCGATCGCCACCCAGAGGATTGCCTTGCAGGAACAGGGGCGATCGAGCAGGCGCTGAGATGCCCACAACAACCAAGGAATGACTGCGATCCCCCAAGTCTCAGCGATCGCCCCCCGCTGGTAAATGTCTACGAAAAAATAGGGAGTGCTGCAGGCTATATAAGCGCAGACTAGTGCAATCCAGCGGGGGAAAAAACTGCGGGCATAACGATAGATCCCTAGGGCAAATACAAACGTTGCAAGTCCTAAACTGGCCACCAGCGAATGGGATAAGTCCAAACCCAGCCAATGAAACGGTAAGGTGGCCACCATGCAAAGAGGAGGGTAAAAGGCAAACGTCGGACTTCCCAATCCATAGTTAGAAACCTCTAACCAGCGCGGGTACCACTGCCCACCATCCACCTGAAGTTGATATTGACCCACCCAACTCAAGTTGAAATGGGTGGAATGGGTGATGGGATACCCCGACCCCCCCATGGGGGCCACGACCGTAACGGCGATCGCTATACAGTAGGCAATCGCAACAACAGCGGACAGCCAAGGGCGGAAATCCCGGCGGCCGGTATTACGTGGGGGGGAGAACACCGAGATCTCGCTGCACTGCAGACTCGAAACCGTGGGTTTGTTGAACGACGTAGAGTGGTCGACCCTTTACCTCTTCGTAAACCCTAGCCAGATATTCCCCCAATACTCCCAAACTCAGCAGTTGAATCCCCCCCAAAAACAAAATGGCCACCATCGTAGAGGCGTAACCGGGGACATCCACCCCGAACGCGATGGTGCGCACCACCAAAAACATTCCGTAGCTAAACGCTAGCAGCGACACCATCACCCCGATATAGCTCCACACTTTTAGCGGTAGAGTGCTGAAAGAGGTGATGCCGTCCACAGCAAGATTCCACAACCTCCAGTAATTCCAGCCGGATTCTCCTCGGTAGCGGGGAGGGCGATCGTAATAAATCTGTGTCGTGCGAAACCCCACCCAAGCAAACATCCCCTTCATAAACCGCGATCGCTCGGGCATCTGCCGTACTACCTGCACCACCTTGCGATCCATGAGGCGAAAATCACCGGTATTGGCAGGAATGGCAATAGGGCTCAAGCGACCGATTGCTCGATAAAATGCACGCGCCGTAAAGCGCTTCAACCACGACTCTCCCTTGCGAGTTTTGCGGGTAGCCAGCACGACATCGAACCCCTGCTTCCAAAGAGCTACCATAGGTCCTAGGAGCTCTGGGGGATCTTGTAGATCGGCGTCTAAAGGTAGCACCGCAGAACCACTTGCCACATCTAATCCCGCTGATAGAGCAATTTCTTTGCCAAAATTTCGAGACAGCACAATCAGCTTAATGCGGGGATTGTGCCGTCTGTGTTGCAGCACTCCATGCACGGTGTTGTCGCGGCTACCGTCATCTATGCAGATGACTTCGTAGCTTAACTGCAGGCGAGCGCAAACCTCCGTCACTCTAGAAAAAAGGCGATCCAGATTTTCTGATTCGTTATGCATTGGAATCACCAGCGACAAGACAGGAGACAAATCTGTCATCACCTACTCCGAATGGGGTTAATACGGCAAGCAACGATCGAGATCGCCCCTCAAAATGCGCTTTACATCGGTCAACCTGAACTACCGAATAGAGTGACAAGTAACCAGCTATTCGCTATTCATCTGACATACACGTTAGTATCGGTACTCAAAGGAATACTAATTACTGTAATTGCAGTTCTCCACTCGGGGAATGCATGGAGGCACAACTCCACTGTCTACATTTTTCAGTCCTGATGGGGAGGTACGGGCTAGCTTTCGAGCAGCTGTGCTATGGAGCAGTCTTTTACCCTAACAAGCATGATGGTGCTGGTTCTGGTTGCCGGAATTGGCGCTCAGGTCATTGCTAATATCCTCAAAGTTCCCAGCATTGTTTTCTTGCTGATTTTTGGAGTATTGCTGGGCCCCGGAGTTGAAGGATGGGTGAACCCTGAATCCCTCGGCATCGGTATTGAGGTCATTGTGGCCCTCTCTGTTGCCCTCATCCTGTTTGAGGGGGGGCTGAACCTCAACCTGAGTACCCTGGGGCGTGTATCTAACAGCTTGTGGCGACTGGTGAGTTTAGGGGCATTCATCACTCTGATGGGGGGGGCTGTGGCCGCCCACTATCTGGGGGAATTTCCCTGGAAAATTGCCTTTATCTACAGCTCGTTGGTGGTGGTGACAGGGCCGACGGTGATCAATCCCATTCTCAAGCGGGTGCGGGTCAGCGAATCCCTCAGCACACTGCTGGAGGGAGAAGGAGTACTCATCGACCCGATTGGAGCAATTTTGGCAGTCGTGGTGCTCAACCTAGCCATTACAGACACCTTCAATTCGGAGGAGCTATTTCTCGCAGCGCTCGGTCTGTTGTGGTCGCTGATTGTGGGGGCCGCAATCGGAGCCGCTGGTGGCTTCGGCATCGGCCAGTTGCTGCGCCGGTTCCAAAAATTTTTGGGCGAAGAACTGATCAACTCCGTCGTATTGGCAGGTGCTCTCGGCGTTTATACCTTGTCTCAAGCCACGCTGGAAGAATCGGGATTGATGGCCGCCGTAACCGCTGGAATTGTCGTTCGCCAAGTGGCAGGATTTCGCGAGCGGCAGGTGCGCCGGTTCCAGAGTCAGCTGGTGCTGCTAGCCATTTCGGTGCTATTTATCCTGCTGACGGCGAACTTATCCCTGCAGTCTGTCTTGTTATTGGGCTGGGGGGCCATGGGCACTGTCGCTGTGCTGATGCTGGTGGTGCGCCCCTTGAGCATATGGCTATGCACCTGGGGAGGCGAACTCACTTGGCGCGAAAAGCTCTTTGCCGCTTGGATGGCCCCCCGGGGCATTGTGGCAGCATCGGTCTCCTCTCTGTTTGCCTTAGTGTTAGCAGAGCGGGAAATTGCGGGGGGAGAAGCCATCAAGGCCCTCGTATTTCTGACCATTGCCACCACTGTGATCCTGCAAGGTCTATCGGCTGGCCTAGTGGCGAAGCTTTTGGGACTGAACGAGCAGGGAACCACAATTGTCGTAGGAAATAATGCAGTGGGGCTACAATTGGCCCAGTTACTGCATAAGTCCGGCCAATCGGTGGTGGCGATCTCCCACCAGCAGGTCCCCGTCAACACGCCTGTAACCGAAAGCCCTCAGTCGGGATTTGCTACGGATCTGCAGTTACCCGTCATCTACGGAAACGCCCTCGATACATCGGTGCTGGCCCAAGCCGGGGTAGAACATGCTGAGCAGCTAGTGGCTATATCCCTGAATGGTGCAGTAAATCAGGCGATCGCCGAACTCGCCGTCAGTACCTACCAAGTTCCTTCCGTACTCGCAGCTCTCCAGAAGGGGCAGGATAATCGCTCGACAGAAGTCAACGACATCGTTGGAGGCAGCAGAGCAATCGCGCAATGGAATGATTTCCTCAATTCAGAAGCCGTTCATCCTAAAACTATTCAGCTACCGTTGCGTACTAAAGACAAATCCGCAGTGACCTGGACAGCCCAACTGGTCAGCCAAGCGATCGCAACAGATCGCTCGAACTCTACCTCAACCACCGAGAAATCGACGGGGGTTAAGGGTCGCACGAAAGACCAAGAGGAGGTAGTCCCCATTCAGGAGCTGCCAGCAGTCAGTGCAGACAACCTCGATCGCCTCGTCAACCAACTGACAGAATTTATCCGCAGTAATTTTCTTTTGGCGATCGCCCTCCGTCGTCGCGATAAATTTATTCTCTTTCCCCATTCTTCCTCATGGAAACCGGGTGATGAGGTGTTTTTCTTAGAACGGGAAGCCAGCGCAATTGCCATCAAGTACAAACCCATTGCTCCGAGCGCACAAGTGCACCCCTCTTCAAACAGGCGGTCGCTGACCTCTAATCCACTTACAGAATTACAGTTGCACCCTGAGTCCTAATCAACCCAAGTAGTTATTCACCGCCCCCAATTTGTCTCAGTATCGTGAGGCAGCCAGTTAGAATAAGCTCTTATAGTAGCCATCTAATCACTCAAGATTGAATGAGACTTCCCCCTTTGGGGTGATAGCGATCGTTAAGTCTCCGATGACATCTCAGCCATCCAGAATCCTTCCTGGGTACAGGAACTGCGGTCCTAACTAACATGGCAACAGCTTCGATCGCGGCCAGAGTAAACATTCCACAGCTGATATTGCAAGGATTGCACCCCATGTTGCTGGTAATCGACAACTACGACAGCTTCACATACAATCTCGTGCAATATTTGGGGGAACTTGGGGCTGAGGTAAAGGTGTTTCGCAACGATCGCATCACCCTCGAAGAAATCCGTCAGCTAGAGCCAGATGGAATTGTGATTTCACCTGGGCCAGGGCGACCGGAGGATTCTGGGGTATCGCTGCAAGTGATTCGAGAATTAGCCGCCGAAATCCCCATATTGGGGGTTTGCCTAGGGCACCAGTCCATCGGCCAGGTGTTTGGAGGAGACGTAATCGGTGCCCCAGAATTAATGCACGGAAAGACATCGCCTATTCATCATAGTAATTCGGGTGTCTTCGAAGGGTTACCCAATCCTTTTGATGCCACCCGATATCACAGCCTGATTGTGGACCGAGCAACTTGTCCTGATGACCTAGAAATTACCGCTTGGACGGAGGACGGCATCATTATGGGGCTGCGCCACCGTAAGTACCCCCACCTACAAGGGGTACAGTTCCATCCCGAAAGCATTTTGACAGGATCCGGAAAGGCACTGCTGCGAAACTTTGTTCGGTTGACTCAACCCGCCGTTGTATAGCAACCGTCAAGTGCTGAGGACATCTTGGCTATTAGAAACCTGACCAAGCGAAGCACAGATCTTGCTATCCGATCTGAGATGGCAAAAGCTATATCTGATGTAAGAGCTGAACGACCGTTATTTTGTATCGCACTAATGGACCCCGTAACCTCCACCCCTTCCACCCCTCTAAGCTGGTCAGAACTGGAAGCGCTGAGCGCTGAGTATCGAGTGGATCCTGTTAACGGCCCCACCAACTCGCAAGCTCGCCTACGCCTATTCGGTCATCCCGAGTCTGCGGTACGCATCACGCTATTTCGCGACAACCATGCTTGGTGTCCCTACTGCCAAAAGGTATGGCTGTGGCTTGAGGAAAAGCAAGTACCCTACCGCATCGAAAAAGTCACGATGTTTTGCTACGGCCAGAAAGAGCGCTGGTACAAGCGCATCGTCCCGTCGGGCATGTTGCCAGCCATCGAATTGGACGGACACATCATCACAGAAAGTGACGACATTTTGATGGCTCTCGAGCGGGAATTCGGACCGTTGGGTTGGGGGATGACAGATGAGGCAGTGTTACCGCTGCGGCGGCTGGAACGCTTATTGTTCCGAGCTTGGTGCATGTGGTTGTGTTATCCAGCCCGATCTCAGCGGGAGGAGGAGCAAAACCGCGAGCAGTTTGTGGGGGTGGTGCAGGCGGTCGAACAGGCTCTGGGAAGTACCACAGGCCCCTTTTTCCTGCCAGAATTTAGCACCGCCGATATCGTTTTCATTCCCTATGTAGAACGAATGAATGCCAGTCTCTATTACTACAAGGGATATTCGCTGCGGGAAGCCAATTGCCGTTTATCCGCCTGGTTTGATGGCATTGAATCCCGCCTCACCTACCGGGGTACCCAAAGCGATTTTCACACCCACGTCCACGATCTTCCCCCTCAGATGGGGGGCTGCTGGAAAAATCAAGATCCCCAAACTGCCATCAATCAAAACTTAGTCGATCGCGTTCCTTGGGCCGACTTGCCGGATGTTACCTATGTTGAACCCGCCACTTCAAAGGTAGAGGCACTACACCGAGTCTTGAAACATCGAGCCAATATCGTGCGGGTCAATCCGGGGAATGACCCTCTATTCGATCGAGCACTACGCTGTGCTCTTACCCACATGATGACGGGACAAACGTGTACACCACCACCGGAGACCGATCGCCACTTGAGATACCTGCGCGATCGCATCAACGTCCCTAGAGACATGTCAATTTACGCAGCCAAGCACCTGCGCGCTTCTTTAGAGACCACAGCAGCGCTGGTAGGCGACGAGCAAGGACCACCCATCCCTTGCAAACACAGGCGGGATCAAAACCCAGCAGAGTTCCTTCCTCAATGAGAGCGTTCCCGATATTGTCGAGTTATGGAGAAGTCAGCTTTGCTCTTGGAGTAACGGAGTCCCGTTGGGGGACTTACGGCTGGCAATCACTACGGGGAAGGGGAATAGACGAGAGCAACGCATGCGTAAGGAAATCTTGAGATCGGCCTTAGGCAATAGGCGAGATCGAGAGGATCCGTCACAATGGTGACCGGAGCTAGAGGAGCTGAGTGGTTGTTGATGGGTGCTTGGTACAGAAAGGTACGCCAGATTGTGATGATAGGGCTGGGACTAGCTTTTGCCTTAGCAACCTACGCCATTGCGATAGAACCTAATTGGTTACACGTGCATCGATTGTCTCTGACGTTGCCCCATCTAGAATCCGCATTTCAGGGCTATCGCATTGTGCATATCAGTGATATTCACTTGGCAGATGGAGGCAAGGACGGGATCTCCGTCCAAAGGCTGCACCGGTTCATCAACCGCATTAACCGTCTGCATCCAGACACGATCGCCATTACCGGAGACTTTTTTACCCATACCCCGTCCAAGTACGCCAATGAACTGACCACAGAGCTGGCTCGTTTGCAGGCAGGCGATCGTGTCGTCGCAGTATTGGGTAACCACGATCATTGGGTCAACCCCCAAAGCGTCCGCGATGTCCTCAATCGTGCAGGTGTGTTGGAACTGAACAACGATATCTATCCCCTGAAGCGCCACGGACAATGGCTGACCATTGCTGGCGTGGATGACGTATGGCAGGGGGCAGCCAATCTTCCGCAAGTCTTGGCCAAGCTTCCTTCCAAAGGAGCGAATATTCTTCTGGCCCACGAGCCTGATTTTGCGGATGTTAGCGCCCAAACCCAACGATTTGACCTACAACTATCCGGGCACTCCCACGGAGGCCAAATTCGCCTCCCCTTTATCCCCCCCTTCAAGCTGCCCTACCTTGCCGAAAAATACCCCCAGGGGCTTTACCGCATTGGAGATATGCAAGAGTACACCAATGTCGGAATCGGCACCATTAGCTTGCCCATTCGATTTTTTTGTCGTCCGGAGGTCACGGTAATCACCTTAGAGATGGCATAAATCGGCTCATAAATCTTTTCTGACAGCAGTTCTTGAAAAGGCTACAGAAAAAACTTTCCATAACACTCATACTGCTCCCGAAAAGGGGGATAGTGTTCCTCGCGGGTATTCTTCACGGACAGAGCCGACCGTAGGTCCTAGCTATTGCCTTCAACTACAATCTTTTATTGAGAAACATGAATCCAACTATTAATATTCCATTAGAGATTGCCAGGTCTAGATTTGGCGGATATAAGCAATACAAGGTCTAGTCATAATTGGAGACTGGTGTGATGAATAAAGGTCAATTAGTCGATATTGTCGCTAAAGAGCATGGTTTGACTAAAAAAGAAACCGATGCCATCCTTAGCGCCACCTTAGATATCATCAAAGATACTGTGGCAAGTGGCGATCGCGTAACGCTTGTTGGGTTCGGGTCTTTCGAGCTCCGCCAAAGGCAAGAAAGAACCGGACGCAATCCAAAAACTGGTGAGAAGCTGGTCATTCCTGCAACTCAGGTTCCTGCATTCTCGGCCGGAAAAAGTTTTAAGACAAAGGTTGCAGTTCACTAAATAGTAGTCCGATTAGTAGTCCGAATAGGCAATCAACACCGGTTGCCTTTCTGATTTCACCTTTGTTCTAATTGCAACTCAAACAGGATTGCTGGTTTGTTGCGCTGCGCTCTATCTTCCCTGTTCTGAGTAAGCTTTACATGAAAGTAGTCATCGAACAAAGCGCTCATCGCCATAAATTAGGTTAGCCTGTCCGATTTCACGGAGCTGACTAATATCGCAACTCAATAAAATAAAGCGGCGGCACTACTTGCCGTCGCTTTATTTTATTGAGCCAGTGTAGGCTGAACTGCCAAGTTGGCTTTACCGTTCAACACCACTTTCAGGACTGGTGCTACGTAACATAGGAAGCAGCTCGCTAAGCTTGGCACTACGCATCGCAGTTAGTTCTTCAAGCTCAGCTTCAATCATCTCCATCATGGCTTCAGACATTGCCGCAATTTCAGGATCGTCAGACATCATGCCTACCATAGCGGTTTCAGACATTTCCATGAGCTGCTCAATCATGGTGTCAATCACAGCCAAATCATAGCTGATGGGGGCAGCACCGCTCTCAGAAGAGCTCCCTGCGGCCTCTAGCATGTTGAGACGCTCAAGAATGCCAGCCTGTGCAGGCTGAACTTCAGCGGTTGCAGAAATCGCAGCAGCAGCGATCGCCAATCCGCCGATGCCAATCTGGCGTAAAACCTTAGAAATAATCATGTACACTCCTCAAATTTAGTCTGGTGCTGCAATCGGTCGATGATGTGCAGCAGTAACAGTTTTGCCTATAGGCCATTACATCCTACTACAAAAGGATGTTTTCAGACCCTAATTCTAGTCATATTCTAAAAACAATTTTCTAATCCATTTAAATATTTTTCTAAAAAGCATCAAAAAGGAATAGAAAGGTCTTGTTGCCCATTTCGTCACCAGAGACAGCAGGCATGCACTACGAGCTTACCTGCTGTCTCTGTGCGAAGCGTTAAGATGGAGCGTCATTGTAGGTCAAAGCTCACTGTAATGCATCAATGAAATCGAGCTATAAGCCAACTAAGATCCAGACCGACAATCGATCCAACTTGCAATCCTTAGACGATTCATAAACGACCTAATTCATCCCTGCAAGCTCAATCAACTGAATGCTATGTTTTCTTCGAACAATCCTACCCTCCTTCTCAAGCAGACCTAACGTGCGGTATAAAACCTCAGGTGCAAGGCCTACCTCGTACGCAATATCTTTGAGAGGCCGATCGATGCGAATAATATTATCTTCACCCTCACTCCCGATCTGGAGATAACGCAAAATTCGATTTTTTGCAGAGCGAATTCCTCGAATTTCCAAATTATTTTTGAGGTTAGCAATATGCTTGCTCAGGCACTGCGAAAACAACATCAGCAGATCTATATTTTCCCGAAGGAAGCACATCAAGGTATCTTTTGGGTAAATAGCCACTGTCGTTTTCACTTCACAGATAGCAGAGCAGTCGTAGCGATCGCAAAACAGAGTCTCGCTGGCTAAGCTATCGGCATCTCTAGCAACCTGTATGGTAGTAACTGAACCATCAACAGTGTAGCGTTCCGTTCGAATGCGTCCCGATTCAACAATATAGAATGCCTTCACTTTTTCCCCCTGGGAAAACAATACTTCTTTGCAGTCCAAGGTGCGTCTTGAGACGGCATTGCCAAGTTCTGTCAGTAATGGTTCTTGAGCCAAGTAGCTACTTAAGTCCATAGATAACTTCATCCAGTGACGCGCGATCGTTTCGATCTGTAGTTATCAGTTAAAAGCAAGTAGCTGAGTCTCTTCTATATGATTTCAGTCATACCCCTAAACAAAATACGAAGCTTTATTCAGCAGTTCCATAGATAATTCTCATATAAATTTTCATGAACGTACCTCACACAAAGGAGACAAATGACAGCTTTCTCGAATTCATTTTGGGATGCAAAAGCAGACTTAGTTTGTTGATAAATCAACGAGCAGGTAAAAAATTATGGGCTATATATGTATCCCATGCAGTCGCAGCACTAGAAGGAAAAAAGTCCCTATCTCCTAATCGTGAATAGGGACTTTTTTATAGTAGTCAGATTTTTGAGAAGCCCGCAAATCTGGAAGTCGCCAACCTAAGATCGTCCCTGTCGGATAGCAAAACCTAAACTGGAATGAATCTTTTGAACAATCTTCCTAGAGTTGAGACAAGTCGGGCCAATTACTATCCGCCTTAGCAATATTGCCAGGAATATCCCGTTCCCAGCGTCGTTGGATGTTGGAATTGAGATTTAAGTAGAGCTTGCCTTGCACAATTTTCCAAGCTTCGGGGTCGGTGGGTGCCAATTGGTTTTGTGCCGCAGCCCATGCACAGTAACCTCCGTATTGGGGAGCATATCCTTCTGGATTGCTGGCAAACAATTCGCGGTTCTCTGCACTTGAAAATTGCCAGGTGGAACCTCCCCACTGATAAGTAAAGTCAGAAGAGCCAGCAACCGCTTCACCTTCGGTAAAGTAGGCTACGACATCGGTGCCATCCACAGCAATTCCATTTTCAGTATAAATAGCCAATTGCCCTGCAGATGCGGCACAAGGATTGGCGGCACAAGGATTGGCGGCACAGGGGTTGGCGGCACAGGGGTTGGACGCGCAAGCGGCATGTGCAGGCTGAATGCTAGTCACTTGCTGTTGTCCGAAACCGAGTTGAGTGGTGGTACCGACAGCCAAACTTAGGCCGGCGATCGCGCCGAACAATGCGAGGTAATGTACTTTCACGGGATGCTTCCTTTGGAAAATTCTGTCGATCGAGCATGGATTGCTTTCACAGATCAATCGTGCAAACTCAAGAGAAAACTACCCTTGATTGCCAATGAGAATATTCACAGTTTTCCCTCGTCATGAACTAAAAAAATGTGGGAACCCTGCGATCGCCTCCCCCAATGAAGGACGATTGCCGTCAACTAAAGAACATAAAAAATCCCTTGCTCTAGCAGCACTCTGGTATTGAAACTCTAAGCCCCCTCAAATAGCCCTTTCATGCTCCACTTCAAGGTCACGATAGTCTGATTGTCGGGAGTATGAACGCGCTTCCAGGTTCCTTCAGGTAGTTGCTCGGCAATGGTATTCATGGCTTTTGTTCCGTACCCCCCTTTTTGGGTCGGAAGAATTTCCACTCCATCATTTTCAACCCATAACTCGCAGTCTCGGTTATCCTGCTGCAAGCGTATCTGCAAGTATGTAGCAGATCCCCGGGGGGGATGGACGTGGTGGAGGACATTGGCAATTGCCTCGCGGGCAAACCGGTAGATGTCTTCACGAGCATCGAACCATTCGCTAGTTTGGGGTTCCTTCAGGGGGGGTAGATCTAGCTCTAGATGCAGGTCTAGTTTCTGTTCGCGGACGAGCCGCTGAATGTGGTTTTCAATGCCCACATGCAATCCCCCCTTTAAATCAGGTGAGATACCAAACTTGCTGGCTAATGTGCGCGCATCATTGAGTTGATTGCGAATGCCAATCCCTAGATCGTGCAGTTGGGTCAAAATATCATCCACCTCCAATTGGGGATGGTCCAACTGCAGCAGCTCCAGTTCATCCATTACCAGCTTAAGTTCCTGCAATTCGCGATCGTGAATGTCAGTTGCCACGCGGTACAACAGCTTGCGGGCTTGGTAGATTACCGCTTCTTGTTCTGCCTGACGCAGAGTTTCGAGTTCCCGTTGCTGAGCCTGCAAGCGCTCGCGATTGTGAATCAACACCACTGACAAAATCGTACAGATAACCGTGGCCCCCACCACTACCGTTGGAATGGCGATCGGCCACAGCCAGTACCCCATGGATACACTGAATATCCCGCCACCACAGTAAGCGGCAGTTAAGAGCACCACAACTGCCGAACGTCCCCACATCGATAACATCAGCGATTGACCGCTATGGCGCAGGTTCAACCCCCAGGTCATCACCAATCCCGACCCTAACCCTGCTAACACGATCGCCCCCAACCTCCAGCTCCAAGGCACTCGCTCAAACACTTCCCCCTGTATCAAGCTGGATAGAGCCAGCCCCTGAAATTCCACAGCAGACACCTGCCGACCATCGGGTAACCGCACGGGGTGATACTCAGGGCTACCATCAACAAATCCCACCAGAACAATCTTATTTCTGAGGGGAACCAGATCGTGTTCTGGAACAGTCCCCAAACAGGACTGACTCAGCTGTGGTAAGGGGGGGCACACTTGCTCGATCGGAATAATAGGCAAGCTCCCCGGTCCCGTCGGTTTGTAAAACACGGGATTCGACGGTAGCGATTGCAGCAAATTTGCTTTAGACAGGGCCAATCGTTCGACCGATTGAAATTCCTGCAGCCGTCCACTGTCCTGCCGCACCAACCGCTGGGCAAACACCAGTTCTCGCTGTATCCCTGTCCGGTCGGGATCGAACTGCACGAACCCCTGCACACTTTCAGGAGGGACAATATCCCTCAAAGAAACACTGTCAAATGGTAAAAAATGGTTGTAAATCGGGATTTCTTCGCGGCCAAAACTTTCACTGGTGCGGGTGGCCAATACTAGGCGATCGGCATAGACCGCCAAAGCACGTCGCAGAGGGGCATCTAAATCATCTTCATCGTCATTGCCCCGTAACTGAGGTACCACAAAGGTTCCAGGCAAGTTAAGAACAACTGCATTAGCCCCCGCATCCTCCAATAGTCGCCGAGTCAAGGCTGCATAATTCACGCGTTCTAGCGAAAAGTCGGGCGGAGCAGTCCCGCTACTACTATTAGAAGTCTCCAGCTGACCGTCAATGCCCACAATGACAATTTCTGCGGCCGCCTCCTTCCAATGGCGAGACCTCCAAATGCGCCGCTGGACGGCACTCTCGAGCTCTAACAAAATAATTCCGTTACTGAGAACCCAAAGGACTAGAGCCCAGGTAGTCCCCCATAACAGCCCCCATCCCAATGGGGTTGGAATGATGGTTTGAGGAGGAACAGCAGGTGATGTGGACTCCGAAGAGCGGTTCATAAGGGAATGGATGGAGGCAGGAGATAGTAAAGGCAATAGTAATGGGATCGATCTTAAGACCCATTACAGTTCATCATCATTCCACGATTGCCCATCCACTGGCAGCCAGAATGCATCGGATGCAGAATTAGAATAACCACTTTGCCCAAGCTCTTGAAGTTTTTCAACAGTGCTGACTTGCGGGGAAGCGCCTCCTTTCCGGACAGGAACCAGTTGGTAGCGAATCACCTGCTCTCCCCGATAGAGGACGATGTCTAGACGCTGACCGCGGCGATCAATTTGCCAGGTACCCTCGCTATTTTGAAACGTTTGCGATCCTCCAGAAAAAGAAGCATCCAAGGCGGGACCGTTGAGGGTTCGAATCCGACCACGATCCGTTTCCACAACCATTTGTAGGCGAGCGCCATGGCCACGTCCACTGATAATTTGTCCAGAGCCGCTCCATCTATCGCCGGCTCTTGCCAGAGTTGATAGTGGAATTAATAACATCCACGAACCCAAGCAGACAGTAGCTAACAGACGAGGCCAAATTCGCCTCGCTGTCCCGATTGGCTGTTGTTGGATTAAGCCTGAACCGTTCATCACGCTCAACACGCACTGCTACAAAACTAGCTGAATGGGCAACGAAGCATCTCGGTGATGCCAAGATTAGAACCGCAACCTATCTTCAACTAGTCCTACTTTAAAAAGAAAGCAGAGTTCAAAACAGGCCAACAGTTGTGTCTTCAGTTACCAACTCCCGCAGATCGATCGCAACAGAACCGAACCGGTGAATCATTTATCACACCATTTAACCCATTATTTCAGACAGAAAATGCCCCTAGATGAAGCCAAAACTTATTCGGCTGGGCAATTAGGGGAAGAATGTAATGCCTACAATTCCCGAACAATGTCTATTCCTGAAGGGAAGACAGATCGGTTGGGGCTGTCTCAATTTGGGCGACTGGTATTGTCTCGGTTGCCTGAGCCACTGACCCTAAAAACTCGCTGCCCACAACAGAGCTGGTAGTCAGATTAAACAGAGGGTTAGACAGAACGCCCGACAGCATTGTGGCAATCAACGTCAAAATCAGCCCTGCTTGGATAGGCCGCATGCCTACCAGGTTCCAGTTGGTTTCTGGATAGTTTTTGACAGAAGGAGACATTTCCTGGGGTTCCTTAACCACCATCATTTTGATGACTCGGACGTAGTAGTAGATGGAAACCACGCTGGTGAACAAACCCACTAGTACCAACCCGTAAGCCCCAGCCTGCCAACCGGCCCAGAATAGGTAAATTTTGCCAAAGAACCCAGCCATGGGAGGAATCCCACCTAAGGACAGCAAGCACACGCTCAAGCAGAGGGTGAGAAAGGGATCTTTTTGATATAGGCCACTGTATTCGGTAATATCGTCGGTGCCCGTTTTGAGGGAGAACAGGGTAACGCAGAGAAATGCACCCAAGTTCATGAACAGGTAAACCAGCAGGTAGAACAGGGTGCTGGAGTATCCTGCCTCAGTACCCACCACTAGACCAATTAAAACGAAACCCGCTTGAGCAATGGAAGAGTAGGCTAGCAAACGCTTCATGCTGTTTTGGGCCAAGGCGACAACATTACCCAAAATCATGGTTAAGATGGCCAGAACGGCTAAAACAGCTCGCCATTCGTCAACTAATGCAGGAAAGACGGTATTCAGAAATCGAAGTGCGAGGGCAAAACCAGCAGCCTTGGACCCAACAGACAGAAAAGCAACTACCGGTGTCGGAGACCCTTCGTAAACATCAGGGGTCCATTGATGAAATGGAACGGCAGCCAGCTTAAACGAGATGCCGGAAATACAGAACACTAAGGCCAGAGTGCCAGCCAAACCAGAATCAACCAAGGCAGGAGCAATCTGCGCCATGTTGGTTTCACCGCCAGACAAACCGTAGAGTAAGGACATCCCGTAGAGAAAGATTGCAGTGCTACTGGCACCAATTAACAAGTACTTGAGAGCTGCTTCGTTGGAACGAGGATCTCGCTTGGTGTAGCCCGCCATCAGATAGCTAGAGATACTCAAGGTTTCCAAAGCCACAAACACCATGATTAGGTCTGTGGCACCCGCCAATAACATGCCTCCCAAAGAAGAGGTCAACAGAAGGACATAGAACTCTGGAGCAGAAGAACCAGACTGGTTAATGTAACGCACAGACATCAACACTACCAGCGCAGCTGTGATAACCAGCATGCCGCGAAAAATAATGCTGATGGGATCGGCCGTAAAGCTACCCAAAAAACCAACGGGATCCGCTGCCCCCCACTGGCTAACCAGAGCAGCGAACGCCCCACCAGTCCCCACTAGGGTCAGTCCAGGGATAATGCGTCCGGCAGTCTCTCCCCAAATCAGGTCAATCGCCAGAATCAGCAAAAGCGTAACAGTCACGATAGCTTCCGGCAATATCGTGCCAGCATTGAGATGAAGAGCAATACTGGGATCGAAGATATCCATATCAGTCGCAGGTTCTCGTTATTACGGAACTTTGGCACTCCACTAGGGATTTGCCGCCTCTTAGCATACCGCGAATTTTCTGTTGCCCCAGCCAGCTTTAGAGGGCAAATGCCAAGATGTTTATCCTAACTGGCATCAATCGCTGCTGATTTCCTCTTCAGGGTTTCCTGTAGCAATCGTTTCGTCATGTTTTTGGATAGAGCTGAGACTCTTCGGCTATCTTTTAGATAGATTTCCATATCTGTTGTTGACCCCAATACCTATCGCTTGCCGACCGGTCAGTTGGCGGCAATCGTTGGATGGAGATACAACCGAAATGGGTTAGGGGGGACTTGTGAGGAGTGAGATTCAGAGCTATGAGTTTGAATATTTTGGTCTGGCACCGCTGGTATGCAGGACTAGCGGGGTTTCTCTTGGCAGGCACAATGTCTTCCGTGCCTTCAGAAGTATGGGCTGAGTCTCATTTTGAAGGGGACTCGTTGACTCCACCGTTAAAAGAGAATGTATCTCGGGCAGCAAATCTATCTCGGTCAACCTCCTTCTCCCACAATTTATCTGGGGAGAGCGGTCGCGATGTCATAACCAATATCACAACTGACAAAAACCATCGCTTACTCGCTCAAGCGACCGGAGAGCTGAGCCCCATTGACGATATTCCATTGGATCGCACCCAAAGTACCAGTGGCTTTAGTCCCATCGACGATATTCCCCTCAATCGCTCCTCAGAATCTGAGGAACTCAGTCCGATCGATGAGATTCCATTAGAAGGAGATCTTTCTTCTGACGAGGCCGAAGGCTCTTCCGAACTAACAGAAGTTGACGAAGCAACAAGAATTGAAGAAGAAATTGATGAGTCCTTGCCCGATCGCGGCTTAGTGGCCCCCCCCCCGATCGTTCCAGAAGATCCCCAGGACATTACCACGCCAGAGGCACCTCCCCTCCTCGATCTACCAGAGGATATACCTGCTGTGGAAAGCCTCGATGCTGCAGAAACTTTAGAACTGCCGCAGGACCCGTTACAAGTTCGGGTGGAATCGATCCAGGGATTAACACTTGACGAAGCCCTGGAGATAGCTGTGGAAAGCAATCCCACGATTAGGCAGGCTGAATTAGATGTGGAGATTGCTCGCAAACAAGTCCGTCAAGCGCGAGGGGAATATTTTCCCGTGCTATCCACCAGTGTGAACTACAGTTTCAGCGATCCGGCCACTCCCGATCCAGCCACTCCCTTCGATCCGGCCGACAGTTCATTTGATCCTTCTTCCGTTATAGATAGCAACATCCAGAATTCCTTAAATGGAGAAATTCGGTTTGATTTCACTGTCATTGATGGGGGGGGGCGAACGGCTCGCAACTTGATTGCCGATCAAGCAGTGGCGATTGCTGAATTCAACCTCGATCAAACCCTTCAAGCGGTGCAGCTTGACGTTGCAACTGCATATTATTCATTGCAACTGGCCGATACGAACGTATTGGTTGCTGAAGCTCAAGTCGCAGATTCCGAAACAAGTTTGAGAGACGCGGAAGCCAGAGAAAGGGCAGGTATCGGTACCCGGTTTGAAGTGTTGCAGGCCCAATCAGAGCTAGCCAATGATGAAGTATCGCTAATTGATGCGCTCAACGACCAGAGGGTCGCACGATTCGACTTGGCCAGAGTGTTGAGTTTCGATAATACCGTTGAGGTTGCAGCAATTGACCCCATCGACCCAACCGAAACTTGGGACCTCAGTTTAGAGGAAACTATAGTAAAGGCATTTGAGAATCGGGCCGAGTTTGAGAGTCTGCGGGAGCAAGTGGAACAATTGCGGCAAGAGGCGCAGAATTCGTTGTCCAATGTCAGGCCCACCGTCAACATATTCTCCACATTTGACTATCAGGCTGATTTTGATGGCAACAATTCAGGAAATCCTTTTCTAGAACGAGGCTACTCGGTGGGAGCGAACTTTAACTGGACCTTCTTTGATGGCTTTCAATCCTTATCGGCAGCGCAACAACAAGATCTGCAAAGGCAGCAAACTCGTATCGGTTTTGAAGAACAGAGAGATAATATTCGCTTTGAAGTAGAGGAAGCCTACTTCTCTCTCAATTCATTCCGCGAACAAATCGATGCGGCTAAGGTTGGTTTGGAAAGCGCACAAGAGGAATTGCGTTTGGCTCGCTTGAGGTTTGAAGCGGGGGTGGGCACTCAAACAGATGTGCTGAATGCCCAAACGCGATTGGCTGAAGCCCGCCAAAATCTCTCCAACGCAGTATCCAATTACAATTTGAGCATCGTACAGCTCAAGCGTGCGGTGAATGGCTTGTAGACCGTAGATTCCACTTGTATTAAAGAATGACTTTTTGCGTTTGCTCTCAAAGGCTGCCAAAACAATGGATTGAGCGATTTTGAAAAATTGCTTGACAGAGGTTTTCAGCTATCGCTAAAGTGTTTAGGCACCAATGGGGCATCGCCAAGTGGTAAGGCAGCGGGTTTTGGTCCCGCCATTCGGTGGTTCGAATCCATCTGCCCCAGTTACAAATCCCAGGAGCGAGAGAGAGGCAACTTTCTCGCTCTGTCCTGATAGCTGAAGAAATTACACGCGATCGCATCGTCAATCAACAGCTCGGTCGAAACAATCGAACGGCAAATAGTCAGCCATTGATGGGTCTATTTCAAACTGCAACAGTTCGCTTTTCGCTCATTTAAAGTCCACCACAATAGAAGTGGAATGTTTCCCCCATAAAAGCCATGGCATACGTATGCGAACTCGATACCGGTTATCGAGTATATCTAGATAATCAGGGAACACAAACGATCGTCACAACCTGCAGTAGCCTCCCAGGACAACAGCAGCAGGCCAGCAACAGTATGGCAACAGGGGTCTGGACCGCACCTCCCGAAGCCTATCGGAGTGGAGGCGGGGCAGTATTTAAGATTTCGACTGCTCAAGGGGAACACTTCATCTATATTCAGGGCAGTAGCGTGAGTGTGATGGGGGAGTCACCGTCTTTGGGCGGTGCTCAACAAATGCAGGTACAGCAAACTTCGACAGTACCGACTCAAGTCATGCAACCCATGCAACCCATGCAGGCGGTGAATATGGGCGCCATGCAACCTATGCAACCTATGCAACCTATGCAACCTATGCAACCCATGAAAATGGGTGATATGAAGATGACCACAAGCCCCATGGCAATGCGCATGGGCAATATGGAGATGAGCATGGGATCGTCGGCTTCTGATGCAAGTGGGCAGTCAGAAACTGGACGTTCAGCAACAGGGAAAGCAGGAACTCGTCAATTCTGCAGTCAATGTGGAGCCAAAGTCGCTCCTAGCGATCGTTTCTGTTCCAGTTGCGGAAACGCACTTGAGGGTTAACAGTTCGGAAATCACAATTGGAAAATTTTAAGGACTCACGTCTTTACGTAAGTTCTACAACGCGGCGCGTAGATTATTACAGTTAGCTAGCAGGCAGAATGTAGCGTATATGGCAGAAAAATAAATAGATGAACTACTAAAATAGAGTTTCAATATATCTTCTCAACATCCACGCACGAGTCTCCAGAAAGTTGGCATCAGTTAGCAGGCCGGTGACAGATCAAATTAGTTGAGATTCTTTGGCATACATAGTCTAGATGTGCGGATTGAAAACCCTTACAAGGCCAGACTGAAACCGCACTAATACCAATTGCATACGAGCCTGAGCTTAACCTTCCGAACAAATTCCTTGTATAGCAAGGGTTTGAGGGTTGAATCGGCAAATCATTACGCGCGCCATTTGGAGAAATTGGTATAAATGAATATTAAATAATCGTGATAGTGAGAGGTTTGTCTACTAAAACTAAACTGGAATGATGTCAATTTTGTCTGTCCAGACACTATTTAAGTTTTGGTAGCAAAGGCTATGTACTTAGACCAAACTAATGAGAATGGTAAAACAGCGGTTTCTCAGTCTGAGGAAAAGATCGTATTCTATAGAGGCGTTCCAGTTCGTGCAGACGACAAACGAACAAGAAGGTCTAACCTAGACACTCTTAAGAAAGCCTTTACGGATAACCTGTTATATACCCAAGGAAAGTACGAGTCGATAGCAACCCTTCACGATTACTATATGGCTCTCGCTTATACAATCCGGGAGCAACTCATTCAACGCCGAATTCAGACCGTCAAAACCTACATCGAACGAAAGAATGTCAAGGTTGTCTACTATCTATCTTTAGAATTTCTACTGGGTCGTCAACTGGGCAAAAATTTGCTCAATTTGGATATGTACGACTCAACTAGTCAAGCTTTACAAGAACTAGGAATTAACCTCGCAGACTTGATTGAACAAGAGGCCGAGCCTGGTTTAGGTAACGGAGGATTGGGGCGTTTGGCGGCCTGTTTTCTCGATTCTCTAGCGACTCTGGAAATCCCAGCGCGCGGCTATGGCATTCGCTATGATTTTGGCATTTTTAACCAAGCGATCGAGCGAGGATGGCAAGTTGAATCCCCCGATCTATGGCTGCGTCTGGGGAATCCTTGGGAGATTCCTCGACCAGAATATCGAGTGGAAGTTAAGTTTAGAGGCCATACCGAAGCTTATGTCGATGCTAGCGGTCGCCATAGGGTACGGTGGGTGTCTCAGCAAACGGTTTTTGGAACTCCCTATGATTTGCTGATCCCTGGATACAAAAACAACACGGTTAATTGCTTGCGTCTCTGGAGTGCCAGAGCCAGTGAAGAGTTTGATTTTCAAGTTTTCAATGTTGGAGATTATACCCGTGCCGTAGCTGATAAAACCTTCTCCGAAAATATCACCAAAGTTCTCTATCCCGACGACAGCACTCCTCAAGGAAGAGAACTTCGCTTGCAGCAACAATACTTCTTTGTTGCCTGTTCTCTCCATGACATCATTCGCTTATTCCTGCGAAATCACGACAACTTTGATTGCTTTCACGAAAAAGTAGCTATTCAACTTAACGATACGCATCCAGCATTAGGTATTGCTGAGTTGATGCGCCTGCTGGTGGACCAATATTTCTTGGAGTGGGATCGAGCTTGGCAGATTACGCAAAACACATTCGCCTATACCAACCATACCTTGTTACCTGAGGCATTAGAATGCTGGCCCGTGAGCCTTTTGGGTCGTCTTTTACCCAGGCATCTAGAAATTATTTATGAAATCAATCATAGATTCCTCGATCAGGTTAAGCAGGAGTATCCCCATGACTTAAATCGCACAGTACGACTCTCACTGATTGGAGAAGGATCCGAAAAGTATGTCCGCATGGCTCATCTCTCTTGCATTGGGAGCCACTCTGTCAACGGAGTCGCGCAGTTGCATACTCAACTATTGAAACAAGATCTCCTGAGAGATTTCTGCGCACTTTGGCCTCAGAAGTTCAACAACAAAACCAACGGGGTTACTCCCCGCCGTTGGCTCTTATTGACAAATAAGCGGCTAGTCAATCTCATCTCTGAGAAACTTGGTCAAGACTGGATTCGAGATCTCGACAGTCTAAGACAATTGGAAGACTGGGCTGACGATCGCGCTTTTGGTGCAAGCTGGCATCGGGTTAAACAGGACAACAAGCGAGAGCTGGCAGCCTACATTCGCCGCCATAACGGGATTGAAGTCAATCTCGACTCACTTTTTGACGTTCAAGTCAAGCGAATCCACGAGTACAAGCGTCAACTGCTGAACATTCTTTATATCATTACGCTTTACAACCAAATCAAAACAAATCCCGATCTGAAAGTGTTGCCTCGAACCTTTATTTTTGGTGGCAAAGCAGCGCCTGGCTATTATCTAGCGAAGCTAATTATTAAGCTAATTCATTCTGTTGCTGATGTCGTCAATAATGATGCCGATGTCCACGATCGCCTTAAAGTCGTATTTCTGGCAAACTACAATATCTCTCTGGGCGAGAAAGTTTACCCCGCGGCCGAACTCTCGGAACAGATCTCGACTGCTGGTAAAGAAGCGTCTGGAACTGGCAATATGAAATTTGCTCTCAATGGAGCACTCACTATCGGCACCTTAGATGGGGCCAATATCGAGATTCGCGAAGCAGTAGGGGCAGAGAACTTTTTCCTCTTTGGTCTTACCGCTGAAGAAGTAACTCAACTTCAATCGAAAGGATATAATCCCTGGCACTACTTCAACACTAATCCCTCTCTACATCAAGCGATCTCTCAAATTTCCTCTGGTTATTTTTCTCCGAACGAACCCGATTTATTTAGAGCGTTGGTGGACTCGCTACTGCATCGAGACGAGTTTCTCGTTCTCGCTGACTATCAGGCTTATGTTGACTGTCAGCAACAAATTTGTCAGGCTTACCTCGATCGAGAACACTGGACTCGAATGGCAATTCTAAATGTTGCTCGCATGAGTAAGTTTTCCTCAGATCGCACGATTCGAGAATACGCAACCGATATTTGGAATGTTCAACCAGTTAAAGTTGGTCGACAAACCAATGAAATAAATGGAATCAATCCAATCACAGTAAACTCAGAGAATACCTTAGCAACACCTACCGTTGATTTATACAAGCGCCTCTTACATAAAAATGGTTGGAGATCGTGTGAGGCATCTTTTCTGTTTAATGCCTTAATGAAGTTGGGAGAATGTTTCCCAGAGGGCTTTACAAGAAATGAAGAGTTTAGATGTTTATTCGAAGAATTTGGATATAATCAGACTCGCATAGAATTACGTTCAGCCATCTATCTGCTTTCCAAAGCTGGCTATGTGACACAAAAGTCGACAAAGCATAGTAATGAAAGTATTTTCATAGCTAATGTGCCCGAGTCTGAGCGCCTAATGTCGGAGACAGTAGATGCTATTTTGATACATCGAATTGCTCATTTATGTAGGTTGTATGACGTATCTTTCATTCCTGAAATTGCAGCTAAGCTTTTAATTAATTCTTATAATAACGAACAGCTCAAAGTCTTGATTCTAAAGACTCAGTTGCCTTACGAAGAGTCCGAAACTGAAAATACGATTTCAGTACAATAAAAATTCTAATATTTGTCATTAATCACCAATGGAATGGATTACCTATCTAGAAAGTAGCTTGTCTGGAGTAGCCGAACTTCTAAAGGTCTTTTTGGAAGCTCTCGCACTCCTATGTATATTTCTGGGTTTGGTATCAACAACACAACTGGCACTCGTTCAGTCCTTGCGTCTACAAGACTACCGCTTTCTGATTTTGCGTCTGCGTTTCGGCTCTTGGCTGGCGTTAGCACTGGAGTTTCAGTTGGGAGCTGACATTATTGCCACCACAATCGCCCCTTCATTTGAGGCGATTGGCAAGTTGGGGGCGATCGCTTTGATTCGGACCTGTCTTAACTACTTCCTCAACAAAGAGTTGGAAACAGAAGCCAAACTGCAAAGGAACATACAGGAGGAGGTTGTCAGCTTGACGGAACATCTCCAAAACTATGCCCCTCAAGAACGCTCTAGGTAAAGTAACCGAAGAATTCATCTATAAAATACGTTGCAGTCAACCGTTGATGCCAATCAAATCATAGGTGAAAGGACATTACCATTTTGGTGGGCAAATGGGGGAGTGGATGCGGTTTATTGACTGGAGATGTTCTGTTCGACGATCCGCTTGAGAGCGTTCAGATTGTTGCAGGCAAGCTTGAATCTTGGATTGAGAGTAACCGCCCGTTCAAAGTGCCACTTCGCTCGATCCTGTTGGTGCAGATTGAGATAGGCTACTCCCAAGCTATTGTGGGCCTCGGCGTGATCGGAACGTTCCTCGACCACCTGCTTGAGCTCATCGATGCCCGCCTGCCACTGCTGCAGATCCACCAACATGACCCCTAACTGGTAACGGGCGGTCATCTGGCGTGGGCTGAGCTCTAATCCGCGTCGATAGTGCTGTACAGCCTCCTCTAGCTGTTTGGCTCGGTAGGCTTTGATTCCCGCGAGAAATGCTTGCTCCGCTTCGGAGGGGGGAGCATCGTTCACCTTTACCTCTGCGAGCGCTTCATCCGGCAACACGTAAGACGACCTGATAAATTCGTTGTCTTCAATCACCAACTCGGGGTACCGAATGCCGGGGAGCACCTGCACGGCAAAGATTTCCTGCACCGCATCCTCGAATCCCAAAAAGGCCACAATTTCCCCCTGCTCGATGTTGACCACCCACACACCGCATGAGCGTTCGCTGGTGCGTTCGGTGAGGGGAATGCCGCTAAAGACCGCCGATTCGCGCACCTGTGACAGGCCCACAAAGGCTAACGGTCCGTAGAAATCTAACCCTCGCGTAAACCCAGGGAGTTTGATGACGTGCTCTACCTGGCCGTTGGATAAATCCACCGTGCAGAGGCTTCCTTCGCCGGATTCCAGCATCCAAAGGCGATCGCGATACCACCGAGGAGAATGGGGCATGGACAACCCCTGCACAATGAATTCGCTGGAGGGAACATCCATCAAAACGCCCCCTCTGGCCTTATTCTCACGCCAGCCACCCACTGTATCGGCAGTGCCCAGTGCTGTGACGTATTTCGGTTCCCCATCCACCAGTTCCAGCCCGTTGAGATGACAGCGATCTTCAGGGGCATAGGCCGTTACAAACGGGGGGCGCCAGCGAGGAACAAAACTGTGGCCGAGATCTTGCGTACACAAACAAGAAAAGCGGGTGTTGACGAACCACAGCCCTTCGTTGCCCCAGGCCATTTCGTGGATATCGATGTCCCCTGTCACGTGCATGTTGCGGGGTAAATAGCAGGCGTCGTGTTTTCCGGCTGGCTCCAGTTTGGGAGCGACGTCGGGAACGTTGCGAAATTCCCAAATACGCGAACCGCTGCCGATCGCCAGGCGACCTTTGCCATCGCTGGCTAACCCCATGGGCTTTTGAAACAGACGAAAGTGGGTGTTGAGGGTATCCCCATCCCCCCGCACCAACACCACCTTGCCAGCCTGGTAAGTGGACACCACCAGAGATAGCCCCAGTTGCTGCAACAGTTGAGGAAAATTCGAGGTGTGAACGCTACGGAGCGGTTCGAGAGTTGCCGAGGAGTTTGATGTAGGAGAATCAGCTTTCATATCCGCACTCTTCACAATTGCCTGTCTGTCTCATTCTTCGCAAGATTAAGGGAATGGGGGTCTTACAGCCCAACTTTAGCGGCAAGTTTATGACAACGATGGAGCAATAGCTTGTCATCTCGGCAACCAGCGATGGCGGCCAATCAAAAGCGGTTTAGCGAGCCTCTCAAGGTCAATCCTCTGGGCTTTCCTCTCGAATCCAATACCAAGCATTCCAACAACCGATCGCCACCCCCACAAATAACAGCATTAACGTCCAAGAATACTGACTGGGCCATCGGCGATCGATCCAAGCCCCAATCGCAATCCCAATTAATGTCGGAATACTGACACTCCATCCAACCAGGCCAAAGGTGCCCATCCAAAACCACACCCCTCGTTCTCCTTCCTGTCTGGCCTGTTGCTTTCGGGTAGATTTCTCCCGAATTTGCTGGCGAAATCCAGTCCGAACCTGACGCCGATCCCGAATCTTATCGCCATCAGGTTCTGTCATTGCCGATCCCTCTCATTTCGGCAAATCCCCGCATAAAACCCGCCTCCAGCTTAGCCAGAGCGGAGCGCGATCGCTTTTCTCGCTCGTCCAAGATGCGAAAGTTCTCCTCAACCGCTTGGAGCAACGAGTCCAGATCGCCCCCCCGAATCGCTTGCCGAGTCGCCACCAACACTTCAGCACCGCACTTGACCAGCACACCGCGATCGATCGCCAGAAAGATTTCTTCCCCCATTGCGTCTTCAGAGGTAAACGACAGAATACCGGGGACAAGTGTGGCCACAAAATCGATATGGTTGGGTAACAAACAAAAAGAGCCGTTCGTCGCCTCTGCAGTAATTTTGTTTGCTCGGGCCACCAGAAAGATGCCGGTGGGCAGCAAAACTTTCAGTTGCATTTCAGTTTTCATGAGAGCTTGAGTCGTTTTCGACCAGAAAGCGACGCTCAGTTCGGAAGTGTTGTTGTGCTTGACTTTCTTAGCATAAGTATTACTTAACATCTCCCGAGCACTAAATGTGAATAAAGTTAATCCTTGCCTTTCAGAGTTAGACGCTGAGCATAGTAAGGTTTGTAGGCTTAATGCCTTTTTCTGGCCGCAAATTACTTGAATCCCTTTGCTGTTTCTCCTGTCGCCTCAATCAATCGAAACTCGGCGGTCGCGGTAGGACAAAAACGCGATTGTACTGGGGCAACACCAGACTAACCCGCCCGTTTCTGCATTTGCTGGCCGTCGAGTCTGGCCCATGGATTAGCCGTTAAACCGTGGACTAGAATGCTCAAAATTATCGTGCAGGACACCGTTGCGGTCAGCGTGTGACCGCCCGACAAATTTTCATCCAGAACAATCACAGCGAAGACGATACTTGCCAATCCCATCGGGCCAAACCAGCCAACAAATAATTTGGTCCATGCATCTAGAGCCAGCCCAGATAGGCATAGAAAGACAGGCAGGATGCGCACCACAGTCAGACTTAAAATTGCGTAAAGCACAACTTGCCCAGTAAGCTGGCCAACCATGGAACCAACAACGGCAGAACCAAAGGCAACCCAGGTAATAAGAGACAGAGTATCGCCATTGGCTTCCGATGCTTTCAGTAGGTCTTCTTTATAATTTTTGGCAAGACCTCCAAACAGCAGGCCCCCTATAAATGAGGCGATAAATCCACTGCCCCCCAAAGCTTGGGAAGTGGAAAAACAAGCGAGAGCGAGGGCTGCTATAGCCATACGCTGCCAGGTATCGGACAACCAGCTGCGGTTAGAGCAGGATTTGACCAATAGGGTACCGATAACGGCAAAGACAGCCCCTACCAGCACACCAAAACCAATCTGTTTGAAAAAGAGACTCACTAGCAACTGGGTTGAACTGCCACCAGAAGCTTGATGTGTGGCGAATGCGAGCAATCCAAACAGAATGGGAACACAAATACCGTCGTTAAGACCGCTTTCCAAGTTTAAATCTTCGCGAATACGTCCCGGTACGTTGGGATTAGTGACAACCGCTTTGCTTCTTTGTCTTGACATTTCTTGGAGCTAAAGCTCCACTTGCACAAGCATCTAGATGCTAACTGATGGCATGCTAAGGTATTCACAATCCACTCACATTAAGTACTTCAATCTTCCAGTTATTTTTAGTATTATCTTACTCATAATTCGGTATTGAGAGTGCTACGAACCGGGCTACAAATATTCAGCTATGGAATCGAAGCAATCATGACTATAGACAGAAGAGATCGAGAAATTTTCGTATCGATTTGTAATTTGCATAGACGTTAAAAACAATGATTATTGTATCGGTTATATAAAGTTCTGTGCAGGTGCAGCCACGCATTGTATAAAAGTAAGTTCAGTAATCGTGGGACGATAATAGTATAGATATTCTGGAGATGGGTCTGTTGCGTACGCATGATTACTTCTTGCGGCGAAACGGTAAATGGCGAGGACAGCTGTATTCTGTTACTTTTTTTCTCTTCATTTCCTTTAATATTTTACTACTGCTGCCGTCCCCTTTATTCGCCCAAACATCCTCTGCTGTTCAGATCGTTTCTGGATGGGTGGAAAGAGGTACACCTTTGGTATATCGTCTGCCAAATCTACAAGCGGGCGACACCCTTTACCTACAAGCAGGTACGGTGGAGGGGAACTTGGATCCTTTTATCGGTATTGCCTCCGACGATTTCGATTTAGAAAGAGGAATTCAACGTTTGAATTCCGAAGTCGATCGAGCCTTACAAGGGGGGCGAGACCCCTTGCTGACGATCGCGACCGTCGTGGATGAAGAATTCCTTGCTTGGAACGATGACGGTGGCGAAGGGTACTCGGCGGAACTAATCTTTACAATTCCCGATGATGGAAACTATCAGTTGCTGCTTGGCAGTTCACCGATGACCGATACCTTCGGTACGGCAAAAATGGCAATCGGTTTGAACGATCCTAAAGCATTAAAACAATGGTACGAACTTGAAGAAGTTCCGTCTGTTGAAAATGGAGAATTGAGACGTGAAAGTGAAATTGCGATTTTAGACGAAAGCAGTTTATCCGATCCATCTGGCATCCAGGAGGTTTTTGGCTCCCTTAGCGTTGATAAAACTAGAACCTTTTTCACTTTAGAAAATCAAAATGAAGGTACGACACTCTATGCCTACGTGCAAGCGATTTCGGGAAATCTGCATCCGATTCTTCATTTACGGGATTTTGGCAATAAGTTGTTGAGTACGGCTAACTTTTTAGGGCGATCTCCATCTGGACACCTGGAGTATGCGTTTACAGACACACCCAGCAAGAATTTTAGATTGGAAGTATTGAGTGGAAAGGTGAACGGGCAGCCATCCACAGGAGACTTTCGATTGCTGGCAGGGATCGACAGGCCGGAGGTTTTAAATGGATCTTCCACAGCTGATGAAGCGAGGATCTTTAGGAAACCCATTGAGGTGGACGTAGGCGTTAATGTCGAGCAGATCGCGGACATTAACCAAAAAAATGAGAACTATGGAATAGTAGCCACTTTGAACATGGAATGGTTCGATCCTAATCTGGTATTTAGCGCGGATGAATGTCAATGTCGGTTTAAAGAATACAGCCTCGCCCAATTCGAATACCTAATTGCTCAAAACAACCTCAGTTGGCCTAACTTTACTATCACTAACCAACAGGGTCGTAGATTCTCTCAAAACCAGATATTCATTATATTTTCTACTGGTGAGGCACGTTATATAGAGAGATTCTCAGCAACGCTACAAGCTCCAGATTTTGACTTTAGATTTTTCCCGTTTGACAGGCAAACATTCTTTATCAATATTCAGTCCGTCTTTCCAGAAGAGTTTTACAAGTTTAATGTGTCGGAGAGGTTTAGTGGTTTAGGAGAGAGATTGGGGGAAGAAGAATGGGTGGCGTCTAGTACATCTACTTCTGTTTCAAGCGAACTTTCGAATGCTGGTGTCATATCCTCGCAGTACTCCTTTGAAATTGAAGCCTATCGGCAGCTGAATTATTACATTCTCAGGATATTTATTCCTGTTGGCATTATCATCTTTGTATCTTGGGTTCCATCTTTTTTGGGTGACTACAATAAACGAGTAGATATTGCAAATGCGACTCTTTTACTGTTCATTGCTTTTAACTTTACAATCTCAAATGACTTGCCCAGATTGGGATACTTAACTTTTATCGACACTCTTTTGTTAAGTACGTTCATTCTGACAGGGGTGGTATTAATTTATAACGTTATCCTCAAACGTTTAGAATCAGACGGCAAAAAAATCCTGGTTCGAAGAATCGATCGATATGCCGTCTGGCTTCATCCACTCACGTACTTTGCAGCATTTGCCCTCGTAACATTGCTATTTACTTGAATCCTTCTGTTATTGTGCGGTCTGGCCAAGCTATTCGCGATACGTGCCCTACTTGAGCCAAAATTGACTCAAACCCATCATGCCGCTTTCGACCTCGCTTCGTCGATGGCTCCAATCATGTACAGCGATTGCTCAGAAAAACCGGCAAACTCATCATTCAAAATCCGTTCGCACCCAGCCACCGTGGCCTCCAAGGGAACAAGCTTGCCTGGTCTGCTAGTAAATTGCTCGGTACTGAAGAACGGTTGCGTCAAAAACCGCTCTAATTTGCGGGCACGGTTAACAATCTGGCGATCGCCTTTGGATAGTTCTTCAAATCCGAGCATTGCGATGATGTCCTTCAATTGTTCGTAGGTGGCTAACGTACGTCTGACCTCTCGAGCCACTTGGTAATGCCGATTACCCACCACCCTTGGTGTCAGCATTTTAGAGCTGGAGCGTAGCAAATCCACTGCTGGATAAAAGCCCTCGCTAGCTCGCTTGCGAGACAGCACCAGCGATGAGGATAGGTGCCCAAATGTTTGGACGGCGGCGGGATCGGTAAAATCATCCGCTGGCACGTAGACCGCTTGAATGGACGTAATCGCCCCAGTAGCTGTACTGGAGATCCGTTCCTCAAACTCCGCTAAGTCTGTCAGTAATGTGGGCTGGTAACCCACCCGAGATGGCAGTCGTCCCATTAAGCCAGACACCTCTTGCCCTGCTTGGATAAACCGAAAAATATTGTCAATCAGCAGCAGGACATCTTGTTGGCCTTCGTCGCGAAAATACTCGGCCATTGTCAAGGCGGCATGCCCCACCCGAAACCTAGCACCGGCGGGCTCGTCCATCTGACCGAACACCATGACGGTGTTATCCATGACCCCAGCCGCTTGCATTTCCCGGTACAGCTCTTCCGCTTCTCGATTGCGTTCGCCGATGCCACAAAAGATACCGATGCCCTCGTGGCCCCCTGCCATATTGTGAATAGTCTCGGCGATCAAGACAGTCTTGCCCACCCCAGCCCCCCCAAACAATCCGGCTTTCCCCCCCCGTTCTAACGGAGCAAGCAAATCGATCGCCTTAATGCCAGTTTCCAAAATATCCTGCAGGGTAGACTGCTGCGATAGAGGGATGGGAGCTTGGTGGATCGATCGCCATTCACCCCCATGAATCGGGTCTTTGCGATCGATGGCTTCCCCAAAAACATTCAATACTCGACCCAGTAGGCGTTGGCCCACCGGGACCTGGAGAGGATGTCCGGTAGCGAACGCGATCGATCCCCGGGCCAGTCCCGAAACCGAAGTCAAGGCAATCCCTCTGACCGTTTCGGCATCCAGCTGCTCCACCACTTCAATGACGATGCAGCCATCTTCCCCCGCCCGCAACTGGCTGTACAGTTTGGGGAGCCGCTGGGGAAATTGCACGTCAATCACACTTCCCCGAAATGAAACGACCTTGCCTCGGTTCAAAACAATCACCTCAGAAACAATCGCCTGAGTTGCAAATTAAGGAACGATATACCTTCTACTTAGAACTCTACTGCGCGCTATGGAACTACCGCAGCATCAAACAGCCATCGATCGGCGGGCTACGAATCGTCCTCTAACGCTTAGAGAGACTGCTCGGTCAGGGCTCGCTCCGTTTACTTGACCATCCCAGAAGCAAGGATTGGTAAAAGGTCCAATCAATCGAATTGGAATTAACTTTGCGAGCTCCCTGCTGAAGCCTTAGCCACTAGCCTCTCAACAGGTCGAGCCACCAGCGATCGCCCATCAATCAACTTGGCCCGCCGACCTCCCAGCCCCAGTGCTTCGCGCATTAGCCATCGCTTGATGGGAGGCACAAACTGCAGAGATACCAACCCAAGGCGGCGCAACCACTGCAACGGCCAGATGCGGTTGGAAAACAGACGATTGGCAAAATCCGTGACAAACAAAACTGCCCGATTGTTACCCTGACGCCATTGCTGATAGCGACGCAGCACCTGCAACGACCCAATATCTTCCCCAGCCGCTTGTGCCTCCACCAAAACCTGCGCCAAAGCGGCCACATCCCGCATCCCTAAGTTCACCCCCTGTCCCCCCACCGGATGAGTAGAGTGGGCGGCATCCCCCACAAGCGCAAAGCGGGGCTGCACGTAGGTGGAACTGATCGATCGCTGTGGACAGTAACTGGTTCTCGGGCAGACTTCCAACACTTGCCCCAATTGAGGACCAAACCAAGGGGATAGCTCGGCGATAAAGGCCTCATCCGATAGATTCATCAGCCGATCGAGATCGTCTTCTGGTACCGTCCATACCACACAGCTGCGGTGGGATTCTGCCCTGCCATGAGGATCGTGCATGGGCAAAATTGCAAACGGACCGATGGGCTGGAAGCGTTCGTAAGCAGTTTGTTGATGAGCACGCTCTGTAGTGACTGTGGTGACAATGCAGGCTTGCCGATATCCCCAGCGGCAAACGGAAATGTTGGCTTGTTGACGCAAAGGGGAGCGGGCGCCATCTGCCGCAATCAAGACCTTGGCCCGCCTCCATCGAAGGTTATTGTCTGCGCACTCCTCTTCGGGTTGTGAGGCTGGGGTAAGTGCAAACTGCACTCCATCAGAATTTCGGTCCACCTGACCCACCTGCATGGAAAAGCGCAGGGTGACATTCTCGCAGGTTTGCAAAAAAGACAGCGCAGCGGACTGGGTTACGCAATTGGGAACGATGTATCCTAATGCCTCGGCCCCAATGTCTTCACGGCGCAGATAGGCGGCGTGGGGAAAATCGCTGTCGGAGACGCGAATTCGATGAATAGGGGACACCCCCATTGCCTGCATCTCGGGCCACAGCCCCAGACCGCGAAACATATGTATCGTGCCTAGCGCCAGAGCACTGGCGCGACCATCGGCCCCCATTTCCACAGAACCCGATTGCTGCAAGGCCATGGAGCGACGTTCCACCACCTCCACTCGCAAGTCAGTATTGCCTAAGGCAGCGGCCAGAGTCAGCCCCACCATGCCTCCACCCACAATCAGCACGTCACAATCGGTGTTGCTGTGTGGGTCAGGAAGGGTTGTGTCGGAGGAGCTGGGAAAGGGGAAGGTATGCTGCAAGGTCATTGAAAGTTAGAGGTTCAAAGGGGGATTGATAATAACTGTTAAATTCCTTTGCCCTCAGTTTAACAATCCATTCCAAACACGGCGGCGGGAGTTTTTGGGTTATTAGTCTTGATTTTTTCCAGAAGCGCTCAAGGTATCCAACTACTAGGCTTCTGGCCGGCACAGTATCTAAAATCCACATCGCGAGACTTCCCCCTGAGCCAACCAGAAACGCAAGACCATATCTGTTGCCAAGGATGTATGAATGCTTCTACGGGGGTAGTCTGCTCCTCCTGCGCCCAGAAGGACAACGCATACCAAGTGCTGGGGCCGAACCTCCCGTCTGGCTGTAGCCCAAAATGGCGCTGCACCCCCACCACAGCGGCCTGGGTACGATCGCCAAACCAGCCATCCACTTCCCCACAGTCGTATCCCAGTGCGTTGAGGGTGTGTTGCAGTTTTTTTACCTCTTCACCGCGATCGCCAGCAGTCAAAGTCGCCAGCTCTAGCAGGGCAATTTTCAGGTCTTGTGAATGAACGGTCATGGAAAAACACTCGGGTGAAAGGAAAGCCTCTAGCAATAAAGAGGAACTCTGAAAACCGCGATCGCTGGGAAAAACGCCAGAAGATAGCGGACTCAGTGATTCGATACTGCAAAAGTCGTCGGTCTAACACCACAAAAGAACGCAAGTTAAGATAACAAGTTAAGGTGTGCTCTACTTTGCTGTTCAATCCAGCGATGGGGGACTGCGCAATTGCCGCAATTTGCCTGCGGGGGACCACAGCAGCGGGAATTCTTTAACGTCCGCTAGTTTGTATTGGCACCTAATACAAAATGAGCGGCTACTCGAACGAAAAAATAGGCGTTCGAGGCTCTTGTTCCCCTTTCCCGAACCGGGAGAGGGGTTAGGGGTGAGGGCCATCGTACTTAGGTTTCTCGAGCAATTCCAACTGCACTTCTTTCAGAACCTAAGGGAGCATTGATGTAAACCTCAGTCAAAACCCTTATACGGTAGGAGGTCAGCCATCGATAAGCTGACTTCCATTGATACTCCTTTTGCTCTACCTTTGATGGCAGTCAGGGTTAGGTGTGCAACATGGCCGCTTCCGAATTTCGCAGTCGGTTTCAAGTACTAGGCAGTCCAGTCATTGACCAAACCTCTGCCGCTCAGGTAGGAATTGTGAGCGAAGTTTGGGTGGATCTAGAGCGCCAACAAGTGCTTGCCCTCAGCGTCATAGATAGCGCCTTTGACCGCATAGAACGCTTCCTCGTTTTGGGGGATCGCGTTAAAATTGGCCGCGATGCCATCCTGATAGAATCTGACGATGCTTTTGAAGAGCCCGACCTAGAGGGTCTAGAGAAGGTCATCGGCCTGAACGTAGTGACCGAGACCGGAACTCGCCTGGGTCGCATTAAGAACTTTCTTTTCGATCCTGACAGCGGAGAGATTATCGACTATCACGTTTCCAGTTTGGGGATACCCCTGATTCCGGCGTTTCTGTCGAACACCTACGGTATGAAAGCTGAGGAACTTGTATCCGTGGGGGGAGATCTTATCGCCGCAGATGGCACCGAAAATCGTCTATTTGAAGTCTCTACAAGCTTCATCACCCAACTGATTGGTGTGGGCCGCCCCCCTTGGGAAATGCAGATGGATGTCCCCGTACTGCCTAGCGCTGCCGAGCCTGAGGAAGAGGACGAGGAAGCCTATTACAGCAAGGAATACGAAGAAGAATACGAGGAAGAAGAAGAGGAGTACGCAGGCGAGGACTATGAGGATGGGGTGGAGGAGGACTATGTGGATGAAGAAGACAGGGGCGACTATGTAGAGGATGAGGTGGAGGAGGACTACGCCGAGGACTATGAAAGCGAGTACGCTGAGGCCGCGGAGGAGAGTCAAGAACCTGTCGATGCCGAACCGCTGGAAACTCCTGTAGAGATTGCTGAGCCCGAGACCATTGAGGAAGAAACCCCCTAGGTTCGCCCGTCGAGCCTTGACGAGTGTTCGGGACACTTGGCTCGGGTATTGATGAATTCAGTTCGAGGGAACTATGTCGCAGCAGCCATTTGTGAAATATCAGGGATTGGGTAATGACTTTATCCTGATTGACAATCGCGCTCAGACAGAACCATTGCTGACTCCAGAACAGACCATCAAATGGTGCGATCGCCGCTTTGGCATAGGGGCCGACGGCGTCATCTTTGCCCTTCCCGGTCAAGAGGGAACGGACTACACCATGCGCATCTTCAACAGCGATGGCTCGGAACCAGAAATGTGCGGTAACGGCATCCGCTGTATGGCTCAATTCCTGAAGGATTTGGGAGCACTCGCCAGTGGCAACGGCTATCAAATTCACACTCTGGCAGGGCGCATCGTGCCCACTTTCACCTCCGATGGCCTGATCAGTGTAGATATGGGGGCTCCTATTTTAGGGGCCGCCGACATTCCCACCACGCTGGCAGAGGGAGATGCCTTAGCGATTGATCGCTCTCTAGCCATCGGCGATCGCACTTGGAAGGTCACCTGCGTCAGCATGGGGAATCCCCACTGCATTACATTTGTGGATGATGTGGCTGCCATTCCACTGGAACAAATTGGTCCGAAATTCGAGCACAACTCGGTGTTTCCCGAACGCACCAACACCGAGTTTGTGCAGGTGATGGGTCGCGATCGCCTGCGGATGCGCGTCTGGGAGCGGGGGGCCGGTGTGACTCTGGCCTGTGGGACGGGCGCTTGTGCCACGTTAGTCGCGGCGGTGCTGCTGGACAAGGCAGATAACGAAGCAATTGTAGAGCTGCCCGGAGGCAACCTCGAGATTCGTTGGGACCGGGATAGCGATCGCATTCATATGACGGGACCAGCCAATAAAGTATTCACTGGCACCAGCGAAATTTAATTTCACAAGGTGAATTGGGCACCCTTCAAGTCACTTGATATCTCAGCTCTCCGGAACCTGTCCTGGACCGACTCCATACTTATCCAGCGGATTGCTCTAGCCAGAAAATCATGTCAACAACCAACAACATTATCGAAAGAGCAATGAGCACCCCAACTTAGTCAGGGAATCACAAGATCGGTCGAAAACACCTTCCCTTCTGTCTTCTGGTTAACTGCAAACATGCTGTTATACAGCAAAAGCGAATTACGTCAGCAGTGAAATCTAAGTAGTAACACTTATTATTTCTTCAGACTGGTAACAATTGATGCGGAATTGGGCAGGTTACTTACGTGGTGGCTGGCAATTAAGTCACTTGTTCTAGCTATTGCTCCCGCAGCAACAGAAGCGGGGACATTAATGCTAAGTCATCGTGTCTGCACTGGTTAGCTCCATGAGTATAAAAGTAGTCCTGCGGAAACCAAACCCAATGTTAACAGAGCAGCAGGTTGAATTTGCCTCAATATTGCAAAGGCTCAACGAGAATAAATTTAGTGGCCGGTTGCAAGTAACTGGAAAGCCACGGACCAATAATGCTGAAAATTTAACCTGGACGTTTTTCTTTAATTACGGTCGCATTCTGTTTGCGAAGGGTGGACTGCATCCGGTGAGGCAGTGGAGTGCCCTCCTCCAGCGACACACTCTAGGCAACACCTGCAAAAACGTTCTGCGAAGTTTGAACACCATATCAGTCACTCCCACAACACAATGTTGGGAATTTGAAGTTCTTCATGAAAACCTCAAACAAGGAACTCTCAATCGTCAACAATTTACAAACATCGCCCAGGCTAAGGTTATTGAATCCATCTTCGATATTTGGCATTTAACCGATCTCCATTCCGAAGAAATCTCTGAAGACTTGTCACAATTATCCAGCATCGTCTTAATCGACCCCAGACAAGCCTTGGAGGATGCAACGCAGGAATGGTTGGCTTGGGAACAAACAAGCATACTCAACTGTCAGCCCGATCGCGCAGTGACAGTCGAATTACCAGAATTACTTCAGTCGCAGACTTCTCCAGCTGCTTATCAAGCGATGACAGCCATGTTAGATGGCCAATCCTCCCTGAGAGAAATTGCCGCTAAAGCCAACAAAGAGGTCAAAGCCATTGTTCGATCGCTGATGCCCTTTATCAATACCGGGATTTTGGCTTTGAAAGACATTCCCGATCTCCCCTGCCCATTTAAAACCTTCGAAAATTCAAATATTCAAGTTCAAGAAATCCGGAAAAAATACACCATTGCTTGTATTGACGATAGCCCCCTGATTTGCGAACAAATGAAACGGCTCGTGACAGAAGCTGGATATGACTATTTTTCAATTGATAACCCATTGCGGGCAATTGCCACTTTGCTCAGAAAGAAACCCGATCTAATTTTCTTAGATCTAGTCATGCCGAATACAAATGGGTACGAAATTTGCTCTCAGCTGCGGAAACTTAATCACTTTCATGATGTTCCCATTATCATTTTGACCGGGAACGATGGAATTATCGATCGCATCCGTGCCAAGGTGGTAGGCTCTACAGATTTTCTAGGCAAGCCGCTCACTGCATCCACACTAAAAACTGTGATTGAGACTCATCTTGTCCAGAGAATCGAAGCAGCTTAAGACTGTTTCAAAATATGAGTTTACAGTTGCATAAATTCCCAGATAACTCTATACCAAGCGAATTTCTTTGTTCGCTTGGATTTTTTTCGAACAAGCAATTGCAATCTTTAGAATAGAAAATAATTGGATAAAGAATGTAACGCCAGATGCAGTTATGATTCCTGCGTTCAAATTTTGGGAACATTAATACCACAGTCGCTAAGGCTGCGTCAATGACTTTACGTGTCTAGAAGGGAAAAATGGCTACTATTCTTATTGTCGAAGATTCACAGGCAGAGCAGCAGCTCCTAACTGAATATCTGACGGCAGGAGGCTATACGGTTGTCCATGCCGGTAGCAGCGAAGAGGCCGTAACCACTCTCGAGCAGGTTAAGCCTAGCGCCATCTTTTTGGATGTAGTGCTACCGGGTCGGAGTGGCTTCGAATTGTGCCGCGATCTCAAGGCAGCTCCTGATACTAGCCAGATCCCAATCATAATCTGTTCCACAAAGAACAGCGAAATGGATAAGTTCTGGGGGATGAAGCAGGGAGCAGATGCCTATCTCGGCAAGCCTCTAGAGCGCGAAGTCGTATTGGACACAGCGCGTAAAGTCATAGCGTAATGCTTTCCCTTCCATGTTTCTGGTTTTGGATAGAGTTCCGCTCACAACTTACAAGGATCTTTCCGCGGCACCCGATCTTGGCCTAAAGGGTCTTGTATCGAGATAGAGCTCAACCAGAATGCTCTTGCGGTAGCAAATATTCAATTTCTAGATAGCTCGAAAAGTCAACCTAGACGGTTGAAGTTAGACATTCTCTACCCAAACGCGGTGTCCCTGCGTCTACCTATTCTGCTGCAAACTTAACGCGCGCCCCACCTCGCGCAATCCAACAGGTAGAAATTGATTCGATCGCAGCATTGTCTGGCTGATTTGCCTTCCTAGATAAACCCGTTCCAATCTGCAATCGTCCCTTTCTTACTCTCGATAATGGCCCCAACTGAAATGGCCTTCACTCAACGTCTTGCTTTTATTTGGAGATAACTGTGCAAGTCGAGCACCCATCCCCAACGCCCGAGCCGCCAGTGGATTCATTACACGATTCCGCTACGATTCATGCCGGAGAACAATTTCTGCGATTTCGCTTGCCCTCAGATACCGTGGCCTTATTGCCCGTTCAGCAGCTGGCCGAAATTGTCAAAATTTCCTACCGCTCGGTGATTCCCATTCCCGACATGCCCGCTTGGGTATCGGGGGTTTACAACTGGCGGGGGGAAATTCTGTGGATTTTGGATCTGGGCCACCTGCTAGGTCTGACCCCCTGGCAGCAAATGCCCAGCATCTCGGATACCCACTCTTTGGCAATTCTGCGATCGCCCGAACGACCGGGAAGCGCTCCGTTGACAGTGGGGGCGATCGTTCAGTCTGTAGAGGGGATCAAATCCTATAACGAAGACGGCATTCTTTCCCCCCCCGATTCGGCAGTCACCCCCGAATTGGCTCCGTTCCTGCGCGGTTTCTGGCTGGACCCGGCGGGTGGAGACATTTTAACGGTGCTCGAAGGAACCGCAATTTTCGAGCGTCTGCCTCGCTTATCGCAACAAGGCTCTGAATAGACAGTTTTTGCACCCGAGCGGGTTCAACACGTGCAGAGGACGCTTTGCTTCCTCTCAACTTCATTCTCCTGACCTTGTGTCGGAGTAACCCAGACCACAAACGATACCATCCAGTTCATCGATACAGAACCATGACACAAGCACCTCAGAAACCCAACACCACCCAATCCGATCTCGAGCGATCGAATCGACAGTTGAGTGGCAACATCGCAGACTCTATGTCCGTTTCCCGCGAGTTTTCTCAGGCTTCACCCGAACGCCCTGAAACCTCTGCTGTGATGTATCGGGCAGTAGCACCCGACAATGAGAAAATTGGCGGGACGCTGAGAAGCCGATTGCTGTTGACCCTGGTGCCAACGGTATTGCTACCGCTGGGTCTGTTGGGTGGTATCAACATCTGGAACGCTCAGCAAGAAGCTTACGAAACCCTGGAAGAAAAGCTCGAAGGTCAAGCGGAGCTGGCAACCGAAATTGCCGACAACGCGATGGAAACGGCCCTCATTACCCCCGAGACGATTGCCCAAAACCCGCTCGTGATCGATGCTGCTCGATCGGCCAGTCAGAAAGCGGAAGCAGACGGGCTACCGCAACTATCGATAGACGACGTTGAAGCGCGCTTCGCTTCCAGCAAGCTGCTCTCCCCCAACCAGCGGCTCAACGATTACTTAGTCTCTGTTGCTGAATCCTCGGGTTTGGCTGAAGTCTTTTTCACCGAGCGTAATGGATATAATGTCGCGTTTAGCAACGCAACCTCTGACTTCGTTCAGAGCGACGAGGGATGGTGGCAGCAGGGGAAAGCAGATATCCAGTGGGTAGATACCCCCGAATTCGATGAATCAGCCGGTACCTTCAGTATCGATATGATTCAAGCCATCACCGATCCCGACTCGGGGGAAGTGCTGGGGGTCATGAAAGCGGTGCTGCCTGCAGCTGCTCTCGATGTTGTAGCGGATTACCTCGATGAATCAGGAATCACGGGATCAACACAGATCGATCTGGTTGACCTCCGCAGTGCGAAAGCCCTGGCTTCTATTAACGCGGAAGGGACAAGGACGGGGGATGAGGTGGAAATCGACCCAATCCTCGTTGAGGTTGCCACATTTATTCGCGAGGCCTACGAAGCCGCAGAAGCTGCAGGAACAGAAGTCGATACGAGCCTTCTGGTGGAAAATCTCAGCAGCCAATTCCCGATTATGGATGTTTCGATCGATGTAGAGGGCGACGAAGCAGGAGAAATAGAATTTCGAGAAGAAACTATTCCCACCGTTTCGTTCCATTACAACCAGAAACACCACAGTTTATCGCTAGCATCCGACCTTCCCTGGGCGGCGCTCGCCTCGCTAGACCAAAGCGAGTTTACCTCAGCGAGTGCCAAAGAGACTCGAAATCTACTGATTGAAATGGCGGTACTGTCTGCTCTGGCGATCGCAGTGATTTTGTGGCTCTCCAATCAGGTATCGCAACCCTTGGCGGCTCTGGCTCGGATTGCCGGTAAAGCAGCCGCAGGTGACTACGATGTCGAGGCTGAACCCACTGGCACTAGCGAAACCCAAACTCTAGCCGGAAGTTTCAACAACTTGGTGACGCAGGTTCGCGAACAGCTGCGCCAACAGGAGCTGACGGTGCAGCAAACCCAACTGTTGGCACAACTCGGTTCTGAAAGGGTGACCGAGTCTGACGAGCTATCAGCATTCTTCAACATGGCATTGAACCAAACCCGCCAGATGATGAAGGCCGATCGCACGGTCATCTATCGCTTCAATCCCGATTGGTCGGGCTATATCTCCAACGAGTCCGTCGCTCAAGGCTGGCCAGTAGCCCTCAACGACAGCATCGAAGATGCTTGCATCCCTCAAGAACTGATCGATGCTTACCTCAACGATCGCGTTGTGCCCACCAGCGATGTGTACAACGCAGGATTCCATCCCGACCACCTGAAACTGATGGACCGGTTGCAAATTAAGGCCAATCTGGTGGTTCCCATCCTCAACCAAGGTCAGCTGTACGGCATTTTGGTAGCCCACCACTGCGCCAAGACCCACGAATGGACCGAAGCTGAAATCGGTTACATGCGTCAGTTGGCCTTGCTATTTGGCGCCAACCTTGACCGTGTTGCCAGTTTCCAACAGCAGCAGCAAGCAGCTGAAGAGCAACAGCAGGCAAAAGAATTCCTGCAAAAGCGAGCCCTCGAACTGCTGGTGGAGGTGGACCCCGTCAGCCAAGGGGACCTGACCGTACGGGCAAACGTGACCGAAGATGAAATCGGCACCATCGCCGACTCCTACAACGCCACGATTCGCAGCCTGCGCCAACTGGTAGAAACCGTTCAATCGGCCTCTTCCGAGGTGAACAGCACGACGGGTCAGAACGAAGCTTCAGTCAGGGAACTGTCGCAAGAAGCTCGATTGCAAGCCCAAAACATCGCCGACGCCCTCGAGCGCATTCAGGCCATGTCCGAGTCCATCCGTACGGTAGCCAGCAACGCCGAAAAAGCCGAGGCGGCTGTGAAACAAGCGACCGCTACGGTGGAAGAAGGGGACTTGGCCATGAACCAGACGGTAGAAGGTTTCCAATCTATCCGAGAAACGGTGGCAGAAACCTCCAAGAAAGTAAAGCGCTTGGGTGAATCGTCGCAGGCTATTTCTAAGGTTGTGAACCTGATTGAAAACTTTGCCGCCCAAACCAATCTGTTGGCACTGAACGCGTCGATTGAGGCGGCTCGTGCTGGGGAACAAGGACGAGGCTTTGCGGTGGTTGCGGAAGAAGTCCGCTCTCTGGCGCAACAGTCCTCTGAAGCAACCGCTGAAATTGAAAAGCTGGTGGCCGAAATTCAGACGGAAACCCAAGAGGTAGCGGCAGCGATGGAAGCCGGTACCGAACAGGTAGTGGCCGGTACGCAGTTAGTGGACCGCACCCGTCAAAGTCTGATTGACATTGCAGCGGCCAGTAGTGAAATCGACCAGTTAGTTGCATCCATTGCCGAAGCCACAACGCTGCAGAACCGCGACTCTGAAGCGGTGGGTCAAACCATGACCGCAGTGGCTGAAATTGCAGACAAAACAGCCACTTCCGCAACTGACGTATCGGACTCCTTCAAACGGCTGCTAGAGGTAACCGAGACTCTGGAAAGCAACATCGGTCAGTTCAAGTTGAGCTAGCGCCAACTTATCCAGGTAGGGGGAGACCCGATCTCCCCTCTCTTACATAGCTTTTATTCGTTTCTGTTTAGCCGTTCTCCCTCTGCAAGCCAATGGCCAGTACATTCGATCCGCAGGATCACGCTTACCAATTTTTTGCCGCCGAAGCACCGGAGCTGTTGCAAACGCTGGAATCAGGGTTGCTTGAATTATCGAGCGACAGCAGCACTGCCCAGGTCCACGAG
>JBFRWN010000070.1:0-80167 GCA_051439605.1 Synechococcus sp.
TATTTCAATTGGATTTGGCGTCATAGTCGAACGAAGGATACGGCAGCTCAACGAGCTGGAATAGCCTCTTGCTCTTGGTCTTGGCAGGATATGGTTGCCTATCCCACGTTTCTCTGAAGCACAACCGAATTTTGCAAGCGTCTATCTAGGAAAGCTGATTGCGACTACCGCCTGCCGAGCGAAGCGGAATGGGAGTATGCCTGTCGGGCGAAAACTCATTCACTATTTCATTTTGGGGAAACGATCGCGACGGAGCTGGTCAACTATCGCGGCACCGATCTTAAACAAGCGGATGTCGTTTATCCGGGAAATTACGGTTTCGGTCCACGTGGAAAGTATCGAGAGGTGACGACGAAAGCAGGAAGCTTTTCTACGAATGGGTTTGGGTTGTTCGACATGCACGGGAATGTTTTGGAATGGTGCGCGGATTGGTGGCACGAATCATACGCAGGTGCGCCGCAAGGTGGAACTGCCTGGCAAGAAGGAGAACGAGAGGATTTGCGGGTGCTGCGCGGAGGAACTTGGGGCACCCCCCCACAGGACTGCCGCTCGGCACTCCGATACCGGGACCCTCCAGACCTCAGGAGCGACTACGTCGGTTTTCGGGTGGTGTGTTCCTCAGCGCAACCTCTTCTTCCCTGAACCCTTTGAGACTCGGACTCTCTACATTCAGTATTAGTCATTAAAATATGAAGTAGGTGTAGGGGCTCGCTGGAGTCAAACCTTGGAGATAGTGCTCATAGTGGCAGATGCCTCTATAGACTTTCAATGCACGACAATATAAGTGAGATGATTCAGCGCTGCCTCACATCCACAACTGTGAGCGATGTCGATAGGAACGACATCGCTGAAAAAATTCCAACAGCATCCGATGGCCTCCTCCTTTCGCGCGTAAAATATTAGACAGGTTCAAGATGGGGGAGAAATATTACATGAGGCACGATAAAGCGAGGCACATAGAAGTCATAGATGGAAGAAAGTCTTCGATCAAGAAGATTAACCTTCTAATCGTTGTACGAATGGTATTCGGCTTATTAGTGGGAGGATATTTCCTCGTATCATTGAGGGCGGATGATTCAAAATATCAGTCCATGCAAAAATGTACTATCAGATCCGAACAAGAATATAATTTGGGTGTCTGGAAGGCATCAAACGCAGTTAATCTTGGAGAAAAGGCAGCTTGGAGCGATGCACTGGATGCATGGAATAGAGCGATTCAACACATGCGTAAAGTGGAAAGGTGTAGCCGCTACTATTCACTAGCAGAAAGAAAAATATCCGAATATGAAGCGTCCCTCGATGAAATCAACTCAAGAATTAACAATTGAGATATTTTCATGTTACTAAATCAATTTCTGATAGAAAACTACTTTAATTATAGATATACAAAATAATGGACAGTTATAGAAACTTGACTTAAGAATGAGATTAGGGAATAGCATAAAGCTTGGACCTGCGAGAGCGGGTTGTGAAATACGTTTTCAGTGGTAACTCAGTCGATGAAGCTGTAGAACGCTACGAAGTAAGCCGTGCCTCGATCTATCGATGGTTGGGGCGATAGGACTTGCGTGCGACAGTAGTGAAGCGTCGTCATCGTAAGCTGGAAGATAAGGCTCTGTCCCAGCAGATGCGAGAGTGCCCCAATGCTCGCCTGAAAGACCGTGCGGTCCACTTTGGGGGGCATCCCAGTGCGATTTCTCGGGCTCTTAAACTGCTCAAAATAACGCGCATAAAAAACAGTTTCGCTACCGGCAGGGCGACCCAGTCAAGCGACAACAATTTCTCAGTCGTCTGCGCCAAATTATTAGAGAGCAAAGTAGTACAGATGTAGCCTATCTCGATGAGAGTGGCTTCGAACTAGACTATCCCTGCCTGTAAACCTCCCCAGAACAGGCCGAATAAACGTTGCAATACTGTTTCGTTCCCTAAAACGATTAAATGGCCTAGGGAGTAACTTCAAGAGGTATCTGCAGGAAAACTCGCAGTAAATCCCGTTCTTCTGCAATCAGACGCTTGGCATACCAGTTCTATCCCCTAGGAATCTTTCCGGTCGTAACAAAGATATTGAGATCGGATGCCGAGATTGCCCTTTGCGAGGAGCCCAATCGGACACTGATGTTTTTTGCAGGCAGCACGAGCAATGCTGTTGCCAAGTTAATAATTGCACTGCAAGCAAATAATTTTGCAGCAGTACAGAAAAAATTGCCGAGCGGTTTTACGAATACTTGCCTATCAGTCTCTGCTTGAATAGCAAGGAACACCATCCACGAAGCAGTATGCTTGCGAGACGTTTATTCGGCCACGATGCGGGAGAGAGTCTGTTGAGCGGGAACAACACATTGAAGCAATTGCAGCAATTCCAACTTAAGCAAGCAGTTAACTGGCTTTTCGTACTGCTTGTATCCATCGTCATATTCCTCAGTTCTTCGTTGTTCCAAGCTCTTCCAGGCTACGCACAATCATCTCCTAGCCTTCAGGTTATTTCTGGCCAGGTGGCAGAAGGTAGACCGTTAGCCTTCGAGCTCCCCAACCTGCAAACGGGAGAAATTCTGCAGGTGAACGCAAAAAGGCTCGATGGAAATTTGGACCCATTCATAGGCATCCTGGCTGGGGATCTCGACATAGATAGCCTCGTGATTCAACTTGAAGCCGAGCTTGAACTTGCAATGGAGGAAGGTGGAGATCCGCTTGAAGCCATGTCCAGGCTTGCCGACAAGGAATTTCTCGCCTGGAATGACGATGGTGGGTCGGGTTATGGGTCAGATTTGACATTTGCCGTGCCGCAAAGCGGTAGCTATCAGCTATTCGCGATCGGTTCGCCTTTTACCAATTCATCTGGAACTGTTCAACTAACTTTAGGTTTGAACAATAGCGAGCCGCTCAGTGACTTACTTGAACGCGCGGAACGCGAAGGCAAAGATGTTGGGAGTCTGAGCTACGGCGATTCAATTCTTCTCAGCAGAGAGATATTAGCTGAACAAACTAGCAGAGTTGAAGAAATATCTGGACGCTTATCAGAAGATAAAACAAGCACGTTCTTTCTGCTCAATCGGCTTCAGCAGGGACAAACCCTATACGCATACGTTGAATCTACAGACGGAAATCTCAAACCCATTTTATCTTTACGAGATTACGGGGACAAAATCTTGCGGAGTGCTAATCATTTTGGGAAGTCTACATCCGGGCAATTAAGCTATGAGGTCGACGATACCGACGGTCTAAATTTCCAACTAGAAGTTAACAGAGGAGAAATCGCTGATCTACAAACTGCCGGAGAGTTTCGTTTGCTGGTGGGAATCGACGAACCCGATGTTTTAAGCGGAGCTGCTGAGGCCACGGGTGATTCAATTCTGTTAAAACCAACTCAGGTTGACATAGGCTTGAAAATTCACCAAATTACAGAGATCGACCAACAAGCTGAAAATTTTGGAATAGTAGCCAGTCTTAAGCTGGAATGGAATGACCCAGCTCTTGCATTTAGCCCAGATACTTGTCAATGTCGTTTCAAGGAATATACGATCGAACAATTTTCTAATCTATTAGACCAGAACAATAGAATCTGGCCAAGTTTTACACTTTACAACCAACAAGGCAGAAGGTTTATTCAGAATCAAGCATTTATCCTTTACCCATCTGGAGATGTTCAATATTTCGAGCGATTTTCAGTCACATTGCAGGCTCCTGACTTTTACTTTCGTTCTTTTCCATTTGATACTCAAAAGTTTTTTGTCAAAATTACATCGCTATATCCAGACGAATTCTTTCAGTTTAGAGCGTTAGAGGGGTTTAGTGGGTTAGGCGATCGGCTTGGCGAAGAGGAGTGGGTACCTACATCTTTTTCAACATCTGTTTCGAGTGTGTTGTCGGGGACAACAGAGCTTGTATCGTCAGAGTTTTCTAGCACAATTGTTGCCCACCGCCATCTTAACTTCTATGTACTCAGAATATTTATTCCCATTGGTATCATCATTTTTGTATCTTGGCTGCCCGGATTCCTTGGTGACTTTAGCAAGCGAATCGATATTGCCAATGGTACGCTATTGCTCTTTATTGCTTTTAACTTTACGATCTCGAACGATTTACCAAGATTAGGTTATTTGACATTTCTAGATATCCTATTGCTGTGCACGTTCATCCTGACTGCATTGACGTTAATCTATAACGTTATCCTCAAAAGACTAGAATCAGTAGGGAAGGGCATGTTGGTCAATCAGATCGATAACATCACAATATGGTTGATCCCGATGATCTACTTCTTGTCTTACGCGACTATTGCAATTATATTTCTTTAAACTGCAAAGTTAAAGTATCGATTGGACGTCCATCGCTACTTAATCAGATTGGTTGCTGATGGGAATAGCAAAGAATACAGATCGCTACATTATGTAAATGAATCCGGCCTGTTCGGTTATTTGTCCAATACTTGTAATGAAAGCCGAACCTAAAAACCTTGCTTAAGGAGTTCTAAGTTATCCAATATTAATTCGCTACTCTAGTGAAAAATAATTGCGGTAATCCGAATCCAATTGGTTCGGAATACTGAATATCCATTCATCTTTCTGACAGCTATTGTTGTTGTTGTTCGAGGGTAAATACACTTGTATGAACCCACTACTCCCTCAATTATTGAATTGTTCCAGGAGATGACAGACATGACATTAGTACGCTGGAATCCCGCTCGAGAAATCGAATTGATTCGCCACGAACTCGATCGCGCCTTTGGACTGACTAGCGATAGTACTTATCAAACACAGGACTCTTCCTCTGCCCTGCAGGTTTGGGAAACCGCTGACGCCTATTTAGCCCGACTGGTCATTCCCGACGCTGAAGCGGATAGTTTCAATATTGAAGCGTTCCCCTACGGCTTGGCGATTAGCGGAAAGGTTAACTACAAGGCTCCCGAGGGCGCAAAGCTGGTATACGGCAATTCAAGCGAGGGGGAATTTAGCCGCAAGTTCCGCGTCGCTACCCAAATCGAGACAGATAACGTAGTGGCTGATTACGATAGTGGCATCCTAAGCGTAACTTTACCAAAACTGAAAACCTCTCGTGTTGTAAAGGTCGCAGTCAATGGTGCAAAAGACTCAATAGAGAATTAACCCGCAATTCCATACTCCTACTTGCAGTCTTAACCCAGTAACTTAAACCACAGCCCCAGCCCTGTTTTCAGGCTGGGGCTTTTTTCTGGATGAGTTTCTGGGGCTGCGTCAAAATACGGCCCAAACGTCTGATAAGATACTTAAGCTGAAAGTAGCCAAGTGCTGCACCTGTACCGAGGTTCACTCGCATCGGTTCTGGAAAATAGCGCCTCTGGAGAGGTGGCCGAGTGGTCGAAGGCGCAGCACTGGAAATGCTGTGTAGCGTAACCCGTTACCGTGGGTTCGAATCCCACCCTCTCCGTTTTAATCCTTGAAATTAAACTCTCGATTCCCCTCCAGATGAAACAGGAGGGGCTTCTATAGATTCCTTAGCCAGGGGTCATTAGATTCCTAATTACAGTTTGCAGTATCCCGATTTGCATGAGGATATTTGCCCGTCATGAACATGGCACGAAATGGACTACACAAGGGATAGTAGGAAACTGCATTTGGAAGAACCAAGCTTTCCTTTGCAAAACGGTCTAGATGTGGCGTGACGACGGGATCCTCGTTCAGAAAACCAAGTGCCTGCCCTCTCATCTGATCGGGAAACACAATGACCAGGTTGGGACGTTCTCGGCTTGTGTCTCCTCTTTTTGATGTTGAACAAGATCCAGCTATGGCCGCCGCGACAGATATGGTAGCTGTCTGTTTCAAAAAGTCTCGCCTGGATAGTTTCACGATCTGTTCCTACCCTATCGATTCGTGTCCGAATCATTATTTATGTCCTACATCAGTCTATTTCCCATTTATTTACAAAATGTAGCAAGTACCGAGATTCCAAAATACTTAAAATTCTTAAAAAAAACAGTGTGTATATATAATCTCTTAAAAAGCTAAACTGTTTATATTATTTTGCTGTCATTCTCTGGCTCCATATGATTTCTCAATTCTTCCTTGATTCGCTGATATTGCATCGTCGTATATTTATTCTGGTGACCCAACAAGGATTGTAGTTTTGCTATAGCTAACGTTCCAGCTCGCTCCATTGCAAAAGTATGTCTCAAATCCTGAATGTGAACTCCCTGCAAGGCTGGGCAGTCTTCTGTGATGGTGCGCCACTGTTGATGAACTCTGCGATAACTGAGTCGGGTGACGGTACCGGTGATGGGGTGTTGGGATGTGAATAAAGCTTGGTGTTTCCGATGGCGGTAATACTGCAGGTATTTTTTCAACAGCTGCGTTAGGTCTTCGCTGTAGTAGCACCAACGAGACTGCTTTCCTTTCCCTATTACGGGGAATCGATGTTGCTGCAAATCCAGTTCTTCCACATCGACTGCCAGTAGCTCCGATAGTTTGACTCCAGTGTTGTAAAGCAGTCTGAGCAAGGTATGCATGCGACTGTCTTTGCTCGTGACTCGGAACAGCGTCTGCAACTGCTCTGGGCTGAGTTGGCGGATTGGTCGATTGCCTAAGCCCGATCGATGTCCAGCAGGAGAATATCGCTTGCCACGACGCTGGACTTCAAGAGGGTTGGTTTGAATATAGTCGCGATCGACAGCGAAGTTGAGCAGGGCTAGAAGAATGGCACGATGTCGTTTCAGCGTCGTTTTAGAGAGTTCGCCCCGGCTAGACAAGTACTGTTCGATCACTACCCGATCTAGCTTTTCAATGCTGTGTCGTCCATATTCTTCTAATAGGGGTAATAACGCTACTTCGTATGAATCAACCGTGCTTTTAGCTAGATTGGGTCGATCTAAAAACTCTGTAGCAACAGTGGCTAGTGGGATAGACACATTTATATTTAGATAAGTTGTCTGGACATATTCTGTACTATAACTATACTTCCTCAATAGAAGCGATCGAGTAGCCTTTCATGCTGTCTACAGATGCAGACAAACTTCCACAGCCAGGGGAATCTCTGGCTGCGTACTTGCGGCGATTGCGGATGGATTTGGGGTTCACCCAGAAGGAGGTGGCTGGCAAAGCAGGGATTCACCTGCAAAGCCTTGGAAAGTTGGAACGTGGCATCACCTCGCGCTTGAACAGCAAATCCAAGACGGGTTTGGCGATCGCCCTCCAAATCCCCATCGACTATTTCGAAGCTGTGGTGCGAGGAGTCGATGTCGAGGAGTCAACAGAACTCAAGTTTTGTCCCACCTGTTGGCAGCCAGGAACCCAACCCGACCCGTTATGGAAGCATTCTAGAGCCAAGTTTTGTTTTGCCTGCGGGACACAATTACGGACTCAGTGCGTGAGCTGCAACGAGCCCATTACTTCTCTCAAGCACCGCTTTTGCCCCTTTTGCGGTACCCCTTACAAACAAAAAACGCCCTCCTAATGGGAGAGCGATGCTGAAAGTCGATACTAGCGCTCGTATCGACCTAATAGTGCTGCGATCGGCGATCGAATCAGTGCCCTTGGCAACGTTTTAAAAGCACTAACAAGACAATCTATCAAACGGGTTAGTTTGAAGGACGTAAGGTTGGTTTGCCACTGTATATTCGTCACTATATTGTACTAAAAAAGATTTTATTGCTTCCGCTGGATACATTATTGCGTTTGTAGTGCTTCCAACCAAAGGTGGGGAATCTGAGAAGAAATTATAAGCAGGATAACTCTCCGGATCGACTGACCAGATGTAAAATTTATCGGCAGAAAGCCTGACAAGATAGAATTCGTGAGCACCGCTACCCCCTGTGCCGCTTAGATCCACATCTTGTTGTAAGGACGCGACGTAGAGGTTATTTTGCTGAGGAATTTTGGAGATCGATACTTGACCATTGGCAACGGTTGTTTGCTCGGCATCTTGATGGCTAGCCTTACAAAAATAGACAAATAATTCTCCCTCTTCTTCGGTCAGCTTCACGGTTCTTCCGTTCCGATCGCTGATGATATCTGTGAACGTATCGAGCTCTGAGCCTGAGACCGTAGTTTCAGTAAATACTACTGGCCGATCGCTTTTGACGATGCAGGACGCAAGGAGCAAAGAGCATATCGCTCCTGAGAAGATGATTTTCGAGCGATCGATTATCTTCCGAGAGAAAGTATGCATTTCCAACCCAGATTAACTGTATTCAGAATTGCTATTGAGCTGGCCGGCACTTAACGTAAGCAAGTAGAGCCACTTAGTTAGGATATCAATCGCAGGAGCTCCCCAAGCTAACCATTACTTTTTAAGCCAGATTAACAGCGCAAAAATTCCCAGCAACAGTGCTTCTGTCCCCAACAAGCCATTCAGGATTCGGGCATCTTCCGGATCGAGGATGAACTACGATCGCAGGAGCGTGTAGGGTACAAACTGCAGCAGCAGGATACCGCCAAATAACAGCCATATCGACCCACTCATCCCTCTCCACAACGCGATCGCAGTAACGATGTCGAACCAAAGTAACGCGATATCCATCTCTCGCCACAGGAGTGGAGTGGATAGCCAGGGTGTGCCTAAAACCCCACCCATGTTGCCAATGTGGACGCTGGCTCCGTAGAGAAGCACGATCGCTAAAACTTTGGCGTACCGAGAGGTCCAAGGGTGTTGCAGGGCAGATGCGATCGTTTTGGTCAAAGGGTGATTCAGAACCATGATGTCAAATGCGATTCCCATCAGCGTCTCGAGTCATCTTGGATTCAAGCAATTCAAAGAACTGTGCAATCTGCTGCGTTGACTCGATGTGGTAGACAGTTTTGGAATTCCGGACACGCGCGACATAGTCTCGATATTTCGGCGTTAAATAGGTATGACACAACCATAGAGTGCGATAACTGGTGAGGGAACTCTTCAAGAGCGGGCTACCGTCGGGCCAACCTTCTGGTGGTTTGAAAAATCCTTTAAACAGCCGTTTGGTGATCCACCAACAATGCACATATATCGGTAGATCGACATAAACGAGAGTGTCTGCCCGATCCAGCCTGGGCCAGAGGGTTTCTATCGAGCCAAACCCATCAATAATCCATTGGTCAGTCGCCAATATTTCCCCATGCACGCGTTTGTATTCTTCTTCAGGGACTTCAACTCCCCCCGCTTGATATTGGATTTTGTCCAAGACATGTAAAGGCAAATGGGAGATCGTTGATAATCTCTTACTCAAGGTTGATTTCCCCCCTCCTGCATTACCAAACACGGCTACTTTTTTCACACCCACCTTCCTGATACATCAGCTCAAGCCTGTAAGTCTAACTTTTTTAGCAGAACTGACGGAATCTATCTTTGTAGAGCAATCGAATCACGAATCGAGCTGCCGCCAGCTGATGAGGTAATACTTGACTTCCCCGCGCGCTTCGCAGCTTGTCTTCGTTCTACAACCCATTTTGTATGTTGTGCAGGGTGGAACACGCAATAGGGAATCCGACCTTCATCAGAATTTAAAGCTGCAGGTTACTCCTGACAACTGGGTCATGCGACAAAAGTGAATTAGAGTCTGCAAGAATTAGATTCAGCAAATCTTGCTTGCAAGCCAGGACAGCTAATATTGTTTATTCTTTTGCCTTGATAAACCAAAGATTCCATTCTCCTTCAGTATCAATCAAACTACCTTCCAGATCGGGATGCCAGCTCTTACGGCTTAGGATGTAATCTGCACCATAATGATTTCCAATATCAACCAGTTCTGTACTCGAATGATCTTGGTATGCACGATCTAGATCTGCTGGGACTGTACCCAAGATAGTTTGGTATCTATCCCGCCACTCCATCATTCCGCGATCAGTAAAAGGGAAGCTCTTGAAAGTAAAGACTAACGACCTCTGTGAGAAATAGCGAAATTCTTCATCTGAGGGAGGTACCAATACTAATGCATCGGGATGGCTGTTTGCATTGAACCTACGAGCAATTCTAATTAATTCATTGTCATTGTCTCTTGGAAATTTAAAGGACATTTTAAAAGTGCTGAGTTCATGAGGTGGTAAAGCTTGAAAATATCCAAGAATAAGAAAGGATGATAGTGCAATAGATGCAGAAGCAAAGAATATATTTCGCAACAAATTACTGTGCAGTATTTTCTGGAACAGGAATGGAGAAATTACGGCGGCAAAAATGAAGAATCTTTGGTGTTTAAATAGAACCATAAACACAATATAAACAATACAAGATACTATGAATATGGTTATTTCTTTTCTACTTGAGGAGCTACCTTTGTAACGATCGCTCAATATAAGCTGACAAAGGCTGAACTGCACGACCAATAAGACCGTCAAATAAATTGCATTTATATTTAAAATAGTGAAAGGCACAAAAAGTATGGTACTTATCAAAAACTCATAGTATTTGAGTTTTCTAGACTGCTTATAAGCATTCAACAACAGAAGAAATACAGGTAGAGTAAAAGAGCCGTAATTGACAGTAATTGACATCAGGCCTAATAAAAGTATTGGCCAGGATTTATGCTCTGAAGGTGCATCCTGAAATAACGATCCAAAAATAATTAATGCAAATACTTTTAGAAAGGGAGTAACTCTAGCTAGTTGCATCTTTGCAACTAAAGAGATTGGAATGAGCTCTACAAAAATGTATCCACTAGCTAATATTAGAGAACCACACAGAAGTAAGATAAAGAAATCAAGCTTATTCTCTCTTGAGAAAGTGCTAGACATCTTCAAGGCAATTGCTGTACTTAGAAAAAAGCTAAAAAGACTCAACCACTTTTTCAATCCGAACCAAGAAAATATAATATGATGAGAATGTCTAACGTATCCGTAAAGGAAAATAAAATCTTGACTATCAATTAGCTCGCTACTTGTCCCGCCAAGAAATTTCATTGGCAGATAGACTGAAAGAACAAAGGCAAACAATATGGTGACTGGTGTAAATATCTTATAGATATCTTTTTTTAAAAAGGCATCCTTGCATAACAGAGGTACGAATAAAAGCCCTGGGATGAAACCCACAAGGATTTGCATAAAACATGAAATGCTAAACAATAAATATCCTGTATTCCATTTCTTCTGAAAACAATAATATATCCCCCAGATTGAGATGCCCATTGCATAGATAGCTGGTATTGGCTCTATTCTATAAATATCCACATAACCAATAGTTCCGTCACTGACGGATAGAAATAGGAAGAGGAGTATTGCAGATGAAAATTCAGATACATAGAAAAGCTTGCCTATAGCTCGAACGGCTAGCGAAAAAGAAAAAAATGAAGCGATAAAGTATGCAAAAAGTGTTCCAGTTAGGCTGGCACCGAGCTTGGCAGGCAAGTAAATTAAACTATAGTAGTAAAATCTAGGAGTAAATCCACCCATTTCTTGGATGTAGAAATCTTGGTTGTATAGTGACCGATCCAACCAAGAGTCAATCACAGGCATTTGATTGTATAGATTACTTGATGTCAGTTTGAATCCGTAAGCTAGTAAAGTTATTAATAACCAGTAAATGATAGCTGGCGAGACTACGATTTTCTTTATGTTCGTAGATAAATTGCTCATACTTTCTTCTGATGAGAGATGTTATTGTTGGTCTTCCTACTGTTCTTCTTTTCGAATCGCAGCGACGTTTGCCATTGTAGTCTTAGGGATTGCCATCGCTAGGATGTTATTTAGAAGACAGTTCAGACCTCGATCGCTCAACAGATATGTTCTATGCTTCTGTTTATAATGTGCTGAATCCATTTGCAATTCCATCGCTTTTGTTGGAGCAACTTTATCCTGACGATAGGCCTTTAGACCACAAGCGCAGTTTTTTCTGGATGGAGGATTTTGAAAGAGAAGTTACGAGGATGAGTGGTTGAGTCACGGTCTGTCTCCTATCCTCGATTGGAGGAGATGAGGGCCAGTTGTCTCTGTTCGGCGACTTCAAGCCAGTCACCACTTTGGTGAGCCAGTAACGGTTGGTGCAGCAGCGGATAGCCGCGATCGCGTTCCCATCGGTCAAGGTCCGGCACTGGTGTCAGCATCGTCTTCGCCATTAGGTACACCGCATACCCTTTACTGCCGATCTTGAGGCCTGGAAAGACTAGTTTTGGATTGTGGATATAGCGGCGAGCTGTTATCTCAAAATCCTCTGCAGGGCGATCGCATACTTGCTCAACGCAATCGGTTGGAGCTCCAACGGCATAGGCTCCCGCTCTCAGCTCCTCGACGTAATGGCGAATTTGGGCAACTTCGAAGTTCGAGAATCCCAAGGCCAAGGCCGCCTTTGCGAACATCCGCGTAGAGACTTTTTGGTAGCGCACCTGGCGTTCTAGAATCTGTCCGAAAATTGCCGCAACATCGTGCCCGGAGATGAGTTGCGGTCCAGTGGGCCGATAGACTTTGCCGATATGGTTCTCAGGATGGGCAAGCACCCCTGCGGCGATGGACGCAATATCCTCGTTGGAGGGGGGCGCATTTAAGCCCTCTCCAAACGGAAGCATGAGCCGCCCGAAGTGAGCTGCTGCCGATAGCCCAAAGAAATAGGTGAAGGCGAACACCCCCGGATTGATATGAATGACATCTACTGTTGGCATCCACTTGTGGATGTTGTTGGCGATCCAGTGTTCCCGCTGGTGGATAGACGGGTGGGTTGGGTGTGGATTCCATGCCGTTAAGATGGCCGCAACCTCTAAGCTGGCTTCCTCAGCTGCAAGAGCAAACAGCATGGAGCCGTGCAAGAGGTTGGGGGCAAATGGCAAACAGTAGTAAGCCCGCTGAACTCCTACCAGAGCCCGACGCAGATCGCGGATATCGAACAGATCGCCGACAAACACGTCAGCTCCAGCCTGTTTAAGACGCTCTGAACGAGCATCGCGACGGCGTACGAAGGCTCGGACGGGAAAACCCTGTTCTAGAAGTTGGATTGCTAGGACCATTCCGGTGTGCCCAGCAGCGCAGGTGACGAGGATTTTAGACTTCACAGGCTCCTCCTTGGAAATTGTTGTACATACAACTATGCGACCAAAAAAACACCCGATTAGCTGGCGGCTTCTGCCCAAACGCGATCGGCAGCTTGCAGGAGTTCTGCAGTAGCGTGATCGCCCAGCGTCTCAGTTACCCGATTCTGAGCTTTGCGCCAGTCAGGGGCTGCATCCTGCAGCAGTTGCCGTCCCTGCGGAGTCAATTGCAGCAGTCGAGTATTGCCCTCTTCCCCCGGTTGGCTGCTCAACCAGCCATTCTTCTCCATGACAGCCACATTGCGGCTCAGGGTGGATTTCTCCAGGGAAAGTCTTCGCCCCACGTCTACAGGCTGTACAGGGCCGTAAAGGGCCACCACGGTCAGGATGTTCATTTGAGAGAACTTGAGCCCGTGGGGACGGATGGCATCGTCGTAAATGCGAGAGATGGTGCGGTTCAACATACGAACGCGGGCACCGACGCATTCTGAGGCGATCGTCTGGGCAATCTGAGTGACGTCTTGGGACTGGCATTCTTGGCTCATAGCTAAATTGTATATACAACTCATATTGAATATCAAGTGAGGAATCTGGGTAGAGGTTAAGAAGTGTGTGAGATATTGCTCCTGGCTTTGCCAATTGCCCTCCAATATTGATATTGTCCCCCCTCCCAAAGCTTCGGTGAATTGGCCGAGAAAGCCAGCGATTACATCGCCGCTGGAGTTGAGCGAGTTTGGCTCGTCGATCCCAGAGCCCAATCCATCACCGTTTTTGCCCCAAAGTCTGTCCCTGTGACCTATCGCAGCGATCGCCCCATTTCTGACCCTATCCTTCCGGAGCTGGAACTTTCAGCTCAGCAGATATTCACCAGAGCAGGCTTGCCCCAACAAAGACATAGCTATTGAGTAGCTTGGAAAATGAGAAAAATGACTGAGTGATAGAACTGATTCCACAAGCAACAACCTCACTCTGTAACGTTGTCCAGGTAGGCGACTTTGTTCTAGCTCTGCTGTTTGGCAAATTCGCGATAAACAGCCGACACTCCGACTCGGGAGAAATAGCTTAACCAGCTGACAATACCGATTAGCTTAGCCCCATCCTCAAACAGCAGACTCATGTCACTTGGAACAAGCAAGACATCTAATACAAGCGACCCGCAAAAAAATACTAGTGACATGCCAAGCAAAATGTAGTCGGTCTTGAGGATGGTTGAGAAAAACTTAGTCACGTATCCAAGAATTAGTCCAACATAAGTAATCAAGACAATTTTCTGAGGTATTCCTATGTGAGGGAAAAACCATTCGTGAAGCTGAAAAAGATCGTCAAGGCCGAGCAGTAACGTCAGTAGACCAGAAACAAAGAAAAATGGTTTAAGTCGAAGGCTATCTGGAAACCTTGATATGAGTTTGGCCGAAAACATACAAACGCCAGCTGCTGCAGCCCAAATGAAAATGCCAATCTGAGACAGAAAACCGCTGTAAGCAGGAACTCTACCAATGGCTGTGACATCGCGAGTTAACCCGCCAAACGAAGTACCTGTCTCAGCGTGCAACAACAACACGATGCCAATTAGGATGGCTGAGATCAATAAGTTCAGACAGATAGAAAATCTAATCGATTTGATTTGAACGCGCAAAGGAAATATCGCTGTTTTGCCTGCAACCATATGCCACGAATCCTCTTGTGAAATGACTAGCCTGGCCTGACCTCCCTGTAGCGAGAAAGCATTGCTAGGCGGTAGCAACGCGGCGGCATGTCAGTAAAAACACTTAGTAGATTGCACTCATCTTAATCTTATCTTGTATAAATGCATAACCTATCCTTAAACTTTTACGCCTGCTAAAGATTTTCATTGCAAAAAAATGGGAACCGCTGCAGGAGGTTCCCAAAAAATCAATTAATTTCGGTATTCGTTCGCACGTTAGCCGACCAGCTCCTTTACCTTAGCCATAATGCCAACGGGGTCGATGCCTTGGTGGGGGAACTGCTCCCACAGGCCACCGCAGCCCTCTTCGTGGGTGCCCAAGTAAGCGAACTTAGGAGTCAAACCACGCTCCAACAACCAAGAGCCGTAGCGGCTACCCAGACCGGTGCGACGGTTGAAGGCTTCCACCACGATGACGAACGGAGAATTGCCTACTTTGGCGATCGCCTCTTCATCCACCACATTCAACGTGGACTTGTTAATCAAACCGACATCAATACCTTCTTGCTTGAGACGCTCCACTGCATCCAAAGCGCGATAGACAGCATCGCCAAAGGCGACAATGTAACCAGCGGTTCCTTCGCGAATGACCTCGTCCTTGCCTGGGGTAAAGGTGTAATCTCCCCCAAACATCTCGTTGCCGCTCTCGTCCAGCAGCATCGGCACCTTAGAGCGAGTGGAGAAGATGAAGCGCATGCCAGGGTTGTGGAAGACCGATTTGACACAAGCCTTCATTTGGTTGGCATCGGCGGGGAAGTAGAGGCGAGTTTCGTAGCCGTCATCCAAGCCATTGTCAGCAAACATGTTGTTGATACCGAAGTGGCAGGTGTTATCAGCCATGTCGTCGATACCGGCGTGGGAGAAGTGGCACAGCAGATTCGAGTTGTTCAGCCGAGCCATGGTGATTTCGGAAATGCACATTTCCAAAAAGGCACTGAAAGTGGCGAAGATACCTTGCTTGCCCTCTGTCATCCCAAAACCAGCTGCTGCAGATAGGTTGCCTCGCTCTTGAATACCGCCGCTGACAAATACCTCGGGGTGGGCCTGACGGATGTGCTGCAGGCCGCAGGAGCCTTCTAGGTCGCTGTCTACTACGAGAACGCTATCCTTACGTTCTTGCTCGGACATGCCGCCAAGAACCTCGACAACTGCCTGACCGAAGACGTTGCGGTTAGAGCCGACCTTGTCAGAGGCCCCCATAAAGGTGTAGGTGTTCTTGGGTTTTTCGATGCCCTTGAGGTGATCTACGGCTGCATCGTGACCTTTGGCGGAGAGGTACTCGATCGCCGCCCCCACAGAAATTACATCGTGGCCGTGGTTAGAGCCTTCCAATCCCTCGATACCGGGACACATGGGGCGCTTGTTGATCACGGCGATCGGGCCGGGAGTGTTAACAGCTTCGCAAATGCGGGAATAGAGGCCGCTGACATCTTCACCGTCTCCTTCCAGCACTGTCAGGCCGTGGCCTTCTAGAGTGCGCTTGACGCTGAAACCGGGTAGGTATTTTGAAGGGTTACCAGCTATGGTGACGTCGTTATCATCAATCAGCAGCTTGACATTTAGGTGCTGGGCCACCGCTAGTCGAGCGGCTTCGGCGTCATTCCCTTCCTGTTGGGAACCGTCAGACCCCAGGCAGAACACAGTTTTTCCGGGGTTTGCAAAGGCTACGCCGTTGACGTAGGGCCACATGTGGCCAAGACGACCGGAGCTGAACTTAACGCCGGGGGTCAGGCCCAATTCGGGGTGTCCGGGCAGTTTGGAGTCCGCTAACCGATAACTCATTAACTGCTCGGCGGGCATAGACCCTTCCAGTACGGACATCAGGTACTGGGTGCCGACGCGGTGTCCGGCTTCGTCGAAGTAAATGGGGACAAACGTTTCGGGATTGCCACGGAATAGGGCATCCAAAATCATCACTTCGGGCACGGTATCGAAGGGGCCGCCCGTATGACCGCCAACGCCGTGGGCTGCACCAGTCGCGGTAAAAAAGACGATTGCATCGCGGCACAGCTGAATATTAAATTCCAAAGCCTCTTTCTGATCGGGGGTCAGAGCGTGATTGGCGGGATCGAGGCTGATGGACTTGTATGCACCGAGGTCAATCGGAAAGGCTGTCATTGAAGAGGTTCCTTGCTTAAAACGGGCAACTTTTCTGTATTCGAGTGTAGGCGTTTGCGATCGCTTATTGGTGTTGCATGGCTAACTCAGGTGGACACCATAAAACTGGAGGCAGATCCCCTCAAGGAACTTAGAGTTTTAAAAATACTACTTTAGTATTCAGAATCGTCCAAAAGCGATCGGACAAGTCGCACTTCAACTCTTTATCACGAACCTGCAGAATATGAAAAATCAAAACTTAGCTCGCCGGTTAAAGACCTTAGACAATGTCTCTCCAAAAAATAAACGCTTACTGCTTCTGGCCGGACTGATTGGAGGTGTTCTTGTGGTGGCTGGGAGTTTAGTGGGCGATCGCCCTGAAGTACTTGCAGTCGATAAGCTGATTCATTTTTCAGCCTACGGTACCCTTGCCGCAGTATTTGTCCTGGCGCTAAACCTGCGCTGGTGCATGTATCCTTTGATTTGGCTGACCCTATTGAGCTGTCTGATTGAACTCATACAACCGCTCAACACACGTTCGTTTGAGTTGGGAGATGCCATTGCAAATATTGTAGGGGTGATTGCTGGTGCGTCTATTGGATTGGTCATTCGGTATTGGTACAAGTATTTGAAAACGGAAATGGATGCTGTCCGCATTGAGAAAAATGTCATGACTTTCCCAGCTGGAACCACTTTGGTAGAGGAAGGGCAAAGGCTAGAATTGTTTTTCACTATCCAGAAGGGGTCGGTAATTCTCTACAAGCAACAAAACGGCAAGCAGGTTGAAGTGACGCGATTAGGGGAAGGCGAGATGTTTGGGTTATTGCCTGAAATTTTGAAGGTGCCTCAATATACAACCGTTGTGGCAGAAACTTCCGTGCAAGTCTATCCCATTGATTACGATGTTCTGATTCGAGACATAGGAGGTCCTAAACAACCCCTCGGTATTCTCATTATTTCCATGGCGGAAGAAATACGAAAACTCAGTCAAACCGTATCGGAACTGAGAGTGTCACAAGACCTGTAATTGACTTGGGTACGCCTATCGAGAGGTTTTGCGATGAGGCGATCGTTCATAACCCTCTCTCTTCGATCGACAACACTGCTGCCCCCCGAATCTGCCCCGATCGCAGTGCTGCCAACGCTTCATTGCCTCGCTCTAACGGAAATACCTGAACATCAGTCTTCACCGGTACTTGAGGCGCAATCTCCAAGAACTCTTCTCCATCCTTTCGGGTCAGATTTGCCACTGATTTCACCACCCGCTCTCCCCACAGATAGCGGTAGGGAAATGAGGGAATATCGCTCATGTGAATGCCCGCGCACACCACCGTTCCTCCCTTTGACACTGCCTGTAATGCAGTCGGAACCAACGAGCCTACCGGGGCAAAAATGATTGCTGCATCCAACTTTGTTGGAGGCGCTTCCTCCGATCCACCTGCCCATGTTGCACCCAGTCGGCGGGCAAAATCCTGCCCCTGGCGATCGCCCGGTCGCGTAAAGGCAAACACCTCTTTCTTCTGAAAGCGTGCAACTTGAATCAGGATGTGGGCGGCAGCACCAAAGCCGTAGAATCCCAGCCGCTCTGCATCTCCAGTCATCCGTAGGGAACGAAAGCCAATCAACCCCGCACAGAGCAGAGGAGCGGCCTGTAGGTCGGGATATCCAGCGGGAATAGGGAAACAGAAATCTGCGTCGGCCACCGCGTATTCGGCATAACCCCCATCGATTTGATAGCCCGTGAACAGGGCGCGATCGCAGAGATTTTCCCGTTGAGTGCGGCAGTAGGCACAGGTGTGGCAGGTTTGTCCCAGCCAAGGTACTCCGACGCGATCGCCAACGTTTAGTCCTTTAACGGTGCTGCCCAGGGATTCCACAATGCCGACAATTTGGTGGCCGGGAATCAGAGGAAGCTTGGGATGCTCTAATTCCCCATCTACGATGTGCAGGTCGGTACGGCAAACACCACAGGCGAGGACCCGTAATAATACTTGCTCGGAGCTCGGAGTAGGAATGGGGCGCTCGACCAATTGTAGAGGAGCATGAGGGCGATCGAAGATTAGAGCACGCATGATGCAAGTCGGTGTAATGCGACGCTACACCTTCATACTGGCCTTAAAGGTGTTGTCTCAGTTCTGAAGAAGTGCTTGACTTCACAAACAGACACCGTACATGAGATTTATTGACCGATGTATGGGTTTCAGCCCTGTTGAAAAGCGATCGCCCACAGTTCCTATGGTTATGCAGTATTGCTTGGTAGTACCGGGTATCTTGAAAAAATGTGCAATCTAAATCTTGTAACAGCAGATCTAATCATCTGTTGGTGCGATCGACGGGTTGACTTTAGATGTGAAGCTACTCTTGTTATCGAGCGTTGAGATCTGGACTCTTCATGGAGTGAATTCTCAACTTTCCTGAATTGGCTTTCGAGTTGCAGTATTTCTGCCAGAAGTGAGCATATGCGGAACACATCCCCATTTAAATCCTGGGCTCATCAATACCAAAAGTGGTTCAACTCGTTAATTGGCGATCGCCTAGCTCTAGACCAGTTACGTTGGTTGCCCTTTGCGATCGGTGGCGGAGTGGCTGTGACGGGTATAACGGTAGCCCTACAGCTGAGACAGCTGGAACAAGAGCGTCTCCACAGCACAATACAAATCCAAGTCGAGCAGTTTGCCGATAAACTAACCAATCTTTGGCAAAATCGCCTTCTCACTGTTCAACATATAGGGAGTATGTCTGCCCGCCAGCATAACGCTCTATCGGAAGCACAATATCACCATGATTCCGAGATCCTATTTGGACCTTTTCCAGACACAATCGCGTTGGCAAAGCTCGATCGAGAAGGTAACTTGCAACATGTCATTGCCCATTCTGAGGGAGATCGAGACTCTGTTGAGTCTACGATTCAATCTCCCGATATCGCCAAGCTGGTGCGCGATCGAGAACCTCAAGACGCCATCCTTACACGCCACGAAGAGTGGATGTTGGCTTATAGTCCTATTGTGAGGGAGGGAACCTACTCTGGTGCATTAATAGCAGTATTTGACTACCGCAGCCTACTTGAAAAGACGTTCTCCCTTACTTCGCTAGAGTCTCTTGCAGTTGTCACCATCACCTGCAATGGCAAACCCTTTTGGAGTAACGGACAAACTACGACTACAGACGAACTTCCCATTGAAGAAAAGTTCGGTTATGCCAAACACACCTTTGGGATAACAGCACTTCCGCAGCAAAGTACCTTACTAAGTTGGCACTATGGCTCCTTCATTGTGGGAGGAGGCAGTCTAGCATTTGGTGCAATACTTGCTGGCATGCTGGCTCTGTGGCAAACCTCTTACCGTCGATACCGTAGAGCTACAGACATTAACCAGCAGCTCGATATCGAGATAGAGGCTCACAAACAAGCCAGAGTTGAGCTGACCAAAAGAAAGAAACAACTTCGAATGGTGCTGGACAATTCCCTGGCATCCATCTTTCAAAAAGATAGCGATCTCAGGTACGTATTGGTTAACCGGCAGTTTGCCAACCTTTGCGGTCTTGAAATCCATCAGCTACTGGGGAAGCGCGATACCGATCTATTCCCTGCAGAAATCGCCGAGCCTTTAGAAAACAACGATCGTCAAGTATTGAACTCGAAACAAGCCCACTGTTTTGAAGAAGAATTGATGTTCGCAGGAAATCAGCGGACTCACTTGACTTCCATCAGTCCGTTAACGGGAGAAACAGGAGAGGTATACGGCATTTGTGGAGTATCGATCGATGTTAGCGAACGCAAGCTGGTGGAGAATCGGCTGCAGGCTGCGTACAAACAATTAGATTTACAGTTCGATTGCGCCCCAATTGCCATCATTGAATGGGATGCTCAGTGCCGAATCACGCGATGGTCCCGCCAGGCAGAACATCTCTTTGGATGGACCTCCGAAGAACAAATGGGAAGACACTGGGGCGATAGCCACCTGCATCTTTCGGAGGAGGCGGTGCAGGTTAACAGAATATTGCAACGCCTCCTGTCTGGAGCAGAGGACACTGTTGTTAAAACACAATCCAACATCACAAAATCGGGGACAGTATTGCTGTGTGAATGGCATCACTCTGTGCTGCGGGATGATAGCGGTCAAGTGGTTTCTCTGCTGTCTATGGGACTTGATATTACCGCCCGTCACCAAGCCACTCTAGCTTTGCAAGCCAGTGAAAAGGGATTGCGGCAGCTTACCGAGAACATTCACGAGGTGTTCTGGATTTCGGATCCGCAATCTCACAAAACGTTGTACGTCAGCCCCGCCTACGAGGAAATCTGGGGACGGCAGAGGGAGGAACTTCTTAACAATCCTGACATCTTGATTCAGTCCATTCATCCTGACGATCGCCAAGCCATTCTAGACAGTTATTTTTTGCAAAAACAGGCGGGCCAGGAAACAGAGGCTGAATACCGCATTGTGAAACCCAATGGCAAGATACGCTGGATTCGCGATCGCGCTTTTCCAGTGTATGGAGGTAGTGGAAAATTACTGCGCGTTGTGGGCTTGGCAGAAGATGTCACCGAAACTAAACAGGCCAAGATTGCATTGCAGCGCAAAAAACGACAACAGAAACTTATTGCCATTATTGGTCAGCACATTCGTCGCTCCCTGGATGTGAACACAATACTTCAATCTACGGTGGAGGAAGTTAGGCACATTCTAAAGTGCGATCGGGCCATCATTTATGAATTTGACTCCGATTGGAACGGCACGATCGCGATGGAGTCGGTCGATGTCGGCGTTACATCTCTGCTTGGGAAGACCTTTGAGGATACCTGTCTAGCGCAAACCTCTTGTCTCTATGCCTATGCCAATGGGCAACGCATCCAAGCGATCGCAGATATCTTCGAAGCGGGTCTAGACGACTGTTATCTAAAGCTCTTGGCCAGTTGCGAAGTCAGAGCAAACCTCGTGGTACCCATCGTTTTTGAACGAGAACTCTGGGGACTTTTGATTGCCCAACATTGTCGCGCTCCTAGACATTGGGAAGACTCCGAGGTGGATCTACTGAAGCAAATTGCCAACCAAGCGGGAATTGCCATCCAACACAGCCAGTTGCTGACCCAAGCTCAACAGCAAGCCCAACAGCAACTGTTGCTCAATCAATTGATTCGCAACATTCGTGACAGTCTCGATCGATCGACCGTTCTACAACAGGCTGCGGATTCTCTGCGCATTGCACTCAACGCTAGTCGGTGCTGCATTAGTTTATGCAACCCTGAAGATGACTTTTTCACAGTTGAATATTCTTCCAACGCTTTAGGAATACTCGATATTCGAGGTCGGTCCGTCCCCATAGCTGGCAATCCTCACACCCAGAAAGTAATTAACAGCGATGCTGTCGTAGCTGTTGATGATGTGAACCAAAGTGACCTGATGCAGGGAAAAGGCAGAGAAGCCGCACATCAGCTTGAAATCGGGGCAATTATCGCTACTGCAGTCCGTACAGAGCAACAGTTCATTGGGGTAATCTCGGTACACCGCACCAATCCCCATCGCTGGGCCGATCGCGAGCTTTCGCTCCTGAAGCAAGTTGCCGATCAACTAGCCGTAGCTATCAATCAGGCAACCCTATACGATCGCGTTCAAACCTTGAACGAACAGCTGGAACAGAAGGTCGAACAAAGAACGGCTCAGGTGAGTCAAGCGCTGAAGTACGAAGCAACACTCAATCGGATTACCGATAAGGTGCGAGAGAGTCTGGATGAAGAACAGATCTTGCAAGTCGCTCTGCAGGAACTGACGTCTGTTTTAGACTTGCTTTATTGCAATACTGCTGCTTACGATAACGAGGCAAAAGTCGCACAGTTAAACCACGAATATTCCTCCCTCGATGCCTCCTTTTCCCAGGCAGTTGGACAAACTGTTTTGATGGAGGATTTTCCAGATCGGTTTAAACAGATTTATAACCGCGAGCCCTTTCAATTTTGCGAACTAAAGCCATCTTTCAATCGTCCACATGCGAGCATACTATGCCTCCCGATCGCCGACAATCAAGAGGTTTTGGGAGATATTTGGGCGTTCCGTACATCAGATAGATCGTTTACCGACCAGGAAGTTCGCATCGCCCAACAGGTGGCAAATCAATGCGCGATCGCTATTCGCCAAGCTCGACTCTATAAAGCTGCCCAGGCCAGGGTGGAAGAACTCGATCGCCTACATCTGATGAAAGATGATTTCCTCAGCACGGTCTCTCATGAACTGCGCTCTCCTGTGGCAAACATCAAGCTTTCCCTCGACATTCTTCAGGTCGCGCTAGATAAGATGAAGCAGGCCAGTGACGCAAAAGAGCACGATCGAATGGAGAAAAAAGTTCAGAAATATCTTGAAGTGTTGAATATTGAATGCGATCGCGAAATTTCTTTGATTAAAGACTTATTGGATCTGCAAAGGCTAGAAGCAGGAACAGAGACGCTTGAGTGGGAATTCGTTAATCTCAAGAGTTGGTTACCTCATATTATTTTGCCATTTGTTGAACGAGCAAAACAGAACAATCAAACCTTAGCCTACGATTTTCCCTCAAATATGGATGGATTAGTCACCGATATGCCAAGCCTTCAGAGGATTCTGACGGAGCTGCTGACCAATGCTTGTAAGTACACACCTCCCAAAGAATCTATTATTGTGAAGGCATATAGTCACGACGAGCGGTTTACGTTTCAAATCACCAACACTGGGGTGGAAATTCCAGAGCGTGAACTTCCCTTAGTCTTTGACAAGTTTTATCGCATTGTTGAAGTCGATCGCTGGAAACAGGGGGGAACAGGGCTAGGACTCGCCTTAATTAAGCGGCTGACCGAAGAAATTGGTGGAGCAATTAGAGCGTGTAGTAGTGACAACCAGACTACCTTCATAATTGAACTACCAAATCGCATAGATATGTTGGTATCTCAGCCAGCTGTCTTAGCAGGTTAATCCAGAGAAGCCAGCATGATTGAGAACTAGTCTGAATCCATCAATATCCACTTGAATATCCCTATAGTCCAGATAATTATTCGAGTAGAAGAGAATGACTACCTCCAGATTAGGACTTGATGGATGTCGTGCGGGGTGGATTGCTTTTTCTGTTTCGCCACACCAACTGCACCATCATTTACTGGAAACGCGACAGCAGCTCTTAGCTCTGTTGAACGATGCCTCGTTAACCTTCATCGATATGCCGATTGGGCTTTCGGATAGTGAAGCAAGCCGCAGGTGCGATCGACTGTTACGTCAGGCTCTTGGGCCCAACTTTCGGTCCAGCGTTTTCAATCCGCCGGTCAGAGCAGCTGTATATTCCGATAGTTATTTCGAAGCCTGCGATCGCAACGCAGCAGTCACGGGCAAAAAAATCTCTAAACAGTCTTGGAACATTACTGCAAAGATCCGTCTGCTGGATGGACTTCTGCAGCAGCATCCTCCACTAAGGGAGACGGTACTCGAAAGCCACCCAGAGTTCCTGTTCTTCCAGCTCAATGGTGGCAGGTCTTTATTGAACAAGAAGAAGACACCGGCAGGCAAGGAGGAAAGGCTCGCGATACTTGAAAGATGCTGGCCAGGGGTGTCATCTGCCTTTGGACTAGCGCGATCGCAGCATCTCAAAAAGCAGGTGGCCGATGACGACATTGTGGATGCATTGGGACTAGCCATTGGTGCACATCTGGCCCATCAGGGGGGAGTGCTCAGCCTACCCTCACCCATTGATGTAGATTCTGCAGGTATTCCGATGGGGATTCATTACTGTAACCGAGTGACGGCCCAATAGATGGGGATAGCCGAACTTGAAACTCGTATAGTCCAGATAATTATTTGAGATAACTCCCTACTTTCTTGCCATCCACTAGTGAATGCGCCTAGGCGAATGTATAACTCAGTGTTTTTTAGTTTCGACCCCCGATGCATGACTGTATTGCTTCCTCGGGCATCGCTTTACGTCGCATCACACTCTACTCACTCCATATGTACTGCCTACCCTTGGATATGTTCCGACCTCGGACTCTACCCAAATAGTCCAGATAAGTGAGAGTTATCTGGACTATCAATATGGCCGCAGGCTGAAATGCTTGCTGTATATGGCTTTTTAGGAAACTCTTTCCGCTAAAAAATGACCGGATTGAGGTGCAAGCAGAGGCGATCGCTCCCATAGGGCTTTCTCTTGCACAAAGCTCAAGTCACTTGATGGTTCGCCTTTATACGTTTATCGTCAGTCCAACGACCTTGGGCGAGCTATTGCTTTCATCATCTTGTCCAGATCCTTTCGTTCAGTCTTCTCCCTAGTTGCTCGTACCCAGCAGTGGACTTAGGAAAACCGAATAATTATCTGGACTATCGGTAGCCACATCGTAAGAAATCTAAGTCCGCCGTCCCCCACGATTTTTTTCCTCAGTTGTATGGAAAGGCTTCGTTGAGCTAAATATCAGCCGATTAAATAGCCAAGCAACTGCTTGCCCCTTAAGCTCTTATGAAACAGCTTCGATCCTCTGCATTGGCCGGAAAAATTATCTGGACTATCTATGTTAAATTGCACAGCTAGTACCAGCGGGAGCATTTGAGTTGAACTATGGGCCTCTCTAGCAATTGACAAGCGCGATGGGTACTCAGCCCCTCCCCTTATTAGGAATAGAGCTTGTAGCCCTGACTGAGATGCAACAAGTATCAGTAGAAATTTGATGTTCGGACTGGAATTCAAATGCAAATCTTAGACGGTTGCCGCTGTTTCTTCTGTGGTTAACTCCTGAGTGGAACTTGCACTGTTCTGAATAACCAACACCGAGCAAGAGGCATGATGGAGCACGTAATTACTGACGCTGCCCATCAACAATTCACCGATCGCCCCCAATCCTCGGCGTCCTATCACGATCGTGTCGGCCCCCCACTCTTCAGCAATTTCGCAAATGGTTTTCCCCGGCTCTCCAAACCGGTGACTGTACTCCACATCCACTTGGGCATCCGGAGCGCGTTCTGCATATTCCTGTACGGCCTTAGATGTCCGATCCGCAAATGATTTCAGTAATTCCAATCCCAACCGATGCATTTCTGCAGTTTCCCGTAAAAATAGCGAGAGATCTTGCATATCTGTCCCCAACGCCATTCCTTCAAACAAAGACGTGACGTTCAATAGCAGCGTTTGTGCCCCCATTGCCTCTGCGAGCGCCACCCCCTGTTCAAATACCACTTCGCTGAATTCGGACTTATCTAGAGCTATCAAAATTCGTTTCATCTCCGCGCCCTCAGAATTCCACTGGCGTCCCCTAGTTTTAAGTCTAGAGATAGATTGTGGGGAAAGCGTGAGTCTGACAAGCCAGGGATGTCTTCGATTCCGGAAAACGAAAGAATCGTCGTCACAATAATTATCTGGACTATGGACTCCAGCAACTGCAAGAGCCCTCACTCCCTAAGGTTCTGCTAAACCGCAGGAAAGCTACAATCGCGGGCCCCTTTCCAGCGTGGCATTTCCCAACATTGAGGTATCGGTTGTTAAGCTGTTCGGGCAATTGAAAAGCTGCTCTAAGTGGATGTTAAGCCGGCGTCTTCCGATTGTTGCGCCAACGCCTCCACCCCAGCAAAGCCATCCCCATTACCACTAATCCCAAAAGCATCCATTCTTCAGGCTCTGGCACCCCAGAAACCGTCAGCGGGTCAAATGGTTCTCCTAACTCCTCAATCCCCGATTCCACCTCGCGGTCAAATCGATCCTCGGCATTCTCTGCCTCGTCCAAATCCTCTAGCTGCCGCTCGTTCACCAACACAATCATGGAGGAATAAGGGCTGACCACCTTGTAACTTGTGGCGATCGCGTGTAGCCGATCCAGCTGCTCTAATTCACTGCTGCCCCCTCGACTCAAGTCAGCAATCAGCTGACGAGCGGCGATCGCTGCAAAGCCGCTGCCTCCATCCGATACCTCATCCGACAGTGCCAAATCGCTGCCCACATCTGTACCGGCTCTCTCCCACAAATATCCATCTATCACGCCGATTGCCGTAGGTTGCTGCGAGCGTACTGTCAAGGTGTCTATGATTTGCGCCATATCGGTAGACACCCCACCGTGGCTTTGCTGAATAGCATCGAGCATAACGTCATCGTAAGAAGCCGGTAGCTGCCCCCCCACGTGCATTAGCCAAAGGGGAACCGAAACCTCGCTATCTAGGGAGAGATCGGTGGCCAGTTCGTAACTGCCTGCATCGGTGACCAGCACGACAGCGTCGTAGGTTCTCCCCTCCTGCTGCTGAAGAAAAGCGTTCAGCATTTCTTGGGGCTGAATTGAGCCGTAGTTAACGATCGATGCAGCATCAAATTGCTGTAAGTCATCAATTCTTTTCGCTTCAAATCCTTGTCTGCTGAGATAGAGATCGGCGTCATTCTTGCTTAGTTCGCGATCGCTAAATCCGCGCTCTTTCAGCCAATTAAACAGCTCGATAACTTCAGCTTTATTGGCTTCCATACTGAACGAGCGATCGAGCAGGATTGCTAGATGCAACTTTGGTTCGATTGCTTCATCCGGTTGCAGATCGCCCTGGAAGGGAGTAGCTTGCAGCTCGTAATCATCTAGCAACTTGACTCTGTGCTCTTTCGGCTGATAATCCGCTGTGGCAGGTAATATCTGCTCCAACCAGCTGTCTTGGGAGGGGATTTTCTCACCATTGCGCAATCGTTCTGTTTTGCCGTTCCAATAGACATTGCGATACTCGATTGCCTGCGGTAGCGGCCATCCCTGGGGCTGTTGTAGCACGCTATAGGCCATCCACAAATGCAGCTCTGACTGGCGATCGTCATTCAATTGCTTGGAGGGAATGGGGAAGGCTCGCAGTCGGTATTGTCTTGGCCCCACCTGTTCTAACAGGGCAGGGTCAACCTGCCGCCTCACCTCGTTGTTATACACCTGTTGAGCAGCCCCTCTCGGAGACACCCGGAACTGATAGCGATCTGCCCTCGAAGGACTATTTCCCAGCCACAATCCAGTCAGGGTGGCACTTTCTAGCAATGAAAACGTATAGAAAATTTCTTGGTCTTGAAAGGTTTGATTTTGGTAGGTTTCGTGAATCTCTATGTCTGCCCAATCCTGATGTTCGTTGATAGAGATTTCCTGTTGTTTGAGCCAAACTAATGTTTGGTCGATATTAATCAACCCTGCTTGGGCTTCTTGGCGATTAAAAGTAGAGTCCAAAGCAAATTGGATTGCTCCCCGCTCCCCCTTTTGAATGGAGGTATCGAAAAACTCTGAATAGAGGGATTCTGCTTTGCGGACGTCGCTGCGGGAGCCATCGTACAAGAAAGGGGCCATCAATTGGTTGTAGAACCGCTGTAGCCCTAAACAGACCCCGTCAGGCAGTCGGAAGACCTGGCGGTACATGGCATAGATGTGGTTGTTATCTTCCCGGCTGCTGAGATAGCGATAGGGAGAAAGATAGGCATTGCGCAGTCCAACCTGAATGGTATCCGCTTCGGCCAAGAGCTCCTGTCTAGCTTGGTTGGTTTGTGGGGACGTGGCTAGTAGTTCAAAGGCTTTTGCGGAGGGCTGTTGCTGCAAGAGTAGGCAAGCGAGCGCTCCTATAGCGGTTGTGGCTGTCACTGCGGCGATCGCAATTCCCTGTCCGTATTGCTTGGAAAACCATTGCAGCGATCGACGTCCATCCCGCACGTACAGCCAGCAAAGTGCCAGGGGCATGCCAAAGAACAAGGTTGCCGACATGCCAAACAGGATTAACGACAGAAGTATCCAGATGCCACTGCTCAGTAAATAGGTAAACCCCTCCGAGACCAGCTCTAGCAGGGGTTCGAACCAGCCAAACGAGAAAAATCCGATCGCCGTCACCCATACAGCGGGCAGTACATAAAAGGCAAGCACAACGGTTCCGTAGATCCCCACCCAGAACACCGCTGTCTGACCGCTTAAGTTCAACCAATCCTTTAGAGGAGAGTCTAAATGGATCTTTTTTTCACCCTTTTGAGACACCTTCCCCTGAATCAGATTAAGGAGATACACCACGATCGCCACCACAATCGTGCCAAGGGCAAAAGCAGCCCCTGCAGGAAGTTCGCGCACAAGGAACAGACGCAGAAGACACAGCAAAAAGAACGGAGCTTCCACACCGTAGAACAAGCGTCCTAACCGATCGGGTTGGGTTCTGAATTTCGCAAACCCAATCCCCGTGCAGATCAAAGGGACAGCAACGATCCCTAAAAAGGACAGCAATAGGCTGTAGGGGATAGCTCCTGCGGCGATCACACGGGGAATAACGGCCCCTCCCGCTGGCAAAATGCCCGCCAAGACGATGAGGAGGAAAATACCGTTCCAACCCCAGAAAATGCAGTGGATTGCGATCGCTCTCAGTCTTTTCATCAGTCCCTTTCCCAGAAATTTTTGACTGTTGGCTAATTAGATAAGCGAAGAGTTCGTATTGGCACTCGAGACCGCAAAGCTATGGGAAATTGCGTCCTGTAACGCAGTTGCCATTGACTCGATCTGTTCGTTACCAGGCAGCAATGGGCGATCGAACAAAATCGACACCATCACCCAGGGCGTATCGGGATGGGTGATGGACTGCCAAAACCGGGCTATATATTCATCAGTTGTCCCCTGTGGGGATTGAAACCAGTAGGTGGCGGACAGCTTACCGTGTTCCAGCGATAGCCACCTAGCATCCAGCCCTTTTGCCAGCTGTGTTTCCTGCATAGCATCCACTTGAAAGCCGTTGCCCGCAAAGCACAATTCTGGAGGATGGTGAGACTTCCAATCTTGGGCCACAACCACCAGCATCGACCCGCTGACCCCGTCCCAATCAAACTGCCATTTTTCAGCAATGGGAATGGTGGGTTGGTTGAAAAAATGGGCTTCAACCTGACTTAACGGCAGCGGAGTTGCATTGAATTGCTGTGGCAGCTGTATCGCTGAGATCGCCCCTTGAGAGACGAGTGGAGCAATTCCATTGCTGGCGATCGCAAAAGCCGCCAGAATAGTTACGAGACCCACTTGCCAGCGTCGATTCAGTCTATCGATGTCTTTTGTGACATAGGCTGTCAGTTGCTCTGGGTTACCGCATGCTGGACGATCGCGGGCAGCAGTGTCAGCCTTTGGCACCCACTGCAGTAACAGCCATCCCACCCCGCAAGAAAGACAAAAGCCAATTAACCCCAGCGGTAGGTGCAGCACCTCGGCAAAGGAACGAGCACCCAGTCCGTAGGCGATCGCCACTAAGAGAAACACCCGGACAGCATTGGCCCAGAACAGACAAAATAGGGTTCCACAGGCAGCTAACAACCAGCGCAGTCCCAATTGTCGTTGTTCTAGCAAGGTAACTAGCAAAACAAACACACCGCCCGTCCACAGGCTTTTGAGGCCGCTGCAGGGCAAATCTACATGGGCAATTCCGTTCTCCAACAGAATGATGTCGTTGGCTGAAATCGCTGCTACATGCCACAGGTGCATGGCCCGCTCGACCAAATGGGCCGTCATCACTCTGGCAGGGACCCCTAATCCCGTTTGGAACTGCGTACTGAAGGGCAGAATGCAGGTAACTAGGGCTGTCACGGGCCATCCCTGCTTCCAGGCTCTGGGGGTTAAGTGCAGCCCCAGTAAACCGTAAGTACCGAGGGACAGCAGCATTACGTTCAGCTGGGGAATATCTACAAGAGGTTTGAGCAGCAGAGAACCGAACCCTCCCCCCACCGCCACCGCTAACGGCCACCAATGGCCATAGCACCTCATCCGAAAACTCCACGCAGAGGAAGAGCCCTTTGCCTTTGTTATCCTGCCTAGCAGCTTCCAAGCCACAATTGCGCCTACCCCCAAAGCAAGCCCTAGGTTTGTGTTGGAGGCTGCATCCAATGTAGAGAACAACCACCGTAAGGATCCCCAATGGGTGTATCCCCATAGCCCCCAGACGCATGCCGTCATGGCCACGGACAATATTGCCGGTGGCATTGGGCGATCGCCCAAAACTATAGTTGGGCCGGTGCTTGACTCCTGCATGGTTTCATCCGGTTTTACCTACAGCGTTCCCGAGGACATGACCGAATCCTCAATTCTCACTCCTCGTACAGTAGCGAATACGGTTCTCCGTAAGCGGACAAGCCGCTGCTCAAAACCACAATCCAGCAAGCTCGCCTGCGCATAAGTTTGGCAATAGCGCCTGTAAAGTCTATAGAGAATAGGCTGCAACAATCTAGACGACGCTTGACACACACTTTCAGTGGGCAAAAAAGGCACAGAAGGAACCGAAGACAATCGCCAAACAGAGACATATTGTGTCGCAATTACAACTATGGACTCGATATACCTGTGCTAATATTGACACATTAGACAATAACGCAATCCGTAGTATTACTGAAATCATGGTATTGCGGATTGAATTTTTTGAAATATGTCTATGTTGATGTTGTAGGTAGATCAGATGGTCAGTCTCTCCGTGCCTCTCTTCTCCAATTCACAATCCTTCGCTGATAGTGATCGAGAATTTGCACTCAACGTGCTGCGTTCTCCGCTGGTGCAGCGACTGAAGGCTGCAGGTTTAATCGATAGTATCAACGCTGATATTGTCGAATGGATAAAGGAATGGCGCCAGGTCGGTGGTAGTTTTGCCAGCGTTTTCTCTAAGCGTTCCGGCTTGTCGATGCAAACGCTGAGGTTTTTCTCGCAAAAAGACCCCCTTCCCTCCGCCGGTGGCCGTCTCGGTGATTACTTGGTTGCCGCAGGCTTGGTACCTCGGGTAACAGTTCTTGAGACCCTCGCTGAAATTAACAATAGCAATCGCAAGCAGCTACTAGGGCACGCACTCGTTAAGCGCAAGTACATTTCTAAGCAAACAGCTAACTACTTTGCAGAAACCTACACAAATCCTTCTCCAGAATCCTTGGATCCGGAACACGCTCTCCTGAGCAAAGGATTGGCGCGCCCGCAGCAGCGCAAAGCCCCTTACTCATTAGACGAATTCTTTCTCTTGGCAGCAGATGCTGCCATCCATGCCCGGTCGATTGCCCCCAAACTGCGTGAAGACGCAGCAGACATGCTAGCGGCCTATCCCAAACACCGCATTGTCAAATACTGGTGTGCCCGTTTGGGAGTAACCACAAGCAAGGTGTTCTAGGTAATTCTCGGGCTAATGCGCAATGTTTGCCGGAGAGCGTGGCGGATTTGCACAATTGTTTTTAGGAAACTTGGCTGCGATTCGATCGTTCGGCAGGGGTTACCGGCAGAGGCGATTCCGGCGATCGCGAAACAGCTTGTAATCAATTTTGTTTACTTTAACAACTAGTTTGTCTCGGAGTAAGTTGCTTTTAAAGCAGCGTTAGAGACAGCGTTTTTTATCTAGGGATGCCTAGCAGAATATTTTGGGAGTCCACCCTTTATTTGATTATTATTGTCAATCTTCTGTCAAAGCCTGGAGGTAGCGAAGGGGCGGTCGCGCCCCCTCGCTACCTACCGGTTCCAAGCAGAAATACGAAAGCTCGCCAAAAAGATACCTGGATACAAGCAAAAGACCGGGGAAGAATAAAAATCAGCCATCCGAAACACCAACATGCCTGCCCCCAAGGACCCCAACCAGCCAGAACCTAAACGGGTCAACAACGCAGCAAAACCGAACCCCTTCCCTCCAGTTACAACCACCTTCCTAGCCATCTGCACCTTCATCTACGCCGGACTTGCCCTCCAAAACAACTACACCTCCGTCGAAGCCGTCGCCCGATTCGGCTACCTTCCAGCCCCTTTGGTATACGAAGGAGGCTACTGGAGCCTCATCACCTCCGCATTTGTCCATTTCGACCTGATTCACCTAGTCTTCAACGCTGCCTGGATAGTGAAATTCGGCAGCAGCAGCGAACGAGTCATGGGGTCAATTCCCTACCTACTCTTCTACGCGATCGCAGCCTTCATCAGCTCATCAATGCAACTAGCCATCTCCGGTAACACCGGCATCGGAGCCTCAGGAGTGGTCTACGCCCTATTCGGATTTATGTGGGTCACCCGCAAGCGCATCCCCACTTTCTCCCAAGTCATCGACAAACAAATCATCAAACTCTTCATTGGCTGGCTGTTCTTCTGCATAGGGCTGAGCTACTTCAACATTCTGAACATCGGCAACGCCGCCCACTTTTCGGGCATGGTGTTTGGAATGCTGGTGGGAGCCATCGTCATTCGTTACAAATTTTTCGCCGCACTAGCAGGCTTAACTACCGCAATCGCCTTCTCCTTCATCTCTCTTTTCTGGAGTCCTTGGTCAATCCAGTGGCTAACCTACAAGGCCTATCAAGCCCACGACGCGAAAGCCTACGGCCTGGCACTCAATTACTACAATCGCCTCCTGCAAAAAGATGACGGTAACGCCTGGGCCTACTACAACCGCGCCTTAGTACACGACTCCATCGGCAACAGCCAACTCGCCCAATCCGACTGGGAAAAAGCCCGCCAGCTAGACCCCAGCTTGACTGAAAGAGAACCAGAATAAGCAATTTGGCTTCAGCAGACAACACAACTGCATAGAAAAAATTTTCTTTATAGCATGCATAAATAGTGCGAGAAGAAAGAAGCGTTTTTAATGCATCTATATGCTATCTATAACAGCCTAAATAAGCTGTTATTGTGCTAGCTAGACACACCATAAATAAAAGCACTTTGGAAGTGCCATAATGCTGTATAAGAGTTTATATTTTTTAATTACAGTGTTAGGCATTTAATTAGGTATTTTGTAAAATATGTAGTTAGAGGCCTGAGGCTATGTTGGCGTTACAAGGTGGATCGCCCCAGAATCTTCATCTGGCAAGCTATTCGACTTGTCCAGAAATGTGCATTTCAAGCCAGCAGAAAAAAATGGGAGGGACTATAAAGGGGCTTAGTAAACGAGTTCACCCATGGCAGCTTTGAAGCAGTTTTGGCGATCGCTAAGGTCATCCCCCTACCTGAAACTCATTCCAGCAGTCGTAGGAGTCTTGCTGGTGTTTGCTGTCATGACATCAGGGGCATCGACAAGGGAATCTACAGAGACGCAAGACAATAACTGCGCCTATCATCCCGAAGCTTACGAAGGATTGAACCCAGCCGCGCTCGAAGGGGAATTAACCAGTACCGGATTGATTGGACGCATTCACGGTGCCGCCTCCGAAGCGCAGTTGTACGTGCTTTCCGTGCGAGAACCCAACAACTTCTTTGCCCACACCGAATATTCGTTAGTACCCCGCGATGAAGATATTCCGAGCTTTCAACAGCTCTCTCGCCACGATTTAGTTTGCGTACAGGGAAAAGTACAGCAAAATCCCAGTCCCCAAACACACATTGCAGTAGAAGGGATTCAAACCCTAGACATCTGGTCTGGACTCGACAACTATCCCCCCTACCAGCACGAGCAAGGTATCCCAGATGAGTTGAAAGCGGGCGATCGCTTTGTGGGGAAAGTTCATGCCATTGGGGACGAGGGCAAAGTCTTAGTGGTCGAATACAAAGATGCCGTGTTGCCCGTGTTCGTGCGCTCCGGTGACGTTACCAAAGACCTCTATCGCGGAGATATTGTCCGCCTCGCCTATCGCATCCAGTCCTGGCCCGATCGCCCCCCTCACCTGCAGCTCGATCCCACTGCAGACACCCCCATCGAAGTCATTAGCTCCATAGCATCCTGGGATGGTCAAACGAAGACTCTTTCCGGCCAGCTAGTGAAGTTCCCCCGTAGCCCGCAAATTAAGTTGGATGTTTACGCGATCGCAGTGCAAACCAAAGGGGTCAAACGCTATTTCACGCTAGTAAATTTCCAAGATATGGACCAGTTCCAAGCCATCCTGGATAAGCTTGCTGCAATTTGGGAAGACAACCAAGATGCTGCCGTCAACGGACGAAATTTATTGATTGAACCGAATGTCACGATTGAAGCGACTGGGAAAATCAACATGATATCTGCAGAGCAAGCCAACCCTCAGATTTTATTATCTAGCTTGAACGAGTTAAGGCAACTGCAATAGTTCATAGAGCTGGACTCACCGTTCAATAGTTGGACGCTACTTCATTCTCACCATCCACAACAGTGCGGTAAAATTTTGGAGCTTTTGACTGCCATTTGCCATGAGTGCCCTCTCTCCTGTTGCCCAAACTCCGATTGTTCAACGGTTTCAAGAGTTGAAGGCACGCGGAGAGAAAGCCCTCATCCCCTACGTAACTGCTGGGGATCCAGATTTAGCCACAACCTTTGAAGCCCTCAAAGTTCTAGACCAAAATGGTGCTGACATCATTGAACTCGGCGTCCCATACTCTGACCCCTTGGCAGATGGTCCTGTCATTCAAGCGGCAGCCACGCGATCGCTGGCTCAGGGAACCCGCCTTGATAGCATTTTGTCTGGCTTACAGGCTCTAGAGCTGAATGCCCCTATCGTGCTTTTCACCTACTTCAATCCAATCTTGCGCATGGGCATCCTCCAATTCATGCAGCACATTCGGGAAAGTGGCTGCAGCGGGTTAGTGGTCCCCGATTTGCCCTTGGAAGAAGCTCAGCCCCTCTTGAATGCAGCCGCAGAGGTTGGAGTGAACATCATTATGTTGGTGGCCCCCACCAGCCCGGTGGAGCGCATGCAAGAAATCGCCGATAAATCTTCAGGGTTCATCTACTTAGTCAGTACTACAGGGGTCACCGGCATGCGTGCCCAAATGGCCACCCGCGTCAAAGATTTGATCGGAGATTTACGTTCCCGCACAGAATTACCGATCGCGGTGGGCTTCGGGATTTCTGGACCCGAACAAGCCAAACAAGTAATTGATTGGGGGGCAGATGCGGCTGTTGTGGGGAGTGCCTTCGTCAAGAAACTGGCGGACGCGTCAAATTCCGCAGAGGGACTAGAGGCAATAGGACAGTTCTGCCGCGAGTTGAAAGCTGCCCTGCGAGTTTGAGCTCAGAGGACTAGTAGAACGGACTTTGAATGCGATCGGTGGCCGCTGAAAAGTATTAATTTTCGAGAAATGCTGCGCGAAACCTGCAGATTCAACCCATTGCATCGCGCCATCTCGGGTATCACGCAAAAAATGCTGACTCAGCAGCTGCGAGAGCTGGAAGCAGATGGCATCGTGCACCGAGAGGTGTACAAGCAAGTGCCCCCCAAAGTGGAATATTCTCTGACAGCAACCGGTAGAAGCCTAGAATCCGTTCTGGATTCCATGCACCAATGGGGACTGGACTATAACGCCAACAATGACAGAGGGAGAGACACCTAGACTTATGGGAGTTTTCTTGCCTACAGAGGGGCCGCTTGGTGATTTAATAAAGCAGCATGCTGCTGATACAAAGCGTGACAGGATATTGCATTTAACAAGTTGATTTAGGAGGGGCCGATGCCCGCAGTTAGTACCGTAGAAGAATTGCTTGAGAAATACTCTGCCGGAGAACGCGATTTTCGTAACTCTAATTTGCGCGGAGCAAGTTTGTACAAAGTCAGGCTGTGGTACATCAACCTGCGCGGTGCCGACTTGACCGAAGCCGATTTGCGCGGTGCCGATCTTCGTCGTGCCAACATGATGGAGACCACCTTGACCAACGCTGATTTACGTGGTGCTAGCCTACGTCGCACTAACTTTGATGGTGCCGATTTAAGGGGGGCCAACCTGGAGCGAGCCGACCTCAGTGCTGGCGCGAAGTTGAATCAAGCTAACCTAGACGGCGCGAGTTTGGTGGGAGCCACCTACAATGCCTACACCAAGTTCCCCTACGGCTACGATCCCGTGGGCCAAGGCTTGCGTTAACCCACACCATATCGGGCTTAACTATTCGGGTTCTGCTCTGCCAATTCGCAGGTTTCTGGCTTCAGCTCCCGTTCCATCAAGGCTTCAACTGCTGCTTGGGGAGTATCTTTCCCGAGCAGCAATTTGTTTACTTGGCGGGTGATGGGCACCGAAATACCCTCTTGGCTAGCCAACTCCACCATGACAGCAGCAGTATTTACCCCCTCTGCAGTGCCCTCTAAGCTATCCAGAATTTGTGCCAAGGATTGACCGGTAGCTAGGTAATACCCCACCTGATAATTGCGACTCAGCATGCTACTGCAGGTGGCAAGTAGGTCTCCTAGCCCCGATAGCCCGCTAAAGGTTTCTGCTTGGGCACCAAAATGCACCCCAATGCGCAACATCTCGGCAAGACCCCGGGTAATCAAGGCTGATTTGGCGTTGGTGCCCAACTGGAGCCCGTCACAGACGCCAACGGCGATCGCCATGACATTTTTGAGGGTCCCCCCCAATTCAGTACCGATGGGATCGGAGTTGGTGTAAACCCGAAAGCGATCGGAGGAAAACACCTTCTGTACAGCTGTTGCAGCTGAGGGGTGGCGACTGGCCGCTACAGTAGCAGCGGGCAATCCTCGATCGATCTCTTTAGACAAATTCGGGCCAGAGAGGACCACCACCGGATGATGGGGAAACGCCTGCTGCCATAACTGAGATGGGGTTTGTAGGGTGGCGGCATCGAGTCCTTTGGTAGCGGTAACAATCGTACAGCCAGCGGGCAAACCCACCCCCTGCAGCTGTGAAATTGTTGCCGAAACCCCTTTCATTGAAATAGCCGATACCACCATGTCGGTATCAGCGACGGCATCAGCGATTGCCAGCTGCCCCTTCCGTGACCATACCCGGAGCTGGGTGACATTCTTGCGGGCTAATTGAGCTAAGGTGCTGCCCCAAGCACCTGCCCCTAAGACAGTCACAGTGGATGGAACGCGGATGAATGTAGTGTTCAAGCTAACCTCAAATGGCACGAACCAGAACTGGTAGTCAGCGACCCTCAAGTTGCTTGGGACATCTCAGCTCCAGAAACCGAACTAGGCAAAGAAAGTATGTGTACTCCCAAATGAGAAGGTGACACCTGTCAATGTTTCTCCCCTTATTTATCATTTCAACCCTAACGGTTGAAGGGGTCCGTTCACAGCGATGAGGCGAGTATCATTGCTGGCAGGAAAAAAGCAACATTCGCTTTTTTGGCAGCGGGAATCGTGAGGCTCCAAAGAATGCTTGTTAAGTCTTGGCAGCGGCAGCTGGCGTTTTACGGAATCGGTCTCTGTTTGGGTGGATTTCTGATTGCGGTGCTAATTCAACCCAGCATTGCAATTTCCCGTTCAGCCTTTACTCACCCACCTGCAGCTCCAGCCGATCTGACCGCTCAAGTGGAGGGTCTGACTCCAGCTCCCCCTGCGGAGGCTGAGAACCCTCCTTCTGAAGACAACCCTTCCCCCATTGACTCAGTCCCCGCCATTATCGAAGCAGGGCCTGAATTTTCTGAGGTAGAGGCTGAAGAAGCACTCACACTCTGGCAAACCGTTCGCGATCGCGTACAAAATTTTGTGCGCACGAGCTGGAAACGCTGGTTGGTGGCACTGCTAGCGACTGGAGTGTTGGCACTCCTAATTTGGTTGCTTGGGCTGGTCTTTCCACAAATCAACAAGCACGTCCAACGCATTGGCGGTCGCTATATCCGGCCTTTGAAATTACAAAATCTGGAAATTCTGTCGACCCAACAGATTTCGGGGTTTCTACAGGCATTTGTTTCATTCCTACAGGGGCCGATTGTCATTGGCCTGATCGCAATCTACGGCCTGACAATCCTGCGCATTTTTCCCATCACAAAAAAAATCTCGATTGTTCTATCTGGATATATCCTACAAATCGTCTTTTTGGCCTGGGGTAGCTTTTTGAATTATCTGCCTAATATTGTTTACATCGCGATCGTTATCCTCTTACTCAGATTCTTCAACCGTTGCTCGCGATTTATCTTTAAAAATATAGAGCAAGACAATGTTTCTTTTCCAGGGTTTTACCGCGAATGGGCCAGGCCTACCCAACAAATTATCCGCTTCATTGCCTTTATTTTCGCTCTAGCGGTAATTTTTCCTTTGTTGCCCGGATCGAGCTCTCCCGCCTTTCAGGGCATTTCCATCGTTGTAGGTTTGCTGGTTTCGTTGGGATCGACTGCTGCTGTAGCCAATATCATGGCTGGATTGGCTTTAACCTACACGCGAGCATTTAGAGTGGGCGATCGCGTCAGCATTGGTGACATCACGGGAGATGTGCTGGAAAAATCTATTATGGTAACCCGGTTAAAAACGGCCAAGAAAGAGAATATCACCATCCCAAACTCCACCGTTTTAGATAGCAAAATCACCAATTTCAGTGCGTCGGTAGCCAAGGGTGGCTTGATTCTCCACGTATCTATCAGCATTGGCTACGAAGTCCCTTGGGAAAAAATTCACGAGCTGATGTTAGCGGCGGCAGCAATGACCGAGAACGTACTGACCGATCCCGCACCCTTTGTATTGCAAACGAAATTAGATGACTTTTATGTAGTCTACGAATTGAATGCCCACACCAATATCCCTAAGCTAATTCCGATCACCTACTCAAAGCTATACCAAAATTTGTTAGTGACGTTTCGTGAGGGAGGAGTTGATATCACCTCCCCCCATTATTCGTTTTTGGTGGGGGGAGCGATGTCTCCTTCAGAAAACTAGCAGTACGAACTGAAATGGCCACAGCTGTCAATTGGCAGTTTGTATTGGTGAGTAAAACAATATTTGCGTAAACTGGCCTGGGAAAATGTCAGGATAGAGGCTGGCTATTTTCAATCTAGTCTTCCCTGCACGTATCGGTTCAGGCTGCTCAATTGCCCCGCAAACGCTCTTCCACCCCAAAGTCTCAACGACGCACATCTCTGTTGACCGACCTGCTAGCCGCTTGCCCGCAGGTCAGATCCCAGATGTATTTCAAATCCTCCCTGGTGGCCCTCAGCCACGCACTGGAAGATTTGGTGCTGTTTGAGGCCCAACAGGCTATTGTGCTGGCCAATTTTCAACGGGAGCGATTTTATCGTCAGGAGGCGGCCCGTTACTTACGCATTCACGATGTGGCCCGTCATGTGTACGTGTTGGCTGCCCCTGAAACCGGCTTTCACGCGGATGAAGTGCCCTACGAACGGGTGGCACTCGATTTGGACGACCCGCTAGCCAACGAATGGCACCTGATTGTGGTCAGTCGCCAATATGCCGCTTGTTTGGTGTGCGCAGAAAAGCCCACCCAGGTACAAATGGATGCCATGCGCCAGTTTGAGGGCTATTGGACGTTCGAACCGGACGTGACGATCGCCTCGGCAAAGCTACTACTGGGGAAAGTTGCCACCTATCGGCCGGAGCTATCGGATAAACTGGCAGCTCAAATAGCTGAGTTGGACGAAATTGGAGAGCAGCTCATCTCCAGTCCCCATCGCCGCGATCCCTTCTCAGAGCGGCTGATGACCTATTTGCAGGCGGGACAGTACAAGCTGCAACGGGCCTACCGCGCGATCGAGAAACAAGAGCAACGGGAGCGACTGCTCAACCGCATTGTCATGACGATACGACGCTCCCTCGATCCCGCCAAAATTTTTGAGATCGCCGTTCGCGAATTAGGAGAGGGATTAAAGGCTTGCCGCTGCATCTTATACCGCTGCAGCGATCTTCAATCTGATGGCGAGAGCTCGGCCGATCGAGCAGAGACTGGCAACGAACGCGACTTTGCTAAAACCAACGACTCCGTTATTGAAATATCTACCGAGTTCCTCCAGGAGGGGGTAAGCAGTCTATTGGGACAAAAGCTATCCCTATCGGACAATCCCCTGTTGGCAAGCGCCCTGCGCAATGGCGAGGCAGTACAGCTCAACGAAGGTCTGATAGAGGGGCTACAGCCCCCAATACAAGCCCTGTGGCAAGAGTGGGGCATCACCACCTGGTTAGCGGTACCCATTGTGTACAAGGGGCGGTTGCTGGGGGGCATCGAACTGCACCGATGTGGGTCATCAGATGAACGGCGATCGCGCAACGATTGGGTTGAAGCGGATATCGAGCTGGTCAAAACCGTTGCGGTGCAAATTGGTGTGGCTCTCATTCAAGCAGAAACTTACGAAAATCTGACAAAACTGAACCAGCAACTGGAGAACCTCGATCGCGCCAAAAGCGACTTGATTGCGGTAACTGGTCACGAATTGCGCACCCCCCTGTCCACCATCCAAGTGTGTTTGGAATCGCTGGCCAGCGAGCCAGATATGGAACCTGAAATTCGACAGGTTATGCTGGACACCGCCATCCAAGATGCGGAACGCTTGCGCAATCTCGTGCAGGATTTCTTAACTCTGTCCCGGTTAGAGAGCGGACGGGTGGAATGGCATATGGAACCTCTTCCCCCTCGCGAATGCGTGGATTTGGCCCTGAGTAGTTTTGTCCAGCAAGAGGGTTCGCCGGATATAGCGGTTGAAGCGTCTGAAAAATTGCCCCTGGTATCCGCGGATGGGGAATGGTTGGTGGAAGTATTGCGCAAGCTGTTGGACAACGCCTGTAAGTTCAGCACCAAGGAAGGTCAGGTGCGAGTGGAGGTAGAACCTCGGGGGGAGAAAGAGGTGATGTTCACCGTCGCGGATACCGGTCGCGGGATTGAATCCGATCGCCTGCAGCAAATTTTCGAACGATTTTATCAAGCAGAACGTTCCCTGCGGCGGACCGTAGGAGGAACGGGGTTGGGCTTAGCCATCAGTCGTCAAATCGTTGAAGCCATGGGGGGACAAATTTGGGCGGAATCCGGTGGCCCCAATCGGGGCAGTGCGTTTCATTTTACTGTCCCCATTGCTTCGGCTGCGGCCTAAACAACTACAAAATAATGCGAACAGGACGGATCGAGCCCCAGCTTAGGGTTCGGAGCCGAAAAAAATATCCTTAGAGATTTGAGGGTCTTTGCTACCACAAACTGCTTGATGTCAGGAGCAAAGATTGTCATCATGGATACCTAAACTGACTACCCCTGCAAGATGGTTCCACCATACTCTTCGGAACCGGCAGTTATTCCCGCCCCCGCTGCAGTCTGTCGCGGCTGGGGAATAACTGCCGACCGCGCCACCGATATTGCCCGATTGGCCCACCGCAACGGAGGTCCTGTCCGCATTTTTGGGATTGGCGGCAGCCACACTTTACCGTTGGTGCAATCCATTCTTGTCCCCGCCTTCGATCGGATCTCCAGCACGGTACAACCCGACGAATTAGAATTTAGCGAACTAGAGGTAGGTAAACAAGGGGAAAGTAAGGTTACCAGTCATTGGAGCACCTACGGTGTCGACTGTGCGGAACCCGAACTCGAACGATTGCGCAGCGAAGCAAAAGCATTTTCTGCCACTGTCATTGTGGGGATTGGCGGAGGAAAGGCGATCGACACCGCTAAGCTGATTGCCCATCAGCTGAAACTACCCATTGCCACTATCCCCACCTCTGCAGCCACCTGCGCCGCCTGGACGGCCCTTTCGAATGTCTACTCCGAAACAGGGGCGTTTCAGTACGATGTGCCACTCGATCGCGCTCCAGATTTGCTGATTCTGGATTACGAGCTTGTGCGTGGCGCCCCACTGCACACCCTGAAGGCGGGGATTGGGGACGCGTTGGCCAAGTGGTACGAAGCCTCTGTCAGCAGCAGCGGTTCCGAGGACACCCTCACCATCGCTGCTGTACAGCAAGCCAGGGTACTGCGAGATTTACTGTTGCAGAGGTCGGAGGAAGCAATCGCCAACCCCTGCAGTACTGCTTGGGTACAGGTGGTGGATGCCTCTGTCTGCCTTGCCGGAGTCATGGGGGGACTGGGGGGGGCAAAATGCCGTACCGTAGCCGCCCATGCCGTTCATAACGGCCTTACACATCTAATGGGCCATAAATCTCAACTGCACGGGGCTAAGGTGGCCTTTGGCATTTTGGTGCAATTGCGGCTAGAAGAAATCTTGCAGGATCGGCAACTAGCCGCCACCGCTCGCCAACAATTGCTGAAGTTTTACAACACCATCGGCTTGCCTACCTCCCTAGAGGAGTTAGCGATCTCCGCCTTAGGCAGTGATAGTCCTGTGAACCAGACCTTGGAGGTGGCGGCTCAAGTGGCCTGTGCCCCCACCTCCGACATTCACAATCTGCCATTTGCCGTCACCCCCGAGGCGCTAATGGTGGCCATGACCACAACGCGGCTTTCGGCTGCCACAGCCGATCGCTCGGTAATGTCTGCCCCCTAGTCCACCCGCGATCGCCATGACCCACCTGTTTACCCCAGCCCAGCGCCTCGATAAATTGCCCCCCTACGTGTTTGCCCGTTTGGACGAACTGAAGGCCCGCACCCGCGAGCAGGGGCTTGACCTGATTGACTTGGGGATGGGGAACCCGGATGGTGCTACCCCCGCCGGAGTGGTGGAGGCAGCCCAAGAGGCGATCGCCGATGCCAGCAACCACGGCTATCCTCCGTTCGAAGGCACCAGCAATTTTCGTGCTGCTATCTCTGACTGGTACTTCCGCCGCTATGGGGTGAAGTTGGACCCCAACGGCGAGGCACTGCCGTTATTGGGTTCAAAGGAAGGACTTACTCACCTGGCGCTGGCCTACGTCGATCCGGGAGACATTGTTCTCGTGCCCAGTCCAGCCTATCCCGCCCACTTTCGCGGCCCTTTGATTGCCGGTGGAACCGTATACCCGATGGTGATGCGCCCGGAGAACGATTGGCTGATTGACCTGAACGAGATTCCCCCCGAGGTGGCCCGCAAGGCCAAAGTGCTGTATTTCAACTACCCCAACAATCCCACGTCGGCGGTAGCTCCTCGCTCTTTCTTTGAAGAGATTGTCGAGTTTGCCCACGAATACAACATTTTGTTGGTTCACGATCTTTGCTATGCCGAATTGGCCTTTGATGGTTTTCAGCCCACTAGCCTGTTAGAAATTCCTGGGGCTAGAGATCTGGGTGTGGAGTTCCATACCTTGTCAAAGACCTACAACATGGCCGGATGGAGGGTGGGCTTTGTGGTAGGCAACCGCGACATTATCCAGAGCCTGCGTACCCTCAAAACGAATTTAGACTACGGTATTTTTGCTGCCATCCAAACTGCGGCTGAAACCGCCCTCAAATTGCCGGACTCCCACTTGGCGGAAGTTCAGGCCCGTTATAGCCAGCGGCGAGACTTCCTGATTTGCGAGTTGGGCAAGCTGGGCTGGGATATCCCTCCTTCTCGCGCCACGATGTATTTGTGGATTCCCACCCCTCGCACCGCCAGCGGTGAAGCAGAGAACTCTACGGAGTTTGCCCTACGGGTGTTGGAAACAACTGGGGTGGTATTCACTCCCGGAAGTGCCTTTGGGAATGGCGGGGAAGGATTTGTTCGCATTAGTTTGATTGCCGATTGCGATCGCTTGGGGGAAGCTGTACAGCGGCTGGCGGAAGCGGGGATCCGTTTCAATCCTGTTGAATGAGAGATGAATTGTCATGGATGTTTCGACCGATAAAATTCATCTCCTTTCTGCTAACGCAAGTGCAAGCGGAGTGAACCTTCGCGAGCGGGAGATTCACGATACTTTTCGGTTTGAGCGAGTTCGAATGTTAGCTCCAGACGCTCTGTCAGGGGAGCCGAAATCCCAAGTCCTACGCGAAATGATTCGGGAATTTGACCGTCCTGCAGGCGGTAGGTTGTAAAAAGGTTTGTATCGATCTTGTTGTTAAACCACTGCTGAGCGTATGAAGCTGATAGCGTCAGGCGGGAGTTATCGAGGGGATTGTTTTCATCAACTGCCAAGAATTTTGCCCCCCGGTAGGTAGCGCTCAGGTTCAAGGAACTGGCTGGAATCGGAAGGTTCGGACGGAACTGAAAATCGGCTGCAAATCCAGAATCTGCCACAGCAGCCTGGCTCGCTGCAATCCCCCAATCCAGTTCGCCCGCAAGAGTGGTCCAAGTGACCCCTGTTCCGAAAACTTGTTGCCGAGTTATGCCTTGCAAATATGTCTTTGCCGCAAGAGTATCGCTGGCATTCCAACTTTTTGAAAGGGAAAGAACCAATCGTTCTTCAAGCTTTTCAGAGTCTTCCCAGGCAGGACCCGGTGGCAATACTCCAATCGCATAGGCGTACTCTCCCGTAGGGGCGGTTGGCTTGCTCGATGGGGTCGACAAGCCTGAATTATCTAGGAGGTCCGACAACTCTGGGAGATCGAGTGAATCGGCAGGAACATCTTTCGCATTATGGATTTCCATTGATTGGAGTGGAGTGCTTTCTGCCGAAATGTCGAGTTGGAAAGCTGGCGGCCTGCTGGAAGTGCCAGATTTAGCTTGCAAACCCAGCAGAGCAATCGGCTTTTGATAGCCAGTGTTGGATACGAAGAACTCGCCAAATGTATAAGTGGTAGAGTGCTCGAGGTCAGTACGGACGACCTGCAAGTGATTGCGCTGCCAGGGAACTCCGGTCCCCTCCTGCAACGATCCGCCTGCCTTTAGTTCCCACCCTTCCGCCAAACGGAGACGACCGTTCACTGAGAGCCAATTGGGATCGCGATCTAATGTCCAGCCACTATCGTTTGCCGAGACTTGCAACGATCCAGAGGATTCCAGTCGGGCGGCAATCGTACCCTTGGCGATCGCGCTTGCCGATTCTGCGCGCGGTCGATCTCCTGCCTGAAGGTAAAGTTCCAAGAATTCCTGACTGAATGTAACCTTCACTCCTTGTTGCTGCAAGTCGTCTAGAGCCAAAAAGCCGCTGCGAGCCTGCGCGATTTGGGTGAGGCGGGCTGAGATATCCGATGGCAATCTACCGTTTAGTACATCCAGCAGCTGGGAAAGAAGGAACTCCACCTGCTGGGGTGAGCCTGCCAGCAGCAATACAGAGAGGGTGCCCTGCTGCGTTCCATTTACAAAAACTCGGACAGTTGCCGATTGGGGCACCGAACGATTGTAAGGATCGACGGCAGGTGTTTCCAAACTAGGCGACGCAGATACACTCTCTGCATGGGACTTTGCCGACGTAGAGAAATACGGAGAACGTGTTTCAAAAGAGGATAGCAGCGCACCATGCTCGGGTGACTGGGACTGGGTTTGAGCGAATGTAGGTAGCGCTACGATCGACACAGTATGGGCGATCGTCCATAAACCCGTTCGTATCCCTTTCTGAATTAATCGTTGTGCCCGTTGTAGAGAAAGCGCAACCACGTTCTTTCCCCCGCATTTCAATTACAACTTACCCACAGTCACTCCCACCTCTACATGCAAAGATATCGAGCTTTTAGGCTAAAGACGATGGGGTATGCAACATTTTGGAGAGAGACTGAAATTGTGCTCAAAGCAAAGTCAACGAGGTGGTCAGCCAAGCTTCAGTAGGATGTTTGCAACACAGTGTGCTATGTGTGCTTTTGAACCAGACCGACACAATTAGTTAAAGTAGAGGTCCAAACCTCTTGTCTATCCCGTGTTTGCTTCCACTCTTACCCCCCCAGCTACTCCCCCAATTCCCCAAGACTTGTTTGCGGCGATCGCCGATCTCAAGCGGGAACTCAACGCGGTAATTCTGGCTCATTACTATCAGGAGTCAGACATCCAGGATATTGCGGACTATATCGGAGATTCTTTGGGGCTCTCGCGGCAGGCGGCTAGCACCGATGCGGAAGTCATCGTATTTGCTGGAGTTCATTTCATGGCGGAAACCGCCAAGATTTTGAATCCCGATAAGCTGGTTCTCCTACCCGATTTAGAGGCGGGATGTTCGCTAGCTGACAGCTGTCCCCCTACAGCCTTTGCAAAATTTAAGGCAGCCCACCCCGGTCACATTGTTATTTCGTACATCAACTGCACGGCAGAAATAAAGGCCCTGAGCGACATCATTTGCACCAGCTCTAATGCCGTCAAAATTGTCCAGCAAATACCGGAAGACCAGCCCATTATCTTTGCCCCCGATCGCAACTTAGGCCGCTACGTGTCCGAACAAACGGGGCGCGATTTAGTGTTGTGGGATGGCAGCTGCATCGTGCACGAAACGTTCTCAGAAAAGAAGATCGTGCGGCTGCAGGTGGAGCATCCGGAAGCAGAGACCCTGGCGCATCCTGAATGTGAAGCCCCTGTATTGCAACTGGCAGATTATATCGGTTCCACCACTGCCCTGCTGAACTATTGCCAAGCCAGCAGTGCCCCAGAGTTTATCGTGGCCACTGAGCCCGGCATCATCCACCAAATGGAGAAGCGGGTGCCCCACAAGCGCTTTATCCCAGCTCCCCCTCAGAACGAGACCTGTGCCTGTAACGAATGTCCCTACATGCGTCTCAATACGTTGGAAAAATTGTACCTGTGCATGAAGAATCGCGCCCCAGAAGTGGATGTACCGGAACCCGTGCGATCGCGAGCGCTCAAACCCATACAGCGCATGCTGCAAATGAGCGTTTAAACCCAGTGGGTCAATCCATGGGATGGCTGCAGTCCGATCCGCTGCCCGTAGCAACACCCTAAAGAATGGACAGCTACGAAGCCGCTGGTGTGCTTCTCCGCAATTCAATCTCCGCGATCGCTCCCCGCAGGATTCGCGACCAAACAGCTAGGGTGGAGACACAGCCCTGTTGGAGATTATCCGAGCATGCGTCACTCCTACCTACTACCACTGGCGGCAATCGCCCTTGTGTTGGGGGCTTGTTCGTCAGATGTCAGTCAGTTGGAAAAAACAGGCAGCTGCCCCGGCTGTAGTCTCAATCGGTCGACTTTTCAGGGTCGCGATCTAAGCCGCGCCAACCTCATCGATGCCCAGCTCAATCGAGCTAAATTACAGGCAGCAGATCTGAGCGAATCGCGCCTGCGCAATGCCAGTCTGAGCCGCGCCAATCTCAACTACGCCATCCTTACCCGCGCCCAACTGCAGGGGGCGGACTTGAGCAATGCTACTTTCAAGGGCGCTGACCTACGGTTTGCGGATCTCTCTAGAGCTAATTTGACTGGAGCGGATCTGCGGGAGGTGGACTGGGGACAAAACGACTTGCAGGAAACGATTGCAGACAACTTACCTCTGTGGAAGGAACTACTGCAGGAGGCCGTGACAGAAGAAGCGAATATAGAAGAATTTGAGGAAATGAGCCCACAGGAGATGCTAGAGCTTGAGGGGGAGGAGTTGGCCAAAGTCCTAGCCATCACAGCATTGGTGCAAGGGACAGATATGGCCAGCGAACACCTGCAGGATGCCCTCTCTAGTACCCCAAACCTTCGCAATGCTATCTACGACAGTTCCACCCGCTTTCCTGAGGGATTTGACCCCGAATCAGCTCAAATGCGGTTGGTTGAATAATGGCGCCCCCTCGACTTATCCACCCACCCACAACACATCTGTTTTGAGAAACTCCTCTGCCTCTGCTGCATTTAACGGCATCGAAAAAAAGTACCCCTGACCGTATTCGCAACCCATCTGTCTTAACTGCTCCACCAATTCAAGGCTTTCCACCCCCTCGGCGATCGCCGTCATACCTAAGCTGTGGGCCAATGTTACGATGGCTTGAACAATGGCAGGGTTACCTTCGTCTTGGCCCATTTCCCGAACGAAAGACTGGTCAATTTTAAGGGTGTTGAGGGGCAGCTTGAGCAAGTAACTCATGGAGGAATAGCCCGTACCAAAATCATCCAGACATAGTTGAATATGACGATCGCGCAGTTTCTGCAGAAGGCGGCGAGCTGATTCGGGGTTCACCATTAGGGCACTTTCGGTGAGCTCTAATTTGAGCTGACCTCCACGGAGTGGAATCTCCCCCAGCGTACGATCGATTTCGCTCAGTAAGTCAGAACGGATAAGTTGACGAGGGGATATATTGACGCTCATCCACAGCGGGCGATCGCGTCCTTTCTGCCATATTTGTAGCTGTTGACAAGCCTGCTGCAGGCTCCAGAGACCGATCCGATCGATCTCTCCGGTTTCTTCGGCGACGGGTATAAACTCTGCGGGGGACATGTCGCGATCGGGATGATTCCAGCGCACGAGGGCTTCAAATCCAGAAATTTCGCCCGTTTTGAGGGCAATGATGGGCTGGTAATACAGCTCCATTTCATCTTTGGCGATCGCCTGACGCAGGTCGTTTTCTACATAAAGGCGATCGCTGACTCGTTCGTGCATCACCGCTTCAAACAGCTTGACGCTCCCCGGCCCTTCATTTTTAGCTTCGTACATGGCGGCATCCGCCTCTCGCATCAGGGTTTCGGGATTGGTGTTATGGGCCCGACCAAACGCGATCCCCGCACAAAAATCAATATAGACTTCCCGCCGCTGCAATTCAAACGGTTTTTCCAGCAGGGCTCGGACGGTTAACAGCACGTTGAAGGCCTCTCGGTCCGTGGAGGCCCGAGAGGCAATCAAGCCAAACTCATCCTCCCCCAACCGCGCCAAGAAGATACTTTCGGGCAGGTTAATTCTTAGACGATTGCCAAGCGCCTTTAGGGCTTTATCGCCCTCGCTATGTCCTAACGAGTCATTAATGACTTTGAAGCGATCGCAATCAATCAATATCAGTGCAAATCCTTTTTCTTGCCCTTGTTTAAGACGGTGAAATTGCTCTCTTAAGTGCTGTAGTAAATTCAGGCGGTTGGGCAGGCCCGTCAAGCTGTCGTAGAGGGCCATTCGCTCTAAAGTACGGGTGCGTTCCTTAACTTGAATTTCTAGCCGCTCGCTCCATTGCTGTAGTTCGCGATGTTGTCGCTGTAGAGCAAGATGACTGGCCACCCTCACCAAAACCTCTTGGGGTTGAAAAGGTCTCATGATGTAGTCGCTACCCCCTACCTCGAAGGCGCGGACTTTATCTTTAATGTCTTCGAGAGTGCTAATAAAAACAACAGGAATATTCTGCGTGAGCTTGTCTGCCTTGAGGCGAGTACAAACTTCAAAGCCATTCAACTCTGGCATGTTGATATCCATCAGGATGATATCTGGCTGATGGGTTTGGGCTAATTTTAGGGCTGAGTATCCGTTGTCGGCCTCGTAAACTCGGTATCCCTCTCGGGTGAGGATTTTAGACAGGGCCAACCGGTTGACGGAGGTGTCGTCAACAATCAAAATTTCGTCTGAATCAGTGTCAAGATGTGCGGTCGGCATAACGCCTTTGCGAGAGTGGGCCAAGTATCGAGTGGGCTAGTCGGACTCTGTGAGCAGAGCGGTGAGGATGGGCTGAATTGTATACGACCCCCATTGTTGGCGCAGTCTTTTGGGCCTTAGAACACCCGCACAAGAGCAGTCGGGGGAGAAAGTTGTTGGGGAGGGGTTTGTTATTCCGGAATTAACCATCGGCTACTGAAATAACTCATAGATGCCCATCCTCAACAATATCGAGTATACATTGTTTATTTTATTGCTCTACATGGGTTGATTTGTTAACAGAAATATTCTCCAGAAACACTTAATTAGGCTGGCATCAATCGGGAATGGTGTCGAGGGCGAGCAAGCTGAAGCGCTGTAGGGAGAGATGGACGATTGCTAACAACGGAACTTATGGGGCTGGTAACTCATTGGCACTCGTTGTGAAATAGATATGTGCCGATGCCAAAAAGTTCCTGCGTCTAAGTCGTTTTTACTCTTCTCGATCGTGGCTTTAACAAGCCAAGGATCTTTCGACCGAACATTGCTCGAAGATTTTTCAGCAGTCCCCATTTAGGCAGTTTCAACCCCTTGCCTTTGAGCTGTTGAATGATGCCGTTGTTCTCAAAATATAGCTTATGGTGTCCGCGTCTATGTTTTCGCCACTGAGGATGATGCCGACACGACCTTTTGCTTGAACAGTTCCGCTGAGGATGGTGGTCGCCGGGCCGAGGTCGTGGCCCACCCTGGCGATCGCTTGGGCATGGTTACCGGAGGAAAAGGTGATGAGGCCTCGGTTCCGCTCTGTTGGGGTGAGTTGGGAGATAGCGTTGTAAGCTCCCCGGTATTTAAATGCGCCAATTTTCTGTAAGTTTCTCGCATTTGAAGAAGAGTTCTGCCCCCATCATCTTGTTTAAGACGCTTGAGCTGGCGATTGGGGTGATGTGGGCTTTGTCTGATAGACGTTTGCAGCATCGAGTACGCAATCGCTCGTGCAAGGTTCCATACAGTTGAGTCAGCCACTGAAACGACTCATATCATTGTGGCAAGGAACTACGAACCCAATACTCTACTTGTTGGCAGATCGGGTGAGATCTCGTTCACTCACTTTTTCGTTTTTCTCATGCAGGCAAAGTGACAAAAAGTTTATAGCGGACGATCGGTCGGCTGTCCTCTTTACAATGGAATTGTAGGAGATAGAGCAGATTGCATTTGACAAACAACTCTCCATCGAGTTGAAAACAGTAGACATGACTTCAACATCAGCAGCTATTCACAAACCCCGTAGAAAGAGCGTTCCACGCTCTGAAAACCTGATTCGCCCGCGATCGCACAGCGCGATCGCCGAGACGCCTTTAGAACGAGCCTGCATGCAAGTTGCCGAGCGGCTAGCAGCGGTTGAGGCCGAGGAGGAGTTCAATGTTGTTGCTAAGGTTTTTGAGGTTTTAGACAGAGCTCAACAGGAGCTGCACCAGCAGCGCGTCAAAGAAACTGTTGAATCTGGAAAACGTTTGCGAAGCACAATCGAGACATATCTAAAGTATGCCTTTAGTTTTGCAATTGTTGGTTTGGGTGCCCTTCTGCTGCAGGGTGGCGAACCCCAGATCGGATATCTATTGCTGGGACTAGGCATTGGCACGATCTGTGGCTCTACAATCGAGCTTTCCGAATATAGCTAGTTGCGGGGGCAATACAATGACCGAATCTTTGGTTTCTGTAGAACAACAATTTGAGTCTTCCGAGGGGGTATCTAAACCGAATATTGTAGTTATTTTGTCCATTGTTCTGATTGTCTGGGGTCTTATCTCGCTGAGTCTTGCGGCTCTAAATATCTCTGGCATCCAAAGCGCGATTAATATTTGGCTGTTTGTGGGTGGATTCAATTTGGCAGTGGGCTTTGCAATGCTCAGTAATCACAGATGACCGCTACGGTGCTAGAGGATGTTTCGGAATATTTCTGAAGGAGTCTCGATCCCTCAGGTGGATAGTATTTGCTCTGAGGGCAACATTCTTCAGGACAGCCAACAGCGATCGCTGAATGTTGCCCCCCCGCAGAGGGGAATACAGGACAAAAAAAATGCCCCCATTTCTGGGGATAAGTCATCTAGAGGAAGCAAATCTGACTAAAACTGGCGGCGGGCAAAAATCATCACCGCGATCGCTAGCAATCCTGTGGCGTAACATAAACTGTACAACGCAGAAAAACCCATGTCTGCGGGGGTAGGTAGTTGGGCGTAAATGGCGTCATTCTTTAAGTTAAGGCGGGTGAAGTCCGGCAGAATCAAGAACAACCCCTGCATCATAGACTTAGCGACACTGGCCTCCATATTTTGGGCAAATTGCAGCAGCGTCTGGCTGAGGTGACCCATGACGTACAGGGCCAGCGTCAGCAAGGTGGCTATCAGGGAAGAAGTAATGACTCCGAACAGAAGGGCAGCCCCCAGGATGACTACCTGCTCAAAAAAGATAAACAGGATGGCAAGTAACAGAGAGGTATAGGGCAGATCCGTTTGCAATATCGCCACTCCCCCCAAATAAATGGGGGTCATGATGGCAAGTAACACCGAAATCAACACGGCCATGCCAAAGTGCTTACCGACAATCAGTTCCGCTCGGCTCAACGGCTTGGCCACCAGCATATACATGGTGCGCTTTTCAATTTCCTTGTTGATCAGGTTGGGGCCTATGAATGCGGCCACCAGCAACGCCAAAATGTTAATCCCAGCCAATCCTAAGTTAAGGACAACGGTGACCTCTGCTCCATTAGAAATATCGGGAAGTAGCAGTACAGCCCCCGCCATCACCACTACAAAAAGTAGAACCAAATAGAGAATTTTGTCCCGTACAGTTTCGCGGAAAACATTATGGGCGATTGCCCAGATACGTTTACCGTTTAACAATCCCAGACCATCCATATTGTATTGGCTTCTCCTTACAGCTTTTTGATGAGCTGACAGCGCTTTGAGGACCGTCAGCGGTAATGTTGAAGGTGATAGTGTTAGTTTTCCCAATTCCATGGAATTTTCAGCTCGGATCGTTGTCAGTCTCCGCCCCTCTGTCCTTGACCCTGCCGGGACTGCCGTGCAGCACAGCCTGCACCATTTGGGTTACGAATCTGTGGAAGGGGTGCGTATTGGTAAAAACATCACGTTGACCTTGACTGCTGCCGATACAGATACCGCCCGCCAAGATGTGGAAGCGATGTGCGAGAAGCTATTGACCAACCCCGTGATTGAGAATTACACCATCGAGATTGAGTCTGTGGCAGCGGCTGTGAGCTAGGGGCAATCCGATAGGTTTCCCTGCATCGTTCAGAATTCTTGCCAGCAGACTTGAAAGATCCAGGCAACCGTTATGTCTTTTTAGGTGAACCATCTATTAGGGTTTAGAGATATGGGCAAGTGCAAATTTGGGGTAGTGGTATTTCCCGGTTCCAACTGCGATCGCGATGTGGTGAACGTTACACTCGGTTTACTCGACTGCCCCACCCGCTTAATTTGGCATCAGGATACCGACCTTAGCGATGTGGATGTCGTGGTGCTACCTGGTGGGTTTAGCTACGGTGACTATTTGCGGTGTGGGGCGATCGCTCATTTCTCCCCGGCGATGCAGGCGGTGAAGGAATTTGCCGATAAAGGGGGCTACGTGCTGGGCATCTGCAACGGTTGGCAGATTTTGCTGGAGTCCGGCCTCCTACCCGGAGCACTGGTGCGCAACCAGCAGTTGAAGTTTATCTGCGATCGCGTAGGCCTCAAGCTAGAGCGTGATGGTTTGCCTTGGACGCAGGGTTATTCGTTAGGCCAGACAATCTCGATGCCCATTGCTCATGGCGAGGGCCGCTACTATTGCGATGACGATACACTGAAGCGCTTGGAAGACAACAATCAGGTGGTGTGGCGCTATTGCGATAACGGCAATGGCCTAGCCAATCCCAACGGTTCCGTCAGTTCCATCGCCGGTATTTGTAACCCAGCTGGCAATGTTTTGGGAATGATGCCCCACCCCGAGAGGGCGGTGGAGGCCATCTTGAATTTGGGCGAACCCGGCCAATGTGATGGACTGCCCCTGTGGCAGGGGATTGCTTCTGCTATTGAAGCAAGTGCAGGGTTGGTGTCTGTTTAATTCATCCAGACTAAGATCCAGAACACCTCCTTACACACTGCCCCTAGCAGATATATCTGCCGCCTTCTTAGGTAGAGTGGGTTCTGGAATTGTGGAGCTTCCCATGCAGTCATGCGTGCTCAACGCCCCTGGCAAAATCAATCTGTATTTGGAAATTACCGGAGATCGCCCCGATGGGTTTCACAGCGTGGTCATGGTGCTGCAGTCAGTTGAGCTGAGCGATCGCGTGGCATTAACCCTGCAGCGGGAAGGGATTACTCTCAGTTGCGATCGTCCAGAAGTGCCCAATGACAGTAGTAATTTGGCTTATAAAGCCGCAGCGTTGCTGAAAAAACACTGCAAATGCGAAGGGGGGGTGGATATCGCGATCGAAAAGCGCATTCCTGTCGGGGCTGGTATGGCAGGGGGATCCACCGATGCTGCGGCCGTGCTGGTGGGTCTGAATCAACTGTGGAATTTGGGGCTAACGGAACTGGACCTGCAAGATCTGGCCGCAGAATTAGGGTCGGACATCCCCTTCTGCGTGCGCGGAGGGACCATGTTAGCCATTGGGCGGGGAGAGCAGCTATCCCCCCTGCCCGATTTACAGCCAGTCTCCCTGTTGCTAGGCAAGCATCGCGATCTTTCGGTGTCCACCGCTTGGGCGTACAAAAACTATTGCGAGCAGCATGCTGGCCAGAGGGGTCCGATTAGCCCGCTCCTTTCGGCGATCGCCCACCAAGATCTACCCGCCATAGGCCAGAGTCTATATAACGACCTTGAATCCGTTGTCCTGCCCCTCTATACGCAGGTGGAGGCTCTGAAGACCTCAATAAGCTCTGCCACAGGCAGCCTGGGGGGTATGATGTCGGGCTCGGGACCGACGGTATTTGGCCTATTTAAAACATTAGATGGGGCGAATGCAGCACGCGATTCTTTAGCCGGATCCTGCCCCGATATCGAGTTTTGGGTCACATTTACCAGCCCAGCTGGAATTTCCATGGTGGAAACTCGGCCTTAGCGGTGAGCTCTCTCTATTAGCTCCCGTCTCGGTCTGATAATGGTCAGCCACAAACTTCCCAATTCAGCCAAGCAACCTAGAGCTCCTCCTCCGACCGGAAGCTAAAATTCACCGATTATTGATGTGAAACTTATAAATTGGATGACTATCGTTACAATAGTAGCCATCTTTTCATTTGGGGACTGGTTCTCTTGGCCGATTTCTCCTCCTCCACCATTGCCATCTCCCCCACATTTGAGGGCACTTGGGATGTTGTAATTGTCGGAAGTGGAGCCGCAGGTCTTTATGCTGCCCTAAGTTTCCCGTCCGACTGGCGTATTCTCCTTGTCACGAAAGAAACCCTGCCCACATCCTCCAGCAGTTGGGCGCAAGGGGGAATTGCCGCCGCTACTGAGCCAGATGATTCCCCAAGATTACATGCGGCTGACACCCTGCGAGCAGGGGTAGGTCTTTGCGAGCCCGAAGCCGTTAATGTACTGGTTCAAGAGGCTAGCGATCGCATCGAAGAATTACTGCGTTGGGGAGTGGAGTTCGATCGCGCGAAACAAAACGGCGACCCATCCCCAGAATTAGGTACGCTTCCTTATCGCTTGGCTGTCACACTAGAGGCCGCCCATTCTCGCCGGCGCGTTTTGCACGTAGCCGATGCCACCGGCAAAGCGTTGGTGCAACGGCTGCTGGCCCGAGTCATTGAAGCCCCTAATATCACGATTTGGGAACGGGCTCATGTGGTGGATTTATGGATGGACCAGGGCCGCTGCTGCGGCGCGTACGGAGTTCGCTGGAACGAAGCCTCTTCTTCCACTCCTCCACAAGGATTTAGCCTCCGGGCAGGAGCGACAGTTTTGGCCACTGGCGGAGCCGGGCAACTGTATACCCACACCACCAATCCCTCCTCCAGCACTGGTGACGGTCAGGCGATCGCCTGGCGAGCGGGGGCGGCATTGCGGGACTTGGAGTTTATGCAGTTCCATCCCACAGCGTTAATGGTACCGAATGCTCCTAGATTTTTGATTAGCGAAGCTGTGCGTGGGGAAGGGGCCCATTTGGTGGATGCCTCCGGCAGAAGATTTGCCTTCGATTACCATCCAGATGGCGAGTTGGCCCCCCGAGATGTGGTCAGCCGGGCCATTTTCCTTCATCTGCAACAGCGTTCTCCAGAGGAGCCGAACCACGTTTGGCTGGATATGCGCCATCTTGCCCCCAGTACTATTCAGCATCGTTTTCCCACCATTGCCAAGGTATGCAAGCGTCACGGAGTGGATGTTTTCTCCCAACTCGTTCCCGTTGCTCCTGCGGCCCATTATTGGATGGGGGGAATAGAAACCGATCTGTGGGGAAGAACGTCCCTACCTCAGCTCTATGCCGTGGGTGAAGTGGCTAGTACTGGGGTTCACGGTGCCAACCGCTTAGCGAGTAATTCATTACTAGAGTGCTTGGTGTTCGCCCACCGTTTAGCGGCGGCGATCGGCAAAGAAAATAGTCGGTCTGCCTCCTCAGCTATTTCATATGACATCTCTGCCAGACCTGTGGAGGAGAAAGAATTACCCAATATGGTTTTACCTGTGGGAGGTAAGGACGTGCAGCATCAGACACGGTCATTAGCCAAAATCATGTGGGATGCCGCCGGTATCTTGCGCAACGCCGATCGCCTGACAGCAGCCTTACAAGAGCTTGAGACTTTACAACCCCCTTCACAATTTCTGAGAAGTGATGGGGAGTCAAGTCGCCAGTCCCAAGAGACTTTACCAGCAATGGTAGTGCCGCTGCTGCCATACATGCAACGCAGTTTGGAGCTGCGCAATTTACTGACAATTGCCCCTTTAGTTTTACATAGCACCCTTTTCCGAACCGAAAGTCGTGGAGGCCACTATCGCGACGATTATCCTGCGTCAGACGATCGCTGGTTGGGGCACACTCGTTGTGTGGCGACGGAAATATTGTTTGCTCCTTTAGGGGCTACTCAACTTCCCGTGACGTCTAGCTAGTCTTTAGCCAATTGGGGTTTTCTAGCAATTCTTGTCCGAATAATGGCCACAGCGAATTAAAATCACAAAAAAAGTAAGGGGCCGCACAGTATCAGCCCCCAGGAACGTGAGTGGGTATTGGATTCGGGCGCACTGACAAGGCAGCTAAATTAGCAGTACTTGCACCACTTAACATGAATCAACTTGAAATTATGAAGCTCGAGCAGCAGAATTGGCAGATAGCCCCAGGAGCTCCACCAAAAAGCTCGCGCGGTCTTTATTTTTATCTGAAAGCACCGCAGTTAGCACCACTTCTTGGTCAGTGGAGGTCAGATCGTCTGCAGATAAAGCATGCTGAACCAACGGTTTGATTAGTTGGAAATCCATCGGAGAGCGTCTGATTCACGACCCCATTAGTATGCACTACGGAAACAGAATGGGTCGTATCCTACGATACCTGCAATCTTACGTATATACTTCTAGAAAGTATTGTGCTTATAAGCCAAGTATTTTCACCAGAAAAGAGTTTCTTTTCTGTGTAGAGGGCAACAGCCAGTACTCTACACTGTGACACTCTCTCAGATTTGCCGCAAGCTAAAAGTATGAATAGTTAAATGTCCAGTTTTAAATACTAGGTAGCCAGCCTTTAAATTCATCTTTGCGGAAAACGCGTGGGCGAGAACGGGGACCAAACCGAATCAGGCTGGGTAGGCCGTGTTCTAGAATGTTGCGCTTGAGCCAGGTGCCAATCGGTGTGCGACCGTCAGCGGGCATTTCAGACTGGAAGTGGCTGTACATCAGCAACAATTGATTGCTGGATTGCAGTGGGGCGTTGTCTTCAATCAGCTTTGGCAAGATAGTGCTTGGTGTGCGGGAAGCTGTATTGCGGTTGTCTAGCGATCGTCGGTAATAGTTTTTCCGAGTGCGGGGCATATAAATTGAATCCTACGTGGAGGTTACGCCAATTGAGGAGTCACAGGAGTTCACTTGTTCGGCCGTTCCAACAGGTCTACACATTCATTGGAGTGGCGGAATAATAGTGCGTTGAGCTGTTCCGCGAGCGCAGGCAAGTTTGCACCCAGCATCGTTACAGATGTGTTTGGCAAATGTAGGAGGTCAGCGACTTAAAGTGGCTGATGGGGTAAGACGTCGAGGCTTTTTACTAAGGAATCGTATCGTTACCCAAAAACCTGCTAGGACATGCAGCTCAATCGATAGAAAAAGTGACCTAGGCTAATACCTATTATGCAGTGTTTGCGACAAAATCGCCAGGACGCTAGTTCAAGCTGCTGTCAGGCTCTCTATCTGATGTGCAATTCTCCTGTTCCAATCGGCCAGCTCACCAACACTAACTTCGGCCTCAGGTCATCTAAGAATCGATCGCCAGTTTGAGGCTGCGGGGGTCTCCCCAATCCCCTTCTAGGGCCTGAATGCGATTGTTGGCCGCAAGATGTCGGACAATTTGGTAAATGCTTTCGATACGCTCCTCAGCCGAGATGCTACTTGCCAGTTGCGATAACGTAGAGGGCTGTTTCTGCAACTCTTCCAGTACCTGGGTTTGAAGGTCTAGGATGCTAGCCGCTGCTTTTTTCCCCGCTTCAACCCCAGGCTGGTGATAGGCGTTGATATTGATCAGCGAGGCATATAGACCCACTGCCCGCTCGTATAGGGCAATTAATGCCCCCACCGAGCGTTCGTCAACGCTTGGTAAGGTAACCGTGATTGAATCGCGATCGCTATGGAATAATGCTTGACGCGTACCCAGCAGAAAGCCGGTCAAATAATCTCCAGATGTCACCCCTGGTTCTAGTTCGATGGAGGGATGGTTGCGATCGTGAAGAACTTCAATAAATGTGGCAAAGAAGTTCTTGACCCCGTCACGGAGTTGCTGAACGTAGGCATGTTGATCGGTGGAACCTTTGTTGCCGTAAACCGCTAATCCTTGGTTGACTGTCATGCCTGACAAGTCTTGAGCTTTCCCAAGAGACTCCATCACCAACTGCTGCAAATAGCGGCTAAACAGCATGAGGCGGTCTTTGTAGGGTAATACCACCATGTCTTTGCTGCCTCGACCATCCCCCAGCCAGTACCAGCAAGCGGCCAACAACGCGGCAGGGTTGCCCCGCAAGCTGGGCAGGCGGGTGGCTTCATCCATGGTTTTTGCCCCCGCCAAGAGCGCGCGAATATCGATGCCCTGTAGCGCGGCTGGCACCAAACCCACAGCTGAGAACTCGGAAGTTCTGCCCCCCACCCAATCGTCCATAGGGAACGTGGCTAGCCAGCCCTCAAAACTGGCCCGATCGTCTAACTTGCTACCGACCCCAGTAATGGCTACCGCGTGGGCCGAAAATTCCAGGCCTGCATCTGCAAACACCGCCTGGACTTCTGTCATACCGTTCCGAGGCTCTGGAGTTCCTCCCGATTTGGAGGTGACCGTCACTAGGGTGGTACTGAGCCGTTCCCCTAAGGTTGCTAGGACGCGATCGATGCCGTCGGGGTCGGTGTTGTCAATAAAGTGAATATTCAGGGGAGGGCGATCTGGGGCAAGGGCAGCCGCAACAAACTGAGGTCCGAGGGCGGAACCACCGATACCGATTGCCAACAAATCTGTAAACTTGCCCCCTGTCGGAGGAAACAGCTTGCCGCTGTGAATGTCGGTGGCGAACGCTTCAATTTTGGTCAGGGTGGATTCAATGCTTTGGGTTAGCTCTGGCTTGGGGGCTAATTCTGGGGCGCGCAGCCAATAGTGACCTACCATGCGCTGTTCATCCGGATTAGCGATCGCTCCTGACTCCAGCGCCTTCATGTCCTCAAAGGCCCGATCGAACCGGGGCTCCATCTCGATGATAAAGCTATCTGTAAAACGGACGCGACTGATATCGACGTATATTCCCAACTCAGCGTTGAAATAGAGCCATTGTTGGTAGCGCTGCCAAAGCTCTGCTGGAGTCATGGGAACTTCTGCCTTCCTACTGACGTGTCCTCAAAAAGGCTAACGCAAAACCGACAGAGGAACGTTAAAACTAAATATGACGCTTGAAATTTAAGGATTTTTGCTGCTATGGCCGATCCCATTACCCCAGCCGTCAGCGATCGCATCTGCCAGCACATGAATGACGATCATGCAGAGGCGGTGGCGCTCTACGCACAGGTTTACGGTGGGCTTGCCAACGTGAAATCAGCCCAAATGAAAGCGATTGACCCTCAGGGGATGGATTTAATGGCTGATGTGGATGGTGCTGAGACTGCCGTGCGAATTGCCTTCGAGCGCGATTTAGCAGATTCCGAAGATGCCCACCAAACCCTGATCGCCATGGTGCGTCAGGCCCGCTCGAAGGGTTAGTTGAGTGAGTCTTTAAGAATTTAAGCCGCAGCCATAACGCAAATCAGGGTCGAGCCAGCAGCAAAATTCTCTTCGATGTTAACCGCATCAATCGGAGCAAACTGACAAATCTTATGTTTACTAGCGTGCTCCCAGCACGTGCTTGCCAATCTTTGTCAGACCTTTGCCGCACCGACGTTTTCCGATCTAGCCCGCACCGAGCTCGTAATGTTGTTCGAGGGGCAAGCTTGCTTGGCTTGCAACCCTGCGCTTTAGTCCTTTACTCCGCCTGCTCTTGTTGCTGGATCTAGAGCGATCGAATCAGTAGAATCACTACGCTGAGATGGTTTCAGCCTCCAACAGGCTGTCTGAGAGCTGGATTTCGAAACTTTAAGATTATTAACGAGCACTCTGTCGGGCTGGACTTATTCTATTGAAAGGTTAAAACTCAATCTTGCTTGCAATCCCCCTTGACCGAGGTGGATGCAATCTTTGGCAACATAATTTGCCAGTCTTAATACCTTGATAATCATCCTTTTTTGGTGCATCAAAGCTTAGGAGGCCCCGTGAGTCATCAATTAGCGACCCTATTGAAAGAAGGGACGAAAGAGTCTCATACGATGGCGGAAAACGTCGGATTTATTAAAAACTTTTTGGGCGGTCTGGTTGAAAAAAGCTCCTACCGCAAGTTGGTGGGAAACTTCTACTTTATCTATGCGGCGATCGAGCAAGAGTTTGAACGCCACAAGGACCATCCCGTGCTGAGCAAATTGTATTTTCCTGAGCTGTGGAGAACCCACACCCTAGAGGAAGACTTGGCGTTTTATTACGGCAAGAACTGGCGTTCTGAAGTGAAAGCCTCCCCTGCTTGCGAAGAGTACGTCAAGCGCCTGAAGGTTGTGTCTAACGAACAGCCTGAGCTTCTGGTTGCCCACGCCTACACCCGATATATGGGAGACCTGTCTGGCGGTCAAATCCTCAAGAATATTGCCAAGAATGCCATGGGACTTGAGGATGGATCCGGCCTTAGCTTCTACGAGTTTGAATCCATCAACAATCCCGGTCGGTTTAAGAATATTTATCGTGCAGCAATGGATAGCTTGCCCGTGAGCGAGCAAATGGCTCAATCCATTGTGGATGAAGCTAACCTCAGCTTTAAGATGAACATGAACATGTTCCAGGAACTGGAAGGTAACTGGTTCATTGGCCTGCTGCGCTTCACCATGAATTCTCTGCGTGCCAAGCTGCAGTCCATGTTTGGTGCGTCCGAAAAGCCTGCTTCGCAGACTAGCTAAGCCGAGACATGCAGACCGCTTGTATTTGGCATGAAGCCCGAGCAAGCTAGGTGATAAGCTCCACCAATTTTGGTGGGGCTTTATTTGGCCTATCAATCTCGCTTTGGTCTGAATTTACGGACGGGGTAGCGACCATCAACACGAATCCCTCACTCAAGCCTCGGGAATCCCCTTCACTGCTTGCAACTCAGAGCCCCACAACTGTTTCGCCACCTCCGCCTGGGCTACATCCCGCCGATCGCCGGAGTAAATGCAGGGGAATCCATAGGGTTCTGACAGCTCTAACATGCGATCGAACGCGCTGCGACTGCCGTAACACACCAGCGCCTTCACCTTCTGCCAATGCCGCACCAACAGGTGCTGTGTCGCTGGTGATAGTCCCCCATGACCGCGAAACGGGCCGGACTGTACGAATACCTGTACCACCAGTCCGCTGGCGCTATCCAGCGCCTGCTCGAGCAGAAAGGCAGGCGTATTCAAATCCGCCAGCAAAGTGGGGATCCCCTGCGCAGTAGCGGACTCGATCGCCGGACTGGTGGGGCTGACAAAACCAGCAGATAGCCAGCGATCGGTCCACATCCAGTTCAACCAATTGGGCTCCGCCTGTAACGGTAATTCTTGCCGACGATAGGGATGGACGGCCGCGATGGCGATCGCCTCCGAAATTAGTCTGGAGGCTGATGTGCCCACCACCCGCGCGATCGCATCTGCCGGAGTAGCGGAGCTGACGGCGGTCTCTAGTAGGCGCTCCAGGCTAGAGGGTTTGTTGCGGGGGGCTGTACCCAATAGCTCAGTTAAGGCGGGGGGGGCGTTGGCAGGTTTTGCCGTAGGTCTCGACCCTGGCAACAGACGCTCAATTGGAAGTTGCTCCATGCGGGAGCTATCGCACACCCGGTGTTTTGCGTTCAATATCCGCTCCACCGATTGACGAATCCGCTGGCGGGAAAGGCGGCCCGATTCCACCGCTGCACAAATAGCCTCAATGGCATCCAGCGGTTGCGGCGGCATGACAATAACATCGGCTCCTGCCTCTAGCGCCCGTACCGCCAACTCACCGCCAGAGAGGGGGGCCTCTGATGAGGGAAACTGTGTCATCGCCCCCATCGTCATGGCATCCGTGACCACCAAGCCGTCAAAATTCCACTCTTGACGTAGAACGCCCTCTAGCATCTTTTCTGAGAGGGTGGCAGGCCAATCGGGATCGAGCTTGGGCACCATTAGATGGGCGCTCATGATGGCATCAACACCAGCGGAGATGGCCTGCTGGAACGGCTGCCATTCCAGGGATTCCAAACGAGCTCGGGGATGAGATAGCTCCGGCAGAATAAGGTGAGAGTCTACGCTGGTATCGCCATGGCCGGGGAAATGCTTGGCGGTGGTCAACACAGAAGCGGTTTTGGCCCCGCGAATAAATGCACTGGCCAGTTCCCCAACCCGTTCTGGGCTGGAGCCAAAGGCACGCACGTCAATCACGGGGTTGTTAGGGTTGCTCTGCACGTCCACCACGGGGGCAAACAGCCAGTTAATCCCCAGCGCCGTTGCTTCGCGGGCGGTCACCTGCCCCATCTGTCTGGCCCAACTAATCCCCGCTTGACCCAGATCGGAGAAGGCGATCGCTGGAGGAAACTCCGTCGCCCCCCTAAACCTTTGCCCCACCCCCCATTCCACATCCGCACAGACAAATAAGGGGATGGAGGCCCAATCCTGCATCTGCTGCACCCGCAGCGTCACGTCAGCCACCGTTCCCCCAAACAGCAACACTCCCCCCACCCCCACATCCTGAATCAGGGGCTGCAGCTTCTCTCGGGGCCATTCCCACTGGGGATAGCCTGCTTGTGAATCGAGCAGGTGACCGGAGGCCCGCACCACGATCGTCTGCGCCACTTGTTGCTGCAGGGTCAGCTCCATACCTCAAACCTAAAAATCACCTGACCATCACTCTATCCGCCATTATTCCGTCTGGTACTGTGGGAGCACCGCTCGGATAAGTTCCTAAAGTTCGCATTGACTATGCTTAGCCGTACGATCGTTTGCACCCATACTCTCAAACACGATTGGACCCATTGCCGTCCCCTTAGAGTGGTGGGGGCGATGAGCGGGACATCGATGGATGGAATTGATGTGGCTTGTGTGGAGATTCAGCCTTCCCTCCAGTTGGCTACCCCCCTCTCTGTCAGGGTTCTTGCCACCGACAGCGTTCCCTACCCACCAGCATTGCGGCAGCGAATTCTCGACATTGCCAGCGGTTTACAGATTTCTTTGCCCGAATTGAGTCAGCTGGATGACGCAATCGCCAACGCATTTTCCACCGCCACATTAGAAGTCACCTCAGCCGCTCGAGCTACTCCTAATGCTAGTGGTTGCGCAGCCATCGACCTAATCGGCTCCCACGGTCAAACAGTCTTTCACAAAGCCCCCGATTCTAATTGCACCATTGGTCACAGCATTCAGTTGGGGCGAGGGGAAACGATCTCCATGCTTACCGGCATCCCCACCGTAAGCAATTTTCGAGCTGCCGATATTGCCATCAAGGGTCATGGAGCCCCGCTAGTCCCCCGAGTGGATGCCTTGCTACTGCGCGCTCGAGAAGAATCTCGCTGTATTCAAAACATTGGCGGCATTGGTAATGTGACTTACCTACCTGCGCTGCAGCCTGAAGGAAAGCGGTCCGAGGGGAAGCAGTCCAAGGGGGAGATTATCGGATGGGACACCGGCCCTGGCAACGTCCTGATTGACCTAGCGGTAGCTCGATTCAGTCAGGGGGAGCTGAGCTACGACCGGGATGGTCAATGGGCGGCCCAAGGCACCCCACATACAGAGTTAGTTGACCGCTGGCTGCAGGCCGAGTTTTTTCAACAGCAGCCCCCAAAGTCGACGGGCAGAGAACTGTATTCGCCTGCCTATCTGGAGCAGTGCCTAGCCGATTGCGCTCGATTCTCTCTCTCGACAGAGGATATCCTCGCCACCCTGACGGATTTCACCGCAGCCTCGATCGCCGATAGCTACCAAAAGTTCCTGATTGCTCAACCCGATCGCGTTGCCATCTGCGGTGGCGGTGTCCGTAACGCTTACCTGATGAAGCGCCTGCAGCTGCGCTTTGGGAATATTCCGGTGGTTTCCACCGCAGAATTAGGGATGGACCCCTCTTATAAAGAGGCGATCGCCTTTGCGGTCTTGGCCTATCTCAGAGTGCATCATATTCCCGGTAACTTACCGTCAGTGACCGGAGCTGCCGATTGGTGCTTGCTAGGAGACTTACATGTTGGCAAAAAGCAGCGAATTGTTGCACAGTATCCACAAGCAAATCTGTCTGCGACCCAAGGCTGATGATTAAAGGAGAAACATGGAAACATTCCAACTCTCAGGATGCGGAACCTTGATTTGATGTGCTTTCGACAACCACTGGGTCCGCTTCCCAATAGAACGTTTACCGATTAGAGATTTCCATTAAAAAGAGATGGGAACACTGTCTACAACTCCGAAATCTGTCCAGGTTGGCTGAATCTATCCTGTACGGCTGACCTCTTGTCGCTATTGCCCCCTGCAGCTCTTCATTCAATTGCCTATGCTAACGATTCATCTCCTTTTGGCCTTTACCCTTGTGGTGTCTGCCATGTTATGGGCATATTCTACGCTGATGGTGTTTTGGGTGCTGTTAGAGGAATCCAATTCCATCTACTCCACCCCGATGCGCAGTGCCCTCGATCGATTTGTAGACACGTTTTATCTGGGGTGGCTGAAACCTCTCCATCAGCTACATATTTCTGAACGTCGTCCCCTCAGCTACGGTTTGTTTGTGGCTGTCACTATCGGCATTGGGGTTTTGCTTTATCTCTCAGAAAGCTAATTTCTCTTGTTTCAAGTCTGAATACTCTTGATTGCCTGAGTATAGTGGCTAGACAGCGAATCTTTAATTAAGCCACAAATAGTTGGTGGAGTCGCAACTCTATTGATGGAGAAAACTAGAGGACTTGTCTATTTCATAGGAGCGGGCTTAGGTCAGCTGGACAGTTTGTCCTACCGAGGGTGGCAAGTGCTTCAGCAGGCAGAAGTAGCCTTAATCGACGATCTGGCGGACTCGCAGGTACTCTCGTTGCTCCCCAACTATTGCAAGCGGATTCATGTGGGCAAGCGGGGCGGAAAACCCAGTGTTCCTCAAGACGAGATTAATCGGTTATCGATCGCCTACTGCCAGCAGGGGCTCAAGGTGATGCGACTCAAGTCTGGGGACCCAGGGATTTTTGGACGCCTCGTTCAGGAGGTACAAGCGTTAAACCAGGCAGGTTGCCCCTACGAAGTCATCCCCGGTATTTCTTCGGCGATCGCGGGACCGCTATTGGCAGGTATTCCTTTAACAGCAACGAATCTGAGCCATTCATTTGCCGTCTCCACCGCCCACGATCCGGACCTCCTCGCTTGGGAGGGACTAGCCCAACTGGATACCCTAGTGTTTTTGATGGGTACCCGCACTCTGGACCAGATTTGCCAGAACTTAATCCATTCAGGTAAGCCAGTAGAAACTCCTATTGCCCTGATTCGTCATTCCGGAAGACCCCAGCAACGGGTGTGGGTGGGGCAATTGGGGACATTTGCTGCCACAATGGCATCGCAAGCTGGATCGCTATCTCCAGCGGCGATCGTAGTAGGTGAGGTGGTAACGTTGCGCGAAGACCTGATGCAATCGCATTCTGCGCAAAACAGTTCAAGACCGCTGCAAGGAAAAACCGTTTTGGTCACCCGTGCCCATACCCAGTCAGGGGCGATGACAGAGAAACTGCAACAGTTGGGGGCAACGGTGGTGGAAATACCCACGATTGAAATCGTGCCCCCCTCCGATATCACCCCGCTGAAGGATGCGATCGCCAACCTAAACCAATTTGACTGGCTGGTGTTAGCCTCTGGCAATGCAGTGGAAGCGTTCTTTGCCCACCTACGAGAGTCTGGACAAGATAGCCGAGCGCTGCAGGGGGTAAAGGTTGCGGTGGTGGGGCAAAAAACAGCCAAGGTATTAGCTCAGCAGGGAATTCAGCCAGACTTTGTACCAGAGGAGTTTGTGGCGGATGCGCTGGTGGAGTCTATGCCGGTGTCCGAGGGAGATCGTCTGCTATTCCCCCGGGTGGAATCGGGGGGACGTCCTACGTTGGTCAACGGTCTGAGTCAGCGGGGAGTCATGGTGGTAGAGGTTCCTGCCTACCAATCTCGTTGTCCTGAGGCGATCGATCCACAGGCGTTGGCACTCATGCGACAGCAAAAGATTGACGTTCTAACGTTTGCCAGCTCCAAAACCGTTGTCCACTTTCATCAGTTAGTACAACAGGCAAGGCTGGAAGAAGAGTTGCTCGAAACTACAACCATTGCAGCCATTGGTCCAAAGACAGCGGAAACCTGTCAAGACCTATTCGGACGGGTGGACGTCTGCGCCCGCGAGTATACGCTCGACGGTCTAGTGGAGGCGATCGTCGAACTGCATTGAACCCACTTTAAAATGGTGGGGAGTTTTTAGTGTCTTCTAGCTATCGCGACCGTCAAAGTACTTAGTCATCTCAACGATCCAGAGCCCTGATTCAGCATAGAAATTGCTCTTAACAGAGATGTCAAGATTTATTTATCATTATCCTAACGGAAATTGCAACAGATATATCTATGATTTGATTGGGCCTGTTCCAAAGATTAAAAGAGTTGATTGATACCCCTTGGTAGTCATGATTGTCCACCTTCAAACGGTTAATGACAGAAAATCCACCTGCTATAGCACTAGCAGATGGATTTTTATGTTGCCAAAAGAGCTGTGTGGTGCTGATATTGCAGGGCACCACAGACGAGCAAAGGAAACTGCTCTAGTCTTCGACGCGAGTTAGCGCGATACTGCGCTTGCCCAACTTAATAGAGAATTCATCGCCAGGTTCCAAACCCATCTCTTTTGTGTAAGTGGCACCAATGAGCAAGTTACCATTCTTGTGCACAGAAACCCGGTAGGTGGCTTCACGGCCACGGGTTCCTTTAGAGGTGGTGGCGGCATCAAACGACATTCCTTCAGCCTCAAGCAAAGCGTTGTAAAACGCCATCAGGCTAATACGCTCTTGACCGGTTTTCGTATAGGTCACGTAGCCGCAGGCTTTTGCAATATCCTTCTTGTCTTCACCCTGCAGATGTTTGACTTTTTCTTGCAGAGCTTTGCCGGTAAGTGGAGAAGTCAGTTTCTTTTCAGCCATTTCTTGTTAATAAAAGGATGCGAATTTCATGTTAACCCTAATTGCACCAAAAAACATTCCATCTTGGCTGTTTTTAATAAATTATTTTCGTGTAAGCAATATTTTGTCGTCGACTTAGCAGCCTTCAATCTCATGCCCAGACTGGCCTCCAGCGTTACTACTGTAAATTACTCATCTTCAAAAAAGGTTTCAGTGACTGTCTAGGTATCGCGACAATGTGGGCGATCGATCTCAAGCCACGAGCATGGTGTAGCTCGCTGCACCAACTCTTGTCTACCCGTTTAAGCGATCGGAATATGGAGACTTAGTTAAATCCACCGATTAGATATCTTGAGAGGATCTTGGGCATTTAGGGATCGTTTGGTTAAGTTGACATGAAAACCACGATGCGAGCGAAGGACTGAATCTCGTCAGAACTGCCGTCAATGGAAATTGTGCATTAGTTATTCTGAACTCGATGTAATTTCTTTCACTTTGATATCACACTTTCTGGTTTCTGAAGCTAGAGCTGAATGCTTCTCCCGAATTACCACCCGACTAAGAAATTAGACTCTGGGCAAGCATATCTACTCATGGCCGTACAGATCTAATTTCTTCCATCCTGAAAGTGCGATCGCGCATGGATTGCGAACTCTGTTTGTGATGGGCTAAAACAGGTAGGTTATCTCGCGATACCCGCAGGTGCTCGCGAGAACTTACAGCTAATTTCGATCGCCTTTTGGGGGCTACAGCTAGGAACTTGGATTGATGGCTAATTGCTGACACCAATATTTCTCAGATTAGTTATCGCAATGTGTTGACACGGTCTGCTTTGTTTGGGTTGATGAAAGATTCTGTCTCTGGAAATGGTTTGTATTTGTTGAATGTTATGTATTTGAAGGTGCTGGCAACGGGGGTGTTCGCTGCGATCGCCGGATTGACTCTGCTGAAAGGAGCCTGGGCTCAACCAGATACCTCTTTGGGGAAAGAACCGGTTATTTCTCGAAGAGGAATCGAACTCGTATCCGATGTCGATGTAGCGGAGGTAGTATCTGGATTTAAACACCCCTGGGGCATGGCCTGGCTGCCATCTGAGTTAGCCGCGCATGAGAATGCGCGATTGGCAGGTGCAATCTTAATTACTGAGCGTGGGGGTGGGCTGTGGTTGGTGAATCCAGAAGATGCCAGCACTGACGAGGTAGAGGGGGTACCAAACATTTATGTAGACGGTCAGGGGGGATTGCTAGATGTGGTGGCTCACCCCCAGTTTGCGAGCAATGGCTGGGTCTATTTTTCCTATTCTGATGGCAGCAGAGCCGCTAACTCTACCCACGTGGCACGCGCCAGATTGACCGGTACAGTGCTGAAGGACTGGACGGTGCTCTTTCAGGTGTCTCAACTGAAGTCGAAGGCTCAGCATTTTGGTTCGCGGTTGAGTTGGCTCCCCGATGGCACCCTTCTCGTGTCAATCGGAGATGGCGGCAATCCTCCCATAAGTTTGGATGGAGCGTTCATTCGGCTACAGGCCCAGAACCTGAATAGCCATTTGGGCAAGATTCTTCGTATCAACGATGACGGGACCGTTCCAGCCGATAATCCTTGGGTTGACAATCCTGAAACGCAACCTCAGTTGTGGAGCTACGGTCATCGCAATATTCAGGGGATGACAGTTGATGCCGTCACCGGCCAGGTGTGGGCCACAGAGCATGGAGCCCGAGGGGGGGACGAACTCAACACGATCGTCCCCCGGAGCAATTATGGTTGGCCGGAGGTATCATACAGCCGCGAATATTCCAACAATCAGCCCGTAGCCCCCGTAGAACGGCGAGGGGATGTGATGGATCCCAAGCTGGTTTGGATTCCTTCAATTGCCCCCTCGGGACTAGAAATCTATCGAGGGGATCGTGTGCAGGAATGGCAGGGAGACTTATTTGCGGGGGGGTTGGTGTCTCGGGATGTACGCCACATTGAAGTGGATGGTTCGGGGGTAGTAGTTCGAGAGCGATCGATTCCGATTGGGGAGAGGGTGCGGGACGTGAAAGAAGGACCGGATGGCTTTTTGTACGTACTAACAGATGAGTCCAACGGTCGGTTGTTGAGGCTTCAACCTCAACTGCCTTAGACATTCGTTGGAGTCAACACTGTCTTTCGGGATGGGCTCTCACTCCTTAAGCAGGCAAGGATTGAGATGAACCGTTATAACGCCTGCTTGGGGTAGTGTTATGGGTCTCTAGAAACGAGTCAAACCAAAACCCCATAGGTTCGAAACAAAAGTTAATCAAGACTTCAGGATTGCACATATATCGAAGAAAACATTAAAGCTGGGCCAGTAAATTGAGACTTTTTCTACAGTGATCGTAAAGGCAGTGACTTGAGGGTTTGAGTTTCGTTTCTTTAGTAAACGCGAAATTAAGACTCCTTTCTGCCGTATGCCCTACCTTTGCGCGCTGTTATGCAAAACACCTATGTGTCTGAAACTGAAGCCTGCGTATCCTCGCAAGTTGGGTCGGTTGAGGTCAATGAAACGGCTGTGAATGAAACGCTCTCGGCCCGATTCCGTTACTGCATATTTGTGCTAGCCGGATTGACGTTCTTCCTGATGGCTCTCGGGAGTGCCACCCGCGTTATGAATGCCGGCCTTTCATGTCCAGATTGGCCCCTATGTTACGGAGAATTAGTCCCCCGCAACCAGATGAATCTGCAGGTCTTTTTGGAGTGGTTTCATCGAGTCGTGGCCACCACTGTCGGCCTGAGCGCGATCGCGCTGGTTGGCAGTAGTTGGAGCTTGCGAAAGTCTTTACCCTTATGGATGCCTTGGGCCTCGCTGGGGGCACTGGGGTTGGTGATTTTTCAAGGGGTTCTAGGGGGCTTAACCGTCACAGAGCTACTGCGCTTTGACATCGTCACTGCCCATTTGGGGACTGGGTTGCTATTCTTTAGCCTGCTTTTGAGCATTGCCGTCAGCCTCATTCCCATCTCTTCATCTGTGGGAATTAGCCCTTATCTTCCGTGGGTAGGGGCGATCGCCACACTGACTATTTACGGTCAAAGTATTTTGGGGGCTTTGGTAGCCTCCCAGTGGGCGTTACACCTGTGCTTTGGAGAATCAGAACTTTGCGGTGTGATGAATGCTCATTTGATCGGCATCTTGCCCGCGGCAACGGCCACTGTGGCCGTCGCCATTGCGACTTGGCGAGCTAATGCAAAAACAGATTGGCTGCAGCGGCTATCTTTTCTTGCCAGCCTACTTTTGATCGCCCAATTATCTGTTGGCTTTGCGACCTACAAACTGCACCTACAGGTCGAACCCCTGACCGTAACCCACCAAGCCATCGGAGCTGCGTTGTTGGGAACTTTGTTGAGCTTCACAGTTTTGTCTTGGCGACAGCGCCTTCACTCTTCTACCGAAAGTTCCGAAGCTGCAGCATCTGTGTCTGCATAATTTGCTGAGAAAGAGCCCCTAAGTCCTCCGTGACATTTCCTCTCTGACGACGCCTGTGCCTGGAACTAGAGGGGGCTATCCCAACTGAATGTCTGCAGCCATCGCTCGAACAGTGCTGGAATTTAGCTCCAAGCAACCCATTTATTTCTTGAATCTTATGTTTGACACCACAATTTCGGGGTCTAGCCGAGTTAATCGAACCTTAGGTCAGGTACTCGAAAGCTATTACCAACTCACCAAACCTCGCATCATTGTTTTGCTGTTGATCACCACTGCTGGTGGCATGTGGGTGGCGGGAGGCGCAACAGTCGACCCCCTGCTCATGCTCGTGACATTGCTGGGGGGAGCCCTAGCTTCGGCATCCGCCAATACGATTAATTGCTGGTACGACCGGGATATTGATTACGACATGGAGCGTACCCGCCATCGGCCTCTTCCTTCTGGCCGAGTCAGTCCCCGAGATGCCTTGCTGTTTGCAGGAGTATTGGCGATCGCCTCGTTCTCGTTGTTATCCACCTACGCTAACCTGCTGGCCGCCATGCTAGCCATGTCTGGGATTGCCGTTTACGTGTTTGTTTACACGCTGTGGTTGAAGCGAACCAGCACCCAAAACATTGTGATTGGTGGTGCTGCCGGAGCTATTCCCCCATTAGTGGGCTGGGCTGCAGTAACTGGGGGGTTGGATTGGGGTGCATGGGTCCTATTCGCGGTTATCTTGTTGTGGACCCCTCCACATTTTTGGGCTTTGGCGCTCATGATGCGGGATGAATACGCCTTGGTGAACGTACCGATGTTGCCAGTGGTGGTTGGAGATAAGGCCACCGTACAGCAGATGATGGTTTATACGCTATTTACTGTACCTGCCACCTTCTTGCTGGTGTTCCCGCTGCATCAACTGGGGTGGGTGTATGCCTTGGCAGCATTTGTGTTGGGTGAAGTCTTTATTCGCAAGAACTGGTACTTATTGCAGGACCCAGGGAACCAGGATCTGGCGCGATCGTTGTTTAAATATTCCCTTTATTACCTAATGCTGTTGTGCTTTGCAATGGGGATTGACTCTCTGCCAATCGTTCACCAGACCACCAGTCAGTTCATTAATGCCATCCAGGCGGTACTCGCTTAACGGGAGTTGACCCATCCACACCGGACCTCCCTGAAGGACGGTTCGTCACCCACAATTTTGAAGTTGTGCATTCCAATCCTCTGATTTGCATGGTTCGCAACAGCGGAGCAAAGGCAACCCCCCCGATCTCGCTAATCTAAGCGGGGTCAGGGATTTTTTTATTTTGATACAGATATCTTCAATTTACTTAGTAAATGTTGCTGGATTTTGGCAAAAACCGGGAAACTTATGCTCAGGTGCGAATGAGGGATGTCAAGCTGTTCAGCCCGGATGGGACATGCGATTGACTCCAAAGACAGACATAGGTATTGAGGCATATCAAGACGCGGTTCGCTACGAGTTATTTGGCGCGCGGTTGAGGATGTATATCAACATCGAATCAGTTGACCGGCATCAACCAATCGCGGAGCAGCTGCAGGAATGGCACGGCCGCCTGCTTCACCGGCATCGCATAATGGACGATCTCCTAGAGATGCTCTCCGCCCTCGATCCCATTCAGTAATCCAGACTCCAGTCAAAGGGATACTGGCCAATATTGGGGCTTTCTCAGCCCAGTAAGGAAGTTAGACTGATACCGTAGCATTTTGTCTGTAGGTCTATAACCATCCTGCCGTGACCGTTCTGGCGACATCCTTCAAAACGTGGTTGCCTCACCAACCCACCAATAGCTCGGACGATCTACTGGGTCTATTGAAAAGCAGCCCCAGTGGCGAATTTGTTACTTGTCTGCGCAAACTTCCAGTTCACTCCGAGCGCGCCTGCGAATCAATTGTTTCTGCCATTTCCCGACAGGAAACCAGGTTACTACTCTGTTGCGGCATGGCAGAGGGGCGACAGCGACTCAATCTAGAACAATTTGCTCGCAACGGGAGCTCGCGCTTATCCACCACTCTTCCGCTAGCTGAGGTGGCTGCATCCCTCCCCAATACCTGTATCAGTTACGACGCAGGCAACTTTGTGTGCAACGAAACTTATTATCGTCTCCTCCATTTCACGCAAAACCATCGCCCACAGACCCAAGTATTGTTTGTTCACGTACCTGTTTTAACCCCAGAGAACCATCCACCCTTGCTGGACGATTTCTGTAGCTTGATCTCCACCCTGAAGTTATCCCTCTGAAGCCTGTTAAATCAACGGCCTGGGATAGTGCACGCACTATCCTTTCTCGTGTTGCTTGCATGCCTTCTGCCCGGTCAAAACCTTAACCAAAATCTATACCTCAAGATATTTGCCCCCTTTAAACGGCACATTTCATTAGTGATTTAAACAATCAATTACATCATTTATGATTAATAATCATTTTTTTACATTCTCTGTGCTTGGGGCCAGATATGGCCTTAGGGCCGTTCAGCTGGCATGAGCTTCTGCAGTTTTGTCAACCCCTCGATGGATAATCCCCTCTTGCTTCATGTCTCCTTAAGCAAGGCTAATCGATTGTATAAATAAAATAATATTTGCTTAATTTCGAAGAATGATAGGTTTTGTGTGACCCGATTAGTGATAGCTCATTAATGCTGCACTAAGAGCGAAATGCGCATCGAGTCGAGGGTGATTCTCAGAGCGCAACAGTTCGTTACGCGATTTGATTTCCCGAAATTGAGCGAAATTGACGTTAACCCTCACCTGAGAGTTACCAAAACTTCATTGCTCAAAGTGTTGTCAAACTGTTCTGGATTGGGCAGATTGCCTGCTCCGTTCCTACATTTGCAGCTTCACAGTATTGAGTGGCTTACGAGGAAGTAAGACGTGTCTTATTCACAAACTAGAACTCAGAGTAAAGCAGCCGGTTTTGAGTCCGGCGTTAAGGACTACAAACTTACCTACTACACCCCTGATTACACGCCCAAGGACACCGACATTCTGGCGGCCTTCCGTGTTACCCCTCAACCGGGTGTACCCATCGAAGAGGCAGCCGCGGCTGTAGCTGCTGAATCGTCTACCGGTACCTGGACAACGGTGTGGACTGACCTGCTCACCGACCTAGATCGCTACAAAGGCCGTTGCTACGACATCGAGTCTATACCTGGCGAAGACAACCAATTCATCTGCTACATCGCCTACCCCCTCGACCTGTTCGAGGAAGGTTCTGTCACCAACCTATTGACCTCCATTGTTGGTAACGTATTTGGCTTTAAGGCTTTGCGTGCTCTTCGTCTAGAAGACTTGCGCATCCCCGTGGCTTACCTGAAGACCTTCCAAGGACCTCCCCACGGCATCACCGTAGAGCGCGACAAGATCAACAAGTACGGTCGTCCTCTGCTGGGTTGCACCATTAAGCCCAAGTTGGGTCTGTCGGCCAAGAACTACGGTCGTGCGGTATACGAATGCTTGCGCGGCGGTCTTGACTTCACCAAGGACGACGAAAACATCAACTCTCAGCCTTTCCAACGTTGGCGCGATCGCTTCTTGTTCGTCGCTGACGCGATTCACAAAGCACAGGCCGAGACCGGTGAAATCAAGGGTCACTACCTGAACGTCACCGCCCACACCTGCGAAGAGATGCTGAAGCGAGCCGAGTTCGCCAAAGAGCTCGACATGCCCATCATCATGCATGACTTCCTGACCGCAGGTTTCACCGCTAACACCACCCTGTCCCATTGGTGCCGCGACAACGGCCTTCTGCTACACATTCACCGTGCAATGCACGCTGTCATTGACCGTCAGCGTAACCACGGTATGCACTTCCGAGTACTGGCTAAGTGCTTGCGCATGTCCGGTGGTGACCACATCCACACCGGTACCGTCGTTGGTAAGCTCGAGGGCGATCGCGAATCTACCTTGGGCTTCATCGACCTGCTGCGCGAAGACTACGTCGAGCGCGACCTATCTCGTGGTGTTTACTTCACCCAAGACTGGGCATCCATGGGCGGCGTTATGGCCGTTGCTTCTGGTGGTATCCACGTATGGCACATGCCTGCATTGGTTGACATCTTCGGTGACGACTCCGTACTGCAGTTCGGTGGTGGTACCTTGGGTCACCCTTGGGGTAACGCACCGGGTGCAACCGCTAACCGCGTTGCTCTGGAAGCTTGCGTCCAGGCTCGTAACGAAGGTCGCGACCTCATGCGCGAAGGCGGCGACATCATCCGAGAAGCTGCTAAGTGGTCTCCTGAACTGGCTGCCGCTTGCGAACTGTGGAAAGAAATCAAGTTCGAATTCGAGACGATGGACAAGCTGTAAAGCTAACGTCACGGTGGGTTGTTCGGAACTTGTCCCGAACAACCCTCGGGTTACAAGGGGGGGGTTCTGCTTTTCCGCTGCGGCATAACTGCATCCGCATTGTTCAATGGATCGCAAACAAATCGCGAAAAAGACAGCCGAAGTTACCATCAGCTATCTAACCTATCAGGCGATGCGGACTGTGCAGGAGCAACTGCGCGAGGTCTATCCAGTCAAAGCGGTATGGCTCGGTCAGTTTTCCTCTCAAGGCAAGCTACAAAACGGCGAAGCCTATTTGGATGAACTCATGGCCGAAGATCGAGAAATTGCTCTGCGCATCATGACTGTGCGGCAGCATTTGGCCGATGAGATTGCTGAGTTTTTGCCAGAAATGGTGAGCCTTGGCATTCAGCAGGCCAACATCGATCGCCGCCGCCGCCTATTGGAGCAGATGACGCAAGTGCAGCCCGCCACCGATGTGGCGCATGCAGAAGAGCAAGTACAGCCCCATCCGGAACTAATGTCCGAATCTGACGACACTTCGGTGTCTACTGAGGCTTCCAGTGACCCAACCAATGCCGATGCTGAAGGCGATTGACGCTTACAGCTCCTAACTCTTCGAAAGACGACCCGTATTTTCATTACAAGGAGAATAGAGATCGTGCAAACTCTGCCTAAAGAGCGTCGTTATGAAACGATGTCTTATCTGCCCCCTCTGAGCGATGCTCAGATCGAGCGCCAGATTGCTTACTACCTCGACCAAGGGTTCATTCCCGCAGTTGAGTTTGACGAAACTGCTGACCCCACCACCTACTACTGGACCTTGTGGAAGCTGCCCCTGTTTGGCGCTACCTCCACCCGCGAAGTTCTGCAGGAAGTCAACAACTGCCGTAACGAATACCGCAACTGCTTTATCCGCGTTGTGGCCTTCGACAACATCAAGCAGTGCCAAGTGGCTAGCTTCATTGTGAACAAGCCTTCTGGCTTCTAATCAACTGGGACAGTTCCCATTTGTGTGGGGTGCTTCTAGCGATCGCCCCAAGACACGACACTCGTAAGCACTAATGAATACTGGAGGAGCTTATCATTGGCTGCTCCAGTATTTGTTTTTTGGTCAGATAATTGATGGACTTTGGTTGAACTATAGCGAGCATCAAGTCGTTAAGCCTGCAAACCGATAACCGATATGGGAGCGTATTTAATGAATGTGAAGCAGATAATTTTTTGAGATTCACCATCATGGGAGAACGATCGTGTTCGTCATTCCCGAAACAAAACTATCGAATGTAACTTGGTTGAGTAATTTACGGAACATCATCTTTGGTCTGGTTATGAAACCATACTCAATGAATTGATTAACCTGCGACGCCATGACCCTCTCAGATAATGCCGATGGATGCTCAAGCAATCAAACAGAAGATCGAGCCTTCGTGATTGAAGTGATTGGCCAGCGTCCGACCGTTGAGTCTACCAACCTGAAAAACCCGATACGTCAAAGTGGTCGAACGGTGTTTAAAGTGCCCTACACCCGCATGAGCCGAGAGATCCGGAGAATTGTGCTGCAAGGAGGACAAATTCTGAGCATTCGTCCTTTGAGTGCTGGCGATAGGAGAGATAATTCATCTCAGAAAGAAGCAGATTGGTGGGTTAAAGTTACGACGCATCAGCCAAAACATCAATTCTATTTCGGTCCTTTCTGGACGCCCCATGAAGCTGAATCCCAGCAGCCAGGCTATGTGGAAGATTTACGCGAAGAAGGCGCTGAAGAAATCACCTTTGAGATTTGGCAGGGTCAACCTGAACAATTGACAATTGCCAATTCAGCCTAACGGGCATTGTTTTTGCCACCACTGTTGGATCGTGCCGAACAAATTCGGCAACAACGTGCGCACGATCCGATACAACAAGACCCCATTGGCGGGCCTCATTCCATATCTGACTGCTGAGATCGACTGGAAAAGGGACGACGCTGGACGACGCTGGTCGGCAAAATCCATCAGATGCCTGAAAATCCGCCCGTTTATGCTTCCAGGAGGAAACTGTCCCCCTGCATCCCTTTCACCTGAGTCCCAACCTGTTCATAACTCCACGCACTCATCAATAGTTTGGACTGGATAAATGTGGAATTGGCGAGCAGATACAGCATCAATGACGTCTTGACGGGGCATCAAATGCTTGACATTGGCAGCTGGAATCAGAACCCCCCTTGCTTTCCTCGCAATTGTCGTACCTTGTGATACTTGTCGCTCTCGAAGGCTTTGGGGATGGCTCTTTGGATTTCCTCCATGAGTCGATGGATATTTTTACGTAGCTTGTCAGCACAACCTGCTGGCAGCTCTATCGCAACTGGTTTCCGAGGGATTGCAAAGTTGTTGACGTAACACCAGTCAGATGGCGTCGGCCTGTTTGCAGCCGTTTGTTTGATGAACTGTCGAACAAAGGTGTGTCGCCCCGTTCCAGAAGATCCCAGAACAAATAAGTTGTAGCCTTTTAAAGATTCACCCCAAAATGTAAGGCTGCAACCGCCCGATTTTGTCCCAACAACCCCTCGAAATCGGACAGCTCAGCAGTTGTTTCAGATGAAAATAGATTGGGGTCGCAAGACCAATACAAAGCTTTGGGAGAGCGCGCTTGGCCCATTATCCTAAGAGAGTGTTTGAAAAGGTGCCTGACAGGATCGAGGGGTAGCATGGAGCCCCCAAATGTCTCGTCAATCCTACGATACAGATTTGAGCGATGCCCATTGGCATCTTATCGACCCCTTTATTCCTCCTGCCAAACCGGGAGGCAGACCCCGCACAGTGAATATGCGAGAGGTTTTCAACGGCATTGTATATTTGCTCCGGGCTGGTTGTGCTTGGCGTTTGCTGCCGCATGACTTCCCGAAATGGCAAACGGTGTATTAGGGGTTTGAGTAGTTTTGGAACAGAAAACTACGCTAAGGCTGAAAGTTTTACCTAGACTGAGTTTCAGGCGAAATAATCATCGAATTCACGAAGAGGACGTACGCCACCTTGCTTGAGTTTCTCCTCCAGCTCGAAGTGGTAGCGCCCTAGCACGTTGATATGGGCATAACCAAGCGGGGATAACCGGGCGATATCTGTGGGCAACACTTCCACCCCCTGCTGGCGCAGGTAGTCGAGAGCCCTATTCATGTAAAAGGTATTCCAGAGGATCAGAGCGTTCACCACCAATCCGAGAGCATTGAGCTGATCCTCCTGACCCTCCCGATAGCGCTGGCGAATCTCCCCCTTGCGCCCGTAACAGACAACCCGAGCGAGACTGTGACGTCCTTCCCCTCGATTGAGCTGAGTCAGAATGCGACGTCGATAGGCTTCATCATCGACATAATTGAGCAAATACAACGTCTTGGCCACGCGCCCTAATTCTCGAATGGCCTTGCCCAAGGCTGAAGGTCTGCCACCCCTTTGCAGGACTGGCACGATCTCTGCAGCACTGATGTGACCGAGCTTGAGAGAGCCCGCACACCGCAACATGTCATCCCAGTGTTCCTCAATCAAGGCCGTTTTTACCCGCTGACGAGCAAGCCCATCAAGAACTCCATAATCAGCCTGCGGATCCAACCGCCAGAACCGAGCCGCCCCAACATCGGCCAAGCGAGGGCTGAACTGGTAACCCAGCAACCAGAACAAACCAAAAACCAGATCGCTATACCCGGCAGTATCCGTCATCAATTCCCGAGGCTCCAGGCTGGTTTTCTGTTCCAAAAGACCCACCAATACAACAAGAGAATCTCGTAGAGTTCCCGTCACCACCAGGCCGTGAAACCCCGTGAACTGATCTGAAACGAAGTTGTAGTAAGTGATCCCGCGACCACGCCCAAAATATTTACTGTTCGGTCCCGCATTGAGAGTGCGCACAGGTACGACAAATCGCAATCCATCCGCAGATGCCACCTCTCCCCCTCCCCAAACGCGCGCGAGGGATATCCGGCTTTGTGCCTCCACCAAACAAGCATTAGCCGCACTCAAGGTTTCGGGCCGAATGTAGTGTTGCTGCATCCAGGCCAAGCGGTGACGATTGAGAGCGGGAATCTCCTTGTGTTGCACAGCGCTCAAGCCAATATTACAAGCCAAGCCAATCAGCACCGCGCAAAGACTGATAGAGCGATCTGTGGTTCGTATCCCCTCTTCATGAGCGTGGGTAAATGCATCCAAAAAGCCAGTCCTGGCATGAATTTCCAGAAGTGCTTCGGGGAGATCGACGCGAGGCAGCAGTCGCTCAACCTCCTCCTTGAGAATCAACAAGCTTTCAGGTTCTTCGAGCTTGTCCAAGTTGCCGACCGTAAGAGTGTCGCGCCCCTTTTCCCGCTCGATGCTGACCGCCGAATTGCAGGCCAAATTGTTAGCTGTGCGTTGGTAAGCGTCATCAAGCTGTCGTCTCAAACGCTCTAACTCTCGAGCTGGATGGGTGGCGAGATTCAAAGTGCGACAAACACGGGCACGCTCGCTTTCCCAGGCTTGCCCCTGCAATAGCTTGGCTTGAGGGTTGCTCCAACGCACGCTGGGACTAACATACAGCTCGCGACGACGGAGGCCATCAATGAGGCGTTCGAGAACGCAGAACGTATAAGCTTTGCGGTCAATCTGACCATCAGCCAAGACGATCCAGCGCGACCATCCCCCCATGGGAATCAAGGGAGCATCGGCCATATTAGGCTGACGCTTCCCCTCGATAGAACGGAGAAACTGCACAGCAGCTAGGAGCGGTCGTCCCGCCTTAGTTGTCTCAAATTCGATAGTGTCGAGCAACAGAGGCAAAAATCGCCGTACCGAGCGCCATCGACTTAAAACCTCTGGGTAGTACTGGTCGTCAGGCGGTCTGGCCAAATCTTCTACCCGAGCAACGGCTGTTTCCAGCTGCTCTTGCGGAATTTGTGCGAAGACAGTCTTACGAACTTGGGCATCTCTGCAATTCTCATCCAGCAGAACGCTGCAGGCAGCACTCAGTTTTAACGCCGCCGAGTCAAGGTCTTGGAGCTGTCTCTTATACACATCTC
>JBFRWN010000071.1:0-13625 GCA_051439605.1 Synechococcus sp.
GGAGACGAGCTGCAAACTCTGCAGGGGCATAGTGGAACTGTCTATAGCGCGAATTTCAGCCCGGACGGTGAGACGGTGGCCTCTGCCAGCTCTGACGGCACGGTCAAGCTGTGGAATTTTGAGGGAGAAGAGCTGCAAACTCTGCAGGGGCATCGTGAGGCGGTCTGGAGCGTGTATTTCAGCCCGGACGGTCAGACGGTGGCCTCTGCCAGCTCTGACGGCACGGTCAAGCTGTGGAATTTAGAGGGAGAAGAGCTACTAACTCTGCAAGGGCATCTTGGAACTGTCTATAGCGCGAATTTCAGCCCGGACGGTCAGACGGTGGCCTCTGCCAGCGAGGACGGTACGGTCAAGCTGTGGAATTTTGAGGGAGAAGAACTGCAAACTCTGCAAGGGCATCTTGGAACTGTCTATAGCGCGAATTTCAGCCCGGACGGACAGACGATGGTCTCTGCCAGCGAGGACGGCACGATCAAGCTGTGGAATTTAGAGGGAGAAGAGCTACAAACTCTGCAGGGGCATCGTGAAGCGGTCTGGAGCGTGAGTGTCAGCCCGGACGGTGAGACGGTAGCCTCCGCCAGCTCTGACGGTACGGTCAAGCTGTGGAATTTAGAGGGAGAGGAGCTGCAAACTCTGCAGGGGCATCGTGAGGCGGTCTGGAGCGTGAATGTCAGCCCGGACGGTGAGACGGTGGCCTCCGCCAGCTCTGACGGTACGGTCAAGCTGTGGAATTTAGAGGGAGAAGAGCTACAAACTCTGCAAGGGCATCTTGGAACTGTCTATAGCGCGAATTTCAGCCCGGACGGACAGACAGTGGCCTCCGCTAGCGAGGACGGCACAATCAAGCTGTGGAATTTAGAGGGAGAGGAGCTGCAAATTCTGCAGGGGCATCGTGAAGCGGTCTGGAGCGTGAGTGTCAGCCCGGACGGTCAGACAGTGGCCTCCGCTAGCGAGGACGGTACGGTCAAGCTGTGGAATTTAGAGGGAGAGGAGCTGCAAACTTTGCAGGGGCATCGTGAGGCGGTCTGGAGCGCGAATTTCAGCCCGGACGGTCAGACGGTAGCCTCCGCCAGCGAGGACGGCACGGTCAAGCTGTGGAATTTTGAGGGAGAAGAGCTACAAACTCTGCAGGGGCATCGTGAGGCGGTCTGGAGCGCGAGTTTCAGCCCAGACGGTCAGACAGTGGCCTCCGCTAGCGAGGACGGCACGGTCAAGCTGTGGAATTTTGAGGGAGAAGAGCTACAAACTCTGCAAGGGCATCTTGGAACTGTCTATAGCGCGAATTTCAGCCCGGACGGACAGACGGTGGTCTCTGCCAGCGAGGACGGCACGATCAAGCTGTGGAACTTAGAGGGAGAGGAGCTGCAAACTTTGCAGGGGCATCGCGGAACTGTCTACAGCGTGAGTGTCAGCCCGGACGGTCAGACAGTGGCCTCTGCCAGCGAGGACGGCACGGTCAAGTTGTGGAACTTTAGACTGGATGACCTGCTTGCGAGGGGTTGCCGTCAAATTACCGATTACCTTCGCCACAACCCCAACGTGCGCGAAGAAGACCGACAGCTTTGCAATTTTCGACCCATTTCAGATAATCCAACCCCACTCCCCGCAACCCCCACCGCTCCCTCTTCTCCTCCTCTAAACCCCGATGAATCTGGCTCCTCTGGCCCCCCAGAGGCAATTCAGCCTGAATCCCCATCAGCCCCCGAACAAGGACCTCAATTAGAAACTGAGCCAGAAGACGAACCGGTTTCTGAGGTAGAGCCGGAACTTGAAATCGAACCGGAAATTCCTGAAGTGGCTCCTGAAACTGCCCCCCCAAGCATTCGAGGCCAGGTTATTTGGCCTGATGGGTTGCTAACCTTTGATGCTCCTGCAGGGAACAGAAAGGGCGGCATCGCCTTCAATGAAATCGTCACCATATTGGAATGGAATGCCGATCGCAGTTGGCAACGGATTCGGCGCGAGTCTGGGGAGGACGGATGGGTTAAGTCAGGAAATATTGTGGAAATCGAGTGAGCTCCTGCGAGTGGGTGATGTGGAATTTGTTTTCGAACGTTCCCAAAGTGATGGTCTAGCGTTGGAACCGAGTTGTGTACCTAGTCGTCATCGCCCTCGTAGGGTTTGCCGCTGCCTACTACGCCAAGGTCAATTTGCTGGCGATAGTAATCGACGCTCTTCACCTGTACCTCGATGCGATCGCCCACCTGGAACTGTTGGCGACTCTTGCGGCCCACCAGTGCCTGCTGGCGGCTGCGGTATTCGTACCAGTCATCCTTGAGGGAGCTAACGTGCACCAGCCCTTCCGCTAAAACAGGATCGGTGAGGACGAAGAAACCGTAGTTCTGTACCCCCACAATCAGACCCGTGACCGTCTCGTCCACATGCTTCTGCATGTACTCCGATCGCATCAACCCCTCTAGTTCCCGTTCAGCTTCGCGGACGATTTCCTGGCGATTGTTGAGATGCTGGATACTGTGTTCCAACAAATCTATCCATTCTTTATCGCGCTTGGGGGGAAGCACGCTCCAATTGATGCTGCCGTGGCAACTGCTGCTGAGAATATCCACCCCAGTTTTGACGCGGGAGGAGCGGCGATCGCGGCCTTTGGTCATGACATCGTGCAACAGGCGCTGGTGTATCAGATCCACATAGCGGGTCAAGGGAGCAGTGGCGTGGCAGTAGGGGTCGTAACCCAAACCACAATGGAGCCCCGGCTCCCGTTGTTCCTCTGCCACCGGCATGAAATTCGAGAGCTGCTGCGCAAGGTGGGGGATATTCTTTTGCTCGGCGATGTCGGGGGCGCTGATGCGAGCAGCGAATTTCTGCAGATCCGCCAGCGTAACAGTGGTTTCATCTGCTAGAACCAAATCGAGATTCATATTGTCCGCTAACCGTAAAAAGGTCTGGACAGCTTCGGGGGGGGGCAAAGGACAGACGCGGAATAGGGCAGGAACGCCTAACTCCTTGAAATGCTTGGCAATGGTGGCATTGGCCAGCACCTGCAATTCTGATAGCAGGGTGGCAACAGATTCTGCTGAGGCGATTGACAGCACCGATTCATTACCTTCATCCCACGTGCCTGTCACTCGCTTGGATAGCTGTAAATCCCAACCCCCCTGGTCGTGACGATGCTCTCTGAAGACCTCCTGCAACGCCATCAGATGCTGGAGCTGCCGCACCACATCGGATTCGCTGGCTTCACTCGAGGAATCAAGCAACGATTGAGCCTGATCGAGGGTCAGTCGGGTGTCACAACAAACCGCTGTCTGGCTCAAGCTAAATGACTGGACAGCTCCGTGGGGAGCAAGGGTGAAAATGACCGAGATTGCGGGGCGATCGCTGCCAGCAGCAAAACTGCACTGCTGCAACACCCGCTCAGGAAACATCGGCAACGTCGACTCATTCAAATGAATCGCCAATACCCGCTCTTGAGCCTCTGCATCCACGGGATGATCCGCCAAGAGCGTTTGGGCAACATCGGTGATGTGGATACCCAGCCTCCAAGTGGAATCTTCTTGGCGATCGAGGCTAAAGGCCAGTTGGGCAGGCTCCCCATCCGGGCTCAGGGCCAACGTATACCACTCTCGACAGTCTTGACGCTTTTTGAGATCGGTTTTGTTGAGCTTGCACTTGATTTTGGTTGAAGCCGCTTCCACCGAGGGGGGAAATTCCTGGGGCAGATCGTACTTGCAACACACCAGATCGGTGTCCATAGAAGTGCCGCTTTCGCTGCCCAGCACCTTGCGGACTAAGCCTAGCGGCGGGATTTGCGCGAGAGGGTAGCGCTCAATTTCTACATAGACAAACTTACCGGGCTCCGCTTCAGGTGGAATAAAGCCATTCGTTTTAGCGCTACTGCTCTCGGTCTCCTCTGATTCGCTAACAGCACCTACTTGTTCATCAGTCTCTACCGTTTCTGGAGTTTCATCCGGTTTAGGCTCTAAAAACTTGAGGTCCAACTCGAACAACAGCCGGTCGTCTAGAGGGACCCCCTTCAGGCCGCCTCCCGCTTTGTCCTTCTCTTCTAGCTTGGCCACCACAGTGGGATTTGCCCTCTCGATGACGGCGGCCACGTGCCCCTCAGGGCTTCGGCGACGGTTGCCATCCTTCACCACTTTGGCAATCACGCGATCGCCATTCCAGGCACCGTTGAGGTTAGAGCCGTGGATATAAATATCGTCCACACCCGATTGATTGCTGATCGCAAAGCAAAAGCCTTTGCTGGAGCAGCGCAATTGCCCTTCAATTAATTTGCTTTCGCTGTTGACACTGTAGGTGGGGTCGTCACCGTCTTCGCAATTCAAATGTCCGATACGCACTAAGGCATCCAACGCGATCCCCAACTGTTCGGAGGACGCTGCATCTAGGAGCTGTTCGAGTTCGTGGCGAGAGTAGGTGGGGTTCGTTTGGTCTTCGGTGGGGGCGAACTGAGCAAACAGTTGGGCGACAGAAAAGTCCATATCGATCGTCATGCTGTAGGGGTGGTGGGCGAGTGACTCGTGACAACCTGAGGGCACATCGCGGATAAACCTGACCGCAGGTCTGCAGGAGACTCAAGGCGTCTGCAGAAGCATGGAAATAGGTTACTGGCCTAAGGCAGTCATCCTTATTCCATTGACTACAGAGACTTCAGCGCCAGAAACTCCTGAGAAATCGGACAGATGTAGCTAGGTACGAGAACCCGTCACAATGTAGGCCACCCGTTGACCGATATTAGTGGTGTGATCGGCCATCCGCTCCAGGTGACGGATCATCAACAGCATCAGCAGGTAGGGTTCGAGCGGCCCGGCAACATCTGAAAGCTGTGCCAGAGAGTTGTAGAGGCTGTTGTAATCGTCATCAACCGCATCGTCCTGCTCTTTTATTTGAAGACCCAACTCCGCATCGAGGTTGGTGAGGGCCGCCAAACTATGGCTGAGCATTAACCGGCATCGCTGAGTCATCACTTTTGCGCGGTCAAGATCGGCTGGAGGGGGATACAGTGCCAAACGCATGGCAAGTTCTCCTAGATCTTTAGCATAGTCGCCAATGCGCTCTAAATCTCGTATGAGCTGCATCAGAGTACTCACTAAACGCAAATCTTGTGCTATCGGAGACTGTAGGGCAATGACGCGAATGCAGTCCACTTCAATTTGACGGTAGTAGCGATCGATTTCTTTATCTTGCGGAGCTATTTGGGCGGCAGCAGCGAGATTGTCTTCGAACAGTGCTTGATAGGCCATCAATACAGAACTCTCCACCAGAGCCCCCATGCGCAGGACATCCTGTTGCAATTGTTTAATATTGAGGTCGAAATCAAGCCTTGACATGACAGCCGCGGAAGGGGAAATGGGTTGTCGGACAATATTGCCTACACTAAAAGTGTCTTGAAAGCTTTACCTGCTCGTATTCCACTGAGTAAATTGTTGCCTAGGTATTGATGGCAGCAGTTCAGGATCGACTGAAGCAGCACTATTTAAGACGACAATTTGTAAACCACCACCATGGATGCCACACATGCTAGAAACTGGCAAGCAATTGCATAAGTTTGACTGAAACAAATTAACTCTGGCGAGAGGGGAAGTATGCTAGCGGCGATCGCCAGTTCAAATGGGACCACTTAAAGGGCTTGGTTCTGCCCGCTGCGAACCGTTCTCTCTCACCCTGCAGTCATCCCCCTGTGTCCTAAATTTTTGTCAGATACTTTGACCTGATGGTGTTGCAGCTGATGAAATCTCTGAAACGGTTTGAGTTCGATCGACCTAGCGTTGAAGAACTATCGGTTTTGAATCCCCCATCGCTTTTGAATCCCCTATCGCAGTTTCAGCCCAATTCAGTTGCGATTCTTTAGTTGCCTGATTGATATATGTCCGATTCTTCCCAATTGCGTCAACGCGAGCCGTTCCATAACTTGGTGCTCTACTGGTTGTTTAAGTGGCTGGTTGTGAATCCTGCGTTTCGCTTGATTTATCGGGGTAAGGTATACGGCGTCGAGAATGTTCCCCAGCAGGGGCAATTGGTGGTGGTCAGCAATCACGCTAGCGTGTTTGACCCGCCGTTTTTATCTAACGCTGTCTGCCGTCCGGTGTCATTTATGGCCAAGGCGGAGCTGTTTAACATCCCAGTACTGAAGCAGGCAATTGAACTGTACGGGGCTTATCCGGTACGGCGGGGCGGGGTCGATCGCCAGGCGTTAAAGTATGCCAAATCCTATCTTGATCGGGGGTGGGCGACGGGGGTGTTTTTGAGTGGTACCCGCAGCACAGATGGTCGCATTGACAAGCCATTTTTAGGGGCGGCGACCATCGCGGCGCGATCGCAGGCACCGATTTTGCCGGTAGCTTTGGTGGGTACCCACAACATTTTGCCAAAGGGACAGCGCAAGCCGAAGGTGTGCGTGCCGGTCACGATTCGGATTGGGGAGGTGATTCCTCCTCCCGGGAAGGGTAGGGAGAATTTGGAAGCGACAACGGCGTTGTGTCAGGAGCAGATTCATGCGCTGCTGGATTTGGGGCAGTAGGACTGTTGCCTTATCTCAGAGGATTGACACGCGGGCGATCGTTTCGCTTGTGTCCTACAATGACTGGGCAGCAATAATACTGGTGTCCCTGGAGAGGTGGCAGAGTGGTTGAATGCGGCGGTCTCGAAAACCGTTAACGGGTTAAACCGTTCGGGGGTTCGAATCCCCCCCTCTCCGTTGATTTCCCTAAAGCCAATCGCAGACTCAAAGCGGCGAATGTCAGTGTGGCGCTCTAATGTCGGGGCATTTGAGGGTGACCGTGACCCGGTTATCTCCAATGCGAACTTGTCCACCATTATCCATAAACTTGGCAAACAGTGAGGCAGCTGTGCTGTAGGAAAAGCTTGGTAGATCGGAAGCTAAAAGTCGATATGGGGAAGTAACTTTCAGTTGCACGAATCTAAGCTTTGATGTCTCGGTTAAGCAGGTGTACGCTAATGGCGAAAATGAAGCGGTCGCAATTCTCCTTTCTGCGTTCTGACGAAAAGTTGGTGGAAATGAGTGGAGAATAACACGGCGGCTTAACCGACTTAGCTTTCTAAAACCTTAAGGGCGAACGGAGCCCTAGAAAGCCCCAACTCCTAAACTTGTTCCTTTGCCAGGCCGTATCATTCATCCAGATGCTCGGCAGCCGTTTGGTAGAGATCGAGAATGTGGCTATCATCGAGGATATAGAAAACATTGCGCCCCTGCTTGCGATAGCGCACTAACCGCATCGAGCGCAACGTCCTCAGTTGATGGGACACAGCCGATATCGATAAAGATGGCAAGCACTACTGTAGCGATGCTTGTGCTAACGGACATTCTGATGGATCCACTGGCTGTGCCCATTCGGGATGCACTTGCCACCATTAAAAGGCTTGGCAGAAGAATCAGAATCCTTTTCGTTCGCAACTGGCTGGGGGGAGATCGCGGTAGATCTTCCCCAGGCGTTTCAAAATCGATAGGCCTTGAGAAGGGTTACTCAACGGAGCGAGCAGAAATAGGCCGAACACCACGATCGCGATCGCCGGTCCCGAAGGTAAATCGAAATAATAGCTGAGATACATGCCCGGGCATAAGAATCCTACGATGATGCCCATGGCCAAGGAATATCGCATGAATTCGTAATTCAGCGGTTCGAGCAACCATTCCATCATGTACTGCTAGCCAAGACGCTATCGCTGATATCCCAACAAAGCAGGTTCCTGGCAATGATGACCTTCACAGCAACCCACCTGCATGGCTGTGCCGAAAGCCAGGTGGATATTGTCAGCTGTCATCACGGCCTGGGGTTTGCCGTTGGCTAACAAGCAGCGGTTGAGCAGCAAGAGGCGATCGTAGCGGTTGAGGGCCTCCCCCCATTCGTGGCTGCACACCAAAATCGTTTTACCCTGCTCTCGCAATTCGTCCAGCAGGTTGAAAATAATCCCTTCGGACTTTCTGTCCACACCAGCCAAGGGTTCGTCCATCAAAAATAAATCCGCCTGTTGCGCCAGAGCCCGTGCCACAAAGATCCGCTGCTGCTGCCCCCCCGATAGCTCCCCAATTTGGCGGTGGCGTAACTCCCACATTCCCACCCGTTCCATAGCTTCGCGTACAATATTTCGCTGCTGACGGTCGGCCCACTTCAGCCACCCAATAGCCGTCGTGCGAGCCATCATCACCACGGTCCAGGCTGAAGTGGGATAGTCCCAATCAATTTGCGATCTCTGCGGTAAGTAAGCCACCCGTCGCCGCTGTTGAGACAGCGGACGTCCGTCAAACAGGACTTTCCCACCATTTGAGGGCACCAACCCCAAGATGGCTTTAAGCAACGTACTTTTCCCTGCTCCGTTGGGACCAATGGCCCCTACCATCTCTCCGGCAGGCAATGTCGCGCAAATATCTTCCAGCGCTAGTCGCCCTCGATAGTTGACACACAGGGATTGGATCTCTAACATTAGGTGCCAATGATAACGATTATCAGTCTTGAAAAACTTTAGCAAACTGTCCCATCAATACCGGCCTTTCTTTAAAGTTTTGATGCAATCTCGCAGCCCCTGGCGGCTGTTGTTGCTGTTCCTATTGCCCCTTTCTGGTGGCTGTCTCGCTTCCCCCGCCATGGCAATGTACGCCGTCGTGGCCACCACCAGCATGATTTGCGATGTCGTCGGGCAAATAGCCGAGGAGACCCTCGATCTCACCTGCCTGCTCGACCCCGGTCAAGATCCCCACACCTACGAACTCACCCCCCGAGATCGCGCCGCAATTGACGATGCAGATCTGGTGCTCTACGGCGGCTACAATATTGCCCCCGATATCGTTGAGGCGATCGAGGCATCTTCCAGTTCGGCCCCCAAAGTGGCGATTTACGAGCTAGCCGTTCCCAGTCCGCTGATGGGGCAGGCTCACGACGAACACCACGATGATGACGAACATCACGATGATGACGAACTAGTTGCCGATCCTCATGTTTGGCATAGTGCCACCTACGGGATCGGGATCGTAGAGGCGATCACCGAACAACTCATTGGAATTGCACCGGATAATCGGGAACGGTTTAGCGCCAACGCCGATGTTTTGGTTGAGGAACTCACCGAACTGCATGGGTGGATTCAAGTGCAAGTTGCTACAGTTCCGGCGGGCGATCGCAAGTTGATTACCACCCACAACTCATTCGGGTATTTTGCCGATGCCTATGGGTTTGAGGTCGCCGGTGCGTTGGATGGACTCAGCTCGGAAGAACAACCCTCAGCCGGCCGCCTAGCAAAGCTGGTTGATTTGATTGAAGAGTCTGGTGTACCCGCAATTTTTGCCGAAACCACCACCAATCGCGACTTAATTGAAACGGTGGCTCGGAATGCCGGAGTGCTTGTTCCCGACCAACCTCTCTACGTGGAGGGTCCTGGAGGCCCAGATACCCCAGCTCCCAACTACCAGCAGATGATGGTGGTCAATACCTGTACCATCGTTAAAGGTTTGGGGGGAAATTGTTCGTTATCAACATCACCGTTGGTAAAGCGGTAATTCAAACTTGCCCTTCTACATAGTGATTGCACGATAATCGCATCCCAGGAGAACCCTCCTGTCACCTCAATAGTCGTAGGCTTCAATCGCATTGGCCTGTAGCGAATACCCAACATCGATATTTGCCGACCCATCAACAAAGGTCAAATCTTGCTCGCTTTGCTGGACGGATATCTGACCGGTTACCATTACAGGTTCGAACAGACTATTCATCTTAATGCCACGCTCCGATTGCACATAGACAATCTGGTTGGGGGGCGGAGGTGGGACATGAATGCAAGCTCCAACGTAAGGCACTAGAAGAAATTCAGTGACGCGATTGTTTTCGGCAAATTCCAAAGGCAGCGCATAACCCGGAATGGCTACCGAGGTAGAGTCTAGTTCGTCCACCATTGTGTTGTCCGCAATCGCGAGACGGCGATCGATTTCCTCTTGTTGAGCCACCAAACTGTCAATATCAACTCCTTCAGCAATCAACGCTTGCCAATCGCTGTCAAACTGCTCGCTCAAGACTTCCAGTTCCTGCGGGTCGAGTGGCGGCTCTATCTTCTGCCGCTGAATCATCCAGTAGAGAAACCCCATCTTGGATTGTTGCTCGGAGCTCAAATCCTGGAATGGATCGGTGAATGCCACCTGAGGGGCAAGGTCTTCCCATGCCAGTTGACGAGTGTTTTCTCCACGGGCGAGTATCACCAGTAGGGACGCTGCCAAAGCCAGGGTGATCGACGTGATTTTCATGGAGTGATGTTTCATGGCAGGGAGTGGGTTGAAAACTCTGACAGAGATAGCGAAGGATTTACTGCCTAACGGACATGCCATCCACCAGCGATTGGCGATAGCTGAGATATCCGGGAACCATCCCGATCGCTGTCCCAGCAGTGCAGACTGCGGCAATCAAAACTAGTTCGTATCTCGATAATGCCCCAATGGCGATCGCCAATCCAAATCTTGTCAATAACAGCGGTTGCGCTATCCATAACCCGCAATATAGGAGAACAACTCCAGCGAATACCCCCACAATCGTCAGAGCCCCCGCCTCCCCCACGATCAGTGCAAAAACGTGAATCGGTCGAGCCCCTACCGATCGCAAAATGGCCATCTCCCTGCGGCGTTCGTTCAGGCTGGTCAACAGCGCCACCAGCATTCCCGACAACCCCACCATCACCACAAACCCCGACACCACCGACAGCGCTCGCTCCGCAACGCCAATCACCTCCCAAAGGGACTGCAAGGTCACCCCCGGCAGGATTGCCAGCAGCGGTTCGGCTCGATAGGTATTCACAAACCGCTGCACCTCAAATGCCGCAATTCGGGAGTTCAACCCCACCAATACCGCCGTAACCGCTTGGGGAGCGAGCGCTAGTCTCTCGGCCACTTCGGCAGAAATTTCCTGACCGGGTGAAGGGGGAGCTCCTTCTTTCCAATCGATATGAATTGCTTCGATGCCCTCCAGACTGACATGCACCGTTTGGTCCACGGGAGTCCCAGTTTGGTCTAAAATCCCCACCACCTGAAAGGGCTTATCGTCGTGCTCGATTAAACTCACTTCACCGGCACCGTGGGCAATGATAATCTCGTCGTCAAGCTCGTAGCCCAGTTGTTTGGCTACCTCTGACCCCAACACGGCATCGTAAACCCCATCGAAGATTTCTCCCTCTGCCATAACTAGCTGGCGATGGCGGGAAAAGCGATAGCGCTCGAAATAGTCCCGAGAAGTACCCATTACCCGATACCCCCGATGGGAATCCCCTAACGAAATGGGGACAATCCAGTCAATTTTGGGATGGTCCTGCAACTCCTCAACGGTTTCCCAAGAAATGTTGTTGGTGGCATACCCGATGCGAAACACCGAATAGAGAAGCAACTGCACCGCACCCGTGCGGGCTCCTACAATCAAATCCGTGCCCGAAATCGTGCTGGTAAAGCTAGCCTTTGCCTCGCTATTAATGCGCTGCACCCCCAAGAGCAGCGTCACGCTCAAGCCAATTGAAACCGCCGTCAATCCCGCCGTAAATTTGCGATTCCACAAGCTTTTTAGGGCCAGGTTGAAAATCGACATACGAACGCTCCTTATGACTGCGATCCAGCACGGTTGATGTCAGCTAGGTGAATGGTGCGATCGAACAAGTGGGCCAGCGTGCGATCGTGGCTGACGAAAATTACCGTACTGCCCTCCCGCTGGCATTCCGCAAACAACAGCTCGATAAAAGCTTCCCGGCGATCGAAATCCAGTGATGATGTCGGCTCGTCCGCAATCACCACCTGCGGAGACCCCATCAGGGCTCTGGCGGCTGCCACCCGTTGCTGCTGACCGACACTGAGATTGACCACCGGCTGCTGTTGGCGGGCTAACTCTGCCATATCCAAATGCTGCAGCAGTCGCATCGCCTCCCGTTCGAGGGTTTCGGATCGTCCGTTCGCCCGTTCTCGACGCCGTTTGGAAAATCGACAGGGCAGAATCACGTTTTCCACCACTGACAGGTAAGGCAGCAGGTTGAATTGCTGAAAGATAAATCCGATGGTGTCTGCCCGTACGCGATCGCGCTCGGGTCCCTTCATGGCATCGAAGCGGCGATCGAACAACGTGACCGTTCCCGATTGTGGAACCACCACTCCAGCCAATAGGTTGAGCAGAGTGCTCTTGCCGCTGCCGCTGGGACCTTCGATAAAGACAGTGGATGCGCTTTCTAAGCTCAGTTCTGGAATATCCAATACAGGGGGGCGATCGCGATGCCAACTGTATTTCAAGTTGCGCAAAGCAATCGCGATATCGTGGGAATCGTTTTCCAGAGTCTGCCTCCTGTTTACCCTGCAAAATACCGTGCGATCCCCATCAGACTACCAAGACAAAATTGGATCTGTTGGAGTTAAATTCTTGCCTACCTGTCCGGAATCTGTCAGAGCTTGAACCTCGATTTCCTCAATGCCTGGAAATGTCTCGAATAGCCCCACCTCGATCTGCTGCAACTGTTCGGGATTTGCACAATCGAACTCGTAATTGGCTACAAATTCGCTGTGTACTTCTTCCTCGTGCTCGGAATGCTTGTGTTCGTGCTCGTCTTCGTGCCCGGAATGCTCGTCTTCGTGCTCGGAATGCTCGTCTTCGTGCTCGCCTTCATGCTCGGAATGCCCATCCCCTTCTCCTGAATGAATGTCTGACTCGACTGCCGCTGTAACGAGGCTGCATTCAGCTTCTACAGGCAATCCAAGCAGGTTATCTCCAGCCTCCAAAACTGCGATCGCATTGTCAACGGCAGCTTCTTGCTCGTCTGTATTGGGGGCATGTTCGAACCCGACGATGTTGGCCGCAGGACTGACTAACTCGATGTAGAGTTGACTGCCTTCAACAGCGACATTCATTTCAACGATGCCGTGAACGTGTGACTCCTCTTGCCGGGTCTCTGCTTGATGGGAATCAGCAATGAGTTCAGTAATTTGGCTCCTGGCTGGCTTCGCTTCAAAACAAATCAGTGAGGCAGTTGCGGCGATCGTCACGCATCCTGAGAAAACTTTCAACAGCTTGCCTCTCGAGAAAAAAGAAATGCGATTGTAGCCAACCAGATTCATAAAAAGAGCTCCTGTGCAATCTATGAGAATGATTCTAATTCTCATAGATTGCACATTCAAGAGCGTTTTACGGTTTATTTAAGATTTGTAGTAGCGAGCTGAGATACCTTCACTTATCGATCTTGCAGGTTTCTCTCAAGCCTGTAACGATAATGAGACTATTGAAAAACTCAATGGCTATGCTACTGCTATGAATAAGTTCCTCAAAGGGGGCAGATAATCAGCAGCATAAGGCATTGAACAATCAAATTAAGAGCTCGAATTGGCCGAAAAGTGTCAGAGAGTGGCAAATGGGCCACCTCAAATCTTCAAGCCAGTCCCAACAAATTCTTTCAGAATTTGAACCGGTACGAGGATACTTACACCTCGATCAGCATACACACACTCTCAAAAACTGGATATCGGGAAAAGATGCGCAAGTGCTTCGAGAGTTGGCAAGAATTGATGCGTCAAAACGCAGCTGGGTAGTTCAGAAATACGGCTCTAATGGGGTTGTAGAGATCCAGATTTGGTATTATTTACATTAATCTTTAGGTGACTTGAAAATTCTGTAGTAGAGCATGAATTTTTA
>JBFRWN010000072.1:0-4127 GCA_051439605.1 Synechococcus sp.
ACGTTGCGACCGAATCTTGTACCCGCCATCCCCATTTTTGGCGTTTCTAAGTCGTTATAACTACCGTCAGCAGTACGAGCAAACAAATGGCGATCGTCCGCGGGTTTGGGAGGTTTGGGTAACTGACCGGAATCGGGTATTTGAGAGGTATTGTGCAGGTTGTCGTGGCGTAGGGTCTCTCGAAACTGTCTCAGTTTCAACAGTGCAAAAATCTGAGGTCTTTTATACCAAGGTCGTCTGGCCATAGCAGAAAATTATCCTAGAACGTTACAGAGTGCTAGTAACAATCAACCGATATATTTCACTTTATGTCTGCAATCAAAAGACGTATGCACGAATATATTTATGCCAGAAGTTAATGCCAGCCTATCAGGCTAAGATAGAATATATCTTTCTCTCAAAAAACATTTACAGAAGCAGCTATCTTTCTTCGCTTTTCTGCTGTAAATATCCTTATATTCATCGGCGGTTATCGGTACAAATCAATCAAGCAATCTTTAAGCAAGAAGTTAAGAAAGTATAAGCCATGAGTCATGCAAGCCAGGCGCGAGTATCTGCGGGCAAGCCCATCGACTTCCCAGCTTTCAACGCAGATTACGAATCATGGAGCGGGTCAAAAAAACAACGTTTCATATGGACAGAGCGAATTTTGCCCTCTAAATACCCATCGCTTCCACCGTTAGAAGGCATCGACATTCCTGGATTATTCTTTACTTTGATGCGCAAGAAGATGGACCGGCAGTCCGACGAAGCCCCCAAACGTTGGAAGAAGGCCATTCATGCTCGGGGGGCTGTAGCTAAGGTCGAGTACGTCCCCTATCCCGATAGTGGGTTTACTGGGTTGTTTGCTGGAGACCCATCCTGTGGGTTGATTCGTCTTTCTGTTACCCGAGATCCTGCCAATCGTCCCTTTGCCCCAGGGCTAGCTCTCAAGTTATTTGTCGATGGTCGCCATTCCGAGAATTTTTCGGCATTAGTCTCTCTGACCGGCCAAGGGAATAACCACAATATCTTTGCCAACGAATACTCTAATGTGGTGCCGGTCGTAAGGGAAATTGGCCCGAAGATAATCAATTTGATGTTTGCTCGGGTATCGAAGCATCCTACAAAACTGTATGTCGAGGATTTGGCCAAGGTCGATTGTCACGGTCGCCCTGTCGAACATCCGATATTTCCAACACAACTGTATCTCGTCCCCAATCCGACGATCGCCTTTTCAGAAGCCCCCGGACGCGATTTTCGCACCGATTTGGCTACGCTCGAGCCCGGAGTCGTGCTATTCACAATGCATGCCGCTCCTCCTTCAGATATAGGTGATAGTGAGCTGAATTCATCTCAGCTCCGAGAGAAAGCCCGTCCGATTGGGGAGCTCAGACTAACGTCAACGTTTGTCGCTTCTGAATTTGGCGACGATCGATTGTTTTTTCGCCATCAACGGTTCAAAAACCAGTGATAAATTTGCAACTCTACATTTAGTCCGGATTCCAGATCGCTATCGTTTGGCGCTCGCGAAATTGAACCAACCAAGCTCTTAAGGACTTCAGGATCTATGGGTAGCAGCAACACCGTTCTCGACCCCATCGAATTTCGTCACTTGACTGTTAAAAATCGCGTCTTTCGTTCCAGCGTGACCGGTCGGTGGGATAACTACGATGGCTCGGGCAACCAAGCCCGCGTTAATTGGGAAAATAAGTTTGCGAAAGGGGGGGTTGGCGCCATCATTTCCTCCTACGTTCCTGTGTCGATTGAAGGTCGCATTACCCCTCAGGTCTCCACGATTCACGAAGACCGTTTGATCCCCTTTTGGCAAACCATTGGAGAGACCGTTCGGACCCACGGCTGTAAGTACATCATTCAACTCAGCCATTCCGGCCGCCAGCGAGACATAGAGGGAGTCGAAAACACCACTATCCACCCCCACAGCAAAGCGATCGCCCCCCAAAACGCCCCTAGCACGACCAATCAAGCCGACCAAATCAACGGTCTGCCTGCTAACACCATGAGCACCGCAAAGGTGAAAGCGATCGTGCAGGAGTTTGCTGCGGCAGCGAGGCGAGCTCAGGCCGCAAAGTTAGATGGCATCGAACTGCACAGCTCCCACGGTTATTTAATCAACCAGTTCTTGAGCAAAGGGATCAACCGTCGCAAGGACCAATACGGTGGCAGCCTCGAGAATCGCTACCGCTTCCTCCAGGACATAGTCCGTGCCGTTCGACAGCAAGTGGGCGATAAGTTTCACTTCCAGGCCAAAATTAGCATTCGGGAGTTCAACGACATTATTCCCCCCTGGCCTTGCGGCCATCGCGGCAACGATCTTGAAGAGAGCATCCAAATTTGCCAGTGGCTGGAACGCGATGGCATCGACGCCATCCACGTGTCTCGAGGCAGTACCTTCCCCCATCCCCTGCTGCCCTCGGGCCCCTTCCCAATGGAAATGCTGAAATACACCTACGACACCATGATCTCGAGCGGGGGCTTTGCCAGTTTTCGCAACTACATCCTCTTCCGCTACAAAATTCTGCGCCCGCTCTTTTATTGGTTCTGGAATCGCTATCCCAAACAGGAGCAGAAACGGTTTCCTACTCCATTTCAAGGCAACCGAGTCACGCAAGCCGAGCTCGATCGCTTCTTCTGCGAGCACGTGCCAGCAGAAGAGATGAACGATCTCCTGAAACGCCATCAAGGCACAGTGATTGGGGATGCCAAGCTGGTCAAAGAGGCCTTAACAGAGATTCCCGTCATCACAACAGGGGGGTTCCAACAGGCATCGTTTATCAACCAGGCCATTCAGGAAGGATATACCGACGCTGTCAGCATGGCCCGCATGCTGGTGGCCAATCCCGACTTGGTAAACGCGTACTTCCAGAAGCAGATCGACATTCCCGATCGCCCCTGCACCTACTGCAACGAATGCCTCGGTGCCTATTTAGAACTACCCGTTGGCTGCCACAACATCGATCGCTTCTACCAGCGTTCCGTGGAGGGATTGGGCCACAGAGGTGAGGCGTACGCAGCGGCGGCACAAGAAGCCTTGCAGGCCAAAAATGCCGATGTGATGTCGGTTTTTCAGCCGACTGCGCGGGTCTTCGACCCAAATCAGATGGAGGTTAGCGAAGCAAGCAGTTTAAATCTATAACCTTTAGGTTGAGCTTGCTGATTTCAACCCACCCCCGAATTTCCGAGGCCGTTAAGAACAAACAGTCATCGTCGATTGTTACTGATTGAGGTAAGAGCTGTGAATCAAAAAAGTGGCAAACGTACTCTTAAACAGATTGTTGGGAAGATATTCGCAGTCTCGATTGTTGTCCTTATTGCACTGTCTATCTACTTAGCGTCTCCATTACTGTTGGGGAACGGCCCAGTCAAATACGCTGACATCAACGAGCATTTCAAATACGGCTCGATTGGAGGTGAGGAAGCCAATGGCATCCCCTATTGGGTTTGGAAAGCGCTGCCAGTTGTGTTTGCCGAGAAACTCCCCGGCGAAGGATATTCAGCTCTTGGCTTTATCCAAGAGCCCGAACGAGACTTACCTATTGGATTCTCTCAAGCCAAAATCGGTTTCAATCGCGTGGCTCAAAATTGTGCAACCTGTCACGCAGGAACTCTTCGAGAGACACCAGACAGCTTGCCGCAGGTCATTACTGCCATGCCCTCAAATACAGTGGATTTACAGGGATATATACAGTTTCTCTCCGATGTAGCGATCGACGAGCGCTTTACTGCCGACGTACTCATGCCTGAAATAGAGGCGCTCGGGGCCAAACTCAACCCCTTAGAAACATTAATTTATCGCTATTTTGCCATCCCACAAACGAGAGATGCATTGATTACCCAAAGAAGTAAGTTTGCATTTTTAGATAGACAGTCCGAATACGGTCCGGGTCGAGTCGATACGTTTAGTTCGTACAAGACTCGGCTGTTCGACGTTTCCCCAGATGACCTGCCCCAAAACGAACTGAATGGCATTGCTGATTTTCCCAGCGTTTGGCAGCAAAAGCCTCGGGAAGGGATGCAACTGCACTGGGATGGTAACAATACCTCAGTTAACGAACGAAATAACAGTGCCGCCTTAGCGTTGGTCACTCCGACCACCATCAATTTTGATGCCATCCATCGTGTAGCAG
>JBFRWN010000073.1:0-5723 GCA_051439605.1 Synechococcus sp.
ACTGGCGCGGCGACAATACTTTGGGGGTTGCCCCATGGGAATATAGCTCGATGCCAGACTTTCTATTCTCAATACCAAAAGCCCTTCACTCTTTCCTCACATTAGAGTGGAGGGCTGCTTGGTTGAAATTGATATCGCATTCTGACAGGCACTGGGATTAGGTGAACAGACGCCAAACGATAGCAGCGATACCCAGCAGCGAACTAACGTATGCGAAAGATCGCACTGCTCCAATCCCGGCAATGTAGGCCAAGCCATGCACAAGTCGAGAGCACAAGATAACGATGGAGGCGATCCTCGTAATCTCATCTGCTTGTCCAGTTACGTGGGTAATTAAAATCAGTATGGCGATGCTGGCCAAATTGTCGTGATGATTGCGCTGGGCACGATCGGCACGTTCCACCCATGGGGCCACCTCGGGAGATTTTTCTCGGTTGCCTAACCCCCAGCTCAACCCTCCTGCTATAACGCGTGGAATAGCTGGGGTATGGTTCAGGGGGATGGACCAAAGAGCTAAAATTAGCAGGCATAGAAGATCGGTTGTCACGGGCAAACCTTTAGGGATGTAGAAATGTTCCCTAGCAGAAGTACAGCGGATCTGAATCAACAGTCAATAGAGCGACGAAACTATGGCAGATGAATGGGAAGGTTAGGAAAACGCTGGGACTGGGCATATTCAGGGCATAAATAGGGTGAGTCAGCCCTTTCCAGAAGTGCGAGGAAGCTGTCACTGGCGTAGTGCTTCTGTCTCAACAGCTGACAAGCTTCGGACAAAGAGTTTAGCGCTCAAACGCGCTGCTTGGTTAGAAAAAGCAGATACAGTAGCCATAGTTCACGAGCTGTGCAACCCATAAAACCTATGTTGCTGACATTTCGTTTCCCATTCACTCGCCGATTGGTTTCTGGCTGCGTCCTCTTTCACGCTTCTGTTTCGGACAATGTCTTCGCAGACCGTTTCAGGGGAGGAGGGATTTTAGGCTCGGGTATCTTGGCCGGGGGAATCGTAGCCGCTGGTTTATGGGGGGTTGATTTAGCACCTGCTTGTGCTCAATCGCAAGAAAGAGCCCTAACGGTGATTGCTGACTCCCAATCGGCCAACACCAATACGGGAGTAATTGTGGCTGAGGGTAACGTCACCATTCGCTATCCCGCCGAACAAGTAGTAGGTATTTCTAATAAAGCAACTTACTTCACCCAGGAACAGCGCATCGTCATGGAGGGGGATGTGGATGTGACACAAGGGGGGAATCGCCTGCAGGGAGAAACCGTTACCTATTTTCTGGAAGAAAATACTATTGAAGCGTTGCCCACTGCTGGAGGACAGGTGGAATCGGTTTACATCTTTCCGTCCAATGGCAATGTAGAAGAAGGCAATGCAGAGGAAAGCGAGGTGCCTAACTCTGATAATGCTTCGTCCGATCCTGATGTTGAAGTGACAGACGATCCCTCTTAATTAAAGTGGCTGTTGATACTATCTAATGGTCTATGCCAACAAGTATTGGGATTGCCACTCCCGTGGAAAACCACCAGCATTTTGGCTGTTAACTGCGGCCTAACCCTTCACCCTCCCACTTTTACTCCGGTCGAATGAAGCTCGTACTCGAAAATATCAACAAGAAATATGGCCGCCGCACCGTTGTTAAAGAGGTTTCTCTGACGGTGGAACCTGGTGAGATCGTGGGGCTGTTAGGTCCCAATGGCGCTGGAAAAACAACGACATTCTATATTGCCACAGGTCTAGAACGCCCCAGTCGAGGGCAGGTTTGGCTGGGGGATAACGAGATTACCGCTCTGCCCATTCATCGCCGTGCCAAACTTGGCATTGGGTATCTAGCTCAGGAAGCCAGTATTTTTCGTCGCTTGAGCATTCAAGACAATTTGCTGCTGGTGATGGAGCAGACCGGAGTTCCGCGACGCCAATGGAAGCAGCGTGTTACTCAGTTGTTAGAGGAGTTTCGCATCACACACGTAGCCCACAGTTTGGGTATCCAAGTTTCAGGGGGGGAACGACGTCGTGCAGAGATGGCACGGGCGTTAGTGGCAGGTAACGTGGGGCCCAAGTTCCTGCTGCTGGATGAACCCTTTGCGGGGATCGATCCGATTGCGATTAGTGACATTCAGCAGACGATCGCCCAACTAAAAGAGAGGGGAATTGGAGTGTTGGTGACGGATCACAACGTGCGGGAAACCCTGGCGATCACCGATCGGGCTTACATTATGAATGACGGCAAGATTATTTCTAAGGGCACCTCTCACACGCTATCGGTCGATCCATTGGTGCGCAAGTATTACCTGGGGGACAAATTCCGACTGTGAGCGTATTTGACTCCACTTCTGCTTCTGAGAAGATCTCTTTCAATCCTTCTGTCAATCGGTACGCTTTGCTCTGGCGCTATTTCTTTTCAGAGATGGCATTGCCCTTCCTATTCGGTGTAGTTGCGTTCACCTCCATCGGTACGGCGATCGGGTCTTTATTCGAGCTGGTGCGTCTCATCGCTGAAAAAGGGCTACCGATTCACTTGGCCGCACAGCTCTACCTGTTGCAGGCCCCCCGCATTATTGTGCTGACGTTTCCTATGTCCACCCTGCTGGCAACGCTGTTAGCCTACGGGCGCTTGTCTGGGGATAGTGAAATTACCGCTTTGCGCAGTTGTGGGGTGAGTGTCTACCGACTGGTTGCTCCTGCCATCGCTCTCAGTCTGATCGTGACGGCGGGCACCTTTGCCTTCAATGAGTTGGTGGTGCCTCAGGCCAATCAAAGGGCGGCAACGATTTTGCAGACAGCCCTCGAACAAAAGGGGCTACAGCCGAGGGAAAACGAAGACATTCTCTACCGGGAATTTGGTGAAATTTCCGTGCAGAAGCCTGACGGCCAGTTTGATACGGAATCTGTGTTGCAGCGCTTGTTCTATGCCCGACGATTTGATGGCGAAACGATGTTTGGCATCACTGTGTTGGACTTTTCCCAATCGGATTTCAATCAAATTATTTTGGCAGAGCAGGGGGTTTGGCAGCCAGATGACAATTCCTGGCTGTTTTCTCAGGGCACTTCCTACATCGTGGATGCCGAGGGTGGATATCGCAATATTCTCAATTTCGAACAACAGCGGGTGGCCCTACCCCGCACTCCTCTGGATATTGGTTTTTCCCCCAGTGTGGAGGAGATGACCATTACCCAATTGCAGCAATTTATTCGGATGGAAGAGATCGACGGTACCCCCCGCCGCTTGCGCCAGCTTCAGGTGCAACTGCATCTCAAGTATGCGATTCCCTTCATCTGTATTACCTTCGCTTTAGTGGGGGCTCCGTTAGGTCTTCGATCGCAGCGTTCCAGTTCCACCTTGGGTTTAGGACTAAGCATTCTGATTATCTTCGGGTTCTACATTCTGGCTTTTGTTTCTCAGGCATTGGGTCAGACAGGAACCCTCAGTCCCGCTATCGCGGCTTGGTTACCCAATCTGATAGTGGGGGGAGTTGGTGCTAGTCTGATTTACCGTGCCGCCCATCTTTAGGCAGCCGTTACAGCTGTTTATCGGCAACGGCCCATTATAGTTGCTTTTATTTATGCCTAGTCCGCAATACCCCTCTAGCGATCGCGTCCGCGATTTGTTCGATCGCATTGCCCCCGAATATGACCGACTTAACATGCTCCTCAGCCTGGGACTGCATCGCGTGTGGAAATCGATGGCAGTGAAATGGGCCGAGCCGGCGGTTGGGGGGGAATCCCTGGATGTGTGTTGCGGTTCGGGGGACTTAGCGCTACTGATGGCCCGAGCTGTGGGGCCTCAGGGGCAGGTGCTGGGCCTGGATATCTCCGAGAACCTACTGGCGATTGCCCGCCGCAAAGCTCTCTTAACAGGTATGGAATATCGGACAAGATGGTTGTGTGGGGATGCTCTGGAGCTCCCATTCGAGGACGATCGCTTCGATGCTGTCACAATGGGCTACGGTTTGCGGAATGTGGTGGATATTCCTCAAGCGCTGCGGGAAATTTGGCGAGTACTCAAGCCGGGGGGGAAAGCGGCTATTCTCGATTTTCAGAATTTGGAAACGGAGGGGAACCCTACCCTGAGGGAGCGCTTTCAGAATATTTACCTGGAGTGCATTGTGGTGCCCGCTGCCACTGCGTTGGGGCTGAAGCAGGAGTACGAATATATTCAAGCCAGCCTGCTAGCCTTTCCCACTGGACGGGAGCAGCAACAGTTGGCGGTGGAGGCGGGATTCCCGCGACCTACTTACTTTGACGTGGCTGGTGGAATGATGGGGGTGTTGTTGCTGAAGAAACCCCTGAAATCATAGCCTCTCAGGTTGCCGCTGGCCTTGCTCATCTCCCCTATTACATCTCGGACGTGGCAGAATCCCACATAATCCGAGCGGAATACCGGAGTATACTAGATTTCGTTTGATGCCTGCTTGTTATTGCTGTGGAACTGTCTTGTAAAAGCGAATACGCAATGCTGGCGCTCTTCAATTTGGCCCAACACTATTCTTCTGGGGAACCTCTGCAAATTAAGGCGATCGCTAGTCAGCAAGGTATCCCCGAACGCTATCTAGAGCAACTGTTAGCCTCCCTACGTCGCCAGGGGTTGGTGCGCAGCTTGCGGGGTTCCAAAGGGGGTTACTTGCTGGGGCGAGAACCCTGGAACATTCACCTTTACGAAATTATTGAGGCGATCGAAGGGGGGGAGTCAGGCAAGCAACGCAACAGTTTGATTGTGAAAGAGACCCTTGAACAAGATATTTTGAGGGACACCTGGACAGAAGTGCGGTCCGCCGCAGAATCAGTGCTGAAGAAGTATACGTTACAAGACCTTTGCGATTTGCGGGCTCAGCGTCAAAGGGCCAATGTCATGTACTACATTTAGGTCAACTCAGTAGACTGCTGAGAAGTTGGCAAATGGTCGCCCTAAGGTAGCTATGTTGCCGCTGATGACATTTCACCAGCCGCCCCCCGATTGGGTAGAGAGCTGCTGTCTGCCTTGAAATGTCCAAAACCAGAACAGTTTGAGGGATGGTGATTGTGTCCACGGCTTTGCAACTGTGCCGCAGATCTCAGCTTCTCGGCGCACCTGTATTCGCCAGAGGCAATACAGCCCGTTTGGGGTTGGTTACGCAGGTATGGGTAGACTTGAATGCCCTTAGGGTGGTGGGATGTTCGATTCGCCGCGATCTCAAGCCGCACGCGGGGCTAAATGTTCCTCTTTCTGCCTCTCAGTTGTTGGCTAGCGGAGGTTTGTTGATAGAGCCTGAAGGATTGTCACAGACTTTCGATCTAGAATCCTGTTCGCGCCTGGTGCCTCAGCCAATTGTGACTCAATCGGGGATCGCTCTGGGAAACGTTAAAGACTTTACCTTCGATATGGACTCAGGGGCGATCGCCACTGTGCGTACTTCCGGCACCGGGATCGGGCTTCTTCCTCCCAGCTTAGAAACTACGTTTGAAATCCTTCGCTCGGAGTTGGTGCTGGATGGTTCTGAAACTGCTGAATTAGCAGCGGGCAATGGCCTGCGGGCTAAGGCAGGGGCAGAAGAGCGCCTGGTTATGCTGAAGCGAGGGCTGTTAGAGCAGGTGGGGGTTGGAAAGTTTGATTGGTCCCAATCGCTTTCTGCTAGCCAATCGGTAGAGCTGGATGAGGCTACCCTCGATGAGATCGCGACAGTTGCAGCTTCTAGTTCCGAAATTATTCCCCTCCAACCAGGTGCAGCGGTAAGCTCAGAAGTGG
>JBFRWN010000074.1:0-20721 GCA_051439605.1 Synechococcus sp.
AGCTTCAATCAGGCGATCCACTTCGGCATCTTGCGCATGACATTCGCTGCCGATCCTTCTTTCCAAACTATTCTTCTACTTCGAATTTGCTCTCAACGACGGAGATTCCTTTTTCAGCAAGCCCTATCTAGAGCTGTTAAGGTTTTTTCTCAACCATCGGACATTTATGCGAAGCGAGCATCCCGAGCGGGTGGGGGAAAAGTCCAGTGGAACTGACGACGGGGCAACCGCATCCTCATTGGTTGGAGCTTTTGGGCTTTGAGCGCTTCCGACGCCCAGCCTAATATCGCAGCCTGACGACCCATTTCGGCGCTTACCGCAGCCATCAATAAGGTGGCTCGTTTTTGCCTGTTTTATTACCCAAAATCGAATGTTTTTGAAACAAGCCGTATTAAGCGTCTGGAATGCGGTCGTAATCGTCATTGAAGCGAATGATGTCATCCTCACCGAGATACTGACCGTTTTGAACTTCAATAATCACGAGGGGAATCACCCCAGGATTTTCCAGGCGGTGTCTGCTGCAGGGTGGAACAAACGTTGATTGATTGTTCGATAACACCTGTTCGCTACCATCGCAGGTTACCTTCGCCGTACCGGAAACTACAATCCAGTGTTCGCTTCGATGATGATGCATTTGCAGGCTAAGACGGTGCTTGGGCTCGACCACAATCCGCTTAATCTTGTAGCCAGGTCCCTCTTCTAGCACCGTGTAAGTTCCCCACGGGCGTCTTTCGGTTACTAACTGAGTTTCCGGTTCGGACTGAACGGCTGTCAAGTCTGAAGTCGCAGGTGCTTTTGACATAACTTCACCTCGATAGACGTTTTCAATTATACATTGTCAATTTTAAGCACTACTCATGTTTATGTAATGCCAAATTTGAACAACTGTTCTACTAGCTACCCTACTTTGGAGCAGAATAACCGGCACCGTTCCAATCTAACTAAACGAGATTGGCTATGAAACTTGGCAGCTGTTATCCTCATAACCCACCAGCGATCGCGGGGATAATGCTAACAACATCGCCATCGCTCAAGCCAGTGCTGGTGTTGTCCAGGAAGCGAATATCTTCGTCGTTCACGTAGAAATTAACAAAACGGCGCAAGCTACCGGAATCATCGCACAATCGCTTTTTAATGCCGGGACAAGAAGACTCTAGCGAGTCGAGTAGTTCAGTAATGGTGCCGCCTTCGCATTCCACTTCCGCTAGATTGTTGGTGAGTTTCTGCAGAGGGGTGGGAATCAGAACTTTGATAGCCATAGGGTGTTTACTTTCAGACAATGAACTGGAATAAGTGGAATTTGGTCAGAGGGAATGAACAGTAGTGACGTTCGGTGCAAGCCAAAAAGCTCAACCGAGGGCCAGAATCAGGTGGTTATACCGTAACCTCTTGCCAATCGAGACGCTCCAGGGTGCGGGCGCGCTCTAAAGCTTGCTCAAAGCTCTCCAGTTTGGGTGAGATGACCAAGGGATGACCGACGTGGGACTGGATCGCCTCCTGGGTCTTGAGACCGTTACCGGTAATGTAGGCAACGGTGACTTCATCAGCACCAATTCGACCGGACTCCGCCAATTTCTTCAGTACGGCAACGGTAGTTCCACCAGCGGTTTCAGTGAAGATGCCTTCGGTCTCTGCTAGCAGCTTGATGCCTTCAATGATTTCGGGGTCGTTGGCCGCTTCGATGTTGCCGTTTGTCTTGCGGGCTAGCTCAAGGGCGTAGATGCCGTCAGCGGGGTTACCGATCGCGATGGACTTGGCGATGGTGTTGGGCTTCACGGGGGTAACGAAGTCCCGACCGTCTTTGAATGCCTGATAGATGGGAGAGCAGCCTTCAGCCTGGGCGCCGCTCATGCGGACATCTTTGGCCTCAACCAGACCAGTCTTGATGAATTCTTGGAAACCCTTGTACACCTTGTTGTACATGGAGCCGGAAGCCAGCGGGGTAACTACATGGTCGGGCAGTTGCCAACCCAGCTGCTCGGCCACCTCGAAGCCCAGCGTCTTGGAGCCTTCGGAGTAATAGGGACGAAGGTTAATGTTGACAAAGCCCCAGCCGTAGGTGTTGGCCACTTCGGAGCAGAGGCGATTCACCTGGTCGTAGTTGCCCTCAACCGCCATCACGGTGGGGTTATAGATCAGAGAGCCCAATACTTTGCCTGCTTCCAGATCGGAGGGAATGAAAATAGTGCATTCCAGACCCGCATGGGCGGCGATCGCCGCGACGGAGTTGGCCAGATTACCGGTGCTGGCGCAGGAGACAGTGCTGAATCCGAGTTCTACAGCGCGTGTCAGGGCCACGGATACCACCCGATCCTTGAAGCTCAAGGTGGGCATGTTGACTGCATCGTTCTTGATGTAGAGGTTGTTCAGACCCAAGCGGCGACCCAACCGCTCGGCCTTAACTAAAGGGGTCATGCCGGTGCCGACATCGATGGGGGTATCGGTATCGACAGGCAAAAACTCGCGGTAGCGCCAGATGGAGTTGGGACCGTTAGCAATACTGTCGCGCGAGACCGTCCGCTTGATGAGGTCGTAATCGTAGGCCACTTCTAAAGGACCAAAGCAAAATTCGCAAACGTGTTGAGCGGTGGCTTCGTGATGTTCGCCGCACTCTTTACATTGCAGGTGGCTGACTTTGGAGGTGAGAGCGGTGGATAGCTCTGACACCGGAGAAATAGCTTGGGTCATCTCTAAGACTTGGTATTTGGGTCAACGATACAAATCATTGAGAGCTAAGTTAGCATTCTGTTTTTCGCTTGTCAAACAATTCAGACTATTTTAGTCTGAATTGTTTCAGGCTTTTCCTGGTAAGGCTTTCGGCCGTTTTAGGGTGTCTGAAGTGCTGTGGAACGAGAAAAAATATTTGTGGCAATAAAAAAAGCTCCCGGTAGAGAGCTTTGCTTTGGCTATTCATTTGTAAAAAGGGTTAGTCCCGCAGTGCCGTCTTACCTCAGGTTTCGACCCCTGATTGCCAGGAAAGAGTCTCGGCAGCCTTAGATAGTTTCCGGGTTGTTACGTGGCGAACCACTACCCGGCCTACTGCTCTGTAGCTTATCTCCCGACTCCTGATGTCGAAGATTACAGATCAAAAAACATATTGGCAGTCACCAACACCTCAGGACTTGAATCATATTAGCGCAGTTCACCGGGTTACTTGGGTTTTTGGCCTACAAATTGGGACTGTGGATTTTACGGATCTTAAGAGGGGTGGACTGGCGTTGAAAGATTGCGAGGGGCGCGACCGCCCCCTCGTGCTCCCGCGACAAAGGGGCGAGGCGCTTTCCCCTTGACCCCTGTTGCCACAATCGTGAAGAGGGGAGGCCCCGTTCGGAGGCCGGTAGAGATAAGAAGTGCGTTCGAAAATATTTGAAGAGGGGGAGGAATTAGATCTAAAAGAATGGACTTAGAGATCGAAGACAATCAGCTTGATTTCAGTCATTTCCTCGATTGCATAACGGGGGCCTTCTCGGCCTGAGCCGGATTTTCCACGGCCTCCGTAGGGCATGTGGTCCACTCGCCAGGTGGGGCTGTTGTTAATTAGCACCGTTCCGGGGGTGAGCTCTCGACCGGCTTTTAGGGCTAAGCGATAGTCGTTGGTGAATACCCCCGCGTTTAAGCCTGTGTAGGGGGTGTCGTTGGCGATCGCGATCGCCTCGTCAAAGGTGGCGTAGGGTTGCAGCACCACTACGGGACCGAACACTTCGCTGCAGGCCATTGTGGTTTCTGGAGGCAGATTTTCGATAACGGTTGGGAGATAGCAGGTGGAGTGCTCTGCATGCACCTGTCCCCCGGTCAGAATGGTGGCTCCCGCAGCAGCGGCTTCCGTCACCCATTGATGCACTCGCTCGACGTCTTTCTGGCGCACCAGCGGCCCCACAAACGTGTGTTCGTCAAGCTGATCGCCCACCCCTAAAGCATTGACGGCAGCTAGAAACTTCTGTTTGAACTGCTCGTAAATGGCGGCATGCACCAACACTCGCTGGGTATGGATGCACACTTGACCGGAAAAAGCGAACCCGCCAAAGACACATTTCTCAACGGCTAGATCTAGGTCAGCATCGCTATGGACGATCGCCGGGCTCATGGAGCCAAGCTCTAACATGACTTTCTTCTCGCGGGCTAGCGATCGCAGGTGCCACCCCACATCGGCGCTACCAGTAAATGTCAGCACTTCGATGCGAGGATCGGTGGCCAACGTTTCGGCGATCGCCCCTCCGCAGGGCACCACGTTAAAGACGCCGGGGGGTAAACCCGCTTCGGACAAAATCTCCGCCAGCATGAGGGCGGGGGATGGCCCGTCGCTGGGGGGCTTCATCACGACGGTGTTTCCGGCGGCTAGAGCAGGAGCTACTTTGTGAGCGACCAAGTTAAGAGGGAAGTTGAACGGGGTGATGCCGCCCACAACGCCAAGGGGTTGGTGCATGGTGACTGCAAATTTCCCTTCCCCATTGGGCACGACGTCCATGGGAATTTGTTCTCCCCGCAATTCCAGACAGGCGTGGGCCGCATCTTGAAAGGTCTTGACTGCTCGGCTGGCTTCCCCACGCGCAACTTTAATCGGCTTGCCTACTTCCTCAGCGATCGCTTGGGCCAGTTGTTCACCCTTCGCTTCAATTAAAGATGCTGCATTGGTCAGTATGGTGGCTCGTTGGTGGGCTGGGGCGCCGCGCCAAAGATTGATAAAGGTGTTGTGGGCGATGGAAATGGCTTCATCCAGCAGGTCCGCATCACCAAAATGCACGCGGCTGACAGTGCTGCCGTCAAAGGGGTTAGCAATTTCTCGCACTTCTCTACCCGCTCGCCGTTGACCCCCAATCCACAGCAGTTGTTCTCGCACTTGACGATCTTGCTGTTTCAATACCTGCATGGCCGAGATCCTCGCTAGGGACAACATGTCTACCCTAGCTAAGGAGATTCTGAGGTGACTGCAGGCGTTCGGGAATCTTTACGAGTGCTTGAAAGAGTCAATGGCAATCTGTAAAAATCCAAAGCATGGCATACAAGCAATGCTGAGTAAAATCCTATGCATACATCTACTGGATAACTTCTAGGGGAAAGCACCAAACGATTTGGATCCAGGAATTTTACAAGAGGACTCATGCCCAATAGTTAACGTAATCTAGGCAGTGCTCATTTTCCTCCGAGTGGAACTTTCAGGAAAGAAGCATATCTATTCAATAGCCTCTTTCTTTATTACACACAGCTAAGGGTCTGGTTCCCGACCAGACTTTTTGTCAGTGATATAAGCTTTGACAGCTAAATCAAGGACTGATTCGGAACAATCGATCGCAGTCAAATAACCTCTCCTATAGGAGGAGAAGTTAAAACATCTAAAAGCAAGCTGATACAAGTAATAGCGGGCTTTGTGAAAGATGAATCTTTGACAGATATAGATCTTGAGAGCAAATTTGCTACGAAAGAAATGTATAGCCTTTATTTGTGGAACCTCTTTAGACATTCGTTGTATATCAACAGTTACATCTAAATAGTCGTTTGCAAGCCTGATAAGATTATTTATCTCATCGTTAAACTTGGTGATAGGCTTTGAAAGCCAAATATCCTGAGCAATGCAGCTTCTGCTTGCTAAATAGCCTGCAACAAGCTGAGCACCTATACTTTTGCCGCAAATACTCAAATAACGTGTCAGCGATTCACTCAAGTCACATTGAGCTTCCTCCTCCATTGCCTTGAAAACAAGCTCAATTGAATATAAGGCGATAGGATGATTGTTTGGCATAAGGGAGATCATTTCTTTCTTTATTTTATTCAATCCCGTCTCGCTAGGAAGCTGTTTCGTTGAGTCATATAAATCATCAAGTTCAAAAGTCAGAACTATTAATTTGTAGATATTTACCAAATCTTTTTCGGCGACAAAGATTTGATGATTTTTCAGGATTTCATTGTATATTTTTACGTAGTATCTGATTCCTTCTTTGTCAAGCATACTCCACTCCCATTTGTTAGAATCTGCAGCAAAGGTCGTGTAAAGTCATTAGAGAAATTCAGGTCGGGAATTCAGGAATGAAAGCAGGTTCTGGTTGGTACAGATGTGCAAAGCACTCAAAGCTTGTGGGGAAAATTGGATGGCAAATCGCCCTTGCAGGCTACAGGCTTGCATGACGCTGGGCAAGTCAACAGTTGGATCCAATTGCTTCCTCAAGCTCGATCTCCCATTAACTTTGTTCTTGGCTGCAGCCAACTGGAACAGGCGTTCCCCTAAATTAATCTTCGGAACAATCATCCCCGCATGGTCTCAGAATTACCGCTGTTGCACTGTCTTTGGCTGTAGGGAGCGGAGCAACGTACGCTTAGCCCAGACAGCCGCCTCTGTTTCTCCGCGCTCTGCAACATGACTGTGGTGACGCTGATACTCCACTATCTCCATCGAAATTGCTACAAACGGCACCACCTGTTGCTAATGGACGCTCATCAACTGTTGTCCAAGTAAAGTTATGGTTGCCATATCGATTGCATGCTTGATGGTTTGCGAGGGGAGCATCATTACTTGCACACCATACCGATATGGACTTTGGAAAGAGGTGCCTGATGGCTGGCAACTACTGTCTTTGGATCTGTTAGTATTGGGTGCTACATAATTCTTTAGGCTTTCCGGTTCATGAGTCGCGGAACATTATTTGACAAGGTGTGGAATGCGCATACGGTAGGGACGCTGCCCTCTGGCCAGACTCAGCTATTGATTGGTCTACACCTGATTCATGAAGTGACCAGCCCACAGGCGTTTGCGATGTTGCGCGAGCGCGGTTTAACGGTTGCAATGCCGAACAGAACAGTTGCAACTGTCGATCATATTGTTCCCACTGAAGATCAGTCGCGACCTCTGCAAGATGTGTTAGCGGAGGAAATGATGCAGGCATTGGAGGCCAACTGTCGGGATTTTGATATCCAGTTGCAAAAGGTGGGGTCTGGCAAACAAGGAATTGTGCATGTTATTGCTCCCGAGCAAGGACTGACCCAGCCGGGTATGACCATTGCCTGTGGAGATAGTCACACCTCGACCCATGGGGCCTTGGGGGCGATCGCGTTTGGTATCGGTACCAGCCAAGTCAGAGATGTTCTTGCCTCTCAAACATTGGCTTTAGACAAATTGAAGGTTCGACGAGTCGAGGTTAACGGAACGCTGGCTCCAGGTGTCTACGCGAAGGATGTCGTTCTTCACCTCATTCGCAAGTTAGGGGTGAAGGGTGGAGTGGGCTTTGCCTACGAATACGCTGGCTCGACGATCGAATCATTGTCGATGGAAGAGCGGATGACCATCTGCAACATGTCTATTGAGGGTGGGGCTCGTTGCGGCTACGTCAACCCTGATGCTGTGACCTACGAGTATCTGAAGGGGCGCGACTATGCCCCCAAGGGCAAGGATTGGGATCGGGCTTTAGCTTGGTGGGATAGCCTGCGTAGCGATGCAGATGCGGATTATGACGACATTGTGGTCTTTGACGCTGCAGATATTGCACCGACTGTAACCTGGGGGATTACCCCCGGCCAAGGGATTGCCGTGGATGAAACCATTCCCACACCCGATGAATTCTCTGCTGATGAGCGCCAGACAGTGGAAGAGGCTTATCAATATATGCACCTGTCTCCCGGTCAACCCATTCAGGGCACTAAAGTTGATGTGTGTTTTGTGGGGAGTTGTACTAACGGGCGCTTAAGCGATTTGCAGGAGGCTGCCAAATATGCAAAAGGTCGCAAAGTCGCCGCAGGGGTGAAGGCATTTATTGTGCCGGGGTCTGAAGCTGTGAAGCAGCAGGCCGAGGCAGCTGGGTTAGACGAGATATTTATCGAGGCTGGTTTTGAATGGCGTAATGCTGGATGTTCTATGTGTCTGGCGATGAACCCTGACAAGTTGGTGGGGACTCAGATGAGTGCCTCCTCTTCAAATCGCAACTTTAAGGGCCGTCAAGGATCGGCGACCGGGAGAACTCTGCTGATGAGTCCAGCTATGGTTGTGGCTGCTGCTGTTCATGGTGCAGTGGCTGATGTTCGAGAGATGGCAACAGAGGGCTAGTCATGGCAAATGAAATTCAAACTGTTCAAGGGCGTGGATTGCCCTTGCTAGGTAACGATATTGATACCGATCGCATCATTCCAGCTCGGTTTCTGCGCTGTGTGACCTTCGATGGGTTGGGTGAGCAGGTTTTCTTGGACGATCGCAAAGCTGCCGAAGGTTTGCACCCATTTGATTTGCCCCAGTTTCAAGGGGCGAAGGTATTGGTGGTGAATGCCAATTTTGGCTGTGGTTCTAGCCGAGAGCACGCTCCTCAAGCCATTGCCCGTTGGGGAATTGAAGCAATTGTTGGAGAGAGTTTTGCCGAGATTTTCTTTGGGAATTGTTTGGCAATGGGGGTACCGTGTTTGATTACCTCACCTGAGGATGTCGCAACTTTACAGGATGCAATTGGGGCGGAGCCTACTCTCGATATTTTTGTTGATGTCACGAACTTGAGAGTGACGTTCGGAGATCGCTCGATTGCAGTGGAAATGAAAGAGGGTCCCCGACAAATGCTGGTTGAAGGCACCTGGGATATGTGCGGACAACTGGTGTCGAACACAGAAGATACTCGTGCAACAGCTGCCCAACTTCCCTACATGTCTTGGTAAGAGGGTCTAACTTATCAGACTCCCATTTTGCTTTAAACCAACATTTTCAGGATGATTGTACTGGGGAGATAACAACGGTAGTTATTGTGCAATTAGGGCAGAAGATGGGCAATTGGAGGCGGACCCTGTGGGCGATCGCAATGACGTTACTGTTGTGGAGCATAGGAGTGGTTGGCGGCTTTGATATGGCAGCGGTATATTCTGCAAACCAGATGCCCAGCACAGCAGTTGTAGAGTGGCTGGAGTTTAACGTCCCAGTTACCGAACAAGAGGAGTTCTTGCGGCGAGATGAAAAAATCTGGACGTCGGCCTTGCGGGAACAACCAGGTTTTTTACATAAGTCCGTATGGCGATCGCCAAAACAGCCCGAATCTGTGGTGCTGGTTATCTATTGGGCCAGTCGAGAAGACTGGCACGCGTTTCCAGAGCCACTGATTGAGGAACTTGACCGGCAGATGCAGCCAACAAATGCAGTATTAGTTGATGCGAAAGAATTCTCAGTGAACCCGCCTGTGCCTTTGTTATTGCTGCCTAACCGGCAGAACTAACCGGGATGGCCATTGATGGAAATGAAAAATGGTTTGGGTCGCCATTTGAAAATCGCTGAATTGGGCAGTGGCTGGGCATTGTCCCGTGTTGGGATTGCGATCGATCCAGGGGAATGCGGAACTGGCGATCGCAATTTGTAGCCTTTCTCCCGCTTGAATCCTCCAGCAGGTGGGTCTGAGGTCGATAGTGAAATCCAGAATTCGATCTGGAGTTAATTCTTCGGGTTCGGATAAAGAGTTTCTAAACCGGGCCCGCAACACACCAGCCGTCAGGAGCAAAGCCTGACCACTGTCGCTAATGCGCATAAGTTTGACAACCCAGTCCGTATCCAAGCCGGTGGTAGCAGCATACAAATGAAATCTTGGGGCTCCTAAAATTGCCAGCGGTGTTTCGAATGCTTCGCTGGTGTACAACACCAAATCGGGACGCTGGTGAACAGACTGCTGAACGTAAGGACCGTAGGGAGTGGTGGGGTTGGCAATTCTCGGATCGTAGACGTAAGTGTCGAACTCTACATCTGCGATTTCATCAGGGCTATCCACCAACTTGCCATCGCTGTCAGGCCCATTCGCAAGTCCTTGACTGGATAACCACAAGGTTTTAGGTGTGGTGGGGACTGGCCAAGATTTGAACTGTATCCAACGGTTGCTCCCCATCTCAAAAAGCTGTACGGGAGTCTCATCCGTCAGAACAATTTCAGACTCCTGTTGAGGTGTCGTCGTTGATTTGAATGATGTAGTGGGTTGGGGTTTTCCTGTAGAGTCGCTGTCTTCGCGGAGCCAGCGGTTAAACCATTGCACCTGCAGGCGATCGATCTGGGGGCTGGCGTCGGGTCCAAAATCCATTTCTCCCACCCGTCGGGACCAGGGAATATGTTGCCAGGGTCCCACGATAAGATGTTGGGGATGTTGAGTTTGGTTGACCAGCCACTCGTAGGCTTGCAGGGTGCCTAATAGATAGCTGTCCGCCCAACCGGCAATGTGCAGGCCAGGAAGATCGTAGGTTCCCTGCAATCGCTGTTTGGGGTTGAGTTTGATGTCGTACGGGCTGTCGGCAATTGCCTCGCGAACCCAATCGAAATAAAACTTCCCGTAGCTTTTATTGGCTAACGGTGCTAGGCGATCGAGGGGGGTGAATTCTAACCAGCGACCGATCTGCGAACGAGCTTCTCCTAATTCAGTCGCATCGGGTTCTTGGGCTTTGAACTGAGCTCGATCCTGAGCGAGCTGCAGGCTCCAAGGTAAAACGACATCGAGGGCTAAGGCTCCTCCCCAGTAGCACCATCCACGAAAGCGGTCAATCGCTGCCATACCAGGGGCGATTGCCACCAGTCCCGCAGATGTTGCGCCACCGGCTACAGCCTGGAACTGGGTTATCCCTTGATAAGAGAATCCATACATGCCCACCTTGCCGTTGCTGCCGGGGAGTTGGCGACACCAGTTGATGCTGTCAACACCATCAGAGATTTCAGCGGTTTGCAGGGGATAAAACGTCCCTTCAGAACGACCGCAGCCCCTGACATCTTGAATAACAACGATAAATCCGTGAGTTGCGTACCAACTGGGATGGGCATATACCACTGTTGATGCCACCTCCCGTCCGTAGGGCAAGCGCATCAATAAAACTGGGAGGGGGATTTCAAAATTACGGGGCCGATAGATGTCGGCGCACAGAGAAATACCGTCTGACATGGGGACGGAAACGGCGCGCTCGATAATCACTGATGGGTGACGGGACATACCGATCGGGTAACGGGACTAGAGGGGGCCAATCCCCAAACGGGTTGCCAGTGGGGGAGCCACCGGAAGTAACATCAGGGCCATCAGAAACAGAGCGACCAATGCCAGGGCATCCCGTGTTGCATCAGTTTCTGTGATTTCATCTTGTGGAGGACGTTCTGTATCGCGGGCAATCAGTAGCACCAAAAGAGCCCAGTAGAGGGCGACCTGGTTGCCCAATGCCGCTAGGGCTAAGAGGGCAATAGAAATAAACGTTGTTCGACCCACAATTTTGCGGCCGTACACCGCTTGGACAATGCGTCCACCGTCCAACTGCCCTGCAGGAATGAGGCTGAGGGCCGAGATCAGCAATCCCAGCCAACCGACCACAGCCAGAGGATGAATTCCGACTACCTCTGCTTGTAGTTGTGTCCCCAATACCAGCCGGGAAAGTCCGCCTGCCAATACGGAGTACTGGAAAAACGAGCTGGGGATAAACAGATCGGAGGAATGTCCGGATAGAAAGAGACCAAGAACAAACAGAATCAGCGAGGCAATCCCCCCAAATGCGGGGCCGACGATCGCAATGTCAAATAGGGCCTGGCGATTGGGCACGGGGGACTCAATGCGATTGAGGCTGCCAAGTGTCCCTAGCCCTAAAGTGGGTATGAGAAAGGCCGGACTGAGACGAACGCCATAGCGCCCAGCCATCCATCGTTGACCAATCTCGTGTAGGAAGGGGATGCTCATCAGTCCGATAGCAAACGGAACGGTCTCCAGCCAACGTTCGGGAGCAGCTGTCAAACTAAACCCAAATAGGTTAGCGGCTAACTCCATCACCAGGGCAACGGTGGCCACCAGCAACGTACTGGCCAGTGCTTTGAAGGAGGTGGGTGTGGGCTGATTCACCGTTTCATCCGGTAGCACCACCACCGAAGCTTTCTGTTCCCGATCGCGCACGATAAACAGCCAGTAGCGATCGCCCACCCTCTGTTTAAGACTCTTTTGCAGGTTAGGTAAGACAACAGCAGCCTCTTTGCGCAGATTGCCCTTAAAGATAGCTCCATTGCCGTACGGTACAACTTCTGTCACGTAGTACGTATCGATACCAAAGATGCTCTGAATTGACTGTAGGTCTTCTGGATTGATGCCTGACAATTCTGCTTCCTGTGAGGATTTAGCCTCAGATGCCTCGGGACCCGCTTGATTGTCTTTTCCAGAGGAGTCTGTTCTGCGATCGCCTCTGCCTGCTTCTGTCAACGGAGACTTGTGGCTGTTCTCATCATTCTGTCGATGTTCTACTGTCTGCCGATCTCGCTCTGCAAGCTTGCGTTGAAACTCAGCAGTTGCCAGCCTCTCTTCTTCAGATACTTTCCGCGCTAGTCGACCCACGGCGATGTAAATACCGCTTGAGATGGTCAACAGCAGCACAAATCCTGTGGCGTTGAGGTAGCCATCCGTCGCAAATAAGCCTAAAAACACCAGCCAAGGAAGCATTAGCGAAACACTTTGCAGCCACCCCAGTAACCCCGCTCGACCCTGCTGGCGCGATCGCCAATATCCCCACCCCAAAATTGCCAGGATGGAAAGCGCGAATAAGGGGACAAGATCGAATGTCGAATTCATACCTGCAAAGTTACACCAACAATAGTTATGGCCGTTTCAGTTCGGACAGCGGTTCTTTACCCTATCACTGGCTTGGCTGATGAAATGTCCGAGTCGAAGACGCCAGCCGCTATGCATGCGATCGAGCCTTTAAGTCGAAAGCAGCCCCGATTTGTGGGGCTGCCGAGCTCAAGCAAATTCAGCTTGTTGAATTCGTTAAGCGGTTGCTGCTTGACCCGCAGCTTGGCGGTCTGCACGGTATTGCTTGTCCACCGGACTGGTGACGGGCTTCATGGCGTACAAACGGATGAATTGCCACACATTTCCAGCGTAAAGTGGAAGCTTTTGCAGAGACTTCACGAACCCAGGAGCGCTGGATGCATCTATCTGTTTCATTTGCTCGACGTTGGAAACACACCGATCCAGGCAACCTTCGAACTCTGGATGCTCGACGTTGAGGACAACGGGAAACACCTTAGATGAATCGTGGTTGGTCCACTTGATGACTTCCAAGTCGTAGTCTTTGGGATTGAGACCCAACAGTTCGTAAAACTCAGGGCGTATCGCGACGTCGTTCAAGTACATTGTCCCGTAGACCGAGAGCAGGAAGAATCGGCACCACAGCTTTGCTAACCAGTTATTTAAGAAGCGGGGCTGACTTTTCATCACGAGAGAGAAGAAATCGCCATGGCGACTCTCGTCTTGGCACCAGTTCTCGAAGAAGTTGAAGATTGGATAAACGCGGTTATCAGGGTTCTTCTCTAGGTGACGGAAGATCTTGATGTAGCGCCAGTAGCCGATTTTCTCGGACAGGTAAGTAGCGTAGAAGATGAACCGTGGGGCAAATTTAGTGTATTGCTTGTTCTTTGTGAGAAAACTAAGGTCGAGGGCCAGGTTGAAGTCCGCCATCGCTTTATTCAAGAATCCCGCATGGCGAGCTTCATCGCGACTCATCAGCAGGAAGCACTCCGCTAGCACGGGGTTGGTGTTCTTCAGCTTGCGAGAGAGTTCTTTATATAGCAAGAAACCAGAAAATTCTGCGGTGCAGGAGCGCTCGAGAAATTCTACAAACAGCCGCTTGGCTTCTTCATCAAGTTCTTCCCAAGAGCGATTGAACTCTTCCCCCCGGACAAAGTGGTGCCGGTTGTAGTCCGTGCGGAATTCTTCCAGTAGTGCTTCGAAGTCCTCTTCATATCCGGATATGTCCAGGTCAGCCATGGCCTCGAAGTCGGTGGTGTAGAAACGCGGCGTCAAAATTGTTTCATCGGGCACGCGGGCCTTTGTATCGGCTGATTGTTGAGGGGAAGTTGCAACCATATGTTTTTTAACGAGCAAAACACAATCTAATTCGTTAGCAGAAATAGCGAAACTTGATTGAAAAGCCTCTATCATCCTGCTTTGTTGCAGTTTAACAGGGTCTTTCCTCCCCCAAGTCCTCAAGTACGTTAAGAAGTGTTTCTCCAGATAAAGGCACTGGCCAATAGTTAGTTTATGAGAAGCTGTGAGCCATACCATGCAAGCGTTATGGTGTTCAACTTGGAGATCGGCTAAGAGCCAGTATCGGTAAGCTATACGAATATTCGATGCACTAAACGAATATTCGATGCACTAACTTCCAACCAGTGCCCTCAAGTCTATGTATAGCAAGCGCTTTAAGCTGTACGTACTTTCTTCGTCAGAGTTGGTACCATACCCCTGCTGAGATTTCCGAGGTATTGAGTCCACACCCAGAACGAGACCAAACACCAATGCTGACCGAGGTTGCCATCATCATATTAGTTGCCCTCTTGGGTAACCTGGCCTTCAACAAACTGGGTCTGCCCGGCATCTTAGGCATGATCGCCACAGGCATTCTCTTGGGCCCCAGCGGTCTGGACTTAATCGATCCAGGGATACACGGGTTCCTGCAAGAAGCAAAGACGGTTGCCCTGATCGTCATTCTGATTCGAGCTGGTTTGGGGATCAGCAAGGAAACGCTGAACCGCATTGGGGGACCGGCCATCCGGATGAGTTTTGTGCCTGGTCTGCTAGAGGGGACAGCGGTCACGGTGGCGGCTTACTATTTGCTGGAACTCCCCTTCCCTGAAGCAGGCATGTTGGGCTTTATCATCGCAGCGGTCTCCCCAGCCGTGGTGGTGCCATCGATGCTGCAGTTGAAAGAGGGGGGCTTTGGCAAGAAAAAGGAGGTACCGACGCTGGTGCTGGCCGGGGCCTCCGTAGACGACGTCTTTGCGATCACGATATTCGGCATTTTTGCCGGTATCGCTAGCGGGTCATCGACCGGCTGGGGCTATCTGCTCGTGGGTGTGCCGGGGGGCATTGCCCTGGGTGCCGCTCTAGGTGCCGCCATTGGCTTTGTCCTCGTTCGCTTCTTCGAGCGATATCACATGCGAGACACCAAGAAAGTCATTATCTTCGCGATCGTTGCGGTGGTGTTCTACGATCTGGCCGAAGACCCTGCCATTAAAGCAATCCTGCCGATCGCCGCACTGCTGGGGATCATGGCGATTGGCTTCGTCATCCTCGAACGTAACAACGGGTTGGCCAACCGCCTGGCAGCGAAGTTTGGCAAAATCTGGGTGCTAGCTGAGATTCTGCTGTTTGTTTACATTGGCACCGAAGTGCAACTGGGAGAACTGAATGGCGATCTAATTGGGGTCGGTCTTTTGACCTTGACTATCGGATTGGCAGCTCGCAGCTTCGGAGTGTGGCTGGCGTTGATGGGATCGGACTTGTCGAGGAAAGAACGTCTTTTTTGCGTCATCGCTTACTGGCCCAAGGCAACGGTTCAAGCCGCGATGGGAGCAGTTCCTCTGGCGATGGTGGTGGCGGGGAAGATGACTTCAATGACGGTGGAAAGCGGTCAAACAATCCTGGCGATCGCCGTGTTGAGCATAGTGGTTACAGCGCCGTTGGGGGCTGCAGGGATTAAGTCGATGGGGCCGCGTCTGTTAACCCAGGAATAGAGGGATTAAGTTAGACCCCTAGATTGTCCAACATCCAAGCCAATCAGTTTATTGTGGGAACTTAATGTATAAGTTAATCCCCGAGCGTCCTTTAACCTGTGATTTCTACGGGCTGATATTGCCCGCAGGAGACCTCGAATGGACGGCGACTGTGAATCAGTGGCTGGAAAGCGAAGCTGCTATGGAAGTCTGGGATCTCTGGTTCGAAGAGAATATTCCTTATGTTTTGGTCGACTATGACTACTGCGTGAATTTGCGACCCTAACTGAAACCGAGTTCGGCTCAAGCTAAGCCCGTGCAAAACAATTGTGGCAGTGTCCAATGGAGAAGGGTCCAGATTTGGGTTGGTGGCAGGAGTCAACAGCAAGGCACGAGCCAGTAAGTTCGAGGTAGCCGCTCGATCGGGGCAATCAAAATTATAAGTTTGTCGTGATTGGCGGCATCGAGGGCGATCGGCAGAGGGTCAGTATTTATACCGAATTTTTTAAAACATTAAATTCTGCGCTGATGAGTGCCGATTGCATAAGAATCGTCTACTATGACTACTGAGTCTATTTAGGGTGCGTCAATGTGCATTTGTACGTTTGAACACCTGTGGAGGAAACTCCGTCATAAATAGGTCTGTGTGAGGAAAAGGAGTTCATAAATGTCCGCAATTTCTTGGAAAGCCCTATTGGCAGGTACTGCTGCCGTAGGCGCTGCGCTCGTAGCTGGTGGCGAAGTTCAAGCGCAAGTTCAGCCCGAACAATTCGCTCAAGTCAACGCTCTATCGGATCTCAGCGACGTTCAGCCCACTGACTGGTACTTCCAGGCACTACAGTCCTTGGTTGAGCGCTACGGCTGTATTGCCGGTTATCCCGATGGTACCTACCGCGGTCAGCGCGCCATGACCCGTGGCGAGTTCGCTGCTGGTTTGAACGCATGTTTAGACGTCATCAACCAACTGATTGCTGAAGGTCTGGCTGACAAAGTTACTAAAGACGATTTAGCTGTTGTACAGCGCCTTCAGGATGAATTTGCAGCTGAACTGGCTGCTCTGAAGGGTCGTGTTGATGCTCTGGAAGCGAAGACTGCCGAGTTAGAAGCTAACCCCTTAGGTTTGAATGCGACTACCTCGAAGCTGGGCTTCGAAGTAATTTCTGGTATTTTTGCAGCTAGCGAGCCCGACGATGTTACTAACAACGTTCAGGTTCCCTACCGTATCCGGATGAACTTCGATACCTCCTTCAGCGGTGAGGATCAATTGCGCGTTCGCTTGCAGTCTCGCGAAGCCAATCAGTTCAGCACCAATATTGAAGACCGAAGTACTGCTGCTGCATTGACCTTCTCCGGTAACAGCAGCGGTAACGAAGACGATAGTGAAGACGTAGAACTGGACGATGTTTACTATCGCTTCCCTCTCTTTGATGGTCGCGTGACTGGCTTGTTCGGTATCAACAGCATTGCTTCTACTGACCTCGTTCTTTTCGCAACTCCCTTCGACGGTCTCTCTGACTGGGGAGATGGTGGTAGCGACTTGGTTTGGGACGGTCTCGGTGAGCAAGCCGTGATGTTCTCTTGGGAAGCTGTTGAAGACCTATTCTATGTCACCTACGGTTATGCAGCTGAAGGTGAAGGTAACGATAGAAACGAAGGTTTCTTCGCTGGTCCCTCTCAGCACTCGTTAGAATTGGCAGCCACTCCTGTTGATAGTTTGCTTCTGTCTTTGGCAGGTACCTCCACCGCGGTCGATCCGAGCAGCGATAGCACTGACGATTTCTTCTCCGTTGGCTTTGGCTTTACTTGGGAGATCGTACCCTGGGCAATTTTCTCCGGTTGGTATGCTCACGCCTTCGAAACCGATGGAATTGACGACACTGATGACTGGCTAGTTGGTTTTGCTTTCCCCGACCTGTTCATCGAAGGCTCTAACGGTGGCTTTATGGTGGGTAGCCCGGACTTCTTCGTTGCGAAAGATCGCGGCGACGATGATACTCTCGATAGTGCGGGCGATATGCCTATCCAAGCTGAGGTTTACTACAGCTTCCCGCTCACCGAGAATCTCACCATCACCCCCGGTGTCTACTACATCTCTAATGTTGATGGCGATGATGAAGACATCGTAGTTGGCGGTGTTCGTACCACCTTCAAGTTCTAAACTGACCTAGTTTCGGTTTGAATTAAGAGGAAGAGTTTAACAACTCTTCCTCTTTTTATATTGACTTTATCCGGTTTATCCTGAGTTTTGCGGAGATTTAATATGCGTAAATATACGGTTCCATAGCAACCCACTCTGTCCTGATTCAAATGTTTTATGAGGAATGCTCCTTCACAGCTTCCCTTAAAACAACGTTGTTCCCTGTCGATTGCGGAAAATACGTAGAAGGCTCCTCCACCATCGCCGATGGGAGGTTTTAAACAACTGGGCACATTGATGGTATCTGACCTGTGGATTCGCTAGTTAAGTTTGCTTTTTGGCTCGCGATTCGCCCACCTGAACGAGATTATCCAACGAGACCCTAATGATCAGATCGCAACCTATCGACACCAGCGCCCAGCGTCGCAGAGTTCGTCATGTCCTCGTGATTGAAGATAATTCTGGGCGTCGTGCTGTATCCCTCGAAGCCGCTACCTACTCCTTGGGGCGGGATCCTAGCAGTGCGCTAGTCCTGCATTCCAATTATGTGTCACGCCAACATGCCATTTTGTTGAGGGTACCGGTGCCGGGTCAAGCGAACCATCTTTATCGCATCTTAGACGGCAATTCTCGTGGCGAACTCAGCACCAATGGTCTGACAATTAACGGCAAGCGTCAAACGTCCTACGACCTGGAACATGGTGACACTATTGCATTTAGCCGTGATGCTGTCGCAACTTACTACATGACCGATAACTTATCTGACGCAGAATTATCCAACTATGCTGAATCGGCAGGATATCGTAGCCTCAAGTTAGAGGTTCAAGACCCCTCCCTCACCTCTTTAGAAGTCAAGTAATATTGGATATTAACGGCGCCAAACGTTTACCCCACTCAATAGGTTTTCCTTCAATGCTGGTGGCAACTGACAGGTTGTGCCAGCATTGCTCGTATGGCGACTGAAATGACCGCAGCTAAAGCAATACCTCTGTTGCCTTGGGCAAACGCAGTGCTGTGGGCAATCCGATGACACGACCTGCACAACCTCTACCTTGTCCCCAAGATTGCCGGGTAAATCGAGCAGGCAGGTTAGCCATGCTGGTCATCTGGGCGATCGCCTTGGGGATGCGGTTGTGGCATCTTGGGGCCATAGAGCCACCCGTGTTTGATGAAGTGTATTTCCCAGTTTTCGCCGAGAGCTATTTAGACGGGGTGGCGCCGTTTGATGTCCATCCGCCGTTGGGTAAATACGAAATTGCCCTCGGAATTTTGCTGTTTGGACGCAATGCCATTGGTTATCGAATCGCATCAGCGATCGCCGGTTCGTTGATTCCAATTGCACTGGCGGGCTTGGTCTATCGGTTAACCCAGCGATGGCGCTTGGCGCTGACGGTCGGGTTGCTAATGCTGCTGGAGGGGCTGTTCTTGGTAGAGTCCCGATTTGGGCTGATGAATGTATGGCTGGTGCTGTTCGGGGTCACCGCCCATATTTATGCCGTTGCAGCACTTCAGCGACAGGGTTGGCAACGGTTTTGTCTTTTGGGGGGCTGTGGGCTGTTGCTAGGGGCCAGCTCCGCAGTGAAGTGGAATGGACTGGGGTATGCCCTCGGGCTGGGGGGAATGGCCTTGCTGGCTCTGGGAGCAAGGGTCATCCCTACGATTGCAAAAGGTTTGAAATCCCCTAGCTCTGCTCGAAAGGCAGGCCACCCACTAGGAATCTGGGCTCAGCTGGGATATTTGCGATGGTGGCATTACCTACTGTGTTTAGGAGTAGTACCCGTTGCCGTCTACGGTCTGCAGTGGTTGCCCCACCTGTGGTTACTAGAGAACGATCCACCGCTTTCTATTGCGAGCTTTCCTAATCAGCTGATGCAGATCCACCAACAGATGTTGGGAGGACATGCCAGTGCCACCTCACTGACAGGAGATACTCCAGTCCATCCTTACTGTTCTTCATGGTGGACTTGGCCACTATTGGGGCGTCCCATCGCCTATTTTTTTGCTGAGGATGGTGAGGTATGGCGAGATATCCATGCCATTGGGAATCCGCTGCAGTGGTGGGCATCGACAATAACGATTGCCTCATTTTGTTTCCAGAAGTTCTACCCGCTTCTTCGCAGCAGGGATTCAGCCATCAAGTCCGCAAAGGAACCGCAAAACGCTATTGACGGGAGTTTCAAGCTGTATTTGCTGGTGGGGTATGCAGCCAATCTTCTCCCCTGGATGGTGGTTAGCCGCTGCACATTTCTCTATCACTACATGGGAGCACTGGCATTTAGCACCATGGCTCTGGCTTGGGGTATGGAGCGGATGTTATTTCACCCCGATCGAGTCTATCGCTGGTGGGGCTGGAATCTGGCGATCGCTATTCTGGCCTGTGGATTATTTTTCTGGCCCTTATGGTTTGGGCTGCCACTATCCCCCACTGGGTTTTACCGCCGGATGTGGTTTCGGGGTGACTGGATAGTCCAAATGAGCTGGATCTGATTGCCGCAACTCGATCGCTATGGTGAAACCGAAAACGCGGCCTCCAAGTCCCGCTGCACGTGCTTGGGAACTAGGTGCTGAATGGGACCACCGTGCCGGGCTATCTCTTTGACGACGCTGCTGCTGAGAAAACTGTGCTCGGTGGAGCAGGATAGGAAAATCGTTTCTAGATCGGGTTCCAATGTCTTGTTGATGTGTGCCATTTGCAACTCCATTTCAAAATCCGAAACGGCTCGTAGCCCCCGAATTAGAACGGCTGCATTCTGCTGGCGAGCATGGGTGACAGTTAGCCCCATAAAGTTGGACACCTCCACATTTGACCACTGCTGGGTTGCAATTGCGATTTGCTGCATCCGCTGTTCGACTCTAAACAGCGGATCTTTAGTGGGATTTTTGAGCACGGCCACAATCAGGCGATCGAACAGGCTGGCTGCCCGCCCAATGATATCGAGATGGCCGAAGGTAATAGGGTCAAAGCTACCCGGGTATAGTGCAATCATGAAGGGCTCAAACGGAGTCGCTTCCATCTTGACGGGAAATGGCAGGTTTAGCCTCGTTTGACGGTAGGAGATTCATAGCAATTGTCAAGCTGCTTGGGACCTCTCACAGTTTTGCCGTTTGCTGAGAACCTTTATCGCAGGTGCAGGTAGCGGTGCCC
>JBFRWN010000075.1:0-128569 GCA_051439605.1 Synechococcus sp.
ATCTGACTAGGCTTTCCCTTTTCAACAATCAAATCAGCGAGATTCCCGAGGCGCTCGCCCAGCTGTCCAATCTGACTAGGCTTGACCTTTCCAACAATCAAATCAGCGAGATTCCCGAGGCGCTCGCCCAGCTGTCCAATCTGACAGAGCTTTACCTTTCCAACAATCAAATCAGCGAGATACCCGAGGCGCTCGCCCAGCTGTCCAATCTGACAACGCTTGTCCTTTCCGACAATCAAATCAGCGAGATTCCCGAGGCGCTCGCCCAGCTGTCCAATCTGACAGAGCTTTCCCTTTTCAACAATCAAATCAGCGAGATTCCCGAGGCGCTCGCCCAGCTGTCCAATCTGACAACGCTTGACCTTTCCAACAATCAAATCAACGAGATTCCCGAGGCGCTCGCCCAGCTGTCCAATCTGACAGAGCTTTACCTTTACAACAATCAAATCAGCGAGATTCCCGAGGCGCTCGCCCAGCTGTCCAATCTGACAACGCTTGACCTTTCCAGAAATCCTCTCAACCCGATTGTGCAAAGTGCCTATTCAGGCGGCATTAAAGAGCTTTTTGCCTATCTGAAGAGTTTGCAAAACCCTCAGGAGGTTGAAACCATCCACGAAGCCAAACTGGTCTTAATTGGCGAAGGGGATGTGGGAAAAACCACGTTACTCAAAGCTCTAACAGGTAACGATCCTCAAGCGGGGGAACAAACCACCCACGGCATCAGTATCGACATTCAGGCGCTCCGGTTGCCCCATCCCGACCAACCCGACACCCAACTCAAGTTCAACGCCTGGGACTTTGGCGGACAAGAGGTGTATCGGGTCACCCACCAATTTTTCTTTAGCAAGCGTTCGGTTTATCTGCTGCTGTGGGAACCGCGTCGAGGGGTGCAGCAGTGTCAGGTGGAAGACTGGCTCAACATGCTGCGCCTGCGGGTGGGCACAGAAGCCCGCGTGATTATCGTCTCCACCCACTGCAAAACAGGAGAGCGCATCGCCCGCATCGATAAACCCGTCCTCAAGCGCGACTACAGCGACATGATTGTCGACTTCCTCGAAGTCGATAGCCTGGTCGATGACCCCGACACGGGCGAAAAAGTCGGCATCGCCACCCTTAAACGAATGATTGCTGCCACTGCCAAAACCTTTGACCAAATGGGAGCCAAGCTCAACCGGGCCTGGTGTGCATCGCGGGACGAACTGTTGGCTGTGGGCGAACCGCGCATTGCTTACGATGACTTTGCCACCGTTTGCCAGCGTTACGGCCTCAGCCCCATTGCCACCCGCACCCTAGCCGACCTGATGCACGACCTGGGCTACATCGTGTACTACGGCGACGATGACTCGTTGAAAGATGACGTCGTTCTGCAACCGGAATGGCTCACCAAAGCGATCGGCTTCGTCCTAGAAGATCGCACCACCCAGGAAATGGACGGCATGTTGCCCGACAGTCGCCTCAAAGACGTCTGGCTCAACCATCCCTTCACTAACGAACCTCGCTACAGCCCAGAACTCTATCCCTTCTTCCTCCGTCTGATGGAAAAATACGACGTCTCCTACCGTTTGGAGGACGGCACGGGTAGCCTGGTCTCGCAGCACGTGCCCCAGGTGCGCCCTCTCTTGCCCTGGCTGCCAGAAGAAGAGCCCGAACCGAACCGCCGTCGCATTGCCATGGTCTGCGTCATGGAAGAATCACCGCCGGGGTTAATTCCCTGGATGATTGTGCGCACCCACGAGTACATCTATCAACGCCCCGAAAACGACGGTAAAACCCACCGACTGCACTGGCAAAAAGGCATGTTTTTGCGCAATAAAGGCCATGGTGAAGCCATGCTGGAACTGCGCGATCGGGAACTTCACCTCTATACCGAAGCCGTTTGGCCCGAATATTTCACCACCATTTTGCAGCAAACGCTGCACACCCTGATTACCGATACCTGGCCCGGACTCAAAGACCGCTATTACTTTGCCGTTCCCTGTCCTACCCAACGCAACAATAGAGCCTGCATGGGTCGGTTTGAAATTAGCGCCCTGCGACAGTTTCTGGAAGAAGGGGATACTCACTACCGCTGTCAGTTTTGCCGCACCCGTCACGAAATTGTGGACTTACTCTACGGATTTGAAGACGAAACTACCCGCGAACAGCTCAGCCGTATTGAAACCAAAGTCGATCGCGGTTTTGCCGAAATCCAAGACAACTTAACCGAGTGGGACAGCCGCATTGCCAACTACACCATGGGCATCATGCGGGCCATTGCCAACGAAGCCAAAGCAGGCCCTCGCCTATTTACGCTGGAACCTGTAGACGGCAACTGGCGACGGCTCTTTGACAAACGCTATCGCCTGCATCTGTGGTGCGAAGCCGAAAATTGCCAGCACCGCGTTCATCAGGCCAACTTAGGCGTCTACGAGTTCGATGCCCCCCGCGACTGGGTGACCCAAGTTGCGCCCTACGCCAATTTGGTCTCGCGGGTTCTGAAAACCGTGCTGCCCCTCGCTGTTCCCGCCGCTAACCTTTACTTCGGCGAAACCATCATGGACGACTGGGCCATACAGCAGTCCCTGGATGCCATGAAAGAAGCCACGAGCACCTTGCTCGACGGAGAATTGGCTAGCGCTGAAGCCGGTCGCTTCAAAGATGGTCTACTCAGCGAAGCCGAGCGATCGGGCATCTTGGCTCTACATGCCTTCCTGCGCAAAGAAGATCCCCAGCATCAGCGGTTAGGACTGAAGCGCATGCCAACCTACACAGGCGACTACCTCTGGCTTTGCGAAACACACTATCAAGCCGCCCAACCGATCATCCCCGATCGCATTGAATAGCTTTTTGGCCAGCCCCCAAACCACCTGCATCTGTAAAAAAGGGAGCCCCGAAGAGGCTCCCTAACTTCTAACCCCCCTCAAAGTCTTGAGGAAGGTTTCATCTGAAGCTAAATCCCAACACTAGGCATCAGCTAGAGCGGCAATGCCGGGCAGGGTCTTACCTTCTAGGAGTTCGAGGCTAGCACCACCGCCGGTGGAAATGTGGCTCATTTGGTCTGCGACACCGACTTTTTCAACAGCTGCTACAGAGTCACCACCACCAATGATGGTGACGGTGCCACCAGCGGTTAAACCGGCCAACGTGGTGGCGATCGCTTCGGTGCCCTTGGCAAATTTATCGAATTCGAAAACCCCCATGGGGCCATTCCAGATCACAGAACCGCAGTCTGCCAGTGCAGCTTGGAAAGTCTTGATGGAATCGGGACCGATATCCAGACCCATCCAACCATCAGGAATGGCATCCACACTCACGGTCTGAGCATTAGCATCGGGGGCAAAGTTATCAGCCACAACCACGTCGGTGGGTAACAGCAGCTCTACACCACGCTCTTTTGCCTTAGCTTCCAGAGCCCTAGCCAGCTCCAGTTTGTCCTCTTCCACCAAAGACTTGCCGACGCTGAGGCCGCGAGCCTTGTAGAAGGTAAAAATCATGCCACCACCAACAAACAGCTTGTCCACTTTCTCTAGCAAAGTTTCGATGACGCCGATTTTGCTGGAGACTTTGGAACCGCCAACAATCGCCACCAGAGGACGTTTGGGCGCTTCGATAGCCCCTTGCAGGAACTGCAGCTCCTTCTCGATCAAGTAGCCCGCTACAGAAGGGGAGAGGTATTCCGTTACGCCAGCGGTGGAAGCGTGGGCGCGGTGGGCGGTTCCGAATGCATCGTTGACATAGAAGTCTGCGACGGAAGCCAGGGATTTGGCAAACTCGGGATCGTTTTTTTCTTCACCAGCGTGGAACCGAACGTTTTCCAGCAAAACTACATCGCCGTTGCTCATGGCATCAACGGTTGCTTTGACTTCATCGCCGATGCAGTCGCTGGGCTTCTTGACCTCTTGGCCTAGAACTTCGGAAAGACGGGCTGCAACAGGTGTCAGGCGCATGCTTTCGTTCACCTGACCCTTGGGACGGCCGAAGTGGCTGGCTAAAATCACCTTTGTGCCTGCGCCAGTCAGGGCATTGATGGTGGGCAGTGCAGCACGGATACGGGTATCGTCGGTAATGTTGCCCGCATCATCTAAGGGAACGTTAAAATCTGCACGAACTAATACTTTTTTACCTGCCAGGGTGCTTGCATCGGGGCCGTCTAAAAGTTTGGCCAGAGAAAGCTTAGACATGTTTTAAATACCCCTACTGTTATGACTTTTAACATTCGACAGTATTCTACCGGACCCTGCCTCCCGTTCTGATGTCTCCTACCGAACGAGGAGGAATTTCGTCGCTTCATATCGCGCTCAGCAGGTGGGAGGTATACCATCGGATATCCTTCCAACCCACAAATGGGATTCGATAGGGCGTGATTGAGTAATGTCGCTATGCCATCAAGTTTCAGCGGTCGCCGTTTTTTTCGCCGTCGCTTTTTGCAATGGGGGGCATTGGCCTCTGGAACAGTGATGGTTGGCGCTGTTATGCTTCCCAACGATCCAGCCACTGCTGTTACCGTGGATGGCAGTTGGCCCCTACTGGACCTATCGGATTTTTCGCAACCTCTCCCAGAGCATTGGGTAACCCCGATTGACGATTTTTACGTGCAGTCGGCCTTTGCTACCCCTGACGTCAATCTTGAGGAGTGGCGGCTGGCTATCTTCGGCTTAGTTACCGATCCCCTCACCCTCTCGCTGGCAGACATTCAGGCCGAGCCAGCCGAAGAGGTGTATTGGACGCTGGAATGTATTGGCAATCAAGCGGGGGGAGAGCTAGTGGGGAATGCCCGCTGGCGGGGGATTCGTCTGTTGCCGTTGCTGGAACGGGTGGGCCTGTTGCCGCAGGCTACGGCGTTTGCCCTCAGGGGGGCCGATGGCTACGAGACAGGAGTACTGCGGGAGGAGTTATTGCATGCAGATGTGTTTTTGGTCTACGGGATGAACGGGGAGCTGTTGCCCATCGACCATGGCTATCCCCTGCGCATTTTGATTCCTGGCAAGTACGGACAAAAACAGCCCAAGTGGATATCGGAGATTGAGGCGATCGCCCAGCCGATTAAAGGGCACTGGGAACGGCAGGGGTGGTCCGACCGAGCGAATATCCTCACCCACGCACTATCGCGGCAAGTGCAACAGGAGCGAGTGTCTATCCGTAACCGTAGGTTAAAGACTCCCCCAGGCCAGGTTGTAATAGCGGGTATGGCGCTAGCCAGTCAAACCGCCATCGATCGCGTAGAGGTCAGTCAGGATGGGGGCAAAACATGGGAAGTAGCTGAGCAAACTCGTCCTCCAACCCCCTACGAGTGGACGGTGTGGCGCCACCGTTGGGAGTTTATGGCTGGACAGTACCGGTTAATGGCGCGGGCGATCGCCGGAGAAGATATCCAGCCCCTAAATGACGTGATTCCACTAGACGGGAATCAGGCAGTGTTAACCCTCGATCTGACTGTCGGGTAGCGGCGATCCACCCTTTCTCTCCCCTGCTAACTACCAATGGACTCGCAGTTGTTGAGACTCTAAAAAGTGCCGCACTTCAGCTAGCTGGTTGGGGGTCGCCAAGTTTGTCAGTGGTCTTGTGTTTAAGGGCTTTGGTTGAGCAATTTGGTAAGCGGCGATCGCACCGGCAGCCCCCCCGATACTCCATTCCCCATAGTGGGTACGAGTGGCAGCATTCACGATATGGGTGACAGCAATACTTTTGCCACCCATCAACAAGTTGTCCACTTGTTGGGGAATCATGGCCTCCAACGGCACGTAAATTGGCTTGACGACATACTCGTTGACGGGGGCCGAGCCTGCTTCTCCAGACGGCTCCCAGTTGCGATAGCGGCAGCCGTGAATATCGATCGCGTAGTTGGTTACGGCCACAGCTTTTTGGGCAAAATCGCGCCCTCCTGACAGGTCGTAGCGAATATCCTGCTCCCGCAGCATGAACGATGTATCGTCGTAGGCTGGGCGTCCTAAAATTCTGCGTCCTTCGCGAATGTAGGGATACATGCTCAACCCAGAGGCTGTTTGTAAGGGGCCGTTCCTACCTTTGAGTAGTGTCAGTGGGCGATTGGGGCTGGAGTGGTGGGTCATGAGCCACTCGGCAAACAGCAAGGCGTGGTTTTCCCCCTGCCGCAGTGCATCGATATTGAGTCCCCCTAGCCAGTTGCGATCTTGGCCAGATACTTTTAGTTGCTCTGAGCTTAGCAACAGGGGGGGATTCATCAAGTTCCAGTCATTGCCTCGATTCCAGTTGATCGCGGTCATGTCCCCGAGTCCCGGTGTGCCGACTAGGGGATCGCTACCGCTGATGCTAACGATGCGTCGATAGTGAAACAGGCTGCGACCCGAAAACAGGTTAAACCCACTCAAAGAAAAATCGCGGCGGTGTTCGGCTTTGCTGTATCCGGTCGGCAGCTGGGCCAGTTCGGCTAGCGATTGCTGGTTATCTGGCGCAATCGCCAACACGAAAGGAAACGTAAACGCCTGCGTGCAATCGGGGTTATCTGCTACCGCATGGGGCTCACCGGTAGTAGCCTGACTCTCGGCACCCAGACGGTGAGGAAGATTGGCCCATCCCACCAGCTCGCCGGTATCGGTGGCATCAATGATAATGAAGGGGCGATCGGCAGGGGGGCGCAATTCAATGGCGGTTTTCTCGAATACGTCATCCGATTCCCAGCCATACCAACGATGCAACTCTCGCGAGAGACGACCCTCAGGTAGGTAGTTCTCTGCGATCGGGGTTCTGGCCACGGCGTAAATGGCGGTGATGCGATCGCCCTCGGCATTAAACTCCGCCCCCTTGAAAGCAGTGGATGTGCGCCACCGGCTGTCGGGGGCCTGTTGGCGGTTGGATTCCAACAGGTGTTGCGCAGCGAGATGACCTGCCTGGGGTGGAAAACACAATTCCCCCACCCAGCAGCTATTGATATCGGCAACTTCTGCAGATGGAACACCTGTCACCGCTTCCGGAAGATCGACAGTTTGGTTGTGCAGCAGTTGCTTGAACTGATTCCAACTAGCTGAGAAATTCTGCCGCTGGCGCATCACCAGCGACTCGTCAATTGCCGAGACCCCCTGGGAAGACATTTGCCCCCCCAGCCAAGGGGTGAGCTCGATGACACAAGTTTGGGCACCAGCCTGCATGGCATGGGCGGCAGCCGCCACCCCTCCTAGCGACCCACCAATGACGACAACCTCGCAGATCCATTGTTGGCGATCAGTGGGCAGTGGAGCCAGTCGGGATCCAGCTTGCTCTTGGGAGAGTGAATCGGCCTGTCGGTTCAGCTTTCTAGCTGTCAGCGGTGGGGAATCAGTGAGTTGAGTCAATGCGTCTTGTTGCGGAAATGGCTGTTCTGGCTCCCTCTGATGCCAGAGCGCCCATTGCGTTCCAGCGATCGCAGCGATCGCGCTGGCCATCAGCAGCCATTTGCCCTGTTGCATATCTACAGCACCCGATTCAATCCTCAGCCACCGCAGACAATTTTGCCTCTTGATTGCTGCCGTGACCCAAAGTCCATTGCAGCCAACATAATCGACATTAATCCAGAGGAAAGGAACAAGCGGGTGAAACAGGGAATCAAGCTTTGGGGCCGATTACTGGTGGTGATGTTGTGCTTTGCATTGGCTGCACTCCCCCACAAGCTTGCCGCACAGCAGACGGGTAACCCCATCACCGATAGCCTCAGCGAGATCGCTGGCCCCCTTCTGGACACCTTTAGTGCCCGTATCGAGACCCAATGGGTCATGCTGGATGGCCGTCGAGTGGTGTTGGTGGCTGCTCCAGCTATTTCCCAGGCCACTTTGGAGGATAGTTCGCCAGTGGCAGAACGGGCTGATGAAATTCAACGGCAACTGCGGAATATCGCCAGGGATGTGGTGGAGGGAAGCTTACCTGCTCAGGTTAACGCCACCCCCTATTCGGACGAGTCAACCCTCTACGTGATCGATGTGGCCGATCGCTATTTAATGAGCGTTACCCCTTGGGATGCCCAGGCATCCGGAATCCAAAGCATCGAGGCCGCAGCGGCGATCGCTGCCAGGGATATTCAACAGGCATTAGACCGGGCGGTGGAGGAGCGCAAGCCCACTTACCTCAGGAAAGCCAGCATTTATTCGGTCAGCATCGCTATCGCTGTCACGATCCTAACCTGGCTGTTGTCCCGCTTGCGAGGGGTCTTGCGGCAAGCCTTTTCGGCTCGGTTGCAGGGGTTCGCAGAAGCGGTACCGCTACCCACTGCCACCAAAACTCTAGAGGAAGCATGGCCGGAAGAGATTGACGAACAACAGGAAGCCGAGCAAGCAGCCGCCCAGCAGCGGTGGAAAGTCCAGAAGAACCGCCTGCGGCTGCTCCAAGACCTACTCGGCGTTGTGCTGCAGGTGGTGCAGTGGGGAGCCATTATCTGTGGCAGCTTGATCGTCCTGAATTTCTTCCCGCAAACCCGTTACATCAAAACCTCCATTAGCGACTGGCTGACAGAATCTGCCCTAAAAGTGCTGCTATTGGCAATCGGTACTTATGTTTTGTTCCGACTCAGCTTGGTGGTGATTGACAGCCTATTTAGCAGCTACAGCCAAAGAATTCATGGGGGAACGTCCACCCGTCTAGGACGTCGTCTAAAGACATTTTCAGGCATCTTGAAAAGCGTAGCGGGGACGATCGTTCTATCCGCTGGTATCTTGCTATTTCTCCCCACTATCAATGTTGATGTGGGGCCAATCTTGGCTGGAGCTGGCCTGATTGGTTTGGCAGTGTCGTTCGCCTCTCAAAGCCTTGTGAAAGATGTCATCAACGGCTTCTTTATTTTGCTAGAGGACCAATTCAGTGAAGGGGATGTGATTGCCACCGGGGATTACGCTGGAGTCGTGGAGGACCTCAGCCTACGGGTTACTCGGTTGCGCAGCGCCGATGGCAATCTAATTGTGGTGCCAAACAGCTCAATTTCAGTCGTGGAAAATCTTACGAATGGCTTTTCTCGGGCCAATTTAGGCATCGACATTGCCTACGACACCGACCTTGATTTTGCAATCGCCACCATCGATCGCGTTGCTCAGGACATGGCGCAGGATGCTGATTGGCAAAAGGCGATCGTCCAGCCTCCCCAAGTATTGGGGGTGGACAACTTTGGGGACAACAGTATCACTATCCGGCTGTGGATCGACACGCAACCCCTAAAGCAATGGTCGGTGGGGCGGGAGTATCGTCGCCGCCTGAAATACGCCTTCGATCGCTGCGGCATTTCAATTCCGTTTCCTCAGCGTTCGATCTGGTTTGAAACCCCGCTGAATACCCAGAATCGGCAATTAAGCGAATCGGAACTCCAGCAGCTGATCGAACAGCGCCAGCGATCGCTGGACTCCCGCACTAATCCCTCATGAGACGGAGTTCCCGTGCTAACCCCAGAGGCTTTTCTTGGCTAGGGTCCCCAGGGCAAAGGGGAATGGCTTGCTGTTGCACAATGCTCTGGCAGCACAACCGTCACAACACACCATCAGCATAGGAGCTCGGGCATCGCCAACCCTTTCCCCACCTTCAGATCGGTCATAATAAAAGGACACAGAGACAACTCTCGCTAGCAACCCGTCTCCCTGAATGATTATCAACCCCGAAACCTTTAAAGCCCGTCGCCAACGGCTCGCAGAACAATTAGGCCAAGGAACCGCGATCGTCCGCAGCGGCTCCCTCGCCGTCATGAACAACGACGTCGAATATCCTTTCCGCCAAAACAGCGACTTTTACTACCTCACCGGCTTCAACGAACCCAATGCTGTTGCCGTGATCGCCCCCCACCATCCCGAGCATCAGTTCGTGCTGTTCGTCCGCCCCCGAGAGCGGGAAAAAGAAATTTGGACGGGATACCGGACCGGAGTCGAAAAAGCGAAAGAGCACTACGGCGCAGACGAAGCTTTTCCTATTCAAGAACTCGACGAAAAACTCCCCGAATACCTGAAAGACGCCGATCGCATTTACTACCACCCCAGCCTAGACGAGAGCTTCAACCACAAAGTCTTTGGCTTCTGGCAGGCCCAACTGCGCCACTACCCCCGCAGAGGCCGCGCCCCCATTGCCCTCACCGACCTTTCTCACATCCTGCACACCCTGCGCAACATCAAAACTGACGAAGAACTGCAAATGATGCGCAAATCCGCCAACATTGGCGCCGAAGCCCACAACCTTGCCCGAGCAGCCGTCCACCCCGGCAAATACGAATACGAGATCGAGGCGTTAATCGAAGGTTACTTCCGCCAGCAAGGGTGTATCGGTCCTGCCTACCCCTCTATCGTGGCCTCGGGAGCTAACGCCTGCATCCTCCACTACATCGAGAACACCCAGCAAATGCAGGACAACGACCTGCTGCTGATTGACGCTGGCTGCTGCTACGGCTACTACAACAGCGACATCACCCGTACCTTCCCAATTAACGGCAAATTCAATTTCGCCCAGAAAACCATTTACGAGCTAGTTCTAGACGCTCAAGAAGCGGCGATCGCCCAAGTCAAACCCGGCAACACCTACAACCAACCCCACGACACCGCCGTCAGAATCATTACTGAAGGTCTAGTTGAACTCGGCTTACTCGTTCCCGAAAACGGAGAAGACATCGACAAGTTGATCGAAGACGACAAATACAAAGCCTTTTACATGCACCGCACCGGCCACTGGCTGGGCATCGACGTCCACGATGTCGGCCCCTACAAGGATGGGGACGATGAATGGCGAACGTTCCAACCCGGGATGGTGCTCACCGTCGAACCGGGTATCTACATTTCCCCCGATCGCGAGGTGGAAGAACTCTCCCACGTAGGTGACGAATGGCGCGGCATCGGCGTCCGCATCGAAGACGACGTCCTAGTCACGGAAGACGGCTGCGAAGTCCTGACCGCAGGCACCCCCAAAGCCGTCGCAGATATAGAGACATAACGCCGCCAGCAATTCCGCACCCCTCGAATTGTGAAGAACCGCCCCAAAACGGCATAGACTGGAATGCCAATGGTTTTTGGGGCGGTTTTGTTCGCGAGCCAAACCCCAATTCCATCTCCAGCCCCGTCCCTACCCCAGAGGTTTGATTGACCGTTTCCACACCCACTATTCCCCTGCCTTTTTCCCTAGACCTATTGCCTAAACCCACCTATCTAGTCGGCGGAGCAGTGCGGGATTGGCTCATGAACCGTACGGACGGGAAACTCCTCGACATTGACTTGGTGCTGGAGCACGATGCCACTCAACAGGCCGCACGATTGGCGAAACAGCTGCACGGGGGGTTTGTGGTTCTGGACGAAGACCGCAATATTTCCCGCGTGGTGCTGGACAATGCCACCATCGACATTGCCTGTCAAGCCGGGCCGACGGTGGAAGCGGATCTCTCGTTGCGAGACTTCACCTGTAACGCGATCGCCCTCGAACTGCACAGCAACCGCTGGATCGACCCCCTCAACGGCCGCCAAGACGTGCGAGATCGCCGCTTGCGCATGGTGCACCCCGACAACCTAACCGCCGATCCCCTCCGCCTGCTGCGAGGCTATCGCCAAGCCGCCCAGCTGGGTTTTACCCTCACCGAAGACACCCGCATCGCCACCGCCCAAAGGCATCACCTGCTTAAAGAGGTCGCAGCCGAACGGGTCCGCACCGAGCTGTACTACATGTTAGAGCTGGGGGACATCGGCCTCACCTGGCTGAAAGCCGCCTGGGAAGACCACCAACTGCAAGACTGGCTGCCAGAACTCGAAGCCAGTTCTTTTACAGCCGCCGCCCGCATGACTGCCGCCCTCTCCCAGCTGCGCGATCTCCACCCCATTTCTTACGAGACGTTGCAGCAACCCCTCTGCGATCGCCGCAGCGGCACCGCCACCGTCCTCTTCGCTGTCCTATTTCTGCATCTCTCCAGCGAACAGCTAGAAGCCATCATGCAGCGGCTCAAGTACAGCCGCGCCGAACAGCAATGGGGCAATCGCATCGCCACCCTAGTGCCCACCCTGGCCCAATTTGCAGCAACCCCCCCAGCCCGCAGCCAGCTCTACGAGCTGTTTGAATTGGCAGGAAATGCACTCCCCGCCGTAGCCCTAGCCGCCCTAGCCGCTGGCATCCCCTACCCAGTCGTCGCCCCCCTAATTACCCGCTACGAAGATCCCGCCGATCCCTTAGCCCACCAAGTCCCCGTCATCAACGGACGTCAATTAATTGAAGCACTGCGTCTTAAATCTAGCCCCCTAATCGGCAAATTACTCAAAACCCTAAAACGAGCTCAAGCCGACTGCCGAATTGCCACAAGTGAAGACGCGATCGCCTACGCACAACAGTGGCTAGACACCCACGCAAATAGCTAACCCCTCAATCCCAACAGAAGGGAAGCAATCGTCCCTGGGTCGCGGGAGCGTGAGGGGACGCGACCGCCCCCTCGCGACCTCCCAACGCTAGTCATAAACCCCTAAAACCGGATCGCGACCTCAATCCATCACCATCCAATCCCGCAACAACTGCTGCCGCCGAGGATGCCGCAACTTCCGCATCGCTTTCGCCTGAATCTGCCGCACCCGCTCCCGCGACAAACTGTATAAGTCACCAATCTCCGCCAACGTATGACTGCGTCCATTCTGCAGCCCAAACCGCAACCGGATAATATCCCGCTCCCGCGAAGTCAGATGATGTAAAACCTCATCTACCTGCTCTGACAACAAATTGAGATCGATGCGCTCGTCTGGCACCATCTCGTCCGTATCCTCAATCAACTGCAGCAGCTCGGTATCTTCCTCTTTCCCTACCTTGGTGTGCAGTGACAGCGTTCGCCGCCCGGCATCCATCACCTCATCCAACTTCTCCGGGCTCAAATCAAGCGCCTTGGCAATCTCTTCTTTCGTCGGGCGGCGACCCAATTCCTGAGCCAACTCACGACGGACCTTTTTCACCTGGTTTAGCTTTTCCACCATGTGTACTGGCAGGCGCACCGTTCGCGATTGGCTGGCGATCGCGCGGGTAATCCCCTGACGAATCCACCAATAGGCGTAGGTGGAAAACTTGTAGCCCCGCTCGTAGTCAAACTTCTCAGCCGCCCGCATTAGGCCAATCGAGCCTTCTTGAATAAGATCGAGAAACGGTACGCCACGGTTTAAATATTTTTTGGCAATCGATACCACAAGACGTAAATTCGCCCGGACCAACTTGCGCTTTGCCTGTTCCCCCTCTGCGCCACCCGCCACAATAATTCGGGCCAGTTCCACCTCTTGACTGGCGGTCAGCAACGGATAGCGGGCCATTTCCCGCAAAAACAACCCAATCGAGTCCTGTTGCGAACGCGTTTGTTTTTTCCTTGATTTTGGACCTGAGAAGTTGACATGAACTCGATCGACAGGAACATGAGATACGGTGCCGCTAGCGGAAACAGTCATGAAAAAACCCAAACGTTCAACAGTTGGAGATCGAAAAAACAGTCAACCCCCAACAATAAAAGAAACTCAATTAACAACTTAATTGCCTATCCAGCAATAGATCGGCAATAGCATCTTTACTGAGACTTAATGCTAAACGTAAGGTTTATGAATTGTTGTAAGAAGAATTACACACACTGACCAAAAGGAGCAGAAAAGCGATATCTTTATAATCTCTTAAGGTTTTAGCTGTATTGTTTGAAACATTTTATGGCATGTCTAACTGAAGTTTTTGGATTCCATTTGCCTCGCTTATTTGGGAATCGTCAAGTCGCTTAGGCTTTCTCGGCTATCCAGAATTCTGACTGGGAACAGACTTTATTTTTAACTTACCGATTGGGATCCTGCTGTCCTCCGTCAACGCTAGTGTCGCGTGGCTCCTCATCAATCACCAGTTCTGGAACTGTGGGACTGGTTTGCGGAACATCAATAATGGGTGGTGGTTCAACTTCAGGTTGCTCATTGTCGGAGTGGGTTGGAACAAAAATATCAATCTCGGGACGATCGACAATTTCGAGGGAATCTGTGCAAGCCACCTGATTGTGCAAAATCTCGCGCTCCATGTGGATGGTTTGGGCGGCTCTGGAGGATTCCCCTGAGAGATCGTGATTCTTAGCTAATCCCTGTAATATCGGACTACCAGAGACAGTGGCACAGGCGTTGAAATTAGCGATCGCCACCACCTCGCCATCCACCACCAATGCCATCTGGCGGGGATTTAACTGGCCGATGACTTGGCGATCGCGATTGAATAGCTCAGCAGGACTGGTAAAGGACGAAATCAGTGCCGTTTGCTTGCCGTCCTCTCGCAGACGAGCGGTCACCGTGAGCAGGCTGCCCTGGACTCCAGCAATAGCAGTGGGGGTAATGACCTCGGCACCTCCCGCACCGGGTGGAGTTATCATCATCATCACCCCTGCATCCAATTGAAATTGACGGGTTTCAGGGGCAAACGTAAACGTCGAATTTTGACCCACCCGCACCAGCGAGTCGTCATTGAACAGCATCTGGGCCAGAGAGGTTTGTCCGGTATGCAAAAGGTCTTCAGGTACCAACACATCGTGGATGGCCGCTGGTTGAGGGGGTTGCTGCAGTAGCTCCACTGTCACGAGATTCACCACCCGGTCGACCGTCGCAGAACTGAGGGGGCTCGCCAAAGCAGGTTCGGCCGCCAACTGTTCGGGAATAAATACACCCACGATTGCAGCTACTAGACCGATGGACGATGCAGCCAATGCACGCCATCGAACAAATGCGTGTGGGCGGGGGGATAACACCGCTCGAACCTCTGCTGGATGGGTCAATGTGTATGTCCACTCTATCCAGATGGTTTGCGCAAGCAGTGACGGCGATCGCACATCTCCACCAGCCACCGAGTCGGACTATTGTTGTCCACTAAAAGCATGCTGTACACATTCTCACTGGATCTGGAATTCGCAGAAGAATTAACGTTTTTTTTACCCTGACAGACTCGCAAGCTGTTGAACGGGAGTTCTCGATTCTCTGTCTGAGGAGGATTGTATGAAGGGAGGGGTACTAAATTGATGAACCAAAGTGATTTCCACTCTTTCTTTGCCTTTGCCGATGTTTTTGCGCTTCAGCTTGATGTCTCCCACTTCACCGGTGCGCTTGAGGTGGGTCCCTCCACAGGGCACCTTAGCGAATCCTTCAACTTCCCAATAACGTTGTTCCGTTTGGCGATCGCTAAACTCGCTGATAATTGGCAAATCTGCCTCAATAATGGACCGAGCAACGTCCTTAATATGCGGCAAGCAAGGGGAAATGGTGCGGGGCCATTCGAAGTCGATGCGGGCCTTATCGGCAGAAATGTGAGCACCAATTTTGCCCGAGCCCGCTAACTCTTTAGACATTGCCTCCAGAACCACTTCTGCGGCAAAGTGCAGGCGCATCAATTGATAGCGACGGGACCAATCAATCTCGACGGTCACAACATCCCCCACCGCAAGTTGATGGTGATGGGGCAACGTATAGAAAATCTCCTGGCCGCTCTTACGAGCCGATAGGACTGGGTAACCCCCGATTGAACCGGTATCGCTTTCCTGACCGCTAGACAGGGCGTAAAAGATCGTTTCCCTTAGCGTGATGGTGTCCCCCTCAACAGAAGAAACTTTAGTTTCTAATTGCGTTTGATAGGGATTTTTCCAAAATACTTTGTCTGTCACGCCCTTACCCCCAAAACATGAGCCATCAGTGCTATGGCTCGGTTCCTATTCCGTCACAGCTCTATCTTAAAACTGCTGTCTTGGGTACAGGCTATGACTTAATTTCCGCTCTTTCGTCGCCTGATATCGATTCCAATACTATCTACACCTGAAAGGTGATACTTTATACTTCGCCGCCACAGGGAACCCGAACGCTGATATTCCAGCTCTGTTTCCACCGCTTGAGCAATAGAACGGCCAAAGAATCGTTCGACTAGCCACAGGGCCAGATCGATTCCGGAGGTCACTCCACCCGAAGAGACGATGTCCCCGTCATCCACCACCCGAGCCTGAGTCACGATTGCACCAGCAGCCTGCAAATCTGCGATCGCCACTTGATGAGCGATCGCGGGACGCCCCTTTAACAAACCGGAGGCCGCCACCAACATTCCCCCAGTACAAACGGAAGCAAGGGTGGTACCGGATTGGTGCAGGCGGGCAAGGGCTGCAGGAATGTCCCCCCGCTGGACTTCTGCCCAAGCCCCCCGTTCAGCCCGATCGCCCCATCCCCCACCGGGGACGATTAATAGGTCTAGACCGCTATCAGTTGCCAGTGTGCCCTGCGGACGAATCTGCAGACCGTGGGAAGCCGTCACCTCGGTGGCTCCATCAAGTGTAACCAGTTGCGTTTCCAAATCGGCCCCCGAGTCTCTGGCGTTTTGAAAGACTTCGTAGGGGCCGATGGCATCCAGTTCGTCAAACCCATCGAAGATCAAAATTTGTGCTTTCATCGTTACTGATTCGATCGAGGATAAGTCGGTTCTTCAATTGGACCATCAATCGTCAACATTAATAGCCCCCACAACCTGCTGGGCACAAGTGAATACACCACTGTCGTGGTAGTAGAGCGTGATGGGTAACAAGGTCTGGTTCAAGCGCATCAGCTCCGCTTGGGCGATCGCGATAGCGGTCAAGCTGTAGCTGGGATGCAGGTGGTTGAGGGCGGGGTCTTTAAACTGGCCAGCAAAGATTCTGCCGGAGATGGGGATCAGATTAACCGGCGAAATACCCGGTAGATGTCCTTGGGGGGAGGCGGCACAAATGCAAGCTGCGAGGGCATTGGCGTAGGCGTTTGCTAATTGCTCTACTGCGGTTTGGCAATCTTCAACGGTGCTAGGAGAACCGCCAAACGTAGGGGAATAGGTGTGCAGCACCCGCTTTCCAGGCCCTGTGGAGGTATTAAAGACAGAGGCCCCCTGCGGGATTGCGGGGATGGGTTGTAAGTCGAGAAACTTGCTGTAAATGGCTGCGCTGGCTCCACCCGCACCGGATTGAGACGGCTTTACCCTTGCACCGATGGCACTGCCTGCGGGGTCTTGAATCACCCCCGATGCCGAGCTTTGAATATTGCCTTGAATGATTGCAGGCAGAAGCGCCACTAGCTTCGGCAGCAATGCGCCGAAGCCCAATTCTCGCAGGGCTTCTGCAACTGCGGAAATCTGCAATCCAGAAGCGCTGACGCTATTGCTGGTTAAGCCTTTGAGCTGTATCTTGCTCTGGTTAAAGACCGCTCTAGAGTCTATAGTCATCGTTCAAACCCCTCTAAGGCACCGATCAGATCTTGATGGATCTGCTCGGTCGCAGCGATCGCGATTCCGGGAGTGCAGTAGTTATCGCAGCGATCGAGAGTTGGCAGCGGTTGTCCGCGATGATCGCTGACGATACAGCCCGCCTCTCTGGCCAAAAACGCTAGCGCAGCCCCATCGATGAACTGCCCCTTCGATAACACCACCCCGCCAAGCTGATTTTTTAAGATTCCGTTGGTATTGGGAATGACGCGATCGCGGGAGTAGTCTTCTGAAGAACAAACGACCTCGTAGCGATCGATTAGCTTGGGTCGTAATGGAGTCATCAAGCTGGCCAAGAACACCGTATTCGTTGAGACAATCTTCAGCGGTCGAGCGAGGTCTAACCCCTTTTCTAGATGACCGACAAACGTCCCTTGACCCCGCAGGGCGTAGTAATAGCAGTCTTCCGCTGGGCTAATGGCCAATACCGCTTCAAAGTCATCGGCATTCAACACTGTCAAAATAATCAGATAGTTGGGAAAACCATCCATGTAGAACAGAGTGCCGTCAATGGGGTCGAGGGTGACCAGATAGTCCCCCTCCTCTCCCAGGTCAATCGCCCGAAAATATTTCGTGTTGTAGGACTGCTGGTGTTCCTCACCGTAGAAACGAATGTGGGGAAAGCTACCCAGCAAGGCTACTTCCACAAAGGTTTGTACGGATAAATCTGCATCGGTGAGGGCCGAGGCAAACGGATTGTCTCCATCTTTCGATGGCTGCGCAACGATTCGAGATTGAATGTGGCGGGCATAGCCTGCTGCCATTCGCAGCGGCGGCAACATGGTTTCTAAAATTTGCAGAGGGGTGGGGCTAGCAGTCATCGTGATGGTTTAGCGAATCAGTTGAGTATGGAACATGTATTTTGTGCGCTTCAGCCCAGCCGCTTCACGTACACCCGATCGCACCGCTGAGCATCCGGTCCCACATTACCTGCCGGAGGTGCAAATCCGTTTTGTTCGTAAAGCTGGCAGGCTTCCTTCAGTACCGTTGCCGTTTCAATCCAAATTTCGGTAAACCCCCGTGTAGCGATCGCCGCTTCCGCTACCTCCAGCAAATATCGTCCTAACCCCTGCCCCCTAGCCTCCGGCAGCAGGTACATCTTGCGCAACTCCACAGCATTTTCGCCATGCTCCACCGGATAGTAGCCCGCCGTGCCCACCACCCGATCGCCGGTTTCTATCACCCAAAACTCGCCGCCAGTGGCGTGATAGCAAGTTTCTACGTCGACAACGTCGCGATCGGTGTCCTCCGGTTCCCAACCCAAGCCGTATTCCGCCAACACCGACCCAATTAGGTCAGCAGCCACCTGGCGATCTCGGGGTTTCCAATCGCGTATCAGAAAGTGACGGAACTGGTTCTGCACGATCGATGCACTCTGTTAGCTGTGAATTCGCGGTTCGGGATGAAGCGTGGACAGAATTTCGCTTTCTGCCGCCGCTAGTTCCTCTAGCCGCCGAGTCATTTGCTCGCGCTCGAAATAGGCATCTGCCAGCAGCCAGTAGGCTCCGTAGTGACGGGCTTCAGAGGCCATCAGCCCGCGATAAAAGGCCGCCAGTTCTGGTTCGGGGCAATGCTCTGCCAACAGCCCTAGGCGCTCGTGGCTGCGGGCTTCAATTAAGCCGCTCACGAGTAAGAGATCCAACATGCGATCGGGTTCGTTGCGACGCACTAGGGCTTTGAGTTTGCCGCCGTAGGGGGGAGCATTGAGGGGAGCTAAGGGGACGCCGCGTTGTTCCAGCCAGCCGTTTACCTGCTCGAAGTGTTCCAGTTCCTCTTTGGCGAGCGCCGTCAGGATCTTGACCAGCTGTTGAGAAGAAGGATAGCGAAACATCAGGTTGAGGGCGGCGCTGGCGGCTTTGCGCTCGCAGTGGGAATGGTCTAGCAAAATCTCATCCATGTTGGAGAGGGCTAGATCGATCCAGGCGGTGGAGGTGGGCTGCACCAGAAATTTAATGCGAGCAGTGGCTTGAGTAGGGATTTCAATTTGAATTGAAGGTTGGGCGAGCAAAGGGGAGATGCCTCTAAAAAACTCGGCTGGTGTACCTACTCATCATATGGATTTAAGGGAATGTTGAGCTTCTTTCCCAAAGGATAGTGTGGGTCGGAACCGGCCCTAATGGAGCAACTACGTGTAGTCATTACAGCTGGCTTAACGGTAGAACTGCGGGGTTTCGTCCCAATCGCAGTTTCCTCATCTGAGATGAAGGATTCCATGGCTGAACTGTTTGGAGCAACTCCAGGCAGTTGCTATACCGAAGCCAATAGTACCGTTGACGTTAATCTAGTTCCAAATTCTTGAGTCTATTAGGCGAGTAACGGCTGTCTTGCGGAAACGAATCGATTGTCTTTCCCGTCACCTTCTGAATGGTGTTGCTAATGGACTCTCGAGACTCAGAGCTGATGTTTTTGAGAGGATAGGGCAATACGCGATCGCCGACAGAGACAAAGAGAATGGCGAGCAGGCTGATAAGACCAGCAAGATTAGATGTGTTCACGAGCGTTTACCGAATTGGCTAGATCGATTGCAGTTGCTGCTTCAAGGAGCATGACGTAGGAGCATTTCCACAACCTCCCACAAGTGCTGGGAGCCCAGCTTTCGTTTATCTACGACCAGGATTCCCATTGAGAAATTAATAATTTAAGCAAAGCATGAGGAAAATGTGAAGTCTAGGGGGGAATTCACCTAATTCAAGCACCTCCCACAAGTGTTGGGAGCCCAGCTTTCGTTTATCTACAACCGAAATGCCCCAAGATCGTTCATTGTTTAAGCAAAGCATGATGAAAATGTGAAATCTAAGGGGGAATTCACCTCGTTCAAGTGTTTTGCTTTCGGTAGATATCTGGAGGGTCGATCGAACACTCCAACTATCAACCGTGAAATTCTGAAAGGTTCACCTACCGGAGTGCTGCTACAGTTTCCGACTATGCTGGATAGCGACATTTCGACTGCAGTGAAATACTCCGGCTTTTACTCGTAAGCGAGAAATACTATGCCAGGAAAGCTTAACGCTCTCAGAGTGGGAGAAGTTAACCCTCGAGCAGCAAGTAGAGCAGACGCAGATCGTTAATATCCAGGTTCCCGAGTCCTTTCGTGGAACTATACGCACTCAACAGGGCGATACTCCACAGGGAAAGGGTCTTCGGAATCGCTGTTCTCGGGGACGTGGACAGCATCGAGGACACTGTAGCGAATAAGGTCTGGATTCGAATTGTGCCGCCTATGGGTGCAGCATCCCTCAGGCATCTCTAGAGTGGTGAAGTCAGGCGATCTCCACTAGGCATCCCAGATGTTCGCGACTGTGTACGGCCCACCCTCAACCACCCAGAATTCACCGCTAAGATAGCGACGATCCAGGTCGAGGGCTGCGATTGCCCCCATATCCTCTTGAGTCAGTTCTAGCTCTGCTGCCGCGAAATTCTGCTGGATGCGTCCGGCATTGACTGACTTGGGAATGACGGCCGTTCCACGGTGAATGGCCCAGCTAATGAGAACTTGAGCGGGGGTAGCCCCTCGACGCTCGGCAATGGAGGCGATCGCCGAGTCTTCCAATAAAACAGGCTCGTTGTCTGACTTGAGACTGGCTGGACGATCCATTGAACCGAGGGGGGAATAGGCGGTGAGAAGAATGGCGTTCTGGCGGCAAAAATCGAGCATTGGGGACTGCTGTAGGTATGGATGCAGTTCAATTTGGTTCATTTCTGGCTGTAGCCGCGCAGTCTCTAGCAACGAGTTGAGTTTAGCGATGCTGAAATTTGAAACACCGATATGGCGACATAATCCTCTGTCCACCAAAGATTCCATTGCCTGCCACGTTTCTGAAATCGGTGAGTCGTCAAGCGCAACGAGCTTATCCGAGGTGAGGGGAAATCCAGCTCCCTTTTTCATCGCAACGGGCCAGTGAATCAGGTACAGGTCGAGATAGTCCAGTTGCAGGTTGGCGAGGGTGGTTTCTAAGGCAGGCTGAACGTGTTCGGGGGCGTGGGAATCATTCCATAACTTTGACGTAATCCACATCCGATCGCGGGTAACCACCCCCTCGCCAAATGCTTCCGATAAGGCTTGGCCCACTTCAGCTTCGTTGCCGTAGATATGTGCGCAATCGATATGGCGATAGCCCTGGCCAATCGCCTCCTTAACAGCGTTGTACACATCTCCAGGATCGGATTTCCACGTGCCCAATCCCAAAATGGGCATGCGATCGCCATTCCTGAATTGAAGTGTCTTCATCTCGTTTCTCTCCCTATGGCCTACCCTCCAATCAAGGTAGCCTGCCAAAAGGTGTTGCACATCAAAAACTGGTTGAACGCTCTACAACTTTTTCCGCCGAACGGACGCGATCGAAAGATGCAACGTTGGCTTTACGTGAGGTCTGCGGCATAGGCAAACAGGGCTGGGGTGCCCCCCGTATGCCAAAACAGCACCCCATCTTCCTTTCTAAACTCCCCAGTGCGAATCATGTGAATCAGAGCCCCCATAGCTCGTCCGGTATAGACCGGGTCCAGCAAAATGCCTTCAGTTTGGGCCAGCAAGGCGATCGCTTCCTGCTCCAGTTTTCCAACCCTGCCATAACCCGCTCCGACATACTCCGATCGCAACGTCAGGTCTGGCGTGAAGTCTTGGGCAGGAAGCTCTAAGAATGCGGCAGTTTCATTGGCCAAATTGAGGATGGCTTCAGCAAAAGACTCTTCCTCGGCCCTGTCTTTATCGATGTTGATGCCCATCAGGTGCCAATCAGCTCTACAAACTCGCTGGCCTACCATCAGCCCTGCTTGGGTTCCTCCAGAGCTGGAAGCGATGACCACATGCGTAATGGATGCAGACATTTCCGCGAGCTGCTCTTGCAGTTCGCAGGCGGCATTGACAAACGCGGCTGCCCCAATCGCGTTTGAGCCCCCGTAAGGAATGACGTAAGGATGCTTGCCCTCAGCAGCAAGTTGCTCGCAAATGTGGGGAATGGTCTCTCCCTTGCGTTGTTCCCCCGACCAATGAATGCGAGCGCCCAACAGGCGATCGAGCAGGAGATTGCCGGTGGCGATGTCGGGGGCGGTGCCGCCGAGGGCAAGGTGGCACTCCAGGTTGTAAAGTGCGGCGGCAGCGGCGGTTTGGCGACAGTGGTTGGATTGAGCTGCCCCTCCGGTGACAATGGCATCTGCCCCTGCAGACAGCGCATCCCCCAACAACCATTCCAACTTCCGGGTTTTATTCCCCCCCATTGCCAAACCCGTTTGGTCATCCCGCTTCATCCAGATTTGGGGGCCAGCCAATATCTTCGACAACCGCTTCAATTCCACAAGGGGGGTGGGGAAAAATCCCAGCGGATATCTGGGGCAGTCTTCTAGGTTGGGCATATTGCGAGCTACCTGTTGGATAGAACGGGCAAAGTGCTGTAACCCCCAACTGAATTAGTAACTCTGCCACACGCGATCGAGGACATCGCTAATAAAGGCATCTGCCTCTGCAATGCTGCCATCGAAATGATTAATCAAGATACTAAAGGCCAGTTGGCGATCGCTCTGGCAGCGAATCACCCCCGAGAGGGTGCGAATCCCCTTGATAAATCCATCTTTTCCCCGTACGGCTCCCACCGGACGAATGCCCCCGTTCTTGACGTTGAGTCCCTCCTTAAACTGTTGCCACCAGGCCTGCTGACTGTCACTGCGCAGCAGGGCGGTCATAGCATTGGCCGTAACTAAGTTGCGCCGAGAGAGGCCGCTACCATCCTCAATCCGCAACCCCTGCAGGGGAACTCCCAACCCTTTGAGCCAATCCAGCTCGATATCAGTGGCCTGCTGCCAGGTGGTGACGGGGGTCTGTCCGGCATTCTGCTGGACTGCCAGCGCGAAGAGACCATCGGCATAGAGGTTAAAGCTGGTTTGGTTGGTGAAGTTGACCATTTGGGTCAGGGGGGGTGACTGATACTGCCAGATGACCGAACCCTCATCGCCCGAACCAGAGGGTTGTCCGGATAGTTCTAGGCGATCGACCGAGATGCCTTGCGATCGCAGTTGGATTTGCAGGAGCCGTAGAAAGGTATCGGCCGGATCGGGGAGGGCTCCGTAAATGAAAAAGGAATTTCCGGCAGGGACCGTTCCCCTCAGCCAGCGTTCGTTACTGCCTGGGACGCCAAAGACGTAACCGTTATCACCGGAGCCCGCTACTCCAGTTTTCATCTCGTTGTGGAACGTTACCCAGTCAAGATTGGGGTCGGTGGAGGTCAACTGTGCCAGGGAACCCACTTGGCCGGGGCGAAAGTTGAGTTTGTAGAGATTGTCGTGAATGCTGAGGGCGCTGACGGGGGCTCCGTAGTAGTTGCCGAAGTCATCGTAGGTCCAAGACCAGGGGATCGGTTCGAGGGGGAGTGCCTTCGTATTCCCCACTAAGGTGCCTACGGAGGTAATGCCAGCTCCTTTGACCGCAGCAGCAATGGAATCGAGGACCTGCTCTGTTGTCGAATTTCCCGGGATTTGGGGACTGCCCAAGCTCGGGTCACCGCCACCCACCAAGACTAAGCGATTGGCCTTGCCTGCGGTAGGGGGTTCCGGCAATAGTAATTGCGTGGTGAAGCGGCGATCGCTGGGGAAATGACTCATCGCCATACTGGTGCCCAGCAGCTTGAGGGTACTGGCGGGCACCATACTGCGGTCTCCCCCCGATTCTGCGAGCACCTCCCCCGTACTGAGATCTCGGAGCGAGAAGGTATAGGTGGCAGGGGCGAGGGGGGATCGCTGGGCCAGTTGGGCCACTTTTGAGACGATCGCCGACTGAGCGGCATGTCCTGGCTGAGATACCAACGCTGGCCGAACAAAAGCCAGACCGATGGCAATCGCCAACAGCGTGACCGTAGAGGAGATCGCGCGTGCAACCGTTCTTCTTGGGATAGTCACCATTTCACCCCAAACCCTGTTGTTGTCTTGGCAAATCTATTGAGGAGATGCCCTTATATATAGCTGCTGTTAGCTCAGTTAGGGCAGCATACGCTATGCCTGGTCAGGATTCTGAATGGCTGATACGTCTTAATTGACTAAACGGTTGCAATGTTAGCTTTGTCAGCCGCTATGCTCTATATCGATTCAACAGGTGCTTGAATCGGATCGAAATATCTGTCCCAAATCGACGGAGGGACTGCCAGAAAAAACCGCGATCGGATGGGGTCTTCTGGTTTAGTGGAGAGGCTGCGGTTTTGAGGACAGCCTCTTGTTTCGATGAACTCTGCTTAGAGGTCGAAGGCGCTGGCTTTTGGCGAGTCGCTTGTTTTGATGGACTCTGCCTCAAGGTGGAGGGGATTGGTGAAAACTGGGTGGTCGTTTTCGCGGGAGTAGCCCTTGCAGGAATGTTCCCCAGTAAAACCTGCATGTGCCTGTCGAGTTCTTCAAATACTGGCTGGACCTGCGCTATTTCAGCTTCGCCTGCTTCGGCAGAAAGTCCTTCAGGGCTTTGCAGCTTGTTAACGAGTACAGCTAGGGATTCATGGCAGCGTAATAAGAGCGATATCAACTCGCTGTCGATCGCGACTTTACGTTTGCGAAAAGTATCGAGGGCTCTTTCCATGTGATGGGCAGTCTTTTCAATGCTGCCGATACCCAGCATGGCTGCGCCTCCTTTAATGGAGTGAGCTGCACGAACTAATTCATCGAGTGCTAGTTTGTCAGACGCAAGTTCTTGCAACCTAGGTAGCCCCTGTTCCAGAGTTACCGTGAGTTCGCGAGCCTCTTCAATGTAGAAGCCCATGATTCTTTCTTGCACTGCGCGATCCATTGACTCTTTCCTTATATCAGTTCCCTTGTGGTGTGAGCTGCTTTCATGTTGCAAATTTTATAGATACCTAGCTAAATATACTTATTGACTTGTCAAGATGCTTCTTTGTTCCCCTTCCTAGAGTTATTCACTCACGCGGCGACGCCAATTGACTCGCCTAACAGCGCGAGGGTGGGGTTCTAAGAAAGGAGACCTGACAAATCACACCCTTTAAACACCCAAATCACTTGTCACCAAACCCCAACAAAAAACCTGTACTACAGTGGAAAGCAAGGAAACTTAATGTTTGGTGAATGTCCGATGGTCGCCACCGCTCCCGAAATCAAACGCCTGACCGTTCAAACCGAAGCCATTGCCGCCGACACAATCGCTATGCGCAGCCTCGACTGGGATCGCGATCGGTTTGATATCGAATTCGGTCTGCAAAACGGCACCACTTACAATTCCTTCCTAATTCGGGGCGAAAAAATTGCCCTCGTCGATACCTCCCATGCCAAATTCCGACAGCTCTACCTCGACCTCCTCAAAGGTCAAGTAGACCCCTTGAATATCGATTACCTGATCGTCAGCCACACCGAACCCGATCACAGCGGCCTGGTGGGGGACATCCTCGAACTCAACCCCAACATCACCGTCGTTGCCTCCAAAGTGGCAATAACGTTCCTCACCAACCAAGTCCACCGTTCCTTCGAGTTCATCACCGTCAAAAGCGGCGACACCCTCGATCTGGGCAACGGCCACGAAATCCAATTCCTGCTAGCCCCTAACCTGCACTGGCCCGACACCATCTTCAGCTTCGATAAAGCCACCGGCATTCTCTACACCTGCGATGCCTTTGGCATGCACTACTGCAGCGACCTGCTCTACGACGAAGACCTCAGCGTCGTTGAAAAGGACTATCACTTTTACTACGAATGCCTGATGGCCCCCAACGCGCGATCGGTAGTCAAAGCCCTTAAAGGCATGGATAAGTTAGAGGAAGAGCACGAAGTTCAGCTGATCGCCAACGGTCACGGTCCCCTACTGAAGCACAATCTGCAAGAGCTAGTGGGTCGCTACCGCAAGTGGAGCACCAACCAGAGTCAGGCCAGCACCTCGGTCGCGGTATTCTATATCTCCGATTACGGCTACAGCGATCGCCTCACTCAAGCGATCGCCCGAGGCATCATCAAAACTGGCGTCAATGTCGAAATGTTGGACCTCAAGGGAGCCGATCCCCAAGAAGCCTACGAACTGGTCGGAGAAGTGTCCGGTCTCGTAATTTCCATGCCCCCCGCCAGCGGTGTAGAGAGCGAGCAAATTCAAGCGGCCCTCAGCACCGTGGTAGCCGCTGCCAACAACAAGCAATCTCTTGGTTTGGTGGAATCCTACGGTGGCGACGACGAACCTATCGACACCATCCTGACCCAGTTCCGCGAAGCCGGTCTTGACCAGGGGTTTGCCCCCATTCGAGTCAAGGACACCCCCACCGAGGCAATTTACCAGCTTTGCGAAGAGTCCGGCACCGACATGGGCCAAAAGCTGAGTCAGCTGAAGAAAACTAAGAAGAAGAAGTCCGTCGATAACACCCTGATTCAGGCCCTGGGTCGCATCAGCAGCGGACTGTATATCATCACCGCCCAGAAAGGGGACGTGCGCAGCGCGATGCTAGCCTCTTGGATTGCTCAAGCCAGCTTCGAGCCTTTGGGCTTCACCGTGGCCGTAGCGAAAGACCGCGCCATCGAGTCCCTGATGCAGGTGGGGGATACCTTTGTGCTCAACGTGCTGGAGGAGGGCAACCATCTCAAGCTGATGAAGCATTTCCTCAAGCGGTTCGCCCCCGGTGCCGATCGCTTTGCCGATGTGAATATCCAAACGGCCAACAACGGATCCCCCATCCTTACCGATGCCCTAGCCTATATGGAATGTACCGTCAGCACCCGCATGGACACCAGCGACCACTGGATTGTCTACTGCACGGTGGATAACGGTCGCGTCTCGAAGCAAGACGCTCGTACTGCATCCCACCGCCGCAAAGTGGGTAACTACTATTAATCGTTCTCCGTAGACGAACTCGATATTCAATCTCTTCGCACGCCTCCCTTCTGTTTCGCTCCTTAGGAGTTAGCCGTGACCCTTTCTGTGCCTAAAAAGCAACGGGACGTTCAGACCCTAGCGCTGCGTGGCGATACCTTCGTACTGCGATCGCGCACTTGGGATCGACTCAAATTCGAGATCGAATATGCCCTGCAAAAAGGCACTACCGCGAACTCTTTCCTGATTCAGGGCGATCGCACCGTCCTGATCGACCCCCCCGGAGAATCCTTCACAGAGATTTTCCTCCAAGCCCTCGGCAATCTGGTGAACTTTGGGGCGATCGACCATATTGTCCTAGGGCACATCAACCCCAACCGGGTGAAGACTCTCGTACAGATTTTGCAGCGATCGCCCAAGATTCAGGTGGTCTGCTCGACTGCCGCCGCCAAGCTGCTACCCCAACTATTCGCCAAGGAGGAGTTTGAGGCTCAGGTCAATGTCAAACCCGTTAAGCGGGGGGACCGCCTCGATTTAGGGCAAGGGCGCGTGCTGGAGTTTTGCCCCATCCCCACCCCAAAATGGCCGGGGGGAATGGCCACCTACGATCCCGAAAGCCGTTGGCTGTTCACCGATAAGTTCTTTGGGGCGCACGTCTGCAGCGACCAAGTGTGGGATCAAGAGTGGAAAGCTTACGAAAGCGATCGCCGCTATTACTACGACAGCTTGATGGCCACCCAATCCCGTCAAGTGGATGCCAATATGGATCGCTTGGCTGAATTCGATGCCAAGGTTTACGCCCCCAACCACGGGCCGCTAGTACGCTACGGTATCACCCCCCTAACCCAAATCTATCGGGAGCTGAACCAGAAGCAGTCTACGCAAATGCTGTCGGCAGCGGTCATCTACGCCTCCGCGTACGGCAATACCGCGACGATGGCTCAGGCGATCGCAAGAGGAATTTCTAAGGTGGGCGTCACGGTCGAGCAAATCAACTGCGAGTTTGCCACGACTGAAGAGCTGAAAGCGGTGCTGGAAAAAACCTCCGGCTTTATCTTTGGATCCCCCACTCTAGGCGGTCATACCCCCACCCCCGTCCAGACTGCACTGGGTACAGCCCTGTCCACCGCCAGCAAAGAGCAGCTGGTGGGGGTGTTCGGCTCCTACGGATGGAGTGGGGAGGCGGTGGATATCATCGCCAATAAATTACGGGACTCCGGCTATCCGTTTGGCTTCGAGCCACTCGCGGTGAAGTTCACCCCCGATGCCGCTACGCTGCAACAGTGCGAGGAACTGGGCACGGACTTTGCCCAAGCCCTGAAGAAGGGACTGAAGAAAAAGACGAAAGTCGCAGGTAAGCCTGCCTCCAACGTCGAGCAGGCGGTGGGCCGCATTATTGGTAGCCTCTGCATTGTGACGGCCAAGCGGGGGGATGTCTCCAGCGCCATGCTGGCCTCTTGGGTCTCCCAAGCCACCTTTAGTCCCCCCGGTATTACGGTGGCGGTGGCAAAGGATCGGGCGATCGAATCTCTCCTCTACCCCGGCGACAGGTTTGTGCTCAATATTCTGGCGGAAGGTCACTATATCCCCCTGATGAAGCATTTCCTCAAGCCTTTTGGGCCGGGGGAGAACCGGTTCGAAGGGGTTGACTATTCAGAGACGGAGGATGGCACACCGATCCTCTCAGAGAGTCTCGCCTATCTAGAATGCCGCGTAGACCAGAGGATGGAATGCGGCGATCACTGGGTGGTGTACAGCACTGTAGAGGGGGGAGATTTGCAGGATTCCGATGGATTGGCTGCTTTGCACTATCGTCAATCGGGTACCCACTACTAATACTGGTGAGATCGCCCTTCCATCCATTCGAATCGGGACAATCCACAGCAGCTGAGCTAACTTTACCGATAATGCTCGAACTTCTCGAAGTGAAGTTGTCTCAGTTGCACCATAGGTTCGGTATGGCAAAAAAATATTCAGAACTCACCCCTGCTCTGCAAACGTTCATTGCCCAACAGCAGATGTTCTTCACCGCTTCAGCCCCCCTCAGCGAAGATGGACGCGTGAATGTTTCCCCTAAAGGCATCGACACCTTCCGCTACTTGAGCCCGACTCAGGTGGCTTACCTCGACCTCACCGGCAGCGGCAACGAAACAGCGGCCCACGTCAAAGAAAATGGGCGTTTGACCATTATGATGTGTAGCTTTGCTGGAAAGCCCACGATTCTGAGGATGTATGGCAAAGGGCGCATCGTGCGATCGCCCGATCCGGACTGGGACAGGCTCTATTCCCACTTTGACAGCGTGCCTGGCGAACGGCAGATCGTCCTGCTGGATATCGAACTGGTGCAAACCTCATGCGGGTTTGGGGTGCCGTTATTCGAGTTCAAACGGCATCGGGATGAATTAGTGAAATGGGCGGAGCGTAAAGGAGAAGAAGGGTTGCAGAGCTATCGCCGCAACAATAATTCCAAAAGCTTGGACGGACTACCGGCCTATTAAGCGAGTGGACGATCGAAGGATGAAATGAAAAGACCGGCCAGGCTAGAAACGCGATAGGGATAACCCTCAATAGCGATCGCCATTTGTTCTACTGTCATCGACTCTCCTCCGTTGCGATTCCTCTGCCTCTGTGAATGCTTGCCAACCGGCTTTCAAACCTGCGGCCACGCTGCGGGTGGTGGTGGAAACATTTTGCACCTGCTTGCGGGTGACCTCTATCCCCCCATCCACTCGCTTGACGATTTGACCCGCACTTCTCACACCATCGTCTAAGCTATCGGCAATCTCGCTCACTTCGAGGCCTGTCAGCCGCAGTGCCTCAAGGGTGGGGGGTAAATCCCGCTGCAGAGTATCGAAAAACTTTTTGACGCTGCGGGCGGCCTCTCCCAGTTCCCTGGCCGCTGGAATTAAGGCAACAAAGATTCCCAGTAGCCCCGCCGCCACTAGCCCGACAGATAGCCCCAACCAAAATACCGGATCGCTCATGCTCAACTTCCGCTCGAAGGACGATAAGACATACCTTAAGAGGCCACAGTAGACCGAGAAGTCTCATCTAAATCTGAACCCACTAATTCGGGTTGGAACCCTTCACTGGGGCGGGGAAGGTTTTGTTTGGACAGTTCTTTATGGGTTTTGCTCATGGTTTCTTTACCCACTTCGATTGCCTCCTGCAGACGATCGAAGGTTTCATCCAGGCTTGCCATGGCTGAATCCAGCAGCTTTTCCGACTGGTACTGAGCACTGGTTTTCAGATCTTCGGCCACATCCGGCAATGCCTCTGCTGACTTGCGTAAAAACCTGCGGGTTTCGCGACCGCTGCGGGGAGCAATCAATAACCCGATCGCCGTACCGACGGCGCTTCCCACAATTAATCCGCCTAAAAATGCCCCAGCTCGGTTACGTCCCATTGCAATTTGCTCCTACCGTTGCCCCAGCCCTTCCACCGAGTCTATCGTATGTCGATAACTGTGCCGATCTAACCAATTTGCCCCAATAAACTGCCTCCTGTCTAACATCTAGCAGTTGGCTTTCTGGATGGATGTCTGCCGAATAGCTTCAAACAGCCCGATCGCCACGCTACTGCCTAAATTGAGGCTGCGGACGGGTCCGGTTAGGGGAATGCGGACGGTGGGATGTTTGGCCAAAATTTCGGGGGGCAAGCCGCGGCTTTCGCAGCCAAACACTAGCCAGTCTTGGGGTTGAAACTCAACGTCCGTATAGGATTGCTCGCCACGTACCGTGAAACACCAGAACCGGCCATTGGGGTCTTGACGTTCTAGATCGTCCCAATTGGCGTGGCGGTGCAGATCTACGGCAGGCCAGTAATCGAGTCCCGCCCGCTTGAGATAGCGATCGGTGAGCTGAAACCCCAAGGGGTCAACTAAATGCAACGGGGTACCGGTGGCTGCACAACTGCGGGCTACGTTTCCCGTGTTGGGGGGGATTTCTGGTGCCACCAAGACGATTTGAACCATGCGTGCGTGAGAATCTGGCGATCGAATGATTGATTAATGGACATGTGGATGGTTATTGGAACCATTACAAGAGACTAATTCCCCCTCTCTTTGGGTCCAGACTCTGCCTGTTAGGGAGAGGAATAGAGGCGATACCGTTTATTGACTGGCAGAGTGCTGGCTGCGCAGACGGTCTAAGCGAGCTTGTGCGATCTCTAGCATCTTGTCCAGAGACGTCTCATGGATGAATTCAGAGGCTTTCTGACGCTCCTCTAGATGGGGGCATTCTTCTCCCAAAACACAGCCGTTGATACAGGCTTCGGCGCAATTAATCTCGGTCACAGCTACTTATTGGTGTGGGTCACTCTCTAGTCCCACTCTAAACGATCGCACCTGCTCCCCATCAAAATCATCAGCCGGTCTTTTGGCCATCCAGGTTACACCATGGGGTTTGTTGTTGGGTGGAGAGGACTCCTCGAATGATTGGGTCTGCCTTGCGTTTTCTGATTTTGGGTTGGATCAACAAACTGGACGAGGTTTCTGTGGAGTAGCTTTACATTTCGAGGCGGAGCCCCCTAAATTCACCATTCTGTGAGACTTTTGATACATCTCCTCAAAGCGCTCCAAGATTCGATAAAAGATCGAGAATTGCTTCCCTTCCAGTCCTCTAAGTTCCAAAACTGATACCAAAGATCTTACCCATATCCCTAAATCAATCTCGTACTCGTATAAGTCCCCCACTAGTATGAAATCTAGGGAGCTCTCTTCCCATACAATGCCCTCGCTTCAATGGGTTTAACCTGACTGCAACCTGTACCACTAATAAATTCTCAGGCTTTGTCATATAGAAAGTCTTTTCACAATATATTTGGCATTGAAAATTAAATTATCTGATAGAAATTCGCATCAGAGATAAGGCAAACGATCTGCAATTTGAGCTCAATTGTCGCCCAATAATTAGCCCCAATCGCCATATGGGTACTAAGCTAGGAGCCAAAAGACGCCCCTTAAGAACATAATGTTGACCTTGTCATTACTCAAAAAACCTACATTTCTAGCAATACTACCAGTCCTGTTATTCCTCGCCGCCTGTGGTGGAGAAGGCGAGCAAAGCACATCTTCCAATCCCAGCCCCGAGCAACGCACCGTGACAGTTCTGGGGGTGGTGATCGGAGAGCAACAAGAAAAGCTAGAGGCAGCCCTAGCGCCGTTCGAGACAGAAACCGGGATTGATGTCATTTACGAAGGGACAGACGCCTTCGCCACCCTGCTGCCAGTCAGAGTAGCTGCCAATAATGCCCCTGACATCGCTATGTTTCCGCAACCCGGCTTGTTGGCAGACTTTGCCCGCTCCGGAGACTTGCTCCCCCTCGATCGCTTTGTCGATCGCGATACCCTCACCGCGGCCTATCCCCAAGACTGGATCGACCTCGGAACCGTTGACGACCAAAGCTACGGCATTTGGTACCGAGCCTCCGTCAAAAGCCTGGTGTGGTACAGCCCCGCAGCCTTTGAGGCCGCAGACTACGAGATTCCCAACAGTTGGGATGAATTAATTGCCCTCTCGGATCGCATCGTTGCGGATGGAGGAGTGCCTTGGTGTTTGGGGATGGAAAGTGGCAGTTCCACTGGCTGGGTGGGTACTGACTGGATTGAAGACATCATGCTGCGCACGGCAGGGGCAGACACCTACGATCGGTGGCTGACCAACGACCTATCTTTCGAATCACCAGAGGTCAAAACTGCGTTCGAACAATTTGGCGAGATTGCACTCAACCCCAATTACGTTGTGGGGGGGACTGTGGGAGCGATCTCTACTCCCTTTGGAGATTCCCCCAATGGCTTGTTCGCCGATCCGCCCCAGTGCTATCTGCATCGACAGGCCAATTTCATTGCCTCCTTTTTCCCAGAAGAGGTGACACTCGGCGAAGACATCGCTATTTTCCCACTGCCCCCCATTGATGACACCTACGGCTTGCCCGTCTTGGTGGCCGGAGACGCATTTGCCGCCTTTAACGATACCCCCGAGGTGGCAGCCCTGATGGTCTATTTGTCTACTTCCCAGCCCCACGAAATTTGGGCGGGATTGGGGGGCTTTATCTCCCCCCACAATCAGGTCAGCTTGGACGCTTACCCCAATGCAATTACTCGTCAGCAGGCAGAAATCTTGGCAAATGCGGAAACGGTTCGCTTCGATGGCTCGGATATGATGCCCGGGGCGGTGGGAACCGGTTCTTTCTGGTCGGGAGTCACCAATTACGTTGGCGGTACCTCCCTGGATGTCGTTCTTTCAGACATTCAAACTAGTTGGCCCAGTGAATAGCAGCTCTCAAGATCGTCTATTCGAATAACAATTGCTCCATTGCCCCTATGACCCCATCAAGTCTCTCTCGATCGCCTTTAGCCAAAACCACCATCCTTGTCACAACTCTGTTCTTAGCCTGTAGTCTTGCGTTGACATTTGCCTTTGGAAGTAGCCCCCTTGTGATGCGTCTTTGGGGGGTCGTTGCGGCTATTGCCGCTGGGTCTATCGGAGTTATCGCACTCTATTTCGGGTTAAATGCGATCGTGCAGCAGTTACCTCGCCGCTGGCGACCTCGGGTGTTGCCCTGGGTGTTTATCGGTCCAGCTGCTGCGCTATTGAGTGCCTACTTGGTGCTGCCCACGCTGAACACTATTTACCTCAGCTTTCTCGATCGCCAATCAGAAGGCTTTGTTGGTTTGAGCAACTATGCCTTTGCCTTCACCGAACGGGTGATGTTAATCGCCTTTCGCAATAACTTTTTGTGGTTGGTGCTTGTGACGGGGGTGAGTGTTGCCTTTGGTCTGCTGATTGCCGTTCTGGTCGATCGGGTCAAATACGAGCCCCTAGCAAAATCCCTGATCTTTTTGCCCATGGCGATTTCGTTCGTAGGGGCCAGCGTCATCTGGCGGTTTGTCTACGCCTTTCGCCCAGCAAATTTCGAACAAATTGGCCTGCTCAACGCAATTGTCACCAGCCTGGGCTTTGAACCCGTAGGGTGGCTGGTTGAGCGATCGATCAATAATTTTGCTCTGATTGCCATCATGATTTGGCTGTACACCGGCTTTTGCATGGTGCTGCTTTCTTCCGCAATCAAGGGCATTCCCTCTGAACTCCTTGAGGCCGCCCGCATCGATGGGGCCAACGAGTTCCAGATTTTCTGGCGGATTATCGTTCCCCATGTTCGCTCCACCATCGCGGTGGTGGCCACCACCGTCATCATTCTGGTGTTGAAGGTATTCGACATTGTGTGGGTGATGACCGGCGGTAATCAAGGAACGGAGGTATTGGCCAGCCGCATGATCAAAGAAATGTTCACCTTCCGAGACTTTGGCCGAGGCAGCGCAATCGCCGTTGTGCTTTTCATCCTGGTGATTCCCGTCATCGCCGCCAACATTCGTCGCTTCCAACAGCAGGAGGCGACTCGGTGATGACGTCCTCCGTACCCGCATCCTCTAAATGGCTCCCGAGAGCCCGCAAAGTTATTTCCCGCCTCCCTCTCCATGCTGCAATTGTCATCATTTGCGTGTTGTGGAGCTTGCCCACAACCGGCTTGCTCATCAGCTCGTTACGCCAGCGGGATGCCTTGCTCGAATCCGGCTGGTGGACGGTCCTGCAACCCCCTTTGAATTTCGCTCAATTCACCTGGGAGAACTACATTCAGGTGGCGACAGCTGAAGGTATGGGGCAAGCGTTTCTGAACAGCTTGACCATCACCATCCCCGCCACGGTCATCCCGATCGCGATCGCCACCTTTGCCGCCTACGCCCTCGCTTGGATGAAATTTCCGGGGCGGCAGCTATTGTTTGCCATCACCATTGCATTGCTGGTGGTGCCGCTACAAATGACCTTAATTCCAGTGTTGCGGGCCTACAGCTCGTTAGGTCTATCTGGGACGTTCTTAGGTATCTGGCTGGCCCACACTGGCTACGGTCTACCTCTGGGCATTTACCTGATGCGCAATTATATCGGGTCGTTACCCAGCGAGTTGATCGAGGCAGCCTCGGTGGATGGAGCCTCCCACTGGCAGATTTTCACTCGCTTAATTGTACCGCTGTCCGTCCCGGCGATCGCCTCGTTCGCAGTCTTCCAATTTTTGTGGGTCTGGAACGATTTGCTGGTGGCCTTAGTCTATCTAGGCGGCACCCCAGACGTCGCACCAGTCACCCTTCAGCTAAGCAAGATTGTCGGCTCGCGCGGTCAAGATTGGCACCTGCTCACAGCCGGTGCATTCGTGAGTATGACAATCCCGCTCCTGGTGTTTTTCACCCTGCAGCGGTTCTTCGTGCGAGGAATTCTAGCAGGATCGGTGAAGGGCTAAGCGGATTTCAGCAACAGTAATGAGGTTGATATGGCAGGAGTAGTGTTCGATCGCGTCACCAAACGCTACGGCGATTTCACCGCTGTCAGCGAACTCAGCCTAGACATTCAAGATCGAGAATTCCTCGTATTAGTGGGACCGTCGGGCTGCGGCAAAACCACATCCCTGCGCATGCTAGCGGGGTTAGAAGACCTCAGTTCGGGCCAGATTTTCATCGGCGATCGCCAAGTAAACGACGTGCCCTCTAAGGACCGAGATATTGCCATGGTCTTCCAGTCCTACGCCCTCTACCCCCACATGACGGTGTACGAAAACATGGCCTTTAGCCTGTCACTGCGGGGGATGCAGAAGGCCGAGATCGACCGCAGGGTAGACGATGCCGCTCAGCAGATGGGGATCGAATCGCTATTGCATCGCAAGCCCAAGCAGTTGTCGGGGGGGCAGCGACAGCGGGTGGCTGTCTGTCGAGCCATGGTCAGAGATCCGGCCGTATTTTTGATGGACGAGCCGCTATCAAACTTGGATGCCAAGCTGCGAGTGCAAGCCAGGGCAGAAATTAGCAAACTGCATCAGAAATTGGGGGCAACGTTTATTTACGTCACTCACGATCAGGTGGAAGCGATGACGATGGGCACCCGCATCGCAGTCCTCAATAACGGGGTGTTACAGCAGGTGGATACCCCCGCGAATTTGTACAATCATCCCAAAAACACCTTCGTAGCTGAATTCATCGGCAGCCCCTCCATGAACCTATTTGATGCCCAGTTGCTCGAACGCGAAGGTGACATGTACCTGAAGGCGCCAGCCTTCGAACTGAAATTACCCGATCGCATAGCAGAGCGATTTCGCCGCTATCGAGATCTCCTTGTCATCTTCGGCCTCCGCCCCGAAAATATCCACGACCCCCACTATGCAGCCCCTAACATTTCCCCCGCATCTGTCACAGCCCAAGTGTCTGTTATGGAAATGATGGGCAACGAGGTGATTGTCTATTTAGAGGGACCCAATGGCAGCGAGTACGTTGCGCGCTTGGATCCGCGCACTGAAATCAAAGTGGGACAGTCCGTCACCCTGTGGTTCGACATGGAGAGCTTACATTTGTTCGATCGCGATCTCAAAACAGCGATCGCCTAGCGTATAAGGGAAGGGTCGCCTGCAGCTGCACACTCGCTCAATCTCCAAAACATCCGGCCGAGCTCTCCCAACTTTTATACATGTCGCTATCCACCTACATTGACGCCGGGCCGCTCAAGCTTCCTTTGCAGGGGGCGATTCCCCTCGATTCATCTCCCCCTTGCTGTCGAGACTGGACTTTCCAACTCTGGGCTCCTGAGGCTCATCGGGTCGAACTGGAACTGTGGCCAAGACAGGTTAGTCACGAGCAGACCGATTCCCCAAGAGCTACCCCCCAGATAATTCCCCTGCAAAAACTTGTTGGATTGCGTTCGCCCGCGAACGACTACTTCGTGGCCCAGGTGCCACAATTACCGACTGGGACCGAATACCGCTACATCATCGACGACCAACCCCGCCCCGACCCAGCCTCCCGCTGGCAGCCCCGCGGCGTCCACGGGCCCTCTGCCCTGTTCGACCCCGCCGCCTATGACTGGGAAGATGCTGACTGGAGAGGGATCCCGCTGCGGGACTACATCATCTACGAGCTACACGTTGGCACCCTGACAAACGCAGGAACGTTTGCAAGTGCCGTGGCCATCCTGCCCTACTTGGTTGAATTGGGCATTACGGCGGTCGAGATTATGCCAGTGGCGCAGTTCCCCGGCGAGCGCAACTGGGGCTACGACGGTACGTTTCCTTATGCAGCGCAGAGTAGTTACGGCGGACCGCAGGGACTGCAAACCTTTGTGGATGCCTGCCACCAACAGGGACTAGCTGTCATCTTGGATGTGGTCTACAACCATCTGGGCCACGAAGGCAATTACCTCTGGGGGCTAGCCCCGTATTTTAGCGATATTCACAACACCCCGTGGGGGGCCGCCCTTAATTGGGATGCTCGCGACTGCGATCCTGTCCGAGAGTTTTTCATCGAAAATGCCCTCTATTGGTTGACCCACTTTCACATCGATGGACTGCGACTGGATGCCGTGGACTTCATTATTGACACCAGTCCCCTTCCCTTAATGCAGGAAATGCAAGCGCGAATCGAAGCTCGGGCTCGGGAATTAGGCAAACCGCTTTACTTGTTCGCGGAATCCTGTCGCAATGATGCCCGTTACGTCCTGCCAAGGGGGCAAGGGGGCTACGGTCTGGCGGCCCAATGGACAGACGATCTGCACAATTCCCTGTACGCACTGCTGACAAACGATCGCCAGGAATATTACACAGATTTTGGCTCGGCCACCCAGCTCGTGCAAAGTTATCGCCATCCTTTCGTTTTTGCCGGAGACTATTCCCACTACTACCGCCGTCGGCGCGGCACCCCCAATCCTCCATCATTGCCCCCAGAGCGATCGGTCGTGTACGCCCAAAACCACGACCGCGTGGGCAATCGCCGTAACGGTCTGCGCCTCAACAATCGCCTGGATTTTGCCAGTCAGAAGCTAGCTGCCGGGTTAATGCTGTTCTCCCCCTACACGCCCTTGCTTTTTATGGGGGAAGAGTACGGCGAATCCGGACCCTTCGAGTTCTTCACGGACTACAGCGATCCAATCGTTATCGAGGGCATGCTGGCAGGCAGACAACAGGAATATGCCGAGTTTTTAGCCTCTGGAGAAGATCTGCCAGACCCCCAATCGAAAGAGGGCTTCGAGCGATCGCGCTTAAATTGGGATCTGAAATATGCAGATCGTCACCGTCAGTTATTGGCGTTTTATAGAGCTGCCATCCAAACACGGAAGCAGATTCTCCACACAGGCATGGATTACTCAGTCATCTCATTCCCCCCGCAGGATGCTGTCGAACCGACCCTGTTTGGCCTCAGATACACATCACAAGGTGTTGAGTTCTTGGTGGCGTTTTGTTTACCTGGGGGTGAAACCCAGCCACTACAACTCCCTTCTCCGGGATCGGGCAATCGCCAGTGGATTTGCCAGCTTGATTCGAATTCTGAAGAGTTTGGGGGTGTCGAGTGCCAAGACAGCCGGATTGAAGGCGATCGCAGGTCTCCATTTCCACAACCTGGAGTACGTCTATACTGCGCCCAAGCCCACCTCAACCCCAACTGAGGTCAATGTGCTACCCCTTCCCATCTGAGATTTTAGGACTTTAGAACTATGCAAATATACCGCCTAAATCTTGGTGCAATCTATCGAAACAGAATGGCGATGGGACATCTGCGCCTTGAAGTGATGTAAAAAAACACTTCAAAATGACAGATTGTCATAGTTTTATAGTAAGTATTAAATGTGCTCTCAATTCCTCTGGAAAGACAGGCAAAAAAAACGGATAGAGATTCTTGTTTTTTTTACGGACATCCTGAGGATTTATCCGCTTCTTTAACTTTCTCGGAACATATAGTTTTTGGCTATATTTGTTTGATATAGTCACATGTTTGCGTTGACAAACGGTTGAATGAGGCAATGCGATCGTGAGGATCAATAGACGTGCAGCAATTAAGTTAGGCTTGCTCAGCGGAACAGTATGGTTGAGCCGAGCCAATTCAGCAACTGCGTTCGAACAATGCCCGAATACTGATGGATCTTGTACAGAATGCCTACCCAGAGAATTACCTGACAGCGAGAGCCCCCAGACGAACCCCTATAGCCCCCAGATCGACCGTTTCGTCAAACCTCTCCGCCTGTTTGAAACCCTCCAACCCCAATCGAGTTTGCCGGGGATCCCGAGTGAGGATACTCCACCAACTGATATTTTTCATATTGAAATGCACGAGCTAGAAGTGCAGATCTTAGACAATGGCCCCGCCACTAAACAATGGGTTTACGTAGGGTTCCAGCCAGATGGGACGCCGTTGCCTTGGCCGGTGATTCGACAAAGGGGAGGAATGGAGGAGATTGATGGGCAGAGACAATCCGTCGTTCGTTTCGAGAACTGTTTAGGTAAAGATCGAGAAGGCCATGACATTTGTACTTCGGTTCACCTGCACGGCATGGCCTCCTTACCTGAATACGATGGCTACGCGGAAGACTTAATGAGGCCGGGTTATTTCAAAAACTACATCTACCCCAACGATCGCGCCGCTACGATTTGGTATCACGATCATGCCATTGAAAAAACCTCCCGCAACGTTGCGATGGGATTAGCAGGCTTTTATTTGATTGAAGACGAAGTTGAGCGCCAGTCTGGCCTGCCGATGGGAGAGTACGACATTCCCCTTCTATTGCAGGAAGTCACCCTCGGCCCAGAAAAAACGCCCGACGGGAGGGATAACCCCGACTACGGTCAGATTATCTTTAACAATCGCAACAACCGCAGTCACTACGGCGATATTCAACTAGTCAATGGAGTCCCTTGGCCGCGCTTTACGGTCGAGCGACGCAAATATCGCTTCCGCATCCTGAACGCCACAGCCTCCAGACTGTATCAGCTGTTTCTCAGCCAATCCCTCGAGCGGTGGACGGGAGACGTCATGCATGTAGTGGCTAGTGATTGTGGTTTGCTCAGCCAGGCTGTTCCCATCCCCAGCGGACGGTTCCCCAGTGGTCCCAAAAATGTCTTACGGATGGGCAATGCCGAGCGATACGAGATCGTCATTGATTTTTCCAACTACGAAGATGGAGATACAGTCTATCTGCGTAACGATCCCGCTCCGCTATCGCGCGATCCCAGTAACCGCAGCGAAGCCCTGATTCGGTTTGACGTCGCAGGTCCTGTGGTTGACGATGGACTCCCTTGGCCACCCAGGCTACCTTATATCCCTCCGATTCAAACCGAGGTGGACGATATCTCGCAGGTCACCACCCGAAACTGGCGATTTGGCCTAACCGGATCGAAGTGGACGATCAATGGAAAATTGTGGGATAAAGATCGCATCGATGCTGAAATTCCTGCAGGAGATTTTGAAATTTGGGAATTGCAAAATGCCGGTGGTGGTTGGATCCACCCCGTCCACATTCACCTCGCTGATTTCCAAATCCTCGATCGCAACGGGCTACCACCTCTTCCCTATGAAACGGGATGGAAAGATGTATTTCTTGTGGGGGAATTTGAAACCGTTCGAGTCATGGCACGCTTGGGTGTCCCGAGAGGGAAACTCTCTGAGGAGGATCCGGGGGACGAAATTCAAGGAATATATATGATGCACTGCCATAATCTCGTGCATGAAGACCACGATATGATGACTCAATTCAAAGTAGTGGGTGAAGGAGAAGAACCGTCTCCACCCTGTAGCTGCCCGGCGCAACAAGGAGGTGGATGCAGACTGTCTCAGGCATAGATAAACTCGACACCATTAAGCAGCAGTCGATGCGATCTTTCTACTTCCCATAGACTGAATAATGCTTACGAGCGATCGCTGGGGGCCGGAGGACGGGCCTCAGTACCTTGATAAAGTTGCCGGTCGAACTCCCTTATCGACTGCATGTCGTAAACATGTGGAGAGGTTTTGAATTCTGCTTCATTTTTTGAAGGTCTTGACTGTTCGATTGTCTTGACATTGGTACCTGCAGAGGCATCAATCGATGCTGGTTTGGGTGGAGATTTAGCATCTGTATTACCGGCTTGGGCAATTGCAGGAGCAATTGATACTGATGTAAACACAATCAATACAGTAATTAGTAAACAGATCGAGCTCAGCATTTTTTTGAGTAAATGACGCATAATTCACTCTCGAAAGACGTAGAATATCTCTATTTGTAAGATAGCCTTTGTTTTTTGAAAGATGCAAATATGTCATCTTTTTTTATTTTAGAAGCCCTAATTGTAAATCTTTATGCTGACAGAATGATATGCAGGCATATTAGGGGCATAACAATATGCAAATACTATTCATGTATAGAAGAAAACTATCATTTCTGTATGGCTTTTCTGTAAATCATATGTTTTATTGGTTGACTGTCAATCCAGATATGCTTTGGACAGGGAAAACGCATACTCAATTCGAAAGCAATGCGTAAAAGATGATTGCTATAGCAGTTTTCAGGCTGCTGTAGAACAGTCGCAGTGGTGGGCAAACCAGTTACGTATGTCAGTGAAAGTCACCAGATTTAAGACTTCAGAGATGGCTTCATCTAAGCGCTCTCAAGTACGTGCTTCCGTTTGACGCAGTTCGGCTTTCAGTTTCGACCAGTAGTTTTCAATCGGATTAAAGTCCAGTGAGTAGTGAGTAAAAGCAGCTATGCTCTAGGTTTTATTGCAACAAGCCCGTCTTTGCATATGTCAAAGGAAATAAACATCTTGGAGCTGTACAAGAGAGAGGACACAGCCAGATAGTAGGATGCAGATCCGTTTACAGCAACCAGAATCGCATGATGGCCAGCTACCAGCAATTCAGCAGTCCTCGCATCAACCTGTCCTATCTAGAATGGGGCAACCAAGGAGAAGCCGTACTGTTATTGCACGGTTTAGCAGATACAGCCTTGGTGTGGTCCAGCTTGGGGGAAGCCCTATCTGTGCAGTTTCACGCGATCGCCCCCGACATGCGCGGGCACGGCAACAGCGATAAACCCGAGGATGGCTACGACTTTCTCTCCCTGATCCAAGATTTAGAAGCCTTGATGGATTCACTGGGCTGGGAGAACGCCCATATTGTGGGCCACTCTTGGACGGGGAAATTGATTCCCGTTTGGATGAAACACAGCCCCTCCCGATTTCGCAGTGCAGTCCTAGTAGACCCCTTTTATATCGGACAAATTCCCAGCTGCTTTAAGTTCACCTTCCCATTGCTGTACAAGGTGCTGCCGTTTCTCAAAATGATGGGGCCATTTGACACCTTGGCAGAGGCGGAGGCTACGGCCAAAGAATTGAAGCAATATCGCGGCTGGAGCGAGCTACAACAACTAGCCTGTAAAGGCAGCCTAGAACAAAAGGAAGACGGACGCTGGGGCAGCAAGTTTGCCAGCGTAGCACGCGATCTCATTTTTGATGAGGTGCTCTCCGTGGCTGGGTTGACAGAGACGATCGGAATACCCACCTTGTTTGTGCAGCCGCAGGCCGGTCTCAATCGCACAGAGCTGCAGCTCAAGCCCTATCGCAAATATCTAAAGCAGCTAACAGTTCAACCGGTACCTGGAAACCATTGGGCATTTTTGGTAGAGCCCGATCGCTTTAACGAGCTGGTGATTCAGCATTTGAGCGATCGGTGATGCCATATCTGGCTGACTTGTTAGTCAATCGTCTGAAATCCATCCAGACTGGCACAGGCAGTTAAACACCCCGCAAACCAGTCCTGCGGCAAGCACTAGATTATCAACAGCACCATCATCGAGAGCCTGAGGATTGCTTTGAGAGTGTCGACTCTGGCTTGCCCAGTCCAACCTGCATAATCAAACCATCCCAAAGGTCTTCGAGATAAACCATCAATCCATGCGCAAAGACGACGAGACCGATCATCTCCAGTGATTCTTCAAAGACAGTAATAAATTCATCATAAAATCCCTGCCCATCTCCCAGTATCTTTCCGACGGCATCCAAGAAAAATGCACCAAAGACGAACAGAGCAGCAGAGATCGAAAATAGCCGTCTCGATCGTTTCGGCGCGCGGAAGACGAAACGGCTGAAGTTAACGGTAAAAATAACCAGAAAGACTCCAAAGAGCACCATCAATCCGGCAGTGAAGAGGTCAGAATTTCTGATCGACAGCCTGATTTGGGGACTGATCCATCGGTAAAGTCGACAAAATTCATTGATCGTAAAGAACGAGAACATCAGCGCTAGCACCGATATCTCGGCCCCCTGCTGTTTGCGACCCCGAACAATCGAAATGACCGATAAAAGCAAGGAACAAATCAGCAGTAAGAGCGTAGAGAATAGTGTTGGTATATTCGGAGCGCTTACAGCAAGGCTAAATAACGGGATCAAACCAAAGAGATCGCTGTGGCCAAAGATATACTTTGAAACAAAACTGACCAATTGCACTAGAATCAGAAAGGATGAAATCCCTAACAACAACGAAAGAACTTTCTTAGAGTCTAGATTGATAATTTCAGTGTGCATGCTTGGGACGCGCTTTCAACGATGTTGTTGGCAATGGAGCTGTTGACAGTAGAGTGAACCTGAAAGTATTAATTAAGTCCTACATCCTTTCAGTGCGACAAGATTCAGGAATGCGCACCCTGTCAACTACCCCTTAGGTATATTGCCCAGTGCGACCAAGACTAAATAATACTTCACTCCTGCCCTCTACGTATACTTTTTTCTAGACAGCCGATCTGAGATGCGATGGCTCAACTCTTGTTGACGGAGCGATCGCTAGCCAATTCCCGGGCCGCTTCGAACGTTGAATCGCATTTCCCACCTGACCTGCAAGTAGAGGCAGGGCTAAATCCCAGCAGAACTGCAATTGAAGATCTATCGACAGTCTTTACAGCCACACCCTGTTAAGTCAGCACCCTGAAACTATTCAGAATTTTGGGTTGACAACGAACGCTTTAACGAGATGCTTATTGAGCATTTGAAAGATAGACGACTCCTTTTTAGGGTTGCGTATTCATCGATCGCAAAGGAACCATCCACAGCCCGCTCCAACCGAGGCTAGTGTTTAAACGGAAAGTTGATTAGAAACGAAAAGAACTACTACACTTTGTCGCATTGATGACCCACTTTTGATGTTTTTTTCTATGCTCGGGCAGATGTTGCATTCTGTTCTATAAATGCCATTTCTGAACCAACTTAAACTTCTCAGGCGATTGTTTCTATTGCTTGCATTTGTTGTGGCGATCGCTATCGTTATCTTTATTATCTTTCCTGATATTGTTGCGAGCAACAGCATCCAAAAAAATCCTTGTGAAGACTTCTCCGCCAAAAACTCCCCATGTTCCTGTACCCATCTGGTGGATGTTGACAAGTTTGGATACGCCGATTTACACGAGCCAGAGACTCGGATGTCATCAAACGGCAATCTCGCCCTCGATTTGAACGTTACTTACACCAATCCTGAACGGAATAAAATTGCTGGCTGCCCCGTCAAGCTGCGTTCCTATAATGGAGAACTGGTGGGACCCACTCTACGCCTCAAACCGGGCGACACCCTCAACGTCAATCTGAATAACCAACTGCCCCAAAATCAAGGCAACCCTTCGGGAAACCTCAACGTTCCCCATCACCCCAATACCACGAACTTCCACACCCACGGCTTGCATGTTTCTCCACTAGGTAACAGCGACAACGTACTCATTAAGATCGAACCCAAGAGTACTTTGCCGGTCGAAATCTCCATCCCCGAAGATCATCCCCCCGGCACTTTCTGGTACCATCCCCACTCCCACGGTGCGACCACAGTGCAGGTCGGTAGCGCAATGGAAGGAGTCTTGATTGTCGAGGGTGGCTTAGATGAAGTCCCAGAAATTGCTGCGGCCAAAGAGCACATTCTCGTGTTTCAACAGGTGCCCTACGACGAACAAGGCATGATTGAACCGAACGAAACCACCTACTGGACTTTCGACAGCTATTTTGGTGCCAAAGCTTGGCCCAACCTCAAACGGCACACGACCGTTAACGGCCAACTGGCTCCAGTAATTCACATGCGCCCCAACGAAGTGCAGCGCTGGCGCATGCTACATGCGGGGGTACACGAAAGCCTCAAGCTCATTTTGGCGAAGCAACCCCTCCCCAGCGGTTACAGCCAAGAATTGCCCCTCTATGAAATCGCAACTGACGGTTTGGCTACCGGCAAGCTGGATGCCTGGACGAGCCGCAGCTGGCCGTTCGAAGACAGCACCCCCCAAGAACGCGAAAACTTAGGAGGGCTTCGGCTTGAACCCGGATATCGCAGCGATGTTTTGGTTCAAGCTAGTGCCGAACCCGGCGAATATTTCCTCTACGACCTAGATCAGCCAGCTGAGGCCAGTCTACAGGCGGTGCCTGAAGATTTAGAAATTGTGGCCAAGGTGATAGTGGAAGGTCCAGAGGATTGCACGGAGTATGCCTGTGCGTTACCTAGCGCTCGCCAGTTGGCTGACTACGTTCCTTTCGAGCCCATTACCGACGACGAAATCAGCAATTGGGACAATCCCCAGAAAATGGTATTCAAGCTGCAGCTCGACCCCATCAAGGCTTTTACCGTCAACGATCGCCCCTTCAGCTATGACGATAACAACATCCGCAAGTTGCCCTTGGGCAAAGCAGAAGTGTGGCATTTGAGTACGGATAAAAACTCAATCGCCCCTAACCACCCGTTTCATATCCACGTCAATCCTTTTCAATACGATCGCCGCGGTCCCGATGGCTCGCTAGAAACCATCTGGCGAGATACCGTCCTGGTGTCCAACACGGATCACCCCCCCGACAATCCGTTAGAAATTCGCACCCGATACGTGCGATATCTCGGCGAGTTCGTCTTCCACTGTCACATCCTCGACCACGAAGACCAGGGCATGATGCAACTGGTGCAGGTAGTTTTGCCAAGCGAGCTAGAACAGGTCCCTGCTGAAACAACAGTTCATTGAGACCCGTTCGAGCATATTGCTGAAATGTTCGCAGCAATTCCACGACCGCACTATCAGTAGTCGTAGGCTTCGATGGCAGTGGCCAGCAGGAAATATCCCACATCCACACTGGCCGAACCATCGATAAATGTCAGATCCTGCTCGGATTGCTTCACAGCTAACTGGCCTGACACTAAGAGAGGTTCAAATAAGCTGTTCATCTCAATGCCGCGTTCCGATCGCACGTGGACGATTTGGTTGGGGGGTGGGGGAGGGGTGTGAATGCAGGCCCCAACGTAGGGCACCAGCAAAAACTCCGTCACGAGATTGTTGTCCCCATATTCGAGTGGCAGCGCGTAGCCTGGAATTTTGACAGACGCGGCGTTGAGTTCCTCCACCATCATGTTGTCGGCAATCAGCTGTTTAGCTTCGATCTCCTCTTGTTGAGCCACAAGGCGATCGATATCGACTCCGGCTGCAGTTAGCGTTGTAACGGACTCGTTAAATTGCTCCGCTAGAACAGTCAGCTCCTGCAGGTCAAGGGGTGGGTCTTGTTTTTGTCGCTGAATCATCCAATATACAAATCCAAACTCCGAGGCTTGCTCCGGAGCTAATGCTTCAAACGGGTCTTCGAACTCGATCTGCGGCGCTAAATCTTCCCACGAAAGCTGAAGAGTATTTTCCCCTTGAGCAGGAAGGGCGACTAGCGAAGCCAAAATGGCAAGAGCAATTGAAGTACGCTTCATCGAACCTCACAATAGAAACTAAAACAGCAGAACAGGAAATACCTTAAAAAAGGTCGGTCATCGCTTCGCGAATTGCTACTTACTGTTTGACGAACATTCCATCGGCAATCAATTGACGGTAACTGAGATATCCGGGAGTCATCTCGATCGCAGTACCAGCTCCGCAAACGGTCGCTATCAAAACTAGCTCGTATTCCAGAAAAACCTCCAATCGCGATCGCCAATCCCATCTTTGCCAACAGGATTGGACGGGCAATCCATAATCCGGCGTACAACAAGGTTATTCCAGTCAAAATCCCCACTACGGTCAGGACACAAGCTTCCCCCACAATCAGCCCAAATATATGAACCGGTCGAGCTCCCACCGATCGCAAAATGGCCATTTCCCGACGGCGTTCGTTGAAGCCGGTCAGCAATGCCACGAGCATTCCAGACAGACCCACCAGCACCACAAACCCAGACACAACCATTTAATACCCGTTCCGCTACACCAACCACCTCCCACAACGATTGCAGCGTCACCCCCGGCAAAATAGCCAAGAGGGGTTCGGCCCGATAGTTAAGGCTTGCACTTCAATTTCCTCAACACCAAGAAATGCAGCGAATAGCATGACCTCAATTTGATTCAGTTGCTCGGGATTCGAACAGCTAATCTCGTAGTTGGGAACAAATTCGCTGTGAACTTCTCTCGCCTGCGAGGCACGCTCTTCTTCAGAGTGTTCTGAATCAATATCCGATTCCACGGTTATATCGGCAAAACTGCATTCTGCACTGTCAAGTAACCCAAAGATCTCTTCCCCCGACTCAAGAATTTTTAATGCATCTGCGATCGCAGCTTCTTGCTCGATGGAGTTGGGACTGCGTTCAAACCCCACAATATTTGCCGCTGGGCTCAACAGTTCGAGGTAGAGGCGGTCACCTTCAATTGCAATATTCATCTCAACAACACCGTGGACATGGGTATCTTGTTGTCGAGCATCATGCGAGGATTCAGCCTCCTGCGTATTCATAGACTGTATACCCGTGCAGAAAATGGCTGCCGTTGAGGCGATCGCTAGCAGCACACCCTCAAACTTCATAACTCCGCTTCCAACGCAAAGATAGCGACGCTTGGTAGTTGTATTCGCCTGCTTGCGGCTAAGAATACAAGAATGGTTATAATTCCCATTATTTTTGACGGCAAAGTTCATAATGGGTATGACTGAAGTTCGAGCCAAGCCTTTTCCAGTAACTGCTTTACCAGGCGGATAACCGGCTGGGGCTGTCAGAGACTAACGACAACACGTACACTGAAAAGAAATCCGCATCGAAACAACCTCCATGATCCCCACAGTTATCGAGCAATCCGCCCGGGGCGAACGGGCCTTCGATATATACTCCCGTCTGTTGCGCGAGCGCATTATCTTTCTGGGCACCGACGTATCCGACGCCAGCGCTAACCTGATCGTTGCCCAAATGCTCTATCTCGAATCCGACGACCCCGAGAAAGACATTTACCTCTACATCAACAGCCCCGGAGGTTCCGTGTACTCCGGCATGGCCATCTACGACACCATGCAGCACATTCAGCCGGATGTTTCCACCATCTGCGTGGGACTTGCAGCGTCAATGGGGGCTTTTTTGTTGGCCTCAGGTGCCAAAGGCAAACGAATGGCATTGCCCCACGCCCGTATCATGATTCACCAACCTCTGGGCGGAGCTCAGGGTCAAGCCACCGACATTGAAATTCAAGCTAAAGAGATTCTCTACATCAAAGAGAATCTCAACCAGCTGTTGGTTCACCACACAGGCCAACCCATCGAACGCATCGAACGAGACACCGATCGCGACTTCTTTATGTCCCCCGAAGAAGCCTGTGAATACGGCATCGTCGATCGCGTTGTCAGCAAGCGTCCCAAGCCAGAACTGACAACGGTTTAGACGAATGACCGCTAGGTAAACCCAAGCCCTAAACGATCGACAGCCTATTTGAAAAGCACCCAGAATACTGCTTGGGTGCTTTTTACTCGGAGCTTTTGCTCTTGGAAACGAGAGTGAGGGACCTACTTCTCTTCCTCCGGGCAATCCTCAGACACCATAATGCAGTCTTCCGTTTTGGGAACCGAAGCAATTTGTTGCGAGATCGAGCCGATGCTGTCCAGCCGCACAGACTCCTCTAGCGCAAAAATCTCTTCTTCGTCTTCTACCTCGTAGCGCACCGTGACGATATCCCCTTCAATCGTCAAAATCTTGGCGCGATCGATCCAGCGCATTTGATCCCTGAGAAAGATGCTAACGGTACGATTTTCGCGGCAGAGTTGGTAGATCTTGCGATCTAACATATGCGCGTTCTCCAAATAAGGGACAAAAAGCCTGAACCCATCAGGTCGCAAAACAACGAGCGCCGTCCCCCTCATTCATGGTTGTCAGCCAGATTGAAGGAAAAAGGGTCGCATGTAATCCTGGCGACGCGCATGCGTACAGACATAATAAAGACGTGTTGCTCGTTGTTCGAATACTGTAGCAGCTTGTTCAGATTTCATATTCGCTGCTGAACCCTTCAACGGCGATCGCCAGTTCGATCCGATCCCGGTTGATGTAACACACATAAGACCCTTTGGGATCGTATCTCTCTCCTCCTACCCTAACAGCCCTCATCAAGACCATGCTTGCCGACTCAGTCACATTTCTAGATTCCTATGACGTCATTGTGGTGGGGGCAGGCCATGCAGGATGCGAGGCAGCACTGGCCTCCGCCCGTCTTGGGGCACGGACGTTGATGCTCACCCTTAATCTCGACAAAATAGCCTGGCAACCCTGCAATCCCGCTGTAGGGGGGCCTGCCAAATCCCAACTCGTGCACGAAATCGATGCGCTGGGGGGAGAAATGGCTAAAGTGACAGACCGCACCTACCTGCAGCGCCGCGTCCTCAATCGTTCGCGGGGGCCAGCGGTGTGGGCGCTACGGGCGCAAACCGACAAACGGGAATATGCGTCAGAAATGCGTCAAGTAGTGGAAAACCAGGAGAATCTCACCCTGAGGGAAGGGATGGTCACCGACATTATCCTGGGTGGCAATGACAATATTGTCGGCGTGCAAACCTATTTCGGTACCGCCTACGGCTGCAATGCCGTCATCCTCACCACCGGTACTTTTCTGGGGGGACGCATTTGGGTGGGGCCAAAATCTATGGCTGCCGGACGTGCGGGGGAATTTGCCGTAGAGGGGCTCACAGAAACCCTCAATCAACTGGGATTCGAAACCGATCGCCTTAAAACCGGCACCCCTGCCCGTGTCGATCGCCGCACAGTGGATTTCAGAAAAATGGAGCCCCAGCCTGGGGACAGCGAGCAGCGCTGGTTCAGCTTCGACCCCGCCGCCTGGATAGAACGGGAGCAACTGTGCTGTCACCTCACCCGCACCACCCAAGTTACCCACCAGCTGATTCGCGAGAACCTCCATCTCACCCCTATTTATGGTGGCTTCGTTGACGCCAAAGGGCCGCGTTACTGCCCCAGCATCGAAGACAAAATCGTCCGGTTTGCCGACAAAACTAGCCACCAGATCTTTATCGAACCCGAGGGGCGAAACATTCCCGAACTCTATATCCAAGGATTCTCCACCGGCCTGCCAGAAAACCTACAGCTGCAACTACTGCGCACGCTACCTGGGCTGGAACAATGCGACATGCTGCGACCCGCCTACGCGGTCGAATACGACTATATTCCCGCCACCCAATGCTTCCCCACGATGATGACTAAGTCTGTCGAGGGGCTGTTTTGCGCGGGACAAATCAACGGCACCACTGGGTATGAGGAAGCTGGTGCCCAAGGTCTGGTGGCCGGCATTAACGCTGCCATGCTGGCAGCGGGCAAGCCCATGCATGTCTTGCCCCGCGAGGGCAGCTACATCGGCACACTGCTGGATGACCTCTGTACCAAAGAATTGCGAGAACCCTACCGCATGCTCACCAGCCGGTCGGAATATCGCCTCATTCTCAGGTCCGATAATGCCGATCGCCGGCTCACCCCTCTAGGACGCGAAATCGGTCTCGTTGACGACCGTCGGTGGGAATTGTATTCCAGGAAGCAGGCGGCTATCTCTGGAGAGATCGAGCGGCTAGAAAAGCAGCGGGTCAAAGGGCACGATCCGAAAGGCATTGCCTTAAGCGAGATTACTGGACAGGGCATCAAAGGGTCCGCCACCTTGGCAGAGTTGCTGCGACGTTCCGGCTTGCACTACCGCCATCTGGACGAACAGAACTTGGGGGATACCTCCCTGAGCGATATCGAAAAAGAATCCGCCGAAATTGCCGTCAAATACCGGGGATATATCGCACGGCAGAAAACCCAAATTGAACGGATGGCCAAACAGTACAACCGATCGCTTCCGGCAAACATTGACTACAGTGCAATCGAAACGCTGTCGAAAGAAGCCCGAGAGAAGCTGGGCTCGGTGCGCCCAATGACCTTGGGGCAAGCTGCCCGCATTGGGGGAGTTAATCCCGCCGACATTAATGCTTTGTTGGTTTACCTAGAGATCGAGCAGCGCAAAGTGGCCATCCCCTAACTGCCTTCTTCTCACTAGTCAATCGACGGCAATCGACACTAAGTCACTCCATCTCGGCGAGACAGAGCATTATGGAAAAATAGATGCCGAGGAACAAAAACCTAACAGCAATAGCTCGCTCCTGTACCGAATACTGCGCTAGACTTGCGATCGCTCATATTAGGAAAGGGGGAACCCTCCCCTTAATGCGACTCATTGCGTAGGCTAGACTGAGTGCCAACTCGCATAGCCTAAGTCCAAACTCGAATCCCATCCACACAACCCGATGACTCAAGAAGAGAAAAAGCCAGTTCCACCCAACGCTGCATATCCCGAACTTGAGGACGATGACGAACTCAACGAGGCCGAGCTGGAAGAACTCATTCAAGCTGTATCCGAACCAGAGGCCAACGGTGCAGTGGCTCAAACGTCTGAGGACCCCAAGGTCGCCGAAGTTGCCAGCCTCAAGGGAGAGGTAGAAGCCCTCAAACATCAACTGAGCGAAAAAGACGAAAACTATAAGCGCATGTACGCTGACTTCGATAACTTCCGCAAGCGCACGGCGCGGGAGAAAGTGGAGCTGGGCGAGCGGCAAAAGCAAAAATCTATCTTGGAAATTCTCCCAATTGTAGATAACTTCGAACGGGCTCAGCAGGCAATCAAAGTAGAAACCGACAAGGAAAACGCTATCCACGAGAGCTACCAGAGTGTCTATCGCTTGCTGGTGGAATCTCTCAAAAAAATGGGGGTCTCCCGTATGAAAACAGTTGGGGAAAGCTTTAATCCCAACCTGCACGAAGCCATGCTGCAGCAACCCTCCTCCGACCACTCTGAGGGCATCATACTGAACGAATTTCAGCCTGGTTACCTCCTAGGAGAAACAGTATTGCGTCACGCCATGGTGATTGTAGCCAGCGCTCCGGAAGGGGTAGAGCACCAACCCGCAACGGCTGATACAGAACCAGAAGCTGTTGGAGAAAGTGAAGATGTCAACTCTACTCATGAACAGGGGTAAGCTTGGCTTGGTCTGAGTAGGATAGCGGGTGCAGTCCCTTTACCCTTCGCAGAATTTCAACTGACCTACTCGATACCTTTTCGATGAGGTTATGACGGCGAAAGCCTGAATCGAACTCTGTGAGTCGCTGGTTCTACCACAGTTATTAGCGGCTTTCACCAATATTTAACCTTTACACTACCTTGCTACCCAGCATCTGCTTGAGTGAACTATGGGCAAAGTCATTGGTATCGATCTTGGCACCACCAACAGCTGTGTAGCTGTTCTAGAAGGCGGTCAACCTGTCGTGATTGCCAGTTCAGAAGGTGGTCGCACGGTACCCAGCATTGTTGGGTTTACCAAAAATGGCGAACGCCTAGTCGGTCAACTGGCCAAGCGCCAAGCAGTGACCAATGCAGAGAATACCGTTTTCAGTATCAAGCGATTCATCGGTCGCCGTTGGGAAGAAACCGCACCAGAGCGAAGTCGCGTCCCTTACAACACCATCCGTGGTCGAGATGATACTGTCGAAGTCGCTATTCAAAATCGCTCTTTCACCGCACAAGAACTCTCCGCCATGATCCTGCAAAAGCTCAAGCAGGATGCAGAAAACTATTTGGGTGAAGAGGTCACTCAAGCAGTGATTACAGTACCGGCTTACTTTAGCGACGCTCAGCGACAGGCCACTAAAGATGCAGGGACAATCGCGGGCCTCGAGGTGTTACGGATCATTAACGAACCCACCGCTGCCTCTTTGGCCTATGGCTTAGATAAGCAAGATACCGAGCAATTTATCTTGGTGTTTGACCTCGGCGGAGGCACCTTCGATGTGTCTGTGCTTCAGCTTGGGGATTCTGTTTTCGAGGTGAAAGCAACCTCTGGAAATAACCACCTGGGGGGGGATAATTTTGACGAGCGCTTGGTGGAATATCTGATCGAACGGTTCAAAGAGGAAGAGTCCATCGACTTGAGCAAAGACCGCATGGCCTTACAGAGGCTGCGAGAGGCAGCAGAGAAAGCCAAGGTAGAGCTCTCTACAGCCACCACAACGTTGATTAACCTTCCCTTCATCACTGCAGATGACAATGGTCCCAAACATCTAGAAATGGAGCTCCTACGTTCCCAATTTGAAGAACTTGTCAAAGATTTAGTCCAGGGCACGATGGAGCCCACCCAACAAGCTTTGGAAGATGCAGGCATCACTGTCGATCGCATCGATCGCGTCATTCTGGTTGGAGGATCCACTCGCATTCCCGCCGTACAACAGGCGATTCAAAATTTTTGTGCAGGACAATCCCCGGATCGCTCCGTCAACCCTGATGAAGCGGTGGCTTTGGGGGCAGCCATCCAAGCAGGTGTCATGGGGGGGGAAGTCAAAGATCTGCTCCTGTTGGACGTTACTCCTTTATCGATGGGGATTGAAACTTTAGGTGGCGTGTTTACTCGCATTATCGAACGAAATACCACCTTGCCCACCAGCAAAACCCAGGTTTTTTCCACCGCTGCCGATAACCAGACTGTAGTAGAAATTCACGCCCTTCAAGGGGAGCGGTCGATGTCGAAAGACAATAAGACCCTTGGGAAGTTTCAGCTGACCGGTATTCCTCCAGCCCCCCGCGGAGTCCCTCAGATTGAAGTGGCCTTCAATATCGATGCCAACGGCATTTTAGATATCTCCGCCCGCGACAAAGGCACTAATATGGAGCAAAGCATCACCATCAGCAATACCGGTGGTCTCAGCTCGATGGAAGTTGAGCGCATGCGTCAGGAGGCACTAGCCTATGCCGAAGAAGACCGCGGTCGTCAACGATTAGCCGATGCCCGCAACCAAGCAGATGGTCTCCTCTACAACTACGATGCCACCATTGCCAATAACGGTAGCCTGCTGGAGCCAGCCCTCAAATCCCGTTTGGAATCCGCCGCGATTAAGCTCAAAGAGATGATTAGCGGAGATGGTGTTCAAATGGCCGAGCTTGAACAGTCAATGGATCGATTGCGCTCATTGCTATCAGATGCAGGGGCCGTAATTTTTAGCCCCGATCGCTAATGCTAGAACGCTTATTATTGTTTGACCCCTATTCTTTGACGGATTAAGGTGGCCGGGGGTTTGACGAGGGGAGATACAATTATTAACAGAATGACGGGTTAGCCCTACGCTAGCGCCGATTTACGAGCGCGATTACCCTTCGCCCATTCATTTTCAACTGTCCACTTTGTCTGGTTTAGAGACTGTCTATGGCCCGCGACTATTACGAACTCCTGGGAGTATCCCGCAATAGTTCTAAAGAAGACATCAAGCGTGGTTTTCGACGGCTAGCCCGCAAGTATCACCCGGATGTCAATAAAGAACCGGATGCGGAAGACAAATTTAAAGAAATTAATCGCGCTTACGAAGTGCTGTCAGATCCGCAGCTCAAGGCTAGATACGACCAGTTTGGTGAAGCGGGGGTCAGTGCCGGAGCCGCAGGTGGACCTGGTGGCTTCCAGGATATGGGAGATATGGGCGGATTTGCCGATATCTTCGAAAGCTTTTTCACCAATTTTGGTGGGGCCACCACCTCTGGACGGCGACGCTCGGGACCCGTTCGCGGAGACGATCTGCGCTTTGACCTCAAGCTCGATTTTCTCGAAGCAGTCTTTGGGGGGGAAAAGCAAATTCGCATCAGTCATCTAGAGGTTTGCGAGGTCTGCAATGGTAGCGGAGCCCAAGAAGGAACGGGCCCTACCACTTGTCCCACTTGCGGTGGAGCAGGTCAAGTGCGTCGGGCCACCCGCACCCCCTTTGGCAGCTTTACCCAACTGACCGTTTGCCCCACTTGCAGCGGTTCTGGAGAGGTAATCGAAGACTTCTGCGACAACTGTGGCGGTCAGGGCTTGGTGCAGTCCAACAAGAAGCTCAGAATTACCATCCCCCCCGGTGTAGACAGTGGCACTCGCTTGCGGGTGTCTGGGGAAGGGGATGCAGGCCGTCGAAAGGGACCAACGGGCGATTTGTACGTCTACCTGTTTATCGAGCCAGATGAGACCTTCCAGCGGGATGGCATTAATATCCTCTCCGAGGTACACGTCAGCTACCTACAGGCCATTTTGGGGGCAACCCTAGCAATTCCCACGGTCGATGGAGATGAAGAATTGACTATCCCTGCTGGGGCGCAGCCGGGGGATGTGTTGCGCCTAGAGGATAAGGGAGTACCTAAACTCGGCAACTCTGTTGCCCGAGGGGATCATCTCATTACCCTCGTGGTGGAAATCCCCAAAAAGGTGGATGCCGAAGAACGGGAGATACTCGAACAGTTGGCAGAGTTGCGTGGAGAAGAAACCAATAAGGGGGGCGGTCGCTTTTTAGGAGGGCTGTTCCGATAAGCATCATGCAGATGGAAACCATCCAACCCATTAAACTGGGGGGAGTTAGACACTAATGACCCCCATGGATTTACGGGGCGTTCCTTGCCCGCTAAATTTTGTGCGCACGAAGCTGCAGTTAGAAAAACTGGCGGTGGGCGATCGCCTGGAAGTCTGGTTAGATGCCGGAGAACCGATCCAGCAGGTGCCCACCAGCCTAGAGGTGGCAGGCCATCAAGTTGTATCCCTTGTACAGCAGCCAGAGGGCTATTTCCAACTCATTGCCAAACGGGGGGGCGAGCGACCGACCGAGGCAGGCTGCTCGTGACTGTGTCTATCCCCGCAGCTGTGGATATCCCTGAAGATGCAATTGTGGGCACCGTCTTAGCAGTGCAAGCCAATTTTTATCGGGTCAGCCTGAATCAATCGCAGGACTATCCCTCTCCAGAGCTGCTCTGCACCCGGAGGGCGCGACTTAAGAAAATGGGCCAAAAGGTGGCTGTGGGAGATCGCGTCTGCGTGGAGCATCCCCAGTGGAACAGCCAGCGGGGGGCGATCGCCTCCGTGATGCCCCGAGAAACCTTTTTATCGAGACCACCGGTGGCCAACGTCCAGCAAGCCATCATTGTTTGTGCTCTCAAAGAACCCGAGCCAGAGCCCATACAGTTAAGCCGCTTTTTGGTGCAGGCATCCGCCAGCGGTCTAGAAATTCAGGTGTGTTTGAACAAATGCGACTTGCTGTCTCCAAAAGAACAGGAAAGCTGGCGATCGCGGCTGGTGGATTGGGGGTATGACCCACTGTTACTCAGCACCGTTGATGGCACCGGACTTGAAGAGTTGCGCCAACGCTGTGCTGGCAAAATCTCTGTGCTGGCAGGGGGATCTGGCGCTGGAAAATCCAGCTTATTAAATGCTCTCATTCCAGGGTTAAAACTGCGCACGCAGCCTGTATCGGGTCGTCTTCAACACGGTCGGCACACTACCCGACACGTGGAGCTATTTGACCTATCCAGCGGCGGTTGGATTGCCGATTCTCCTGGGTTTAACACCCTAGAACTGGACGCCTGCGATTCGAAGACCTTAATTCAGCATTTCCCCGAAATCAGTCATGCGGGGGAATGCCAGTTTGCGAACTGTAGCCATACCTCAGAACCAGGATGTGCCATTAAGGCCTTGGACTGGGAGCGGTACGAGCATTACCGGCAATTTTTAGAGGAAGTCTTGGAACGGGAGGCAAAAGAGCGGGATATGACTACTGTCGACCCTTCCGTAAAGATAAAAAGTCGCCGGGGAGCTAAAGTCGCAGAACCGCGCTTGGCCAGCAAATACCGTCAGGAGTCGCGCCGCTCTCGAAGGCAGCAAATGCAATTCATGAGGGGTGACATCGACACCCTCATGCAGTCGGAAGAGTTTGATGATAATTAGCAGCCAAACATAGTACGCTTTGGTGCTGGTCGAGAACGGTACCTACGTAGAAAACACTGTTTCAAAGAACAGCCAATTCCTAAAGTTGGCGAATCCCCGCAGCCAACCCGCGACACACTCCCGCCAAGAAATCTAGATCGATGGTTTCTATTCTGTCGCTGGCCCGATGATAGTGAGGATTTCGCATATTGGCTGTATCGGTCACCATCACTGCACGATATCCCTCATCCCAAAATGAAGCGTGGTCGCTTCGGCGTGTATCGGGAATCAATCGCCCCCTTTGGCCGGCAGGTAGCCACTCGCAGGGCACCCCTTGCTGGCGCATCGCGCGGCTAAGAGTAATCAAATCCAGTAGAGTTGCCCAGTTGCCGATCAGAGCGATAAAGTCCCCTTGCGATGGATAAAAATATTTGAGGCCATCAGGATACTGTTGCGACCTAGGTGTCGCATCGCGGTATCCCAGCATTTCTAAAGAGAACATCAGACGCAGAGGTTGCTGCTGCTGTTTTAACTCAGCAGCATAGTGACGGCTACCCAGCAAGCCGAATTCCTCCATGTCGAACGCAATCAGCCGCACGGGTGACCTAGCGGGTTCGGTCGTCAAAAGTCGCGCTAGCTCCAGCAACACCGCAACTCCCGTGGCATTATCATCTGCTCCAGGCGAACCTGGAACGGCATCGTAGTGAGCGCCAATCAAGATTGGTGGCAGTTGGCGATTGCCCTCTCCCGGTTCAGAAGGAAGATTGAGAATGAGATTTTGATAGGTTTCCTCCTCACCCCCAAAGCGATCGATTGCAACAGATCCCCATTGTCCGAAATGTTTCCTGATATAGTGACGCACGTAAAAGTGTCCCCACGAAGCAAAGTAGGGATCGCGCTCGCGCGCTACTTCAGCTAAATGTCCTCTCAAGCGCTCTTTTAAGTCCAATGTTCGTGGCCTAGATCGAACTTGCTAATGGTAGGCTAACAGTCTCATCAGGAGTCAGGTCTCGACAAAGATGATTTGGTCAAGGATTGAGGCTTTGAGAATAAACAGAAAGTGTTGTCTAAGTTTAACCAGGAATTGAAACGCCTATTATTGAGGGAGTTTGCAGAAATGCAAAAAATCTTTCCAGCAATTGCGATCGCAAGTTTAACAATAGTGGGATGCACGATAGCGGATCGGCCAAGCACCGAAATCCCGTCTATGACGCAGGAATATAAAGAAGCCGACAATCAAACTGTTAAGTTTTCGGACGGTTCCCTCGAGCTAGAGTTTCCGACTGGATGGTATGAAAACGAGAGCAAACATCCCTACGATCTCCAGTATTTCTCAGGCAATCAACGCATGAATACCGGCGTATTTTTGTACAAGTCAGAAGATTTAGCCGAAGTTTCAACCCCTGAGAATGTTTTTGAATGGCAAATTGATGATTTGAGATCGAATCGGAAGAATTTTACGATTGTAGAACCTATAGAAACAGAAGCTCTTCCGGACAAAAACATTACCACCGCAGTCTATGCCGGAGAAAAGGATATTTCGAGATTTCACTATAAGTTATCCTTGGTTGAATTCGCGGAAAGTTCCGAGCAATTCCTAGTGACAATTCAAGTCGCAATTCCTAGCGAATGGGATACAAGCAAACCAATTCTTGAAGGCATTATTCGTTCCGCCAAACTTAGCTCGGCAAGAATGTAAATTGTTTTCCCGTCTGCTTAGATATTTAGGAAATTCCACCGGGGCGTCCCTGGCCAGGAAACGACGATCGCCATTGGCCCTACAACCTTCGCCACCGACGTCCATCCTTATTCAATAACTCTTCTGCAGCAGCCGGTCCCCAGGTACCTGCCTCGTACTGACTCACCTTGTGCACCACTTCCGGATTTTCCCAATCCGTCAACACCGGCGTCACCACCCGCCAAGCCGCCTCCACCTCGTCAGAGCGCATAAACAAGGTCTGATCTGCCAACATGCTGTCCAGTAACAGGCGATCGTAAGCATCGGCCGTCTTGGTCCCAAAAGACGACCCGTAGCGGAAATCCATATCCACCGATCGCGTCAAAATATCCGGCCCAGGCATCTTGGCCTCGAAACGCAGCGAAATCCCCTCGTTGGGCTGAATGCGCATGACCAGCACGTTGGGGCTTAGCTGCTGGGCTGCTGACTCGAATAGCAAGAGGGGAACCTCTCGGAAAAAGATAGCAATTTCAGAGACTTTTTTGGGCAATCGCTTGCCAGTTCTGAGATAAAACGGCACCCCCTGCCAGCGCCAATTGTCACACAGCATTTTCACCGCCACAAAAGTGGGTGTGCCGGATTCGGGATGGACGTCTGGTTCAGTCAGATAGCCTGGCACCTGTTTGCCTGACATCCAACCGCTTGAGTATTGCCCTCTGACCGCGCATTCGGCAATATTGCGCGGACTGGCAACTCGGGTGGCTTGCACCACTTTCACCTTTTCGTTTCTCACCCCATCGCTAGCCAGCGAAATCGGGGGCTCCATGGCCGCTAGGGCATACAACTGCATGAGGTGGTTTTGCAACATATCTCGCAGCGCCCCAGAGCTGTCGTAGTAGCCCGCCCGCTCCTCAACACCCACCGTTTCTGCCACCGAAATTTGCACGTGATCGATGTAGTTGCGGTTCCACAACGGCTCGAAGATAGCGTTGGCAAACCGGAATACCAACATGTTTTGGACGGTTTCTTTACCCAAGTAATGGTCGATGCGGTACACCTGCTTTTCGTCACAAACCGCATTCACCGTCTTATTCAGCTCTTGGGCAGAGGGCAGATCGCGGCCAAACGGTTTTTCCAGCACGATGCGGGTTTTCTCTCTATCCGCAATCATGCCGGTAGAGGCCAGATTCTCTAGAGCTTGGGAAAACAGACTGGGGGATACGGACAAATAAAAGACGCGATTACCGCGAGTACCCCGTTCGCGATCGAGCTGGCTGAGTCGGTCGTTCAGCTCGAGGTAGCTATCCCGAGATTTGATATTGAGGGGGAAGTAATGCAAGCGACTGGCAAAATCTGCCCAGACCTGGTCGGGGCCAATGTCATTGGGGGCAAATTCCTCCACTGCAGCTCGCATTTTTTCCCGATAGACTTCATCCGTCCATTCCCGGCGAGCTAATCCCACAATGGAAAATTCAGGGGGAAGACGACGAGACTGGAACTGGCGGTAGATGGCGGGGATGAGTTTGCGGGCGGCCAGATCGCCAGAGGCACCAAAAAGGACAAAGATCAGGGGTTGAGGAACGCGTTCTTGAGTAAGACCAACGCGCAGGGGATTGGGGGCCAGAGCAACCATGTTCGAATCTCGCAGTAGGCTGGGGTTTGCAAAAAATGGGATGTTCAACAGTGAACAGATTAGGAGGTGAAAGAGGCAGCCAGAGTAGCTAGCAAGAGGGGCCGGTAGCAGCATGTTTGGCCATGATGTCAGCCACTTCGCTGACGTTGTCGGCACTGCCAATCACCAGGGGCACCCGTTGGTGCAAGTCAGCGGGGTGAATATCCAGAATGCGCTCGCCCTCTGTCGTAATCGCCCGTCCACCCGCCTGTTCCAACAAATAGGCCAATGGGGAAGCCTCATACAGCAGGCGCAGTTTCCCTTGGGGTTGGGCAAGCGTACCGGGATAGAGATACACGCCGCCGTACATCAAGATGCGATGCACGTCAGCTACCAGCGCACCACTATAGCGGGCGGTGTAACCATCAGTGCGGTGCACGTAGCGGATAAATTCCTGCATTGCCCCCGCCCACTGGCAGAAGTAGCCTTCGTTAACGCTATAGGTACTACCCCGTTGCGGAGTTCGGATATTCTCTTTCCAAAGGACGAATTCCCCCAAGCTGGGGTCGAGAATAAACGCGTGCACCCCTTTACCCATCGAGTACACAAACTGAGTGCTAGGTCCGTAGAGGATATATCCCGCCGCCAGTTGCTTGTAACCCGGCTGAAGCAGGTCTTCGTTGTTATCGACTTCGGTACCTTCTGCCCGAATAATCGAGAAGATTGAGCCGATAGACAGATCGGCATCGATATTAGAGGAGCCGTCGATGGGGTCGAACAGAACTGCATAGCGACCTAGAGAACAATTTTCCGGTAGATGGTAGGACTCTTCCATTTCTTCGGACACTAACCGACACACCAGCCCGCTTTGTTCGATCGCCCGAATAAACGCGCTATTGGCGTATTCGTCCATTTTTTTAACTTCCTCCCCCTGGACGTTGAGGGTACCGGTAACTCCGAGGGTGTTTTCCACGAGACCGGCTTTGCTGAGATTGCGACCAATCATCTTGCCCGCCAGGCTGATGCGCCGCAAGAGGGTGCTGAAGTCTTGAGCTTCGGGACTGTAGGTCCCAAAGGATTGAAGGACGTGCCTCGACAGGGTCATAAACCCCTGGTTGAGTTCGCGTTCTGATGAGCTGTCGAGGGCTGTCGGCGCTGAGGCAACCATAAGTCCAAACTCTGCGTGAGGATAAAGAAGCGATCGCTAGGTCTAATGGACATTTCCAGCCTAGCAACTCCTAATATTCATGGTATTCAGGGGGGCTGAAGGGCTGCTTAAAACCAAGAGAGTTTAAAGGTTTAATTTGGCTTTTTTTCAGCTTTAGCTTTTGCGGGCGCCCCCCCTTCATGCAGTCGCCTAAAACGTCGTTCGTAATGTTTGGACAGTTCCAGTTTGTGCCGAACGATAAGCGGACTCAATAATGTCGATCGCATGGCGGGCATGTTCGGCGGTGACAATGGTTGGGCGATCGTCCAGAATCCAATCCACCAATTGCATGATGTCTTCAAACACGTGACATTCTTCCATCTCACGATGGACTCCGACAACATGCGGGAGGATGGTGTAATCAGACTCCGGACGATGGGGCTGCCTGCCCGGAAACTCAATCGGCTCGCCATTGAATGTAGTTCCCACAATTGCCCCCTTTGTCCCAAAAATTCGGGGTTGGCCCACATGCTGCTTGGCAAATTCACCGGCGGCGACCCCGTAGACCAATGCGAAGAGCGAATCGCCAAAATCCAACAGCATGAGAGTGTTATCGTCCATGTCACAGGGGAAGAGCTTGCCCTGAAACTCTCGTTCGGGAATACGGACCCCTGAGAATGCCGTCACTCGCTTGACCGCTCCCAATATCCCCGTCAAGACGTGCAAGCCATAGACTGCCATGTCGTATAGAGGCCCCCCCCCCGGAGAGCGAAAGTACCATTCTGGATTGACGTTCGAAAGGATGTCATCTCCCCCCCTGACCGATTCCTCTTCGTGATATCGCCCAAAGGCAGCCCCTGCCATCGCCCAAGTGGGCGTCCCCAGCGCCCCTTCCAACACAAGACGGCGAATCTGTTGATAGACCGGGCGTAACATTTCACCGGGGGAGGCCACTAATTTCACCCCTCGCTGCTTCGCTAGATCGATCAACTCGTCGGCCTCCGCGACGGATGTTGTCATGGTTTTATTGAAGTGAACGTGAATTCCTCGTTCGATCGCCTGCTTGCCCTGTTGATAATGCAGTCCGATGGGGGAGGCGATCGTGACAGCTTCCACCCCTCCAGCCGCTAACAAATCCTCGTAGCGTTCGTAGGCAGCTGGCACGCCAAACTTATCGGCAGCCGCATGTGCACGCCCTGGAAATGGATCGCAAATGGCTGTGACCTGCAGCCGCTCTTGGACGTCTGCCTGCATCAGATGAGGCAGTATTCCCCGCAGCGAGATGCTCCCCGCACCCACAATTCCCAAGCGCAGTTTATCTTTCATAAGTACTGCCTCCAGGAGGTTTGGGGCTGCCAACCTACAGCCGTTCCAATCTTGTCGCAACTCAGAAAAGATTGATAGCCAGTCAGCTTTTCTACTACAGGGAGCAGTTGCGGTCTGAAGCGTTCCACAAGTTCCAGAGAAGGTTCCAAGGCCGTTGTATCCTGCCCATTGACGAAATACACGTCATGAAGCGGAAGCTCTGGGGCAGCATCCAGGAGCAGACGGTGAGCCCTCGCGAGATCCTCACTCCCCACCCAGCCCCACAGCCAAGGATCCCAATATTGTGCCGAAGTAGCCTCTACCGCCATTTGCCGTCGCTGTGCTTCGGTTCGAATACCGGCAGGGCGGGTGACGTAGGTCCGCATGCCGTAAGCACGACTGTAGGAGGCCAATAAATCTTCTCCTGCACGTTTGGAAAAACTATAGGTGTCTTCCGGATAGCACGGGTGAGTTTCGTCGATTGGCAAAGTCTGAATGGGAAATGGAGTCTTGCTGATGCGGTATCCATGCCCCAAGGCACAGTTACTCCCTGCCATCACAACAATCTTTACTTGCGCTTCAACGGCGGCTTGTAACAGGTAATAGGTGCCCAGCAGATTTGACTTGAACGTCGCATCAAAGGAAACGCCTCGCTTTTTGTACAAGCTCCGCAGATCGGGATGATCTGTCGGTTCTGGCTGAGCTCCCAGATGCTGGATGGCATTTACCCCCGCCACCATCCGTTGGCAATCCGCAAAACAGGTCAGCTCAGCCTGAATCCAAGCAAAACCAGACAATTCTTCTGGTGGTTTGCGACGGGAGGTGAGAATCAGTTCGTATTTATCTGCCAACTCGTGGATTACGTACCTTGCTAGCCTACCGCTAGCTCCTGTAATCAATACTTTCACAAGTTCTGGCCCTAACAAGCGAAGAATGGCTCATGCAAATTGGAGCAACCCTCTCTAATAGAATAAATGCGAGGCAAATGCTGTCATGAAATACTCATAAATTTTCAGATTACGGGTTATTTCACATCCGCCTGGTTCTAGAGAGGAGCGATATCGTGAAAGCCTACGTTGCTTTTTCCGTTCATCCCCTCAAAGCTCTAATATTTTTTAGGCTGACGAGTCTAATGCGGATTTATACTCGTCAAGGCGGTAGTGGCTCCTCCTCCTTGGTTCTTAGACGCTTTCTGTCTAAGACGCAGGAAAGAAAGGGTTCGTAACCGCAGAACAGTGAAGGAATTGTATTCGAGCGATCGCCATGACGACTGCGACCACCCGTCCAAGCCGGACACACTATTGTGGAGACCTGCGGGGTGAACACACAGAACAGCAAGTGACTCTGTACGGCTGGATTGACCGTCGTCGAGACCACGGTGGTGTCATCTTTTTGGATTTGCGCGATCGCTCCGGGATCGTCCAGCTAGTCAGCGACCCCGAAAAGACTCCTGCCACCTGTGAACTGGCGGGGGACATGCGTAGCGAATATGTCGTGCGGGTTACCGGTACCGTCCACCCTCGCCCCGACGAGTCGCTGAACCCCAAACTAGCCACTGGCGAAATTGAGATTTACGCCGAAGAGCTAGAAATCCTTAATCGCGTGGGCAAACAGCTACCGTTTATCGTTTCCGAAACCGATGCCGAGAACGAGCAAGGCAGCACCAAAGAAGAATTGCGCCTGCGCTATCGCTACTTAGATCTGCGCCGCGATCGCATGAGCAAAAACCTGCGTCTGCGTCACGCAGTGGTTAAAGCCATGCGCCGCTTCCTCGAGGACCAAGAGGATTTCACCGAGGTGGAAACCCCCGTCCTCACCCGCTCCACCCCCGAAGGTGCTCGCGACTTTTTGGTACCCAGTCGCATCAACCCTGGCGATTGGTACGCTCTGCCCCAGTCCCCTCAACTGTTCAAGCAAATCTTGATGGTGTCGGGATTCGATCGCTACTACCAAATCGCCCGCTGCTTTAGGGACGAAGACCTGCGCGCCGATCGGCAGCCAGAATTCACCCAGCTAGATATGGAGATGAGTTTCCTCTCCGAAGAGGATATTCTCGACCTGAACGAGCGGCTAATGTGCCACATCTTCAAGTCCGTTCGGGGCATCGACCTGCCCCGTCCGTTCCCCCGCCTCACCTACGCCGAATCGATGGAACGCTACGGCTGCGATCGCCCCGACACCCGCTTTGGCATGGAATTGGTCAACGTCTCCGAGGTATTTGAAGGCACCAAGTTCAAGATTTTTGCCAAGACCCTCAAGTCCGGCGGCATTATTAAGGCTCTGCCAGTCCCCAGCGGCAACGACAGCATTTCCAACACCAGCATCAAGCCTGGCGGTGAGCTGTTTAGTCTGGTGCAGCAGTACGGGGCTGGCGGTCTAGCCTTCGTGCGGGTACGCGAAGGGGGAGACATCGACACCATTGGCGCCCTGAAAGAGAGTTTGACGGACGAGCTAAAGGCGAAGTTGCTCGAGTTAACCGGTGCTGAAGCGGGCACCTTGCTGCTGTTTGGGGCTGGGGAAGCGGCGATCGTCAACGAATCCCTCAACCGCCTGCGCCTGCATTTGGGTCGCCAGTTGGGCATGATTCCCGAAGGTCACCTGAATCTGTTGTGGGTCACCGAGTTCCCCATGTTTGAGTGGAACGAGGACGAACAGCGCAACGAAGCACTGCACCACCCCTTCTGTTCTCCTAACCCCGAAGATGTCGACGATATTGTCAATGCTCGCGCCCAAGCCTACGACCTGGTGTGGAACGGGGTAGAGATTGGCGGGGGCAGCCTGCGGATTTATCAACGGGAGATCCAGGAGAAGGTGTTTGATGCGATTGGTCTATCGATAGACGAGGCTCGCGATAAGTTTGGTTTCTTACTAGAGGCATTCGAGTACGGCACTCCCCCCCACGGTGGGATTGCCTACGGCTTAGATCGCTTGGTGATGCTGATGGCGGGTGAAGAGTCCATTCGCGATGTGATTGCATTTCCAAAGACTCAGCAGGGCAAGGATTTGATGGTGGACGCACCTGCTGGTGTCGAAGACAAGCAGCTGAAGGAACTGTATGTTGCTTCTACTTACGATCCTGAAGAGTAAATGGTTAGCCATAGCTGGCTCTAAAGCTTACCAATATTGAAATAGCGCCTGAAGTTTAATTGCTTCAGGGGCTATTTCTACTAGACAGCGGGGCTCAACTTAAGGGATTCTCGAACGGCTCGTTCATATCGAGAACAATGTCGAACGATTAAGGATGCTCGAAGAGCCTTTAAAAAGGCTATCTTCAACATTCTGTTGCAGTGACTACGGTAGGCTTCTCCTAAACCGCTCGTGGGGCAACTGTACCTCGAAAATGTTGGATGTCATCCATAAAGTAGTGGCGGCGGTTAGTGGTAGACCTTTCGGGATCGTCACTCCACTCAGGCTTGTAAAGTCCATGTTTGACAAAGGGCCCGTTCCTGTCGTTGTAGGCATTTGCCCCTCTGCGATTGAGTACCAGTTGGTCATTCCGCCACACCCTGATGACACCGTCATTTCTGAAGCTCCACCTCATTTCAAACTGCCATTCTTCCCATCTCCCTTTGGTTAAGTTGCCCGTCCACACATTGCCTCCATTCATACTTCTTCTGGTTGAGATGCGTCTGGGATCCGAGAACACTGCGAGCTCGAATCGGTTCCCCCTCACGTTCAGTGAGACCGGAGGTCTGCGCCAGGGTTCTCCTGCGTCGGGGCGTGAGTGCCACTGGGTAATGTGTTCGAGCGTCGGATCGTTCTGCCAATCTCGGGGAATGAAAGTGCGGAAGGTATAAGTGTAGGTTTGGCCGTAATTGATATTCATACCTCTAGGCACAATCTCGGCTCTGTGCTTCCCATTCCAGAGACGATCGTTTCTGCGTAGATCGAAGTGGATCGCCCTCCCATTTCCTGCAGGGTTCCTGACCACCTCGATCGCTCGATTGCTGGTAGCTTGACGATTGACATTTCTGAGTCTTCCACTTTCAGCGTTTTCGCGATATATGACCTGGGGCAGAATTTCTGAGTAAGACTGTGCAACAGATTTGTTGAATGCACTAGCGGATTCAATTGAGCCGTTGGAATATTCAAGATCCCAATCTCCGCCAAGATCGCTGCTACCAGTCAGGTCATCGGAGGCCGAAATATCTGCCCCAGTGAGGCTGGCTATATCGTCCAAGAACGTTATGCCTTCCTGACCTGCGGCAATGTTGCAACCGTAAAACAGAATGTCTGCATCCTCTGTAAGGAACTGCTGCCAGGACTGTAATTGAGTTTCATAGTTTTCCAGTTGGCTGGCATCGAGGGTGGCAGTGCCCAGTTGCAAGGCACCCTCTGAGCCATGGGAAACAATATGCAGGCTGGAAATGTTTTCAGAGTTGGCCAAAGCATCGGTAACTTGAGCAATGCCATCGAGGCTATCGTCCAAGACGATGACTTCAGTACCCTCTTTTACTTCGGAGATGAGTGTATCGAGCTGCTCGACGGAGGAGTCTACGAACATCAAGCTCACGCCCGAAGATTGCATCAGAGCATTCCCTTCTTGGGAGGTTGCTACAGGGTATTCCACTTGAATATTGGGTTGCTCGTTCACGAATATTTCTGGAGTCATAAAGAATAGGTCCTGTGACTAAAATTCATACAGCTGAGGTGCAAATCGCGACAAATGTTTGCACAAATTATCCAGACTAAACGTCTACCTAAATGCCTATAGATTTAGATAGCTAAAAACTTGCCGATAAAGTGAAACCAAGAATAATGAAGCAGCAGATGCCTCAACTCCCCAAGGAGTTCCCAAGAGATAGCTAGAGAATAGTGCTAGGCAAACAAGCTCGAGAAAACTCGTTGCTTGTTGTCCCTGTTCAACGAGACTTCCCTACAAACTCCCGTTCAGATGTCTATGTCATCTGCAAAAAAGCACTGGCCCAATATCGAGGGGCTCCGGCCAGGAATTTAGAGAAAGAGAACTGGGTTTGTCGCGTTCCACAATAATATGTCTGATGCTGTAAGCATCGATGGGTGGGGTCATTGAAGAGCAATCGCTAAATTGCGATCGATCCAAGACTTAGGGGTATAGCTAAATTCAGCACGACACCGCCACCCAATTGATGGTGAGCAATCGAGGGTCTAATTAGGTATAGATTGAAGCTCATAATCTTAACGAATCTAGATGGGACATGAATTTCTGTGCCGCAATATTTGCTAAGTCCGAAGGATTCGTAAACGAGTTCCGGATCCGCAATAATCAATGTGCACTTGATTGTTGACGCAGATCGTTTTGCATATGTTTCATCCATTTAGGCACAGGAAGAGTAACAGAGCGTTGCGAAGTGTGCAGATAATGTATTATATATATTTTTTTACAATTCCCTTTACGTATTGCTTGTTCTCTATACTGATTTTGTCATTATGGACGCCAATATATAGCCAAAATCATTCTTTCAAGACATCCAATTGCCAATGTGATTTAATGTAAACAAATTACAATAATTCATGACGCTCCCTTACGTTTATTTCTTTTTCCATGTCGCCTGTTTCTCCCTCCACGCTAAACCAGCTATCGAGGGATGCCAGGCTAATCAATATCTTGTCAGGCGGATGTTTTCCCTCATTCAGAATGCTGATTTGGTAGATGTCGCGTTTGGTTTTCAGAGAGAGACAGATGGCAAATGGTCATCCGGTTCATTCAAAAGATCCGTTTAAATCCGAAGCCCCTGAAAGGAGCATTTTTTTGGGCAAAAGTTTCCGGTTGACCACCCAGATATTAAAGGAAGCAGTAAACCATGTTGCGTTCATTCGTAGGTCTTAATTCAGAAAAACGTGGGATAAACGATCGTATCTTCCCAAAACAAAGGAGGAGCGGCCAATCCAGTAGTCTCCGACCTCAAGTCTTCGGGCAAGCAGTGCTTTTTATGCTTATTGACGAATGACCAAATCTCATCCGCCACCTTCGATTCACTTTCTATTGCCTTAATTTCTGTAAATGTTGGCTTGCAGTCAGCAAAACGGAAGGTCTATGGGGAGCCTTTCCGACTTCGAGTCGGTAGACTCCGATGGAAACTGGGTCCCGAGCTGCAAAGATAATTTCTTACTCGAACAGCAAGACCAGCAAACGCAACACTTTTTTCGCTACCTGCGACCTTTTGCGATCGAAGGCACGGTATTCCACCGAGAATACTAAGAATGACTTGAATAGAATGAAAATGTAATGGGTCACCTGGAGGAATGTCCCAGTGGTTGCAGCGCGCGCTCAAGTGATTGAAGCAGTCGAGCAATTGGGATTGAGGGTCACTGTAGGAGAAGTAGCTGCCCACACGGGACTCTCGCTAACACATGCAAGGCAGCAAATTCAAGGGTTAGCTCAGACGGCCGAGGGCCACCTGCAAGTGTCTAGCGGTGGGGATATTGTCTACGCCTTTCAACCCAGCTTTCGCAACATCCTGGCTCAGAAGGCTCGACAATCCAAGCTTGAGGTCTTCCGACAGCGGCTGTGGCAAGGCTTTTTGTACGGGTTACGCATATCTTTCGGAGTTGTATTGCTGGTTTCGATCGCTCTAGCGATCGCAGCAATCACGATATTAATCATTGCCAGCAGCCGAGACCGAGACAGGCGCTCGGGGGGCGGCAGCTCTCGCCGCTACTCGGGCGGGGGGGGCACCAGTTTTTACGGGGGTGGTTTCTACATTCCCAACTTGTGGATAGGCAATCCCTTTTTCCGGCCAATGCGTTCTTTTCGAAGAGGATCTCCATACAGACGCACTGATATCGGCGGCCATTTGGGTTACCCCAAGCCCATTCGAAGCCGTCAGCAATTAGAGGAACCCAAAAAGCTCAATTTTTTAGAGGCAGTGTATTCGGTTCTATTTGGGGATGGCAATCCCAACGAAGATATTGAAGACAGACAGGACAGTGCCATTGCCAGCCGCATCGCTAAAAACGGTGGGGTGGTAGCTGCCGAAGAAGTCTTGCCCTACCTACAGTCCCCTCCCGATCGGCTATCTGAGTACGAGGATTTCATGCTGCCCGTACTCGTCAAATACGATGGCTTCCCTAAGGTGAGCGATCGCGGCGAATTGGTATACCACTTCCCCCAACTGCAGGTCACTACCGAACAAGCTGTCTCTCGGTTCATACCTGAGACCCTTGAAGAGCAGGCTTGGGGATTCACCATGGCGACAGCAAGTCAACGCACCACTGTTTTGGCTTTAGGCGTGGTTAATTTTCTGTTGTGGGCCATGCTGCAGAGTTATGCTGGCACCCTTGCTGACATCTTGACTTTGCCTGTGGGGCTAGTGGCAGGAGTTTTCGGCCTGCTTGCCCTTTACGGAGGAGCGTTTTTAGTAGTGCCCCTGGTGCGCTGGTTTACCCTCCAAAAGCGCAATCGAATGATAGAAATCAGGAACCAACAAAGACAAAACTGGAGCAGGCAGCTGCAGTCTCCCTCTGAAGCATTACAGCACAAACAAGAATTTGCCCGCCAGTTTGCCCGTATGGAGATACTGGAAGAGGACGAGGCTATTTATCGCAGCGATCGCGAAGTCATCGAGCAGCGCGATTACCGTCTTGATAGTCCTGAATTTCGTTCACTCAAAGACTAATATTAACGTCAGTTTGATAGTCTTGGCTCTTATGCAAAATGAGTGCCTCCTTAAAGAAAATAGAGTCATTCGAGGCTCATGTTCCACTTCCCCGAGCTGGGAGAGGAGCTAGGGGAGGGGGCCATCGAACTCAGGCAATATTACAGGCGCTGCCAAATCTGCTGAAGGCGATCTTGAAGGAGTGGCTTTGCTTGTATTTCCAGAAAAATCTCATGAAATCGCTCCACAGCCATCCCCTCCCCTTCAACCACTTGCTGCATATCTTGCTCCAGTTGTTCTCGAACAAGATTGACATTTTCTTCAGCGCGTAGAAAGTGGACTAGCTCGCTGGTGTCGATCCCCTGCCGATTATCGCGAATTTTTAAATACCGTTCGGGGGTCAGGTCTTCGTCTGAGATGGCGGCCGCCAATTCTACTTTTGCAGTTTTCCTCAATTCCACCATCTGTGCAAATGCACGCGCGAAGGTTTCCAGTTCCGCTTGGGATAGCGTATCGGTTTCGAATTCGGAAGGGAGTAGCTCTCTACTGGCGGGTGGTTCTATCTGTTCTGTACCGCCTGCCTCTGGCATTGTTTCTGCAGCCTTAGCCTTAAGCAAGCAGGGGAAGAGGGATATCAACAAAAACATTGAGACGAATGCGATCGTCCAGCAATACAGAAAGAACCGGAGCATTCCCCTCTCTAGGGCAGATCTCTTCACTCCTCTCGGCGATTCAACTTCTAAGCAAACCATCCCTAAACAATCCCATTGCTTTGCAAGGCGATCGCCAGCAGAATCAAGCGAACAGGCCATGACGACCAAACGAAAAATTCACACGCGAGCTGACGATAACAAGTTTTGACGTTAACGAGTTCTGAAGACGATACGTCCTGAAGTTACCCCACCCGATATCCAAGCTAACGATAGTTTTACGTATCCACCAGATGCGCTAGCAAAGTTTAATGATTGTCCCAGTAAGATGGCAGTTATTCCCTCCGGGCAAGCGGACGTGACCGAGGAATCTGAAGTCCAGTTGGCCTTTTTAAGGCTTGGGCAAGTCAGCAGCAATCTCGTAAACCTCATTGATGTATTCAGCCACGTGGGAAGGAATACCAATTTGGCGGGTGCGAGTCAGTCCTTGACGATAGCTGGCCAAAGTCCAGTGGGTGGCCTGACTTTCCTCCACACCATCAGCCAGCCACGTGTCGTACAAGGTTCGAATCCAGCGGGTGGTGCCTTCGAGATTTTGACGAATATCGTAGCGATCGCGAATCCCCAAGTCCTTGGCCAGCGAGGCTGAAATTTGCCCCAACCCCCGCGCTCCGCTGCGGGAGGTGGCTTTGGGGTTAAACCCTGATTCGCGGGCCACTAACCCCGCAATCAAGCGTGGGTCAATGCCATATTCGCGGCTGTAGTGTTCTGTCCAGCGCGCGATGGTGTCTATTTCGGAGGTTGCGAGATCGGGATTGTAGTTGCGGATCAAACTCGTCAGATCGTTGCTGTAGGTTTGGGCAAGCAATTGGGTTGAAGTTGAGGCTTTAGTGGAGAATAAAAAACCATCCAGAATAGGAGTATGCAAGGCTTGAGATTGGCGCTGTCGATCGAGGAAAGGAGAACTATTGGCCCATGCAGAATTGGCGATCGCCCCCGAAATTAAACTGATGCTGATGAGGATGCCCAGGCCAACCCGCCGTTCAAATTGCAGAGGTAGAAACTCTTCTGTGCAGCCCTTTTTCCGCAAGCAACTTAGTACGCTCCGCTTTGGATGTGCTTGCAGTCCCATCGGTCTTCAACCTCTACTCTGCTGCCAATACACAGTAGCCGCGATTTAGCGCTATAGCTCTTCCAAAAAGCGTCGAGATCCAACTGGCTACCGCAATGATTTGCAACATCTGTTGCTGGCTATTACTTCTTACCAAACATCCGATCGCCAGCATCTCCCAACCCCGAAACACTATATCCGTGCTCGTCCAACCGCTCGTCGATCGCCGCCTTCGTGACCGCCAACTCCCCCTTTTCCTTGAGAAAGCGACCGTCCGCTTTCAGGCGATCGTCATCCACCGTCGCCTGTAGCTCAGGAATATTGATTGGGTGGAATTGGTGAGCGTGGCAAACACCGGCCCCCGCTGCTGCGGATCGGGGTGCCCCCACTGAATGGGTAAGGGTTTTGGTCCAAATCGCCCTGGATGTGAGGTCAGAATGATGTGCTTGTGGCGTGGGGGCTGCTGGGACATAGGGCGCTAGTCCGACAGGTTAGGGCAGCAGTTTTACTGACTAGAACATGCGTATGTGTCGTTTTAACTGCATATTTCTGAGATGCGCATGTGACCGTGATTCAGGGGGATCGCTTTTCTTCAATAGTTAGTGCGATTGACACACCTAAACTGATCGGATAGGACTTACCCATCAAGTCCCATACAACAATTGTTACCCTGGATGTCTCGGCAAACCTCTTGCAGAAATATCGCCTGTCTGTACTGCTGCAGGAGTAGTCATCTCAGAAAACACACATACTCCGATAGCAGTTTAAAGTAATTTCCTTCACCAGCCCTCGATCGGCCGTTTCCCACCATGAAGATTTTGCACGGCACCTGGATTCCCCACAACACTGACGATTTTGTGCAAACGGGAGGATTTTACCTGTGGGCCGAAACTGCCGAGCTGAAAAAACGCCGCAAGCAAGCTGCAGACCTACATCCGTTCCAATTGGACACAACCGAGCTGGCTGAGTTCCTGGAGAAAGACCTGGGATTGAGCAATGGAATGAGTGCGTTAACCGAAGCGATCTCCTCCAAATATCTGTTACTGCCTAGTGCTGATAACAAACCCCTCCCTTCTCCAGAATTGATGCGCTATTGGGAGACTGATTGGCCAGAACAGACTGAATTGCAGGAATGGGAAGTGGATTGCTACGAAGCCAAGACCTACGTCAAGCTGGGCTCGTACGCAAATTCCCAAGCCATCTCTGCCATCAAGCTGCTCAACGACCTCCACTTTATTGCCCAACATCAACTGATAGAAGTCCAGTTCGGCACCGACCTGCTGTTTTGGTATCGCTATTCGCAGGACTTCAAGCAGGTCATTTTGAAAGACCAGTACATTCCTGCGCTCAAGTATCGCGACCTGCCCCCCAGCAAGGGCAAGAAACGCAACCCGGGGGGAGGAGAATTCGAGCTTTATCCCACCTGGGAAATTCTTTCCGAACAGCACGAAGCCAACATTCAGCGGTATTCAGAATACATGCCTGCCATTTGCACTGCTGGTCGGGAAACCTCTGAAAGAGAATTACAACTGTGGGATCGAGAAACCCTATTGCGTCACTTCTCCGAGGTGCTGCTAGAAGATATCGTGACCCATACCATCAGTACGCAGGGATTTGAGAAGACACTCTCCGGCACCTTGCTGGAAAAATGCTTCCGGCCCAAAAGACGGCAACCGCTTCGAGATCGCAAATCCCTCTCCCTCTACAATCAATGGCTGGAATGGCGGCATAAACTGGCCCGCACCCAAGCCGCCACCTCTTTCTACCTGGGGTTTAAGCTAGAAGACCCCGGCGATGCCGATGCCGATTGGGAACTGTTCTTTATCGTGGCCGATCGCCACGAACCCTCCTACCGAATACTGCTGGCGGACTACTGGTGCATGGGGCCTGAGGAGCGCTCGACCGTCCGCGATCGCTTCGGGACCGATTTCGAACAGCAGTTGCTGGTGCATTTGGGATATGCCGCTCGCATGTATCCCTCCCTGTGGAAAGCGCTCGACCGATCGACCCCCTTTTGTCTAGCCCTCAGTTTGAACGAAGCATTTGAGTTTTTGACCGAGTTTGCCTGGGTGTTGGAGGATGCCGGGTTCAAGGTAATTGTGCCAGGGTGGTGGACCCCTGCCGGTCGTCGCCGCGCCAAAGTCAAACTGCGTCCCAAACGCAAAGAGTCCAACAGCAAGTCGGAGACCAAGAGCTATTTCAGCGCCGATCGCCTGGTGAACTACGAGTACCAACTGGCCATTGGAGACGAATCCGTCAGCGATGAGGAATGGCAGCAGTTGCTGGAGGCGCAGACTCCATTGGTGCTATTTCGGGGGGAATGGGTGGAACTGGACCCCAACAAAATGCGAGAAATGTTGGAATTCTGGAAATCGCAGCCGCAGGATGCCGAACTGTCGCTGCTGGATCTGGTCAAGCTAGAGGCTCAGGAGGAGGGGGATCTGGAACTGGATATGAGCCGCGATCGGGCATTAGCGGATTTGATGGCTCAACTGCGAGACCCGAGCAAGTTGGAAATTCTGCCCAACCCCGATGGACTGCAGGGGACGCTGCGGGAATACCAGCAGCGGGGGTTATCCTGGCTGAGCTATTTAGAGAATCTGGGGTTAAATGGCTGTCTGGCGGACGATATGGGGTTGGGCAAGACCGTTCAAGTGATAGCTCGCTTGGTGCAAGAACGGGAGAGTCAGCGGGAGGAGGATGAAGCCCGTCACATCCTGCCAACACTGCTGATCGTGCCCACTTCTGTTGTGGGTAACTGGAAGCGGGAAATCGAGAAATTTGCCCCCCAACTGCGGGTCGCCATTCACCACGGCAGCGATCGCAACCAAGACGAAAAAGCGTTCCAAACCCTCTACGATGAATACGATGTCATCATCACGTCCTTCACCCTGGCCCGTAAAGACAGCAAGCTACTCACGGCTGTGGAATGGCATCGCCTTGTGCTTGACGAAGCCCAAAACATCAAAAACCCCAAAACCGCTCAAACCAAAGCCATTCTCAAACTCTCCGCTCGCCATCGTTTGGCATTGACGGGTACCCCGGTGGAAAATCGCCTGTTGGATTTGTGGTCGATCTTTAATTTTCTCAATCCCGGATTTTTGGGCAAACAGGCTCAGTTCCGCAAAACCTTTGAAATTCCGATTCAAAAGAACAACGACCTGCGCCAATCCATCACGCTGAAAAAATTGGTGGAGCCGTTCATTCTGCGGCGAATGAAAACCGATCGCAATATCATCAAAGACTTGCCCGACAAGGTCGAGCAGAAAGTCTATTGCAACTTGACCAAGGAACAAGCCGCTCTGTACGAATCGGTGGTCAAACAAATTACGGGGGAGCTAGAGAAAGCCAAAGGGATGAGCCGCCGAGGTTTAATCTTGTCCTCTTTGACCAAGCTCAAACAAATCTGCAACCATCCCCGCCAGTTTTTGCAGGATGACAGCGATTTCTCCACAGAGCGATCGCACAAACTCGATCGCCTGAGCGAGATGGTGGCAGAAGTAGTTTCGGAAGGGGAGAGCCTGCTGATTTTTACGCAGTTCACCGAAATTGGTGCGGCGTTAGAGCATTTTCTGCGGCACAACCACTTGCTCAATACCTATTACTTACACGGCGGTACTTCTCGCAAAAAACGCGAACGGATGATTGCCGAGTTTCAAGATCCGGAAACGGAAGCATCGGCGTTTATTCTTTCCCTCAAAGCCGGAGGGGTGGGCATCACTCTGACCAAGGCCAATCACGTGTTTCACTTCGATCGCTGGTGGAATCCGGCTGTGGAAGATCAGGCAACGGACAGAGCCTTTCGTATCGGCCAAACCAAAAATGTCTTTGTTCACAAGTTTGTGGCCATCGGGACATTGGAGGAGCGGATTGACGAAATGATTGAAGACAAGAAGAAACTGGCAGGCGCTGTGGTGGGAGCGGATGAGTCTTGGTTGACGGAGTTGGATAACGAAGCCTTTCAGCAGTTGATTGCGTTGAATACTAGCGCCGTCCTGTAAGTGCCGGGCTTAGAGAGTCTTTTGACAGACAAGCAAACAGAGAGGTTGCAAGATGGCAAGGATGAGTCGGACTTGGTGGGGAGAGCGGTTTTTGGAGGCCATGCAGGAGTTCGCCGAACCGGGGCGGCTGCAACGAGGGCGATCGTATTCTGGCGAGAGTCGCATTCTCAAGTTCGATATTCGGCACGGTCAGATTACTGCCACCGTGCGGGGCAATCGCAACCCCTATTTTGGGGTATACAAGGAGCCCAAATACAGTGTGGATGTTGCCCTCACCCCCATTCCGGCGGAGGATTGGCCGGATATTATTCGCCATCTTTCCTCCAAAGCGGGATCGGTGGCAAAACTTCTGTTGAACGAGATGCCCGACGGAATTGAAGAGAGCTTCGAGCTGTTGGATTATTTTCTATTGCCGGTTGGCTTTGATGATTTTCAAAGTAGTTGTTCCTGCCCCGATTGGTCGCGTCCCTGCAAGCATATTGCCGGGGTTTGCTACCGGCTGGCCCAGCAATTGGATCGCGATCCGTTTCTGCTGTTCGAACTGCGCGGTTTGTCTCGGGAGGACTTACATGCAGAGCTGCTGAAGTCGCCGTTGGGAAAGGCGCTGGCGGCGGAGTTGAGTATTGAGCAGGATTTGAAACCCCAGCATGTAGAGTCTTTGTTTGTGCGCCCAATGTTGAAGGGGGTGGAGCGATCGCTGGCTCCGAAAGAGTTTTGGCAAGGGGAAAAGCGACTTCCCCAGGCGGTTAAGTCAGAACTTCCGGCTGCAGTCCCAGCAATATTAATCAAGAAGCAAGGAGACTATCCGCCATTTTGGGACAAAGATAAGTCATTTATTGAGGTCATGGAAGAACTGTATACGAGGGTTAAGTTCAAGAACACCAAGATGCTTTGAAGTGTCTACTCGCAGAAACAGTCCTAACACGCTGAATTATGGCACCGACCAAATCCGGTGGTGATAGTCTGATTCTTTGGCATAAGGATCTTCAGCAATCCCATGATGGTGTTGCCCGTGCTCTCGCCCGTGAGGGTGTTTGTGGTGGTGCTCGTGACTACGCTCGCCGTGGCTGTGTTCAGCAGCCCCCAAAGCTTCGCTCGTTGCAATCCGAAACTTACACAACTGACAGTTCATCTGAATCTGCCCCTCCTGAGCCTCCCGCTCCCGCACGTATAGCGACTGCAGCACCGCAGGACTTATTCCCAACTCCGGCAAACAGACAATCTCGGTACCAGAATGAGCTTCGTTTCTGGCTACCGTCGCCGCCTGAATCTTCTTCACCAACACCCCGGTGAAGAGGAAATAAGGCACCACAATTATCCGCTTAGGCTTCAACAGCAGCGCGCGATCGAACCCCACCTCCAAACGCGGGTGAGTAATGCCCACAAAGCACACCTCGATCGCCCCATATCCGCTTCCTTCCCACAGCAGTCGCGCCAGCTTACAAGCCTCGCTATTGGCCTCCGGATCGCTTGACCCTCGCCCGACAAATAGCAAGGTGGTGTCTGCCCTATCCACCTGCGAACCTGAAATAGCCAAAGAGCCCTCAAGTGCAGACAAGTTAGCCCTCAATCCTTCCAATAGTTCGGTCGTAATGCCCAAAGGAGCACCGTAGTGGAACGCAATCTGGGGAAATCGTTGACTGAGAGTATCCAGCTCGTTGGTGATGTCGAATTTGTTATGGCGAGCACCAAATAGCAGCACAGGTAACGCCACAACATCCTTGTATCCCAAGCGATCGCATTCGGCCACCCCATCCGCAATCGTCGGTTCGGTCAACTCTAGAAAGCAGGGAATAACCGGACGGCGGCAATCGTACTGAGCAAACGCTGCTGCCAGATCTATCAGAGCTTGACGACCATCGGTATCTCTAGAACCGTGGCCAATGAGTAGGACCGGCAGTGGATCCACATTCTCAACAACAGAAGTGCTAGTCCTTGCTTCATTCGCGAGAGAATGCTCGATTCGTGGCTTTGATACAGTCAATTCAACCTCACAAACAGAAATTCGTTCTCTTGTCTCTGACCGTTGGCATCTCTCCATTGCAATTCCACAAATGTGGGCACAACAGGCACTCTCTCCTGACAAGCCTATGGCTGTTTTCATCTCAGTTAGGACAGCACAACCTATGCCTGTCAGGGTTTGGGATCGCTGAGATGGCAAAAGCAATTTAACGGCCGCCACAGACGGTGAAATCGTCAAATGAGACTTTGGATTGTAGCATGCCAAAATTGACCCTCAGCCCTTGCCACATGAGAGATGCGGGTAGAGTATCTCCCTCCTCAAGCAAACCCCCTCCCAATTCCCTACCCCAAAGTATGAGTTGGGATAAAGCGTTCACCAGGGAGATCGCTCTCCACCACTGAAATCTCAGCATGGGTAGATGGGGTTTTCCATCCCCTCTGAGGGGATACAGGACAGAAGTTTGGCTTAAGAGAAAGTGAAAGATTCCATCTGCCAAAGCTCTAACAGGAATCTCTTAGTTGCATTTTCAATCTCGGGATGAATAGGGATCTTGGGACGCCCTCATCGGTCATCGTTCGGCTCGGGTTTTAGGAAGAACTGGCAAGGGTTTCGTATAGCTTCTGCCAGTTTTCATCAGACATCATCGTCCCTGGCTTCTCAATCCCCTTCTGTTTTAAATAAGCCGCCAGTTGCCTGAAGCGGTCTTTCCAAGGCTGCTCGAAGTTAACCCCCGCCAACTGATAAACCTTCTTCCGCAGCTCTGCCTGAACTGGAGTCAGTGCCATAATGTGAATTCCTCGAAAACAAAGCCTGAGTATCGCTTTGCCAACACCATAACAGATGTAGATCGACTATTTTTTAGGTCAATTTACCAGCCTTAGAACCAACTATTGAAGTCCTTTTGAGCAACTATTCCCGATCGTTTAATCGTCTTTGTCTATAAGCATAGGCTAAAAATCTTTTCCAAATATCCTAAATGGCTACCAATCAAAAATCCCTATTGTCAGACCGGTCACACCGACGTCTTCAAAGCGACAGAAGGAATCGTCATACCGACAGAGGCAAGTAGCGCAAGCCTGGAAAAATTTTACACGCTGCAATAGTATTTTATTAAGCCATACCCAGGCCAAGGGCATAGTATCTGCTGGTATAGCAGCGTTTCACCCTGTTTGGCCCCAGTCACATCTGGCTGCAGACTGCATGATGAGTAAAGGCGACTCTCTTTGTAACTTCAAAAATCCCTATCCTTTAAGGAATTCAGCTCAAGCTCAGCGCAAAAGTTGTTCCAACTCAGACACCTATAGAGATTCAACACAATGCAATTCTTGATTATTGGCGGAACAGAGAAAGCCGGTACAACATCTCTTTTTAATTACCTCAGCCAACATCCCCAATTATTGGGCTCTGTCAAGAAAGAAACGGATTACTTCCGCCAACAAGGTTCGCTGTCTCTTGAGGATTATCTGAAGGAATTCCCGGTGCACTCAGGCGATCGTATTTTGTTGGAAGCCAGCCCAGGTTATCTGTCCCGAGCCGAGCAAGTGGCAGGTCAGCTTGCAGAGGTTCTGAAAAACGAATCTGTCAAACTCATCTTTATCTTGCGAGATCCAGCCGAACGGCTAGTCTCAAACTTCCGATTCCACAAAACTAAGGGCAATCTGCCCGACGATCTGTCCATTCAGGACTTTTTAGACGCGAATATTACATTTACAAAGACTGGGGAAATGACCCTGCCCGCTGTGAAGGGAGATTGGTTTTACCAGAGTTTCGAACAGGGATTTTATGACAGGCTTTTAGCAAATTTTTACGACGTTATGCCCGAAGGCAGCATTGCAATCTACGATTTTGAAGACTTTAAAACCGCTCCCAGCCAAGTGGTTCAGGATATCTGCAAGCAAATTGGTGTGGATGCGTCGTTCTACGATGATTTCGATTTTTTCGTTTTCAACCGCACCATCAAGCCCAAATCCCGCTGGCTACATCTGATCGGAGACAAAGTCAATTCTCTTCTAGAGCCATTCTTCAACCGCTTTCCCCAAGTGAAGCAGACAGTCAAAAACATCTACTGTGCCATTAACGAGCAGAATTCATCGGATGATGGTGAAAAACAGGCAGAAGTCGAAGCGGCTAAGCGGTCCTTCAAGCAGTACGTGTCCGTAGACTACAAGAACAAGTTCGTGCAGTTGGGCCGCTAGCTTAAATGACAGTTGCTAGGTCTTGATTTTAGTTTTCTGTTGGCTGGCCTGCGAATCTGTTTGCACTCCAGCCAATCAATCCGGCAGTCTACTCATACCCCCATGAACTTTAGCCAGATAATCCGCTAAATTTGGCCCAGGGAACAGTTGGCCAGTAAAAACTGGAGGTGGATTTTCAACGTTCTTCTTCAGGTCTTCAAAGGTGAGGCAGTTGATGACTCCGAATTGCTCCACCGTTTGGGCAAACAGAAGCTGATGATCGTCCACATGCTCCCCATATTCCACCAGACGAGACGCAATCACGAAGCGAACATTGGACTTAGATAGCTTGAAGGTTGACCCTTGACCTGCATGAGAAATAATTAGGTCGGCGTCCACAATCAATCTCTGAAAATCTTGGGGTAGCACGGTAAACGCAGTCTGAATCCAATCGTGCTTAGAGATCGCCTCTGGCAATTCAGTGTGCCCGTGCTGAATAAACAGACCCCCTCGTTCGGTGATGAATTGTTGCTCGACTAACATCCCTATCCAATCTAATAGTCTTGGATAAGGGTAGGGACATGTTCCTAGGGTGACGAATATCATGAATTACCCTTAATCTAACGGTCTCTTTGCGGAAAAATGCATTCCAAAAACTTCAATCATTTTTACGTATGTGACCCCACAAAACATCAAACCTGACAATACTAAATACACGCTACATTGGTGGGTACTTTGGCTCAAGACCTATCTTAATCACCTATTTCACATGGCCGTTTCTAGATCACATATCCTTCAAATCGAACCCTAGAATACTTTTTGCACAGCCCGGGATTTTGGACGTAGAACTCATCTGCGAGGTAGTAGACAACCTTACCGCTCAGACTAATGTCCTTGCTGCGGGAAATGCTTTCAACATAAATGAATTTCGCCCCAATCAGCTTGGCCATCAAGGCAAATCCAATCGCCAAACTCGCACCGGTCGAAACTACCATGTCTGGCCTTTCCTGCCAAACAATCTTAAAGACTTGAGGCAAGTTTTTAATTAGGGCTATCCAGTCTCTCGGGGCTTGATAAGGCAACCAATACACCCGCTCGCGATCGCGATTCAACTGTTCGGTATCGCTCTTGAAATCGCTCACCCACACCCTTTCGTGCTTCAACCAAAACCGTTTCAATCGGTACATTGTCGAAAAGTGACCTCCTGAGGTACAAGCGAGAAGCAATTTCATCAACAGTCTCCATAGGTTGCGGAAACGAGGGGGGACACAAAAGGGCAAAGAATAATATATCGCGGCAAGGTAATAATAAGATTCTAGAAATACTGTCTCGCAAAGATACACGAGCGTGAGATCTGTAGTTCACCTACGGGACGCTAGCCTCCCTGCTCAGTTTAGACAGCGCTCCTAAAGCTTGCCCATTCAGGGAATCCATGCCGACTTGTGGCGGAGGAATTGATACAGAAATATCCGTCTAGTCCCCTCACTCAATATCGATTATGCAGTCCTGTCTGAACTGGCAACCGTTACAACTTGCTTTACTCAACTGCAAGCGGTGTTCCAGTTGCATTGTTGATATCAAACTGGCCGTTTTGGGCCAAGGTGTTGCCCCGCAAACTCGGAGCTGATTCTCCAATCGCCACGATGCCACCTTGTTGATTGCGGGAGATCGTATTCTCTTTCAAAATAGGTCGAGCAGTTCCAGTCACCAAGATGCCACTGCGATTGTCAACAATGGTGTTCCGCACAACGAACGGAGTTGCAGACTCGCTGACTGACACTCCATATCCGCTATCACTGACGGTATTGCCTTCAAAAATACCGCTGCTATCGCGGGTGAAAGATACACCGTTGCCACCGTTATCCACGAATAAATTGGCTCGTATTGTGGGTGAGGCGGTCCCGGAGGCAAATATGCCTTCGCGGGCGTTAGCGGTGAAAGTGTTATTGGAAATCGTCGCAGTCCCTGACTCCACCCAAATAGCTGTTCCACGATCGTGAACGTTGCTGAGGGTAACCCCCGAAATTCGAGCTCGATCGCCGGCCACCAACGTGACATTCTGCTCCGCCCAAAAGTGGGTAAGGTACTTCCCCCCTCCCGCGATCGTAATATTGCTGCCGCGCCTCAGTTCATCCCCCACCAAAGAGATATCTTTCCCCACCAAAATAGGGAACTGTTCTCCCGAGACTTCGTCGTAGGTGCCCTCGCTCAGGCGTACGGTATCGCCTGGGCGGGCAGCAGCCATGGCTCGCGAGATCGTGCGGTAAGGCTGGTCTAACGTACCGAGGTTACTGTCAGACCCGCTTTCCGGATTAACATGCAAAATTGTTGGACTGGGTGAGGGGGCGACTCGATCGGAGGCGTTACTCATATCGGCACTGTCGGAGTTTGTGGCGTTAGACTCCGTAATGCCCATGCGGACCTGCAGCACGCGACCCAAACTGTGGGAAGCTTCTAAGTTCTCTCCTTTGCGAAACGCATTTGAAGCTCGTCGGTAGGTGCGCTGGTTGGCGGTCAAATCTCCTGCTTCGCATTGCAGAAAATAATCGACGGTACGTACCAAGAGGGGATCGTCATTTGTTTCTAGGCGATCGCGGCGGGCTTCAATCATCTCTGGGGTAGGGCGTGCAGGCAAAGCTGGCCACCAAATCCCATCCCCATCGGGACCAGATACGGCATTGAGGGGTTCTTCCCCGTTGATATTGATTAACTGGTTGCCAGCAAAAAATTCGAAGCGATCGGTAATACGGTTGTTGCTGCTAGTTTTATTGCGTTCGTAGTCCACCCGCCAGCGATAGTTGGCCCTAGCGATCGCGGCATCGCAGTGGGTCGTGGCAATTGGCTCGTTGCCAGTACCGCAGCTAGTGAATAGCAGAATCAAGGCAGATGAAGCCAATCTCGCTAGCCGCATCGGCTTGAGTTTCCTGGATCGATTCGCGACCCCCAACCCAGTTCTCATGCCTCAAACTCCATAGCGAATTCTCCATTTCCTTTAGTGTCGGTTATTGCTCGGAGAGGGGGGAACGAACTTGTAGCACACTTGCCTGCTAACAGCCGCAAGTCCTGTTGTCCTATCCGGCTGTCAGCAACATCCGATCCTGCGTGGTTTTCCGTAGATCTTCATTGGCAAGTCTGGGGCATGCTCAAGCAAATCAACATCTCGAAAAACTCGAAAAACTTGCGAGTTGTTGCGAGTTGTCACACCCAGTGTCTCCACCGATACCAACAGCTAGGATCGAATTAGAGTAGAAATGTTAAAACTTCCTTAAGGCGAGGAGGAACGATGACCCCTTCTACAATTCGCCAATTCTGGAGAACGATTGACGGCCTAGACTGGTCTGGGTTACCCCGTCAAAACGACGATGAGCTTCTCCCCATCCTGCTGGCTGCGTGCAATCAGCATCCCGTCTTTTCTCAGATTGAGAGGCAGGCACTGGTTTCTTACATTTCAAGGCGGATGCCCCTAATCCGCGAAATCGCCACCTGCGGATAGCGAGCCCCTTACTTCTGAAATTGGTGGGGGGTAGTCGACATGCCCCAGTCATTGGATTGCGCTATTGCTTTATTCTCTTCAGCCATCGACAGAGAGAGGGGGTTGGCCGATGGTTGTGATGTATAGCACTGCCTCGTTTTGAGGGATGCCAAGCACTTCATTGACCAAGTTATCGAAGAATCCGGCAATTCCACTGACCCCCAGCTGCAAGCGAACCGCCGCCAGGTTTAACTTTTGCCCCAAATGCCCTGCATCCATATGGAGATAGCGGTAGCCCCGATCGCCAAAGCGCTCGATCGCCTGCCGTAAATCAGCTGTGTGTACAATCGCCACTGCTGCATCTCGGCCCAGGTTTTGCCCTAAACACAAATAATGCAGATCCTGACGAAAGGATTTAAATCGGATTTGCCGCAGTTCTTGAGCATGGGGCGCATAGTAATAACAACCATCATCGAGACCGTCAACCCCATTGGCCACTACAAATGTTTCGATTAGTGACAGGTCGAAAAAGTCAGGCTGGGGATCGAATCCTTGAGGACGGTAATGCTCTGCATGGTAGGCAAAATTCAATAGCTGCCGCAGTGCATCAACCGGGATATTCCCCCCTGTAAATTGACGGGTGGAGCGACGGCGCAAGAAAGTGTTCGCAAGCGGCTGCAGCATATGGCCCCAGGAGATGGGAGAAATTTGCATGCCAATGCGATCGCAAAACGGGAAATTGTACTTATCTTCAGCTGCTGGTAGCTCGGTAGCTGACTCCGGGAATGGAGGAAGCTCTGTCCAAAATCGGCTTGCCGTTAAGCTCTCACCAGAAGAAGTCGGGCTCTGAGGATGGCTGGCGGAAATACGGGTGTGCTGGTGCAAATAGCTCAGCCATTCTCCCCGCTGTACCGCTTCAGTGGGGGAATCAAATTCTCCAGCGAATAACTCCCGTTCAAGGCGATATCGTTTGACTGAGGGTTGTTCGAGCAAATCCTGCAGGGGCAAAATCGCTAACGGTCCCTCTTCGCGATCGTCTAGTGAGAGTAATCGTTCGATCTCATCATCCCGAAACTCGCCGATTGAAGCGGCCCGAAATCCGGTCATATTCGCCGCCAGCTCAATATTTCCTAGCAGATGGCCACTGTCCAGGCACAGTCGTCGATAGGCCCGATCTTCGTATCGCCAAGCAGAACGAAAGAAGACTGCCGTCACGACCAAAACAACACTGGAGGTTTCAAATTGAGGATGCTGAAAGCAAGCAGAGGCTAAATCCTCCCAATGGCATTCATCCCAAAACTTGAGCAGAGAATGGTCGATTGCCTGAAAATTATAGACCCCCGCTGCAAGTTCCTCGCGCCCTCGCGAGAGCACGTACAGTTCGGCAGGGTACAGCCCTCCAGCAGAAGGAGCAGTGCGAAAGTATACAGGGCGATCGCTTGGCATTACAGCGGTAACGCCATAGCTGAGCTGCAGCAACCGAGATAGGCGCTGTAAAAAGCGATTGCTGGCTTCAGACTCAGCCTTCTTCAGGGTGAGGTGGGGCTTGAGCTCTAGTCGATGGCCAATTGGATACGTTTTATAGGGCTGAGGCTGCTGCGACCAATCCAATTGACGACCTTGGGTGGCAATTGTCTCTGGGTCATATTTTGTAAATTCGTGGTAAGCAGGGCTAACAAAGGGCACAGCTAAAAAGAGCCAATTTGACTTTATCGAGGGCAGTCTTCAATTGTGAATCACCCTCAGCGTCTGTCAACCCATGAGTAGTCCAAAGACTGTATCCAGTCGATGGCCACAATCCCTTCGCCCTAACCAGAATCTTTCCACTCGGGAATCCAAACGGGTAGCGTTGCAGAGGGCGGTTTAAACGGAGCCAGTCATGATTACTCTTGAGATTTCAGACAGTTATCCCAAAAAACTTACGACCAAAGTTCATCTGAGCTACGGCATATTCACGAGACACGCTAACAAGCTGTTCCTCGCGAATCATGTTGATGGTCTAGTAGCCCCAGATAGTTTGTGGAGCATTCAGCAGACAAATTGACGACCTAGAAGATTTGGCCGGGACTGCCCTTCTTCTTCAGAGAAGTCGTCATGAATCGTTCTAGCCAATCAACCTAGAGTGCGCTCGGCCGTCAGGTGAATCTTCGGATTGATAGCGGTAAGTCGTATGGCGTGTAACGGAGATGTCCTGAGCGAATTGACAGTCACGAAATAAGATCGATCAAATTCTTTACAAATCAGGTTTCGTTCACTCTATTCCTCTTCTAGACGTACAAGCCTGATGTTATGATTTTTGAGCTTAATTTCAAACTCATCTCCTGGTTCTAGGCCCATCTCCTTGGTATAGGCAGCACCAATCAAAATATTGCCATTCTTATGCACTGAGACACGATAGGTAGGAGTTCTCCCACTAGCCCCGCCAGTCTGATTGGCATCGAGATCGACATCTTTAGCCGCAAGAATAGCATTATAGAACTGCATCAAGTTGACCCGTTCTTGACCAGTTTTGGTCAACGTTACATAACCACATGCCTTGGCTATTTGCTTTTTAGCCGCCCCCTCCATAGAGTCTAATTTTGCAAGTAATGCCTTGCCAGTTAATAGTTTTGCCTGCTTCTTTGCTGGCATCTTCAATACTCTCCAACGACGAAAACGTACAATTAGTTTATCTAAACAAAATACTCGCTTGCAAGCTTTATTTTTGGAAAAGATGATAGCTGCTGCAGTCATGTCTTGGGCTTGCTTTCAACCTTTACGAGGTTAGATTCAGAGAGTTTAGCAATACCAGTATCGTCATCCCATGAGTTTTCCATCGCCACTGTAACCTGAGAGAAATTTTGACGAAGCTTTCCCATTTCTAATGATTGAAAATGCTCAAAAGCATTGCCCTACGGTGAAAATGCCAGCTGCGATCGTTCAAAGCTAAGCAAGATTTTGCATGAGGTCGTCTAGCTCTTCATAAGGGGGTAAGGCTGTGTCGATTGCTTTCCCATTGCGCAAAACAACCCGATCGCCTTGATGGCGGGCCAATAATTCGCTGTAGTTGCGCCCTCGAAACAGCACTAGGTTGGCAGGATCCCCCTCCGCGATCGCTCCGCAGTTCTGTAACTTCATCAACTGTGCCGGAGTTTCCGTCACAACTGCAGGCCAATCTCCGTAGGGCATGTCTAGATGCGCCACCTTTACTGCCCAGCCAAACACATCCATCATGTCGTGGTCCCCAAACGCGTGAAACGGATCGCGACAGTTATCGCTGGCTACTGCGACAGGGACACCTGCAGCTCTTAACTCGTGTAGTAGGGTAACCCCTCGCCAGCGGGGGGTGGTGCCATTAGGTAACTCCAAAGGGGAGGATTGGCTAGCAGCTGCGGGTAATAGCGAACTGGATGCTGCCTGTTGGCGATCCTGCAAGTACAGATTGCATTGAGGTAAGCTGACTACCCCAATCCCAGCATCCGATACTAACTTCAAGGTTTCGCTTACCGTTGCAGGGGGCTGTACTCCCAGACTGCAGCAGTGGCCGCAGACCACTCTTGATTCGTATCCATGCTTGAGGGTAGCGCGGGCCACTGCCTGCAGCGTCAGGTCGTTTGGATTGCCACTTTCATCGACATGCAGGTCAATGTCTAAGTTCCGGTTATTGGCCAACTCGAACAGGCGATCGCAGGCTGCCTCCAAGTTCGATCCCATCAGCGGTACACCCCCCATAACTCCCCCTGATTCAGCAATCAAATCCGCCAGAGCTTCCCCCTCTGCTGTCAGATACAGCTCTAGCGGATGAATTGAAACCGCCTGTAATTCTATTCGCCCCTGCCATTCCTGCCGCAGTTGGCGGAAGACCCCCCAGCTTGTATCTGACTGTTCCTGAAACGAATCGAGATGGGTGCGAACGGCACAGGTTCCGTGGGCATAGCTGCACTTGAGGCCAAATTCCATCCGCCGATACAGATCTTCCGCATGCCAATGGCGAACGCGATCGGCACGGGCGCGATCGAGGGCAGTTTCAAACGTGCCATCTGGGTTGGGGGTACGAGGTAAGATGTGCCCTTTATCGAGATGGGTATGAATATCCGCAAAGCAAGGCCACACCTGTCCTCCTCGCAGATCGACCACTGGACTATCGCCCTCGGGGTGGTGAGATTGCTTAGTCGCATCTAAGCGATGGGCCTGCACCGCTGCAATACATCCATCGGCTATCTTGAGATCGACCAGTGCCAAACCTTGGGGCGTTTTCTCAAGAGATTGGAGATCCCCATTTACAAGATTTGGACTTGCAAGCAATGTTGCAGGAACTCTGGCCCGCTGCAACCAAAACGATGCTGTGTCGGGAATTTCAATCCAACCCATTGGTCTGCTTTCCTAGGAATCTAAAATTCATACCGATCCCGGCTGGCAATCCGCAGACTGATGGCTAGGATATGGCCTATTCACTGTTGTTAGTTAACTCAATTCCATCAAGTTGAGCTGGGCCTTACCCTGAATGAGTCAGGTGCTAATTCCGGTGAAAACAGCCTTGGAGTAAAGGGCATGAGCTATCAATATCATCGCAAGCGCAGCAGTGCGATTGTCGTTGTCCGCCTGCTGGTCACGGGGTTGCTACTGTTCTGCGTGCCAGTTGCTCTGGAGGTGTTTGCCCGCCTCCTGGCACATTCAACTGGATTAGCTGAAGTGCTAGAGACAAATGAGCCCGTTCAATCGGCAATTGAGGAAGCATACCGATTACAACTCGGGCATTCCAATTCAACTACTGCTGGCGACATTAATCTCACTAGCCCCAGGGAGAAAGAAAACCATTTGATAGCGGTCCCCAGTTCGTTTATGGGCTTTACCCTCCAGCCTTCGCAACAAAGCGAATATTGGGCCATTAATAGCAGCGGGTTTCGAGATGACGACGATCTCCCCATAAACAAACCCAGAGGGGAAATTCGCATTGCGATCGTTGGTGGCTCAGTTGCCTTTGGGCAGCTCAGTAGCAACAACAGCAGCACTATCGCCGAACAGCTAGAGACACAACTTAACGCTAGGGTCTCCGATCAGCTGGATAACCCCGATCGCTATCAACCAGATATGCTACCGTTTTTTGCCGATCGCGTCTCCGCTGTACTGTCCTTGCCTCAACGCATTAGAGAGGGCAATTACCGCGCAATCAATGCAGGGGTTCCCGGCTATGCTTCCGGCAACGATTTGGCTCGTCTGACTCAGCAGGTAGCCGCCTACGATCCCGAGATCCTCTTGGTCTTAAATGGTTTCGACGATCTGTTCCTGCCCAGCGATCGCTTGGGTCTCGACGCTGCCCAAATCGGCGGTTCCGAGAGTCCGGCAGGACAAGGTTTTCTGAGCGCAATAAGAGAGGCGGCCATCAACTGGTTTGGCAATCTCATGTTGGTGCGAGGATTTCAATATTACGTCCTCGACCCAGTCGCAGAAACCCCGGCAAACCCAGCTCCTCAGCCCCTTAATTTGCTGGTTCCCAAGCAACAATGGGCCCAAGGCATACCCAAAGAAGACGCTGAATGGCAACAACGGTTGGATCGATATCGTCGAAATTTACTACAGATGGTCAGATTCAGTGCTGGCGCCGAGCGGAAGGTCCTGTTGGCTGTAGCGCCAGACATTACGGTGCGGGATGGCGATGACATTTCCCCTCCAGAAGCAGCCATCCTGGAGGAAGTGGGGCAGTCTTATCAACAGCAGATGTCCCAAGCCTTCCCAAGATTGGCTGAGATCGCTCGACAAGTGGCAGCACAATCGGAGTATGCAGAAGCGATCGACGTTTCTAAGGCTCTCAGCACGGCTGAAGGACAAATATTTCAGACCAGTACCGACTTTACCGATCGGGGCCGCGCCCAGCTAGCATCCTTGCTTTACGAACATATTTCGACCCAACTCGTGGTGTTGCCCGCCCCATTCGACCCGAGCCGTTCCGATGCTCAATAGACCCAAGGGAACAACGGGCAGGTGGGGCCCCATCCAGACCCCCTGCGCCAATCTCGCAATTCGCAATTCTCTGTACACTGAGTAGGACATTTTTCGCTAGAGACAAAACCTGTGCAGCCTTCGACCACCTGGGAAATGGATTTTTTCTCCCGACCGCTGCTGGACAAGCGCGGCAAGCGGGTGTGGGAATTACTGGTGTGCGATCGCCATGGGGTCTACAAGCGACAGAGCTACTGTGCCAATACTCAAGCCACCACCCCTTGGGTGGCGGCCCAGCTTGAGCAATGGATCGAGGAAGCCCCTGTCAAACCAACGGTCATCCGGGCCTACCGCGAGCGTATGAAGACAATATTGCAGCGTTCCTGCGACAAGGTGGAGGTGCCCCTTCGCATGACCCGACGGGTGTTTGCCCTAGCTGACTGGATGCAGCAGAGGGCTAGAGAGATCTATCCCAACGAAGGTGATTACAGTTACGAACCGGAGAGCTTAACGATTCAGATTGAGACGGAGCGGGATGCCCCCCAACGGCTGCCGGATGCACTGGTGGCGGATAGTTGGGCCATGGTGACCTTGCGGGTGCAGGATATCCGCGAGGCGAGGGATTGGCCAAAGGAATTTGGCGAGCTATTTGGTATGGATTGGGATCGGCTCGATCCGGATGTGTTGGTACCGGGACTGTTGCTAGTGTCAAACCGTGCCCGCCCCATGGCTGCTTGGATGACCGGAGTGGAACCGGTCTTCCTCAAAGCGTTTGGCGGGGAACAGGGGGGATTGGTGTTAGAGGCGGGATCGAACGATCGCTACGTTTTGGCTCGGTTCCACAATGAAGGGATGCGTAACGAAGGTAATCAGTTTGAAGGTCGCAAACTAGACGTACGCGGTCTCCACTTTCTGGGTATCCAATCAGACCCCGACGACAGGAAATTTGCAGGTTTCTGGATGTTGAGAGAAGTGGACCTCCCTTGAATGTTTCGGGGGGGATAAAGCGACCGTCAAGTCGCTCAAGAGATCTCAGTTATCCAGTCCCTAACTTTGCATAGATTTTTCGGTCCTAACAGAGATGCCCAATGCTATGGAAGATTGAGTCAGAGACATGAGAAGCGATTGCAAATTGCCCAATCCCTACCACTCAGCGATCGTGGTAGTCCTACAGAACAGCGGAGTTTGCTGCTTGCAAATTCTTCAACTCTTGCAAAACCTCTTGACTGTGCAGCGTAGGGGCCACAATTGGATAGACAGTCTGAAGTACCCCATCAGGATCGATGATGAACGTGTTACGCAGCGCCATCTCCCCTAGCCAAGAGCCATAGCGAGTACTGACTTCGCCCCCCGGATCGGATAGGAGCGGGAACTTCAGTCTTTCCGAATCGCAAAACTCTCTGTGGCTGGTCACCGAATCTGCACTGATGCCAATAATTTCGGCGTCAATTGCGTTGTATTTGGGTAAGTCCTTCTGGAAACGACGGGCCTCTATGGTGCAGCCGGAGGTAAAGTCTTTGGGATAGAAGTACAACACCACCCAATGCCCCTGCCATTCTGATAGATGGCGGAGTTCTCCGCTCTCATCCAGCAGTTCGAAGTCGGGTGCCAGTTCCCCTTCCACTGGCAGCATAGTTGTCCCCCATTGCTCACCCCCTTGCAAGTCGGCGGCAGAAGCGGATATGTTCTCAAGCGTCAGCTTGAGGGGATTGAAGGAGTTCGGGCTGATTAGAAGGCATAGAACTGCAATGAAACCAACCATCCAGCGTACACATACCATTGCAATTCAAAAACGCAATATTACTGGATTCAGTGTAAGCGATTAGTTATTGGAGGGAATAGGGCGCTAATTACTTTGTGCCAACCGTAGTGTGTCTGTCGGTTAAGCGATATAGATCAAAATGAAATCTAGAGTTTGTTGTTTGAGATAGTTCTTATAGACGGCTGTCTCGCCAAATTTACTAAAAGAGTTATGACTCTGATGCTCCAATACCGCATCTATTTGCTTTTGAGTGAGCAGTTTTGCAGTTTTAAGATATTGTCCGATGGGTTGTTTTTGACTGACTGTCGGGATACAGAGCAGTGTGTCGGCGAAGAAGTCTACAGTTTCTTGCTGAATCCAGCCTCTTAGAGCAAGGATTTCGCCAATTCGTAGATCGGTTCGATATTGGGCATCCATCAAGGCTACTTCGATCTGATGGGGACCGATCAAGCCGGCTTTGAGTAGAGCTTGTCCGAGCAGCAGTTTTGGAAGTAGAGGTGAGCTCGGCAGTATCTCATGTTTTTCGCTAGAAGGACCGACCCGCTGGGAAGAGTCGATCGATTCAACCGGGTGTAAGTGGGAAAAACTTTGCTGAGAGGCTTCTCTCTTAAGCTGGAGTTCATCCCATTCCTTGATAACAAGCTTTGCGAGCTGGGGGGAGAATCCATTGATTTTGCAAAGTCGTTCCTCGATCAGGGATCTTCGTTCCGGAAGGGGGATCTCAGTCCGCGTTACGTAAAAACGCTCGATTTCGTGAAGTGGACTAGCAACTGCAGCAGACCAACCGGAGGAACTAGGCGATAAGAGGTTCGATAGTTGTGAAAGCACTTCCCCACGCTCCAGAAAGTTATCAACCAAATGTCTTACTTGTGGACAACATTACACCAGGCGCTAGTGTATATACACAAGAATTTTACTTTATTGCCAATAATTGATTGATTTACGTAACTTTTCTGATTGTATTAAGGACTTGGTGTGTCTTTAACCGGTATAGTCTCCCCCAGTCTCTCAGGCCAATCTGCGTTGATTCTTTACAGAATCCCTTTGATAACATCGGGCTCGACGAACAAATCACTTGTAGTACTTCTAAGTCCAACCTCTCGCGCCAGAAAACCCTGAAATGTCTCTAGAGACTTTACAGTCGTGATATCTGTATGGAATCAAACTGTACCGAACGCTCGTTCGCACTCGAGCAAGAGAAACGAATCCTCTACACATTTGCCCATCTCGGCCACCGAATGGTGTCCGAGGTTCAATATTGACGGCAGTTAACAAAATGGTCAAGAAATGTAAGTCAGCAGGAAATCTAGGGTTTGTTGCTTGATGTAGTTCATAGAGACAGCTGTCTCTCCAAATTTGCGAAAAGAGCCATTTAGCTGGCGGTCCAATACCAAATCAATTTGTTGCTGAGTCAAGAGTTTTGCGGCTTTAAGATATTGGCCGATACGCTCTTTCTGGGTGGCTGTCGCGATGTCGATTAATTGCTCAGCGAAGAAGTCTGCCGTCTCTTGCTGAATCCAACCTCGCAGAGCAAGAATTTCTCCAATTCTCAGATCGCTTCGATATTGAGCATCCATCAAGGCCACTTCAATCTGATGAACACCGATCAAGCCAGCTTGCTGTAGGGCTTGGCCGAGTTGTATATGCGGGATAGAATCGTGCTCGATCGAAATATCATCGTCCCATTCGGTCTCAAAACTGTCAAAACTGTCTATTTGAGAAGAATTGAGGGCTTTGCGACGTCGAGATTTAGGGCGACGCTTTTGCTTGATGAGTTCGGGATGGGCATCATCCCACTGTTTAACGATGGTTTTGGCCAGGTGAGGTGTAAACCCCTTCAATTGGCGGAGACGTTCCTTGGCAATAATCCGCCGCTTTTTAAGGGGTAATTCGGTGCTGTGGACGTAAAAGTTTTCAATTTCTTTTAAAGGGTTTGCAATAACGGCAGACCAGCCCGATTGCTTGGGTGAAATGAGGTTAGACAATATAGAAAGCACTTGCCCCAATCTCCAGCGGCTTGACAGACGAAAGTCTTATTTGTCTCCATATAATACACGTTTTGAGAGTAAAATTACATAGGCGTGAGTATTATTTAGTGTTAAAACCGTATTTCTGCGTAGTCATCCCTGTTAAAACCATAAAGCAATGGGAGGGGAAGGGAGTTAGGAGGCTGAGGATCGCGGAAAAAGCGGAAAAGATTGCGAAAATTCATCGTGCCAACCCATCTGCTGAGTCAGGGAAAACATACTCATGCTGCGACTGTTGAATCGACTGGTTATGTCCCTTTCCATCCTGATAGTTGCCAGTCTGCTGCTGTTTGGCTGGCTACTCTATCGGCAGCCCCGCTGGGCGTTGGATAGTATTACTCGCTGGTCCGAGGACCGGATGCTGTTTTACTTCGATACCGAAGAGCCCGTGGTTGCATTAACGATTGACGATGGGCCCGATCGCGAAACAACTGTCCAGATTTTAGAGGTGTTGGAGAAGTATGACGCCAAGGCAACCTTCTTTTGGATTGGGGATCGTATTGAGGGAAACGAGGAGATACTTCGAGAGGCGGTGAAAGCTGGTATGGAAATGGGCAACCACATGATGGAAGACCGCATGAGCCTCACCCTGTTCCTCAATCATGAATTTACCGAGCCCTTCAAGATGACAGAGAAGATAATTCTCGATGCAACGGGACTGGAGTCTCTGAGTTGGTTTCGTCCCGGTCGGGGACTGTTTGTACCCCAAATGCTTGAACTTGTACAGGAGAAAGGCTACGGGTCCGTACTCGCTTCTTGCTTTCCTTACGACACGCTCTTAGGGGATCCGCACTTTTCTGCAGACTTTATTCTCAATCGCGTTCAACCGGGGTCAGTTATTCTGCTGCACGATCGCGGGGAGCGGGGTCAACGAACGGTCGAAGCCCTAGAATTGCTGCTACCAGAACTGAATCAACGGGGCTACACAGTCACTACACTCTCTGAGCTAGCCGAACTCTCTCAAGATTGAAGGACCTCATGGGTATTTAGCGCCCCCTTGAGACGTGACAGGCAAGTTATCTTCAGCGATATCTCACATCCTCTTCAAACTTTCATAAGGTTGCTAATCAGAGAGTGTTCTGTAATGGTCGAAGAGGATTGCAAGCCATACAGACTTCACCTGTAATCCAAATCACATCATCTCCCACCGGGTAACCTATGACCTGCACCCAAAGCTCTTCATCTGTTGCCGATCGTTCTCTTTCCGATTGCGGCGATCGCCTATTCATTCATTCCCTTGTCAACTCTGAAACCGCCCAGCAATCTGCCCGTCGGGATGCGATCGCGGGATTGAGCCAATCCCCCAAATCTTTGCCTCCCTACTTTTTTTACGACGATCGCGGATCGCAGCTATTCGAGCAAATCTGTCAGTTGCCGGAGTACTATCCCACCCGCATCGAAGCCATGATTTTGGAGAGCTACGCAGACGAAATCGTCAGCATCACCGGTTCCTGCGAAATCGTTGAACTGGGTAGCGGCAGTTCCATCAAAACCCGCCTGCTGCTAAATGCCTACCAGACAGCTGGCTTCCCTTTACACTATTTACCCATTGACATCAGCGCGGGAATTTTGGAGCGCAGTGCAAAGGCGCTATTGCAGGACTATCCCCCCCTCACCATTCATGCCTTAGCCAGCACCTACGATCGCGGTCTGGAAAACCTACCTATCCCCATGTTGCCCAACCGGGCAATCGCCTTCATTGGCAGCAGCCTAGGCAATCTCGACTCAGCAAGCTGCGATCGGTTTTTGCAGGCGATCGCCTCAGCCTTAAACGCAGGGGAATTTTTCCTTTTGGGCATTGACCTGCATAAGGATACGGCCATCCTTGAGGCTGCCTACGATGACAGTCAGGGCGTTACGGCGGAATTCAACCTGAATATGCTGCAGCACCTCAATCACCGGTTTAACGGTAATTTTGACCTGAATGGGTTCGAGCATGTAGCCTACTACAACGAAGGCGATCGCCAAATTGAAATCTATTTAAAAAGCTTGGCAGCACAAACCGTGACACTAGCTGACCTCGACCTCACCGTTCAATTCGAGGCAGAAGAGCTCATGCTGACGGAAATCTCTCGCAAGTTCGACATCGCCCACATGCAACAGCAACTGAGCGCATTCGGCCTCCTGCCAGTCAACGTATGGAGCGACCCCAAACAGCACTTTGCCCTCATTCTCTCCCAACGGTCCTGAGGTCATCTTGTTTCAAGTTACGGGGAGGCGGGTTGTCTTCTTGTCCTGCCCCTCAGCTAGGCTCAATTGCGAAGTTCAACCCAATTTCAAACATTCGTTGCCAGGGTGAAAAGACGCCCAAATTCTTGATTTCCCAGTGCTGCCAGGAGTTTACAAACGTGCTGTCCCACAACTGCATTAGTCTTTCCGCCATCTCTCCATTCACAGCACCTACTTGGCCGTTGAAATCGTAATAGGACGCGCCAATGGTGGGAAGAAAGTCTTCCAACAGCCCCCAGCGCACCACCGACTGATACCCCCAGTCATCTAGCAGGCGATACATAATGTTGAAGGCGATCGCCTTTGACTCCTGACTCTCCGCCCCCAATATCGCGGTTGCAATCGTACAGCCCAAGGTATTGCAGCAGGTATTCCATCCTCCATAGGCCAACAGCCGATCCCAGTAGCCCCCACGGTCCAAGACAGTGACTAGCTCCGTATCTCCTCCATTGGCAAAGGCAACATCCGCAACGGCAATCTCTCGTCCTACAGCCAACTGCTCGCAAATGTGATTTGCAAACTCGGACAACTGGCGATCGTCCTCTCGACTGAGCGCAAATTGCTCTTTTGCCTCAATCATTGCTCCATAAGGGGTGTTTACTGCTAACACCACATTTGCCTCATCCATCGTCGAGACAACCTCCCCCCCAGCAGCCTGGATATGCAGGCCAACGCTGTCCGCAATCGATCGATCCTCGTACAGTGGAATACTCCGTGCCCCTTGCTCAGAGCGAAATAGTGGAAAGAGTTTTGTGACTCGTCCCGTTGCTTCACCATAGGCTCTAGCAAGCAGCGAACAACCCACCTCATCTGCGCCAGGGTAGACAGGCACCTTATCCTCCAACCCCTCGAGCTGGATTTGTTGATAGACCTTCTCCCGATCGCTAGCCGTAAACCCAAATTCAGCACAGTCATCTTGGGGGATGGCCAGATAATCGAATACCCCCTCTGCAGCCATCTCCAGCGCAATTTGATTCACTTCTAAATTCTTACGGCGGCGATCGCGATAATCGTTTAAATACTCGGGCGGGACCTGCCTCTGGAGGAGAGCAAGCTGCTGTTGCTCTTCCTTATCTAACCCAATCCGAGCCTGTTTATCTATCAGCCATCCCCATCGAAAAATGCGTTCCCCAAAATCCTCGTAGTAATCGGGTTCTTCCTCACCGCTATCGTAGGTGGGGGTGCGCATAATTAAATTGCTAGCAAAGAGACTTGTTTCAGAAGACTGCTGCTTTAACCGGCGGAATCGCTGCAGACGATCGCTCAGCTCCTCTCTCGAGAAAGAATGCAAGCGTGACGGGAGCAAGCCTCCGTAAATCAACATTTCAAGCGACAGGATCGCGTAATCACTCCGTTGGACAGTTTCAAATAGCCATTGCCACAACCCATCAACATCAGCAGCTTGCTTCTTCTGACCCAGAAAGTGAGGAGGGGGGACAACAAGCCGGATAGAGGGCTGAAGGCGAGCGATCCCCTGGGGATAAAGGTAATTACAGGGTCGCTCGTCCAAAGGAACGTAGACAATTATCATGGCGGCCCTAATAACTGCGGTAGAACCTATTCAACCGCAGATTCCAATTAACAGCTGCTCTATCACGGCGTTTCATCAAGGCGCTAGAGATCTTTCTTTGAACTCCTCAGCCTATCCTTGCAGGTGCGCCTCCAGGAACCATAAGTCCTTATCGATTTGACGAGAGATCTCGGTGTAAAGGTCGGCAGTATCGGCATCGCCATACTCTTCCGCCTTATCGATCGCCGCCCGCACATGAGTAGCGAACAGCCCGTACTGCCCAGCAAGGGCACTAACGTGTGCTTCTCCGGATACCGCCTGCAGATCGTACTCTGACAAACGAGAGTTACTGGCAGCAATACGAGCTGTGCCCATAGCAATTCCCCCCAGGGCCGTGACTCGCTCGGCCACCATATCTACATATCCCTCCAGAACCGTTGCGAACGCGTCAAACATTTCATGCAGGGAGATAAACTGCATACCTTTGACATTCCAATGGGCCTGCTTTACCTGAGTTTTGAGATCTAGCGTATCCGCCAACGTTTGATTCAGTAGCTCCACCAAGCGAACGCGTTGTTCTTCCGGAAGACCCACTTGCGAGGCATATAAGCTTGTAGATGTTGCGACCACCATAACTACGAACCTCAATATCGAAATGTGTTACCGAGCAACAGGCATAAGGCTAGGTACAAGGCAGAAGTACACCGATAAAGGAATAAATCTGTCAACAGCCCAACTCGGAATCGGTATGACTTTATAATAGCACCTATTGATGAATTGCCAGAATCACTCATCAATTTCAGTCACCCTTAACTCGTAACGTGCTCCAGATTGCTTCGAATAGGGATTTGCTAAATACACCTCGTATTCACCTGCGTCCCACACCCCTTCTATGTATGGGTTATCTCCCGTACTGCACCACGATTCTCCATTGGGACCCAAAATGACTAAGGAAGTGGGTTCATCCGATGAGGCTAATACCTTGAGGAATTGAAAGGGCTGCTCTAAAGTGAGTTGGTGGTCAGCTGAACTATCGACAAACCCTTCACAGTCCCCAGTCTCAGTTAGAGCGGTTCCCGCGACATCAATGGCAGACAGAGAACCACCAACATAGCCGGTCCCAATAGCAGGATCGGGTTCAAAGCCAGGAGCAATTGATATCGGTTGATAGTCTTCTAAATTAATTTCTGAAATGAGTAATTCGTAGCGATCTCCCACTTCAGGAGCATCTGGATTGCCCACGTATACGTTATAGCGACCGGAACTCCAATAGTCCCCTTCCACAATTGGCTGTCGACCTACAGAACACCAGCGATCGCCCATTTCGCTTACAACTACCAATAAGACTGGCTCGGGACTTTCCACCGAAAAATTAAGGTGATTGAAGTTATCTTGCAAATTCACTTTATGTGCTGGAGATTCATTCACAAATCCCACACAGGTTTCACTACTACCCTCTACACCAGCCAGTTGAGTCGCAGGGACGGTTCCTCCGGATAGTCCAGTACCAATTGCAGGATCGGGATAAAAGTCGGGAAGTAAATTGAAATTTCCGTAGTCACCTTCAGCGCTTTCAGCTGGGGAATTACCCTTAAAGGTAGAAAGAACGGATTCAGCCCTTCCGCAAGAGGACAGACCTGCAGCAACCATAAACACACCTAACCCAAGCGGTAGGAATTTATTGACAGCAGGTCCAGCTTGGTAGTGGAATGCCCACCGTTCCAACTTCCTCAACCAAGCGAAGAATTGCACGTGCGAATTAGAGCAGAACATACTAAATGAACTGAATTTGCTTTAATCGTATCTTCCCCAACCGGTAGCAATAAAGTCACAGCCAGCCGACGGTCCCCTTCTAAAGGCATCACTTCTTCATTCACCATGAAAACGTTGGAAACCTCAGCTAGTCCCAATGCCCAAAAAGCAAACGAGGAATAAGGATGAACGTTCGTACCGGAATAATTGACATTGAGATGGCCTAAACGACCTGACCTTCTATCCTTAGTCGGTTGCAGGTGGGATATCTAGCATCGGTTCGCTGTTGGCGCGTTCTGCCTCTAGCTTATTCAGCAGTGACAAGACCCTTGTGCCGCGCTCTAATGAAGGATCTTCGAAGAAAGTTACTGTTGGAGTCCGACGCAACCGCACCCGCTTACCAATTTCTCGACGAACGTAGCTTTCCGATGCGTGCAGTCCATCCATCGCCTCGGCACGAGCATCTTCAGTGCCATAGATGCTGACAAACACCTTGGCATGTTGCAAATCTCCAGACACTTCTACATCCGTAACGCTAATCATGCCGGAGCCAACACGCTCATCCTTAATTCCCATCATCAGCATTTGACTAATTTCCCGCTTGATCGCCGATGACACGCGGGCTACTCTACGGTCGTTGGCCACGAGTGACTCCTCAGACAACTCTGCTGATTGTTGTTAGTTTGCAGTTCGCTAGCATTGAAAGCCTCTTGATTCCAGAATTGACCCACTGGCCATTGGACAGGGGCTCGGAATTGAGCGTTTGCTGCTATACAAATTTTACGACGCCAAGCTAGCGGGTAGCCATATATCTCCGGTCATCGCCTTGAGGGTTAACGCGACAAATGCCAGCATGAGTACAAACCCCAAAGACACTAAAACGGCGGCAAATTTGCTCTTTTTATAGAGGTTGGTCAGGGGTTTGAGCAAAACCCACAGTCCCCCCATCATGACACCAATGATGTAGAAGGGATAGCGAGAGACATTTTCGATAAAGCGATCTTCTAACTTGCGTTCTTGCTTGCCGGCCATGGGTGTTCGCGACGATAAGATACCTTATATCCTAACCCCCCTTTAACCAGCGGGTTTCGATGCTCTGTCAGAGTCAATTCTCTATATCTGTGGGCATCTATTCATCCCGATAGAGCCCTCTTTGCCTGCTATTCAGGAGTGTCAGAGCCCTTTCGCAGCACTTTTTTTACTACAAACGCACGTACGTTGCGTCGCAGGTCTCTGGGAAGCACCCACATCAACATATAAAGAAGGGTATCCATGGCTCCGGGAGGACCTTGATTGAAGGACTCTAGCAGAATGGGCCAGAACTGTTCCCGCTGTCCATTGAGCGCCGCCTGGGAACCCACGTGGCTCATGAGAAAGCCAGCATAGGCTTGGGGGGTGACCAAATGCTTGACGGAGCGAATCCACTTGAGAGAATATTGCCACTTGTTGTTATTGCTCATTTGAGCGTGCCCTTCGGGACGGTACCACACACTAAGAGGCTCTTCTACAAATTCCATTCCCGCCCCTTCAATCGCGATCGCGTGAAATAACCAATTCCAATCTTCATGCATCTTCACCTCGGGATCGGGCAAAGTCTGCAGCAGCAATTCCTTTTTCACGAAGTAGGTGGAAGGTTGCAATATCGCCTCCCCGTAAAAGAAGGATTTGCGAACAAATAAATATTCACTCAGGGGTTCGGTCGGAGTGGGAGAGCGACGGGGGCAGGTGAAATCGCCTCGTGGAGTGCGCTCGATCATCTGGCTAGCAACGATTGGAAGGGAATATTGGGATGCCGTGGCCACTTTCAACTGAGACTCCAGCTTGTTTGGCATCCATTCATCATCATCATCGAGGTACGCTATCCAGTTGCCTTGTGCGTTCAGAATACCGGTTTTTCTGGCAGCGGGAAGGCCACGATTTTCTGGATGGACAATCCAACGCAGGCGGGGTTCTCCAAGGGACGCAAGGGATGCTTCGGTCGCAGGGTCAGGGCCATCAATGGTAACAACAATTTCAAAATTCGCGAACGTCTGAGCTTGTACACTTTCGATCGCCCGCTTGACTAGCTCTGGGCGATTGCGGGTGGGAATTAGAACGCTGATTTCTGGGGAGGAAGGATGACTGCTCATAGCTCCTAGCTTGGCTAAAGAAGTGAGAAAAGGGAAACTCTCCCGCAAGTGGATAAGAACCTCAGGGTGAGGGTTGCACTAAGCCACAAATAGATTGACTGGACTGAATAGGAGGTGGAAAGCAGATGCCTGAAGAACTCATCTCCAAACAGCGGTCCCACTCACCGCTCCAAAGTGAAGGTCCCTATACCCAGGCTGGCCACAGAGTAACTTGGGAATTACCAGCAAGAATAACTCGGCTCAACCCAGGAACATTGTTTAATAACATACACGTTATTCCATGCCTTTGTTGTGTATCAAATACTGCTTTTCCCTGATTCTCCATACGCTCCCTTAGCTTACTCGCGGTATGGGAATAGGAGAGCACCGCACAAGGCAGGCGGAAACATGACTCGAAAGCAGCAGACAAAGGACTGCATCGTAAGTATCGATAGAGGAGAATCACATCAGCACGCTGCATGCCGTCGTCTACCGAGGTAAAGGTAAGAATCCCATTGCTTCTCGTACCGAGGCAATCGTGCCTGCAGCTACAGACCCAGCCTTCTCGGCATTAGCTTTCAGCAAGCCATCTAGATAGCCGGGTTCTCGGACAATTTCTTCATATTTCAAGCGAATGGGTTCTAAAGCGGCGATCGCCGTATCTGCCAGCAGCGGTTTGAACTGTCCCCAACCCATATCGGCGCATTCCGCCTCCACCGCATCTCTATCCTTACCGCTGAGCAGGTAGTACAGAGTAATCAAATTAGAAGCTTCTGGGCGATCGGGATTATCGAACTCTAGACCTCTGGTGGGATCTGTCTTGGCCTTCTTAATCTTTTTGGTAATGGCTTCTGGTGAATCCAGCAAATAAATACGACTTAGCTCGGAGGGATCGGACTTCGACATCTTACTGGTGCCGTCCGTTAGGCTCATCACCCTGGCCCCGTCCTGCCGGATGCGGGCTTCGGGCACTAGGAAAGTTTCTCCGAAGCGATCGTTAAAGCGACGTGCAATATCGCGGCACAGCTCAATGTGCTGACGCTGGTCTTCTCCAACGGGAACAAAGTTGGGTTGGTAGAGCAAAATATCCGCCGCTTGTAGCACCGGATAGCTGAAGAGTCCAACGCTAGCCTCTTCCCCCACCTTGGCCTGCTTTTCCTTGTACTGGATCATGCGTTCGCACCAGTTCATGGGGGTAAAGCTGTTGAACAGCCAAGCCAGCTCAGTGTGGGCAGGGACGTGGGACTGTATAAATACGGTGGAATGCTCGGGATCGAGTCCACATGCCAGATAGAGGGCAAACACCTGACGAGTACATTCCGCTAACGTCTTGGGATCGTAGGGAACGGTAATGGCATGTTGATCCACTACGCAAAAGAAATTCTCGTATTGGGCTTGTTCTTGAACCCAGTTGCGAATCGCCCCCAGATAGTTCCCTAAATGCAGTTCGCCAGAGGGCTGAATTCCAGAAAACGTCCGCTGTTTCGCCATGCCAGAAATACCAAATCCCCCGGTATTGTAACGGACTGTGACAGGCTGCTGGATGGCAATGGTTTGCCGAATGATTTGTGAGACCTAAGTTCGGTGGCCCTGTCCCGGCCCGGAAAAGGGGGACAAGAGTCTCGAATGCCTATATTTTCGTCAAATAGCCACTCATTTTGCATTAGGAGCCAATTCTATCGAACTAGCGTGTGGGGCAACCGTTGTCGTTGAGCACTAGGGGAGGAGATAACAACAGAATCTTAAAAATCGACCGGTATTTTGGGGGGCAATGGTCTTCGAATGGTGGATTGAGAGAAGTGCTAGGCGATCGCCGTGCTTGCTGAACAGATTGCCCCAGCCACCCTTCCCAGACACCCATGTTCCCGCTATCTGTTGTGACGATTGACTCTGCAATGGCTAAGGCCTGTGGGGCAAGTCAATTGGGCAAGGCTGGCTAATTTCGGATTCAACACCAGGCTTCCCCCCTCAATTCATTACAGCCATATTGCCAGGGTAATTATCATGACCTATTTGCAGCAGCTCAGTCAGATTTCTCAAACCGTAAGCGATCCCGCTCAGGCGGCCCACCAACAAAGTGCGTTGGTGGCAGGCTGGCTAAAGTCTGAACCCATGCCCTTCTTTGCGGATTTGCAGGCCAATCAACCTATCTTCCAGAGTCCCGCTTTCACAATTGTGACTAAGTATGCGGACGTGATGGAGATGTTCAACACGGATGACGTATTCACTACAGATGCCTTCGCACCACGAATAATGCGAGACATCGGTCCGTTTGTACTGGGTATGAGGAACTCCGCAGAATACGAACGTCAGAAGTCAATTTTGCGTCTAGTCTTTTCCCGCCAGGACGTCACCCGAATTAAAACGTTAGTCAAAGAAGAAAGCAGCCGGATTTTGGGCTCGCTAGCTCCCGGAGATAGTTTTGACTTCATAGGCGACTACTCCCGACTGGTCCCCGCACTGGTCATTAGACGGTATTTAGGACTGGAAGGCATTCCCCACGTTCGCATCTGGCAGTGGACGCGAGCCATTTTCGGAGACATCTTCGCCAACATTGCCGGCGACTCTGCCATTGCAGAGGCAGCTGTTCGTGCCCAAACAGAGGCGGCTCCACTCATTGCCCAAGAAATCACCAAACGTCGCCGTACCATTGCACGGCTTAATCTTGGAACCCCAAATGTCACGGTGTTGGATCGGTTGTTGGCCTGTCAACAGAATGAAATGACCTTTTTAGATGACGATCAGATTCGCAACAATTTACTGGGGATGTTTGTAGGGACTCTGTCTCTAACCAATATCGCAATTTTGAGCGCCTATTCCGAATTAGTCGGACGGCCAGAGGTCCTTCCACAAGCTAAAGCAGCCGCCAAGTTGCCGTCCTATGCTGCGGTGGCTGGATACGTTTGGGAAGCGTTGCGCTTCAAGCCCCCTGGAACAGGCCTTTTCCGCAGCTGCATTAGAGATTACACGCTAGCTGCTGGAACCGAGCGCGCTACCAAAATCGAGGCTGGCACCCTGGTGTATGGGGCCACTGCTGCTGCAATGCACGATCCTGACTACATCGTCAACCCCACCAAATTTCAGGTGGGTCGCTCCGAAGATAATTATCTGTTTTTCTTCAGTGGTTTACACAGTTGTCTAGGGAAGTATTTCTCCCATATCCAAGTGCCAATTGCCGTCCAGGCATTGCTCAATGCTGGCACGATTGGGTTCACCGGTCCCATGACCTTAGAAGGTGGTTTCCCCAATTCTTTACCGGCGAAGCTGTCTTAAGTGCGACCAGTCCGGTATGCATCGTTTGAGAGCGGCGGGTTGGGCATTTGCGGAGGAACCGAGATAGCAAGAGTCCACCCGCTGTTGAATGTAGGGATGGTGCCAAGCAATTGTTGCCATTGCCCAACAGCCTTTAGGTTCGAAAACAGTAACTTTAGAGGAGCGGTTTATCTCAATAACAAAGATTGTCCCCTACAGTTAGGGATTAAGGTTCATTGATAGAGCTAGATAATTAATCGATCTGGAAGTTTCTCACGAGAGATACACTGAACCTAACGAATGCTCCATTCCGATCTCAGAAATTCCATGGCACCCACCTCCAGTCCTGCTGCCCCAACTGCTGCCCCCCTGCGTCAAGCGGAGGTTCATCGCCGAACGGGAGAAACGGATGTGCGGGTCAAGATCAACCTAGATGGGGCTGGTAAGCATGCGGTAGACACCGGTGTTCCTTTCCTCGATCACATGCTGGTACAGCTGAGTACCCACGGGTTATTTGACCTGGAGATTAAAGCCGTGGGAGATCTGGAAATTGACGATCACCACACTAACGAGGACGTTGGTATTACCTTAGGGCAAGCTCTGGCCCAGTCCTTGAGCGATCGCAAAGGCATTCATCGGTTCGGGCATTTCTGGGCACCCCTCGATGAGGCGCTAGTACAAGTTGTCATGGACTTCTCGGGTCGTCCCTATCTAGACTTTGGCCTGACTCTAACCACCGAGCGCATTGGGACCTACGAAACGCAGTTGGTGCGAGAATTTTTTCAGGCTGTTGTCAATCACGCCCAGATCACGCTTCACATTCGTCAGGCTGCAGGTCTCAATTCCCACCACATTGTGGAAGCTACCTTTAAGGCTTTTGCCAGAGCGATGCGGATGGCCACTGAAGTCGATCCCCGTCGTGTAGCCCAAATCCCCAGCTCTAAAGGGGTTCTATAGACAGCTTAATGATTGGCTGTCAAAGCACTTCTAATAGCTTGGGAACTCTACCCCCCATTCGATCCGGAGAAAGACCTTCGTGGAACAGTTGTTTGACCCGCAGCCAGAGGGCTCGTCCCGTCACCCGGGACTACCAGAGCGGAGCGCTCAGGATGGGACAAATTGCCCTAGGGTAAACCAATATCTACTCACCGAACAGACTGCTGTGAGGGCTTTAGTTCCGGTTCTCTTCGGCATATTACTGCTGTGGAATTGGCGGTTTGCACTTGCCCTGTTGGTGGGCAGCTGCACTATGAACTTGGCGGTTTCAATCCGTTCCGCCCCATGGAATCAGACAATCACCCGGATTCGCCAGCAGTATTTGAATGGCGAGAATCTTCCCATGGTCTTGGCTGCTATGGGTGGCATCGTGGCAACAGTGGGCACCTACACTGGCTTATCCATGTGGACGCAATCGAGCGATCGCTGGTTGGCGATTGGGGCCATAGCACAGGGACTCGTTTCGTCTGGCATTCTCTACGTTCTGGCTTGGCAGGCTTGGAGACAGCCCTTGCGAGAAGACACAGCAGCCCTCGATGTCATTTTGCAGCACATGCTTGCACCGACTCCTGCAAGGAGGCTTCTTTCAGCTCAGCAACTGCAACGCTTTATTAGGGACGGACAACTTACCATTGAACAACATCAATTTGTGGAGACGTATCTACAAACTGTTCTGGAGCAAGAGTCGGATAGGCGGGTGCGCGAACAACTATTGACCATCTGGCAGCAGAATTTTGTTTAACTCCTTTGACCTTGACACTTGACGGGCGGCAGGCGCGCGTTGCAAAGCCTGCTTTAAGCTGTGCAAGAGTACCAAAGCCTCATTCAGTCGGCTCTAAAGGAGCCATGGTTAAACCCTCCCGCTTTAATTGCTGGTGATAAAGCTCAGCTTGTTCTTGTGGGCCAACCCAAACGATTGCTTGGCCTTCAAAATGAACCTGCATGGTCAACTCGTAGGCGCGAGTAGCCGTCATTTGAGGGATATATCGCTGCAGGCAATGTTGAACGTGATCGATTGTGTTCACGTCATCATCCAAAACAATCACCTTGAAGTTTGGGTAGGGCTTGCGGACCCTTTGGCGGCGCTTGTCTGGGGCAATGACTGTTTGAGTGGCAGATTTAGCTGGCATGACAACAATTATGGTGGAGGCAAGAGTTCGGTTAATCAGTTAATCAGTCATACCATAACGAACATATTCCGCTGATTTTCAAGATATTGCGTCCGAAATCGAATCTATTCTGGCAGGCAATGTAGAGATCGGGCCGGTATAATCAGTCGGCCGAAAGGGATAGTCGTGATAGCATCGAGATTTTCATGAGCGCGAATGACATGCATGCATGGGGATTACAGCGCCTGGGGAAGGCCCAGGGTATCCTGGTGAGGTCAGGTGGAACGTGTCTCAGTCCATGGTCTGGGAACCACAGTTTATCCACAGCCTGATACTTTATCTAAAGCGTTACCATTACCACTTAGTTAGGGCATGGTAACAACCGAGAATAGTTGATTTTGTATAAATATTTTGTTTCCGCAATGGACCTCGGATCCGATCGCTGCTCCCCCATACTTTCCCCTTGCCACGTGTTGGCAGTAGAGGATTGCGACGGCACCCGCGAGCATCCCCTCAGCGATGCAAAGTATTTCATTGGTCGCGATATCGCCAACGATATTTGCCTCAATTCAGAATTTGCATCCCGGTACCATGCCCTTTTGCTGAGGGTTCCGGCCCAATCCACCGGAGACTACTACTACCGCATATTGGATGGAGATTTAGAAGGTAATCCCAGCACAAATGGATTGACAGTGAACGGCCAAAAAGTCAACTCTCACCAACTGAGCGAAGGGGATGTGATTTCCTTTGGCCCCGATGCTAAGGCTATCTATCATGTCCGCCAAGTAGAGGCTTCATAGGCACAGTTCCCACTCCTCTTCAGACATGTCTCTGGATGTGGCCTGTTACAGCAGCGAGCGATTGAATTAGGACAGTGGATATAGGTCCTGCAAACGTTACGGGCGATTAGATTTTTCCTCAATGAACGATCGCTATCGCTAACACTGTCTTACCGGAAGCTGCATACTATTCAAGACCTTCCAATTGAGAGACAATGTTGCCGTTGGTGCGAATCCTGCGAGTCAACTGGGCCTCTGCTGCAGTTATGGGTTCGAAGACTTTCACCTGTCGATCCAGAATGTCAGTCGTCGCATCAGCAATATCTCCAGTGCGATCGCCCAACCACTGACGTACGGTCTCTAGAGGTGCTTCGCAAGCAACGATCCTTAGCGGCAAGTTTTCTGCTTTGGCTGCATCGATGACCGCCTGTCGGTGTGCTTGCTTGTCGTACTTGGCATCCAAAATGACTGCATACCCAGCCTCAGCCAGCAAAACCCCTAATTCAAGCAGGCGGGCATAGGTTTTTTTCGTCATTTCTGGAGAGTAAATGCCACCGCCAAACTCACCAGAGCTACCGTTTTCGTACAGGCCAATGCCTGCAAGGTGCTTGCGCACGGCATCAGATCGGATGTGGATGGCATCCTGTTGTTGGGCGATAGCCCGAGCCACCGTACTCTTCCCCGAGCCCGACAGCCCGCACATCATGAAGAGATGACCGTTACGGGGCTGCAGACATTCCCAAGCCAGTCGATAATATTGTGCGGCTGTTGCACTGGCCTCGTCTTTTTTCGGCTGGGGAATATTGGGGTCACCTAACATAAACGATGTCACTTTGGCTCGCACGTAGGACTGACGACTGACGTACAGCGGTAACACCTGCAATCCTTCGTAGTCCCCCGTTTGTTCGATGTAAGTATTTAGAAAAAAGGCACTGAGATCAGGGCGAGATCGCACCTGCAAGTCCATGACGATGTAGGCAATGTCGTACATGACATCAACGTTGCGGAAGGACTCGTTGAACTCGATACAGTCAAACAAATAGAACCGATCGTTCCAGTAGCAGATATTTCCCAGGTGCAAATCCCCGTGACATTCCCGTACAAATTTCCCCTGTACCCGCTGAGCTAGCAGCTCCCCTTTTTCCGCAAAAAAGCGATCGGTGAGGGCTTTGGTCTCGTCAAACTGGGTTCGGGTTTGCGGCCCGCCGATAAACCGCTCGGTCTGAGCATAGTTTTCGTCAAAGGCTGCTCGTACCCCTGCCACCGAGCCAAAACTAAGGATGCGATCGTTCGTCGGCAATCGACCGTGAAAGTCGGCAATCTCCTTTGCCAGTTGAACCACTAGCTCGGGAGATAGTTCCCCCCGCTCGAACAATTGGGGAAGTAAGGTTTCTTGGGGAAACTGCCGCATTTTGAGGGCATATTCCACCACCTCACCATCACCGCCAAGCTGGTACCCCCGTTCGTTTTGAGTAATGGGCAAAACTGCTAGGTAAAGCTCTGCAGCCCCCCGCTGGTTGAGGCGCAATTCCTCTTGAATATAAAATTGCCGCTTTTCTAGCGTAGTGAAGTTCAGAAAGCCAAAATCCATGGGTTTCTTCACTTTGTAGGCAAACTCACCCGTCAGAAAAACGTAAGAAATGTGCGTTTGCAACAGTTGAATCGGTTCCGCCACTGGATGGGGATAGAATTCCGGACTCAACATGTGCTGAATCAGGGGAGGCAAAGCGGCATCGGTCATAGTTCTAGACTTTAGATGGGCAGGTGCGCTCACAAGCAATTGGATAGCCTACGTAGCGTACTCCCATCCAGGCTTGCACTCAACAAGATTGCTTGACCGACAATTCTGGAGGAGGGAAATTTTTGATGCAAAAAAAGCCCCTGGGAGTCTTGCCGTGTTTCGACCCCAGAGGCTTTTCTGTTTCACTCCTCACCTGTATTAATTAATAGTCGGAGCACCGACTAGAGTCAACCAGAATTTACCTAGATTAGTGGAAGAAAGTATTAAGAAACAAAAACGTGACGATTTGAAGGAAAACGCGGCCTTCAAGAAGCCTTCAGATGGAAATGAAGGTTCAAATTGAGCCTGATAGAATCAAGTCAATTGAGTATGAGTCACGCAGATGAGCAATCGCCCCGCGTCTTCTCCTGGTGAAGAATCCACAGAACGAGAGTTGACCTCCTCCGAAGAGGGGGTTTCTCAGGGAATGGGTTCAACTGAACCCGCCTCAGCAGAAGCATCGGAGGGTTCCCCAGCGGAGCAAAACCTGTCTGCTGAAGCTTTCACTTCGCCTGGGACTGGAACACCAGAGAACAAGCCAGTTTATGCCATGTCAGTGGCAGCAGATTTGGTGAATATGCACCCCCAAACATTGCGGCAGTACGAGAGACGGGGGCTACTCCAGCCCCAGCGAGATGGTAAGAATCGGCTGTATTCTCAGAACGACATCGATCGCATTTTGTACATCCAGCAACTCACTCAGGATTTAGGGGTGAATTTAGCGGGAGTGGAGGAAATTTCTCGTCTGCAGTTGGAACTGGAGCGGCAAAAACAGAAAATGCAGTCAGAAATTCAGCGCCTGCACCAGCAAATTGCAACCTTAGAAGACCGGCTGGATGAAGAGGGAACTGGGGAGGTTCTGGAGGGACGATCGTAAGAAGTTGAAAGACATCGCGGAATCCCTGTACTGTGCTTGTGTCGTGACCGTCAAGTCGCCTGGGACAGCTCAGCCATCCAGAAACCTGACAAGGGTATGATCTTGTCGGATTTATCTGTGATGACAACAGCTATACAACTATTCCAAACGCATAGGAGCGATTTAGGATTGTCACAGCCCTGAAGTTTCTCCCCCACCTACCCCATGGATCAACTGGAACGCCTGATTATGCTGGCGGAAGATGAGCTAACTGAATACAGCACCGAAGCTCGCAAGATTGAAAAGCTGCGCCGCACGATTGGTTTGTCTGTGTCTCGCTTCGAGCAGCAGCAGGTGCGAGAGGCTCTGGCAGAAATGCTGCCCAAGGGGGGAATTGCACGGGCGGTGGAAAAACAGCGACAAAACTTTGCCTTGCCATTGTGGGGGGTTGCAGGCTTGGGGCTTCTTGAAGGGTTTCAAGGAATTACCTACGGATGGTTGGCGGCGATCGCCGGAGTGATGGGGGCGTTTAGCATCCAAAGGTGGGGATGGCAGATGCAGGCAAAGCGGCTGTTGATGAAGACATTTGAAGATATTGATGCTCGCACTGCCGATATGAAGTGAGGCAGTCACAAAATTTGCAGAGTTTTTATCAAGGATGGGGGACTGCTTTCCAACACTCACTCCCCTCTCAGGCAGTCATGGGACAAGTAAGAAATTAGCTGGTTTCACCCAACTGTGAGATTGACAATGCAACTCGCACCGATTGCCAAAAACCTCGTGCTTGTGGGAGCTGGGCATAGCCACGCGATCGCCTTGAAGCTGTTTGGCATGCATCCCATCCCTGGGGTGCAAATCACGATTATTACCGAGACCACCTACACCCCCTATTCCGGCATGCTCCCGGGGCACGTCGCGGGGTACTACAGCCTGGACGACTGCCACATCGACATGCGTCCTCTCTCTCAATTTGCCAATGCTCGTTTATTCATCGATCGCGTCGTCGGGCTCGACCTCGATCGGCAAGAGGTGCTCTGTGCCAACCGGCCTGCGGTGCCCTACGACCTGCTGTCCATCAATATCGGCAGCACTCCAGCTAAGGCAAATGCGGCGGGGGCCGAGAAATTTGCCATCCCCTCTAAACCCATTCGCCAGTTTTTAGCTCGTTGGCATCAGGTGGTGGAGAATGTGCGGCAACAGCCAGATCGCCCCTTGACGTTCGCGATTGTGGGCGGGGGAGTGGGAGGCGTAGAGCTATCGCTGAATATGCGATCGCGCCTGCACCAAATCCTGCAGGAGGCAGGCCAGGCCACCTCCAATGTGGCGATACATTTATTTCAGCGGGGGGAACTTCTGGTTCCCGACCTCAACCACAAAGCTCGCCACCTACTAACTCAAAATCTGATTCAGCAGGGCATTCACATCCACCTGCAGCAGCAAGTCACTGAAGTGCAGCCCGATCGCATCTTTACTCAATCGGGTCAGGAGCTGGCTTGCGATCGCATCTTTTGGGTCACCCAAGCCAGTGCTCAGCCCTGGATCTCTACCTCGGGATTAGCTACTGACGAACACGGTTTTATTGCCTTGCGGGAAACTCTCCAGTCGGAGTCTCACCCCAACGTGTTTGCCGCCGGAGATATCTCTGCAGTGACCGCCCACCCTCGCCCCAAGGCGGGGGTATTTGCCGTGCGGCAAGGGAAACCCCTCTACAAAAATCTGCGGCGGATGTTGTTGGGGCAGCCTCCTCAGCCGTTCAAACCGCAAAAAGACTTTTTACGCATTATCGGTACCGGCTCCAAATCTGCGGTGGCCTGCAAGTGGAATTGGGCATGGCAATCTCATTGGATGTGGCGCTGGAAGGAGTGGATCGAATTTCGATTCATGGATCGATTTCGCCAATTGCCCACCATGGCTGCGGAGGAGACGCCACTACAGGAAGGCTTGATGGACCCAGACACCTTAAAAGAGCTTTCGGCAGCAGCCATGCGGTGCGGCGGTTGCGGTTCCAAGGTGGGGAGTTCTGTGCTGGGTCGAGTGCTAGAAAATGTGAAGGCCCAAGCTCCTTCTGAAGCTCGGTCGGGTACGGTAGCCGCCTCCACAATTTTGGTTGGGCTAAATACCCCAGATGATGCAGCAGTCTTGAGTATCCCCCCCGATCGCCTGCTGGTACAAACCCTCGACTATTTCAAGGCGATCCTTGAGGATCCCTACCTGGTTGGGCAGATCGTCACCCACCATTGCCTGAGCGACCTCTTTGCCATGGGAGCTGACCCCCACAGCGTATTGGCGCTGGCGGCGGTGCCCTTCGCCACCGAACGCATTATGGAAGACAACTTAACCCAACTGTTGCTGGGGTGCCTCAAGGTGTTGCATCAGTCAGGAGCTGCTTTGGTGGGGGGACATTCGGTAGAAGATAGCGAATTGGGATTTGGTTTGTCCTGTAACGGCTTGGTGCAACCAGAAAGGCTGATGACGAAGGAGGGACTGCAACCTGGACAGCAACTGATCGTGACCAAGCCTTTGGGGACAGGAGTGTTGTTCGCAGCACACATGCGAGCGCAGGCAGATGGCCGCTGGATCGATGCGGCGCTAGACACCATGCTGCAATCGAATCAGGCGGCAGCGAGGTGTTTCCAGCAATATGGTGTCAGCACGTGCACGGATGTCACTGGTTTTGGCCTACTAGGTCATTTGGTTGAAATGATACGAGCTTCTGAGGTCTCCGTGCGCCTAAATCTAGAGGCTCTCCCCGTCATGGATGGAGCATTACCTTTATTTGCCAAAGGAGTCGCTAGCTCTTTGCAGCCACAGAATCTGCGAGCGGCCCTCTTTTTGAAAGATACCGATCTCCTCAGCCAGCACCCTCTATATCCCCTCTTATTTGACCCGCAAACCTCCGGTGGTCTACTGGCGGCTGTCGATCGCGAGCGGGCGATGGATTGCCTGTCAGCCTTGCACCAGCAGGGTTATACACATAGCTCCATCATCGCTACCGCCATCCCTGTAGAGGGCACACCCACCGTTTATGCCTGAGCCATTAGAGACTATAAAAAACAGGGCTGCCATCTCTAGGATTACAGCCCTGTTTTTGTTTGTTGTTTTTTAAGAGGGTACGAACTTGTACGGGATCGACATCTACCTTCGTTACCTCAAACTTTGCGATCTAAACTCTGATGTACTCGAACATCTTCAAGATAGACAATCAACACTTAGTGAATGGTCCTAGTTACCCGAATATCAAATTCAATTCCTGAGGGATGGTCAGATTTAGCTCTATTTCTGGCCAAGACATCTGCCCCTTTGCGTGTTTCTGCGGATACCTCGTAACGTTCCGTCATCATGGCACTACTGGTCTTCGCAGTATCTTTCATCTCCAAGATATCCACAAAGACCTCATACATATGACTCATTGCCTTTCTCCTGAATCATTTCGTCCAGCCCAGCTCGGAAAGACTATAGCTGAATATTGCACAGTATAGGGAGGCAGAGTTGAGTTGTGGGGAGCACGTTAAGTTCTGTTAGAGGGGTTGTTCAAGCTTTACCTTTCGATGTGTTTCTTTATTGTCAAGTGAACAATAGTTTGGACTTGCTAAATTCACCCGTTCGCCAAAATGGAGGCGAAGAAGCGAAAGACTAGAGACAATTTCATGTGGGTATCCTTATGGCCAGATACCCATTGCATGGGACGTTCGTCTACCTCAACAACTCAAGAACGATGGTTGCTGTTATTGATGCTGCCCCCAGCGCTAGGGCTGAATTTATCCGTAAAACCTACAGTCACTTAGCAGGGGCGATCGCTGGGTTTGTGGTGCTGGAATGGATACTCTTTCGGCTCGGAATTGCGCAATTGCTGTTTGACTTGGTCGCGTCCGTCTCCTATGCGTGGTTGGGCGTTCTGGCGGGATTTGGATTGTTGGGCTGGTTGGCAAGGGGGATGGCCTCCAAAGCAGATGACCAAAACCTGCAATATTTTGGCTTGGGTTTATATGTGATTGGGGAAGCATTGATTTTTGCTCCTCTGCTCTACATTGCTGCAGCCTATTCCGACGCTACCGTCATTCCGACAGCTGCGATATTGACGCTGGTGATGTTTGCCGGACTCACAACGATCGCCTTTACTACGGGGAAAGACTTCACGTTCCTGGGAGGTGTTCTCAAAATCAGCGGATTTGTGGCACTGGGCTTGATTATCTGCAGCATTATTTTTGGATTTACCCTCGGCCTCGTCTTTTCTGCAGCGATGATCGCCTTTGCTTCAGCAGCAATTTTGTACGACACCTCCAAGGTGATGTACCACTACCAATCCCATCAATATGTTGCTGCTTCCCTTGAGCTCTTTGCATCTGTTGCGTTGCTGTTCTGGTACGTGTTGCGGATATTGATGCAGATATCTGCCCGAGACTAAGCAGTTTGACTATTCTCACACCCATTCAGACCGCTTCAGATCGTCCGTTCTTTACAGTCTAAGCAAAGAGATTGTTCCTAAAAGCACACTTAATACCCAGAACTCTATGTTATTCATTGCCTAATCCCTATTTATCGTCAACAATATCTCCGTGTTGAGAATTTCCACTTCGAGGCCGTTCCAGTTTTGATGAACTTAACCAAAACCAGCAATGTCCTGAGTCTAGAGGAGGCGCTCTGCAAGCCTAAGGAGTTTTTGAAAGGGACGAGAACGTCCCAGCGACTTCCTAAGCTACTGCCGAAATTGCGGGCGGGGGAAATCCTACTCGACTACGAGATTCTCTCTGACAGTGAAGCTATCGTACAAGTCCAAATGCTTCTCAATCGTTCGCGTCATTGGGTTTGGAAACAACTCTCGAATTACGACAATTGGACAGAGCTATTGCCTAATGTGGTTTCTAGCACTGTCGTTGAACGCGGCTATCCGCAGCGAATCCGGCAGGCAGCAGGATTTCAGCTCTTTGGACTGGTCCCTCAGGTACAGGTGGAACTGCTGGTGCGGGAGCGAAACCAGAGGGAAATTCTATTCGAGGGGGTCAGTGGCAGTTTCAAGGCATTTCAGGCGGAGATGGCGCTACAGGATTGCCAAGAAGGGGTGCTGCTGACCTATTCGGTTGAAGCTGAATTGTTGTGGCCCATGCCGAAATTGGTTATTGAACAGGGAATTCTGCAGACTCTTTCCCATAATCTGAAAGCATTGCGCGCTAAATTGCGAGCCCCCAAAGCAGCCTGAGAGTAATTCTCTTGGATGCTAGATAGTTGATGCTGTGAAGTCAGTTCATGTAGATGAACGTCTTGCGACACTGGTTTCGCGTTAGCGGAATCGGAAATTTCTACACCGGAATCGGCGAACATAAGGCTTCGGCAAGTTCTGCCTCCCGATCGGCTAGCTGGACAATGGCTGTACGATAAACATCGGCGATCGTCATCCCAGAATTAATTTGCTTCAACCACCGCTGAGCTTCATTCCCTTCCCTCAAAATCTTGCGGAGTGGTGAGAGAAAGCAGCTAAAACCCATCGGGTGAGCGGTTAACCAGGCTTCGGCATACTGTTGTTCTAGCCATGCGGCAGCCTGAATTTCTTGCCCAGTTTGCCAATGGATGAGCATGGCATCTAGCGAGTTTTTGGATACAGCTGCCTCGTTGCGATCGCAGATCTCAGCCATCTCTTCCGGAGTAAAGGCTCCGTTAAGGGGGTCATACCGCTCTGGATCGCGCAACATTTGCCATAGGCGCGCCTCCATCAATGCGGTCATGGATAGCAACGCGATCGGATCTCCTACCATTTCCGAAATGCGCACCTCTACCCGATTGAGAAGCTTGGGGCGATCGGGACCGTTAGGGCGAACAGATGCCCACAAATGGCGCACGTTTTGCATCGTCCCGGCAGCAAGCTGCTCCGCCGTCCAATCGATATAGTGCTGATGATTCAGAAACAGAGGGACTTTTACAGGAGTGCGGGGGAACAGATGCCAGCGGGTGGAATGGTATCCGGTAACCTTACCATCCAAGAAAGGAGATGCTGCACTGAGGGCCAAGTAGAGTGCTGCTTCTGCCCGCAACAGGCGGGTGGCCTGAATCAAATGCTCGGTGTTGCTAATACCAATGTTGATGTGAACGCTTGCCGTGACCACATCGGTACCATAGGTTTGCTCGATATAGGTGTGGTAGGGGTTGTTGGGGTCGGAGCGGTGAAACTGACTGCTGCCCCCAAGCGCCAGCGTACTGCCTGGCAACAGAGTATATTCACCAAAGGTTTTTAGGTATTGCCTCAGTTCTAGCCGGGGTTTCAGTAGGGCACAGGGAAGGCGATCGTAGGTGCCGATCGGTGCTGTAGTGTATTCAACGTTGCGGTTATCGGGCTCCCGCACAAATCCAGGCAGATGGGCTGCAATCCGGTCTGAAAATCCAACGGTTTCCCCTGCCGGACTCCCGGTGTACATCTCGACTTCAAATCCCTTACAAAGCAGCACGGCAAGGCTCCGGTGAGGCGGCGTTCAAGACTAAGCTGGAGTTCAAGCTGCAAGAGCTTCAGCAATAGAGAGCCAGCAAAGTGCAGGGGCGCGGTTGGCAGGCATGATGAAATGCAGCAACCGTACACATAGTTTAGCCCCGAGCAGCGATCGTCTCACCATTCGGGACCCAGTAAACTCCCTTAGACATACCTAAGAAGAGGGAACATTGTCAGGATGAGGCTTATACCGCTGCCAGCTTGGGCTCAACCGTCAGTGCTTCGTAAATAGCGCGTAGCTTGAGACCAACCATGACTTGGAACAAACCAGAACCGTTGCGGGAACCGGGGTAATCGGGGTTTTTGCGCAGAAGCTCAGTCAGTTCGCCGTACTGCTTAGTAGAAGTACCGCTGAGGTGGTTCTCGAGGTAGATAACCTCTTCGAGATTCTCAATCTGACCATCAACTTCCAGGATAGAAACGGGCTTTTCGAAGTAGCTGCTGGGGCCATAGTGCAGCTTGATGCCAGGGTAGGAGCAGGTGAGCTTGGTGCCGCAGGGAATCCAATCAATGGTAGACCCTTCATCAAACAAGTAAGCAGGTTCGAAGTTGCTCACCCCTTCAGATTGGACCAAGCGCACCTTGAGAATCTTGTGCTCTTGGTCTACTTCAGGAAGGAGATCGGTAGGCAGAACTTCAATCACCACATCGGCGTACTTCTTCTGGATGTCGATGTAGGCCTCGAAATCAGGGCGGCGGGCTTCGATAGAACGCAGGACGTCCTCGTAGGTGTGACCGCGTTCGGCCATATCCCGCTGCACTTTCCAAGCGACCTTAATCTCGGGGCTAATATCGAGGTAGACACTGAAGTCCAGGAGCTCGCGCACGCGCTCATCGTACATGGGGTGCAAACCCTCGATCACGACGATGCGGTTGGGGTCAACTTTTTCGGGTGGATCGAGGAGGCCCGTCTCATGGTTGTAGATGGGCTTCATAATGCTCTCACCAGACTTGATTGCTTTCACCTGTTCGTACATCAAGTCAAAGTTGTTGGCGCGAGGATCGAGGGCGGTAATACCGGTCTCTTTGCGCTGGTAGCGGTCCAAAGAGTGGTAATCGTCCAGACAGATAGTGGTAATCAAGTCATCGCCGAAGAGATCGCTCAACCGGCGGAGAAAGGTGGATTTACCGCAACCGGAGTCTCCAGCTACACCAATCAGTACTACGCGGTCGATATTAGGGGCCATTGTGTCTCCTTCGGTTGGACGTTAAATCTATGAGAGGGCTATCGGTGTTTTCGTATAGGAAGAACAGCTCTTAAGGGACAATCGCCATTCCATCAGCAGTTTGAGCTGGTGAAGACAGACTGTGAAGCAAATATTAAGCCTGTAAAATCCACCACAGTTTATCAGACAGCTTTTGACCCTCACAAGCCAAATCCTGCTGCGACCACAGGTAAATTTCTAATCATTCTAAGGTCAAGGTCAACAAACTTTGCTGTTAATGTCGATATTTTTTCGATTGCGCTTTGAGGCAATGCTACCGTGAGGGGAACTGATGTTACCTACAAAGGCTTTAAGGTAAGGGGTTGTGGCTTGTTTTGCTCGTGGCTGCATACCGATCGCTATGAAGCTGAGTAGGATTGCGACCTATCCTGTGTTGACTGATGTTTGGTTTGAATAATTGCGTTTGAGGTTTGGATGTGAGCGACGTTCGTTCGATGTTGAAGGAGTCCATGGCCCCAGCAGAATGGTCTTGGCTGCGATCGCATGCGGTGGCGGGTCGCATGGTGGTGGTGAGCCAGTTGCTCGATCTGATTGAAGTGGGTGAGGCGATCGCTGCGGACGACACGAGACAGGTGCAAGCTTGGTTAGACGAGGGCTTAGTGATGGTGGCGACGCAAGCGGAAATTGACAAGCGTGATAAGCTGCCTGGCAAAACGGAGATAATGGCGGCGATCGTCCAACCTTTCGTTTTAGTGCCTGCTTTAGAGAAAGATTAGTGCGATTGCAGCCTTTAAAGAGAATAAATAAATTGGATGAATGCGTGCTCCACTGACAATATCACGAATGCCACAGTGCTTGATTCTCAAGCACTTGGGGATGCTTTAAATGCGAACAATGAAGATGATTCGGTTTGGGTCAATAACGCTTATGGTGGCGAACTGATTTAGGCGGTGTTTGCATTCATGCGCTTTTACAGTCACATCCGCGAGTAAGCCTATCGCGATCGCCCCTTGAGCGACGAACAGAAAACGACCAACCAAGAGCAATCGCACATGCTAGCCAAGGTGGAAGATGTGTTTGAGTGGCTTCTGGCAAAAAAATAGTACTGTGTAGCTCATGTACCTCGATACATAGGTACATTTCGCGAAATAATATCTCTTGATATGCAAACGCTTTCATTCACAGCCATGATTCACAAAGTCGCTTCTCAAATTCGCCGTCTAGCCATCGCCATCCTCCTATTCGTTACCCTATGGTCTGGGTTTAATACTGCCACTATGGCCGAAGTCCCCTCGCAGGTCATGCGACTGCAACTTCAAGTGGACACCCTAGAGGATTACGTTGCTAACAAAGATTGGCTTGAAATTCGTTCCTACATCCACGGTCCTATGGGCCAAGTGCGTCGCCAGCTGTTTGTGATTGCCCAAAAGCTGCCTGAAAGCACCCGCGCTTCCATCGAAGATGACATCGAAAACGTCTCTAAAAACCTAAACATCATGGACGAGGCTGCCCAAAACTACAACGAAAATCGCATCGCAACAGCTCAGAAAGCCCTTAATGAGTCCGTTGGAAATATTGCTGCTGCGTTCTAGCCAATCACAGAGTAAACTTTTGTAAAATATGAGGTGAAGCGTCCCTGCTCACTCCAATGAGGTTTCTGATGTCCAACCCTAACTTCACCGAGCCCAAGTTTGGCTTCAATGATTATTGCGAAAGATTAAACGGTCGTGCTGCCATGATTGGCTTCATCTTGGCAATTTTGATTGAGGCTGCCACTGGCAAAGGGGTCATGGCCTGGTTGGGTCTTATTTAGACAGTCAACTCAATATTGAATCCAAAAAGCGACGCTCTATCCTTATCTATAGGGGAGTGTCGCTTTTGGATTCTGAATATTCCTTGGACCGTCAATACAGAAATTAGTGCAGAATGACTTACGTCCCTTCAATCCGATATGGCACTTTGATTGAATGTGACTTTGATGAATGCATAACTATACAACCAGTTAGCTGAAAATGAGAAATGCAGGATTGCGCCAAGTCCTAAAAAATGCGACATTCCTGCCACTCATGATTTTGAGGGGATATTCTTGCTAGAAAACCATAACGACCATCAAGTCTCTGAGGACATCTTAGCTATCCAGCACCTATTCAGGCATAGCCATGTTTGTCAACATAAACATCGCAACAGCGATAGGACGACCGTAGACAGTTGGGATGAAAATAAAATGGCGCAAATGCAGTCGGTAAGAGTGGGCATTGGTGGCCCAGTTGGTTCGGGAAAAACAGCCTTGGTGGAAGCATTGTGCAAGCGGCTCCGATCGCGGTTGTCGATCGCAGTGGTTACCAACGATATTTTTACCCGCGAAGATGCAGAGTTTCTGGTTCGGGCGGAAGCCCTATCCGCCGACCGGATCGTGGGGGTAGAGACAGGAGGATGCCCTCATACTGCAATTCGCGAAGATGCCTCCTTGAATTTAGACGCTATCGCCAAGCTAGAGCAACAGTTTAGTCCCTTGGACTTAATTTTGGTGGAATCCGGTGGGGATAATTTGGCAGCCACCTTCAGCCCCGAGCTTGTTGATAGTTGCATTTACGTCATTGACGTGGCAGAGGGGGACAAAATCCCCCGCAAAGGAGGACCTGGAATCACCCGATCGGACCTCCTCGTTATCAACAAAATTGATTTAGCCCCCTATGTCGGAGCCGACCTCGAGGTGATGGCTCGCGATGCCAAGCGCATGCGTGGAAAGAAACCGTTTTTAATGACGAATTTGCGAGGGGGAGAAGGTCTAGATGAAATAATCGATTGGCTAAATCGTGAAGTGCTTTTTGCGCAGGCGGTTTTATAGCGTGATTGCCAGCTTCCCCCCCAATCCAGAGGGTAACTCTTTGCGATCGACAAACTTGCCATCAACCAACTTGGGGCGCGCGGAATTAATTGCATCAACCAGAGGAAACCGTACGGTCATTTCTCATCAATATTCCCGTGCCCCTCTACAGTGGCTGGGTCCTCTTGACCCAGAAAGCGATTTCCAACAGCTCTATATCCGCAACCCCAATGGCGGGTTGTTGGGGGGAGATGCCCAATCGATATCGCTTCAATTACAGGAGATGGCAGCTGTTGAATTATGCACCCAAAGTGCCACCCGCATTCACCCTGGCTTATCTCGACAAAAGATCGACATTGAGCTTGAGGAGAACAGCAGCCTGATTTGGATCGGGCATCCCGTCATTTTGGGGACAGGAACACAGTTTGAGCAAACGGTAACCGTCAAGTTAAGTAAAATGGCTCGTCTTGCCTACGCAGAGGTATGGGCAGCGGGACGGCTGGCTATGAGTCAAGAATTCACACCAGCAGGAGTAAGGGAACAGGAGAGATGGCGATTTAAACGCTTGTCTAATCGCATGAGGGTCGATCGAGATGACTCTCCCCTGTTAAGAGAGGCAATTGCCTCAGACTATCCTCATGCGGCCCTCACCAGTGCAGGAGTATTAGGGAGTTATCTTTGCTGGGGTTCTTTATATCTTTTTGGGGATTGGCCCGAAATTGACTGGCCCGAGGACGAGTTTCAATGGTCTGTGGAGTCAGCAGCGGGCGATCGCATTTTGCGTCAGGTGGGCGATCGATCGATGGATATTTGGCATGCGTTTCAGGCTTGCGTGCCCAGAAACCGCTAGAAGCTGTATAGATTCTATGGGAATAGTGATTGGGACGGGCGAAGATCACTCGATATTTTTGATGCCTATCGGAGATGAATCTGCTGAGCATTACTTGCTTTGATCCATCGAGATAAGCTCACGCCCGTGCTATGGAGACGCTCAAGGATTTAATCGGCAATACTATTGCCCTTCGATTTTGTTACTTCCATTAGTTACTGAAGTTACTGGTTACCGAGAGGCCTAAAGACCATAGCGAACATCCTAAATAATAAGCCGCCAAGAAAGGAAGGGACAGTCCGATAGCGACAAGGTAAAAGGGCGTCAAAAGTGAATCACCTATTTTAGCTACAGATGAAACCCCTTGGTCTACATAGTCATCCTCAAAAACCAGCTTAGATTCCGGGCCAAAATCTACCTGCATGTCGAGCTCCAAAGGACTTGCTACTTCACAATGCCCTTCTTCTGTATAAAAACGATCAGCCGAACTGTTTTTTGCTGGAAAACCTAAAGAATTGGTTGATGACAGGTGGGTGAGCAAAGCAAACAAAGGGTTCCCGGAATGATCGTTTAGTCCAAACATGAATAACCCGAGGAACCAGTTACCGGGGTTGGTGGGATCGTTAGCTGGCGATCCCACCAGGGCGAGCGCCAAGGGTTTTAGATGATTGCCTCGCAATACTGTAACTCCCAAAGAAAGTGTTGGGCAGTAAAGACCTTAGAGAACCTCTGCTACTGCTTTTTCAAGGCTCTCGGGACTATCGTTTGAGCCAAAGCGCTTCACAACCTTCCCTGATTTATCCACTAAGAACTTGGTGAAGTTCCACTTGATGGCTTCAGTACCTAGAAAACCCTTTTGTTCGGACTTGAGGTATTTGAACAGGGGATCGGCATTGCCACCATTGACATCCACTTTAGAGAACATGGGGAAGGTGACATCATAATTTAGGGAACAAAACTCTTTGATTTCAGCCTCAGTACCTGGCTCCTGCGACCCGAACTGATTGCAGGGGAAGCCCAACACATCAAAGCCCTGCTCGTGATATTTGCGATACAAAGCCTCCAATCCCTTGTACTGAGGAGTGAAGCCGCACTTGCTCGCAACATTGACGATCAGTAGTGCGCGATCGCGAAATTCACCCATCGATTTAGATTCGCCATCGATGGTGGTAGCGGTGTAGTCGTAAATACTCATGAATGCATGCAGAAACGCTTCTTCATAATTGCTAACACACCATGTCAGCCTTTGCTGAGTTTTGTTAAGGTGGCTTGAACCCTGACAGTCTCTCACAAACACTAAAGCTAGACATGAACCTCAAGCCCATTGGCTTCACTCGTATTTCCTAATTCCAGCTTTCGATTTAGCGTTGCCTCGATCAATCCTTTGAAAAGAGGGTGGGGCTTGCGGGGACGAGAGCGAAACTCGGGGTGGAACTGGCAGGCAATGAAAAATGGGTGATCGGGATATTCCACAATTTCCACTAGGCGATTGTCCAAAGACGATCCGCTAACGCGATAGCCTGATTCGTTTAAGGCATCGCGATAATGGTTGTTGAACTCGTAGCGGTGGCGATGACGCTCGGAGACCACACTATCTTGGTACAGCGATTGAGCCAACGTTCCTTCCTTGAGGCGGCAGGGATACAGCCCCAAACGCATTGTCCCTCCCAAATCCACGACATCTTCCTGTTCGGGTAGCAGGCTAATAACTGGGTTCGGGGTATGTTCGTCAAATTCTGAACTGTTTGCCCGCTCGAGATGGGCGATGTTGAGGGCCCATTCGATGACAGCGCACTGCATGCCGAGGCACAACCCTAAAAAAGGAAGCTTGTTGTCGCGGGCGTAGCGGATGGCATCAACTTTGCCTTCAATACCACGGGTGCCAAATCCACCCGGAACTACCAATGCATCCACCTGAGACAGATACCGCTCTGGACCGTGGGCTGCCACATCTTCGGCAGATACCCACTCAATGGTTACCTTACTGCTGGCATCTAGAGCCGCATGGTTTAGGGCTTCCACCACCGACAAGTAAGCGTCCGAAAGACGAACGTATTTACCAACAAGGGCAATTTTGAGCTCGTGTTGAGGATTGTGCAGTCGCTCGACTAGCCGAGTCCAAGCCTCTAGATCGGGGGTACGTTGCTCCATCCCCAAAATCGATAGTGCCTGGCGGGCCAGCCCTTCGTTCTCCATCACGAGCGGAACATCGTAGATGGTGGGGGCATCTTTCGCCGTAATAACTGACTCGGCGGGGACATCGCAAAATTCAGCAATTTTGGCTTTAATGCCGGGGTGCAACGGGCGATCGCAACGGCAAACCAACATGTCCGGTTGAATCCCGATGGAGCGTAATTCTTTGACTGAGTGCTGGGTGGGTTTAGTTTTCATCTCGCCAGCTGCCTCAATCATTGGCACCAACGTGACGTGTAGGTACATGACATTGTTACGACCAGCGTCTTTTCTAAATTGGCGGATGGCTTCCATGAAAGGCAGCGATTCAATGTCTCCCACCGTTCCCCCCACTTCCACCAGCACAAAATCGGGGTTAGTGCTGCGGGCAACGCGATGAATGCGTTCTTTAATTTCATCAGTCACGTGAGGAATGACCTGAACGGTCCCCCCGTGGTAGTCCCCCCGTCGTTCTTTATTCAATACCGCTTGGTAGATGGATCCTGTGGTCACGTTGTTGAGTTTCGACATGTTGGTGTCGGTGAACCGCTCGTAGTGACCGAGGTCTAAATCTGTTTCTGCCCCATCATCAGTAACAAACACCTCGCCATGTTGATAGGGGCTCATAGTGCCGGGATCGACGTTGATGTAAGGGTCCAGCTTGAGGATAGATACCGAATAGTTGCGAGCTTTCAGAAGCGTTCCCAGGCTAGCAGCCACAATGCCTTTACCGATACTAGACACCACCCCACCGGTAATGAAGATGAATTTTGCCACGGTATCTTCTCAGCACTTAACTCACCGATTATAGAAGCGTAGGCTCTTTGGAGCTAGAGATTAGAACCTTGTGTTTGAGAGTGGGCGAACGCAAACACTCGCGTTCCTGAAACTATTAAAGGCGTTTCGCCCCATGCCCCCCCACGTTAGACTGCGGATATTGAAGATGAGTTTCTAGAGGGATGCTGAGTCAAACTTGATGCAAGATTGAGAAGGCAGACAACCCATGAACCGTCGGATAGGCTGGGCAAAACATCTGAAGGTTCAGGTTCGGATGCTGGACACGTTGAAATTGGCAGCACAGATGGGGGCGGTAGCGGAACACCTGCAACAGGAGGAGATCGCCAACCGCAGCCGCCTCGAACGCGTTCTAGAAGTTTTTGCCTCAGCCTGCAACAATCCCCAGCCCTGGATCGGCCGCCATAACAGCGACCCCAAGCATTTATGGTTTCATCCCGCCCTTCCCGTTGAAGACCTAACCGTGAAGCAGACAATTGAGCCATTAGAGACCGCCCATGTAGCGATCGCCACCGATGGTTCGCAGATCGCCCCCAGCCATCACGAAGTGGCCTACTGCTCGTTAATCAATGTGGGGCGTGTAGTAATCGACTATGGCGGGAAACGAATGCCGCTGCTGGACAGCATTCCACAGGTGTTTTACCGCTCGGAAGACCTGAATCACGGTCGCCCCCCCGGTGTCAGTGCAGAAAGCATTCTGGCGTTGCGACGCACCCAAGCAGAGCTAGAGGAATTAACGGCATTGGCGCTGGAATGGCATCGGAAAAGCTGTCCGGCAATCGCGCTGGCTGACGGAGCCCTAATCCACTGGGGGTTAGATGTCTTACCCAGTGACTGGCACCAGCAATGGATGGATCCGTTGCTGACCTGTTATGAGCTGCTACGGAAAAAAAAGATTCCCATTGTGGGCTATGTCAGCTCTAGTCGCAGTGGAGAAATGCTGAACTACCTCAGGTTAGGATTGTGTCCGTTTGAAAGCTGCGTGTGCAATACAAATTGCAGCGATATACAGCTAAGGAACGCCCCCTGTGCCCCCTACGAATCGAACAAAGACGGGAGGCGTTCGCCGAGCGACACCGTATTGTGGTCGCAGATGTTAGCCGCTGGAGAGCGCAGCCCGCTATGGCGCAGTCAAGTCAGGCTACTGGAAACCTACGGTCGCCATCGCATTTACTTCTGCTATCTGAATGTAGGGGCAGAGGTCGCGCGGGTGGAGTTCCCGGAGTGGGTAGCCAAAGACAGCGACCTACTGGAGCGTTCGTTGGGAGCGGTCTTGATGCAGGTACAGAGAGGCACAGGCTACCCATTGGTATTGGCCGAAGCCCATCATTTAGCAGTAGTGCGACGCGGCGATCGCCAGAGATTTTTTGCCTTGCTACAGCGGGAAATCGAGAAAGCGGGTCTACCCAAGCGAACGGTGTCTTTGAAAGAAGCAAACAAGCAAACCGGATTTGCCTGAAGTAAGGCACAGCATCACCAGAAGCAGCAATCGGGTGGGATCCATCTTCTCCACTGGTTCCCATCCAAAAACAACATCCCATAGGCCTCTTAACCAATTTGCAAAAAACCGTCCCCGCACCCGCATGGGGCCTCTCGGAGGGTTCCAAGGGACGCGGATTGTCCCTCTATAGGGGGGCAGGAGGGGGCGCAGCCGCTCCCTCGCAATCTCTCAACGCTAGTAAAATCGATGAAGCCGCAAACTCCCAGAAACAAACCCAAATAACTCGAACAGCAACACAACCTTCGCCTAAAGGTATGACCAGCAGGTAGATAAGTCCGTCATGTAGCTACACAATTCGAATTAACTCAAAATAAGCGAAAACAAACCACACAACGCAATACCATCAAACACCCCCGCCCCCCCAATACTCATCACCCCCGGAGACATCGACTGCAACTGATTTAGATGTAACAAATCCGCCCCAATCAACGTCCCCAATACCCCTCCCGCAAACGCTACTGGAGCAGCATGACTAACCAGTAATGAGGCGGAGATAGCAGCTGTAATCGGCGGCAACAGGGGATTGATTTGCACACCAATACCTGGTACCACCTGAGACGCAAAATAGCTAACCACCGTCACCAAAGCAATGACGGTAACAATCGCCCAAAAAGGAGCCTGCGTGAACTGATAAAGAGCAATCAAAACGGGAATCAGCCCCCCACCCACGTTGAGAGCCACAACGGTCGTGCGACGAATGTAATGAATGGGAAACCCCCAAAATTGTCGCCCCCAAAAGTCGTGGAATCGCTCTATTGAGGGTTCTGGCGTCACCGACTGAGTGCGATAGAGGGGGATATTGATAGTTCCACAAATGAAGATCGAAAACAATAGTAGAGTCCCGATGATGGGAGAAAATCCTAGCTTGGCAGCAGCCACCGTGACCACATCAAACGTCAACGCCAGTACGAGAATGGGCAATGACAACAACAGAATCAGAAAGAGTATTGCAGATACCGGTAAATAAATCACGCTACCGACTCTCTAGACCTGCTTTCATCTTAGGTCTGTTGGTGGGAAGCTTGGGTGCGGAAACTGGCAGGTTGAATACCGAACCCTAATCTTGCTAGCACTAGTAGGGGGAATTAGCTGAGCCGATGGAACATGAAAGCTAGTGATACAAGGAGTTAGAAATCGATCGCCCTTCAGGGCTTGTACAGTGGGGGGAGCCATACCTGTGTATGGTGGTGGCTAGACCCATGGCACTTGCAGGCATGAACGCTTCATTTTGGACAAACGTACTCGACCTTTCAAAGGAGAGTAGCGCCCGCATTGGCAAGCAGCTGATGCAAGACTTTGCCCAAGTGCAGGCTCGGACGAAGGACGATGGCAGCCTCGTCACCCAGTCAGATGAATGGGCCGATCGCGAATTGCGGGAGGCAATTTCCCAGCAGTTTCCCGAGCACGGGCTGCTGACGGAAGAAGGCGATCGGATCTTTCCAGGCACCGACTGGTGTTGGGCGATCGACCCGATTGATGGAACCAACAATTTTGCCCGAGGGATACCTGTCTGGGGCATCTCGATGGCGTTGATGTATCGCGGGACCCCCGTTTTTGGTTATCTGAATATCCCTCCCCTCAACCAAAGCTTTTACGGCTATTACCAAGCAAAGCCCACGCTGCTGACACTGCCCCCCAACAGCGCCTACATGAACGATCGCCCCATTCACCCCAGTGCTGACCCCATCACCCGCCACCACTTTTTTAGCGTCTGTTCCCGCAGTTGGGCAGCGGTATCAAAAATCCCCTGCAAGCGACGTATGTTGGGGGCAGCAGCCTACAATCTTGCGTCGGTTGCCTTGGGCAGCACTCTGGGGGCACTGGAAGCCACCCCAAAAGTTTGGGATATTGCGGCAGTTTGGGCGATCGTTAATGGAGCTGGTGCAACGTGGTTCCCGCTGGATGGCAAAGACATCTTCCCCCTCGAACCCGGTCAAGATTATGTTTCCACTTCCTACCCAACATTGGTGGCTAGTCGACCCGAACTGGTTTCGCGGTTCAAAGAAGCGATCGTGACCTCTAAGCTCTAGTACGTCTACATTTCTAATAAATCATGTCTGTTGAACCGATCGAGGACAGTGCCAAGATTTTCCATCGGTGTCAATAGCAACAACTACGTTTGCTTCATCAGACGTTAATGCAGGATTTTTATACGGAGGGCAGGGTAGCCTTACAACAATTGTCGCTAGTTTGGCCTCGCATATTCATGACTGCACTTCCTTCAGCGAATACAGCCGAACCAAATCCTTTTAAACATTATTTCAAGTTTCGCTATTTGCTGCTCTATTTTCTCGGAATATCAATTTCTCTGGGCATGGTTGTGTCGTTCTATTCGGCTATGGTTGCGAGCGATGCAGTGCCTCCTCACCTTTTGCTGATTCTTAATGCAGTAGTGATGATCTTGATGAGCCTACTGCTGCTGAATCAGATGCATGACTATAACATGCCTGTGGATGCATTGTTAGGGGGGTGGCCTAAATTACGAAGTTGGTGGGTGCTGGTAATGGTGCTGCCCGTGATGCTGTTCTCGTTAGGCTCTGGCCAACTCTATTTCTACTTGGTGGCACAGCTTTTTCCAGATGTGTCCGAGACTCTATTCAACAGTCCAATCGAAATATCGACATCTGGCAACCCCCTTTGGAAAACATTGTTGTCTACGTTTGCAATTGCAGCCGTTGCTCCCTTTACAGAAGAGTTTGTATTTCGTGGGATTTTGCTACATCGCTGGGCTGCCAAGTTAGGGATCGTTCCCGCAGCGATCTGTTCCTCGTTGTTGTTTGGTTTATTACATCCCAATCCAGTTGGTTTGTCTGTTTTTGGTTTAGCGATCTCGTTGATTTATTTAAGAACAAGATCGCTGTGGATGGCGATCGCCTTTCACGCCATTAATAATGGAACTGTTGTAGTTCTAGAGCTACTTTCCAGTTCAGCTACAACGTTCGAACCAGTCGATATTCAGCAACAGCTATCTTTAGCATGGAAATTCGGCTGTCTGCTAGTGGCCCTTTCGTCTCCTTTTATTCTGTTATTTTTTCAACAATATTGGCCAAAGAGAACAATGCTAATGCCTTATCTGGCCAATAGAAATCATAGTTGACTAAATGCTTGTCTATAGCAATCCTATATCATTCGTAAATTATCAATAGTGTCATAATCAAACTATAGATCAATGGCACTGAAATAAAGGCATAGAGAAAGGCTCAACGGCCGGATGTGAAAGGATCGCAGCCAGAAGAGCCCCAAACGAATTGTCCCCACTATGCCGAATCGAGCCGAGATCCTCAAGCAGAAA
>JBFRWN010000076.1:0-75139 GCA_051439605.1 Synechococcus sp.
AATCAAAGTCCCTAGCTTTCAACCTGCAGTTGAGGAATGATGTTGACAGCGTTCAGCAAATTCGCGAAAGAGCTGAATGTGTTTGGTTTCTTCTTGGGCAAAGCCCAGGAAAGCTTGAGAGGCTTCAAGGTTTTCGCAGCCGATCGCCTGCACGTAGTTGACGACTAAGGGGACAATGACTTCTGCGATCGAGCTAAATAAATTGAGGTAGCTGTTGGCGCGGATTTGATTCAGTTTGAGTTGTTCGGTGGGGGTGAGGCAGGGGATGGTTAGGTTGCTGCTTCATCGGCAGTCATTGCAGCGGAGGGAACGTAGCCATCGCCACGGGGGCCAATGCAGCCGCTAATCACCATGCGGCTTTGTTCGGTTTCGTATTCGGTGCGGGTGTCCTGCAAAAGGGCGATCGCCTGGTGGTTCTTTTGGGCCAGTGCGGTGCTGGAGTAGCCCAATTTGGCGCCCCAGTCGGGATTTGCTCGCCAGGTGGCACTTTCAAGAATGAGGCCGACGTCGTAGCGGCTGGCCAGTTTGGCGTAGGTGGCGAAATAGGTTTGCAGGGCTTGGGTGCCCGCTGCTGATTTCAATAGGTCGAAGGCGGCGAATTCTGGGAGGTCGAGTCCTTCGCGGAAGATGAGAGTGGTTTCGATACCGCCATCGGTGACGAAGAGATCCCCTGCCAGTTGGGGGAGATTCTGTCTGTACTGGGCCATAATGCTTGCTCCAATGCAGGTGTTGTCGCATCTGAACCCAAGCTAATGACCCAAGCGATCCGCAAGCGTTCCCAAAGCGATCCGGGACTGAATCGCGCCATTTTGGGACAATGAGATCGTGGCTGAATTGAATGTTTAATAAACTTTATTCAGCTTGTAGATTCACTCCACGATCGACCCAGGCACCCAGTAATTCATACCCCAATGCCAAAATAACAGGCCCAACAAAAAGACCGATAATGCCGTGGGCTAAAGTGCCGCCAATCACCCCAATGAATATCACTAACATGGGTACGGGCAACCCCCGTGCCATCAGAAGGGGTTTCAAAACATTGTCACTGGCTGTTGCCACTACCATCCATAGGGTAAAGAGCAAAGCCTCGATCGCTCCCATGCTTATCCAGGCATAAACTATGGCAGGTAAAACCACGAGTCCGGGACCAATTTGGACAATTGATAAAATCAAGCACAGCACAATCAAAATGCCAGCCAAGGGGATACCAGCTAGCATCAAGCCTATGCTGATAAGGAAGGTCTGAAAGAGTGCGATCCCGATTACCCCTCGGGTCACATTCCGTACGGTGGTTACAGCTAAAAAAATAAATTCTTCCCCTCTGTCGGGATCTAGCCGCAGAATAAACCGACGCAATCCTGCCCCGATCGCATTGGCATTTAACATCAGTCCTGCCGCAATAACGGTAGACAGCAAAAACTGTAAAATGCCGAGCCCTGCCGAGCCTGCAAGAGCAAGAAGCTTGGTGGTTAGGGCTTGTAGCTGGTTTCGATATTCTTCAAGCGCCAGCAAGAGGTTGTTTGAAGCTTGCTGCCAAATATCGGATAACGCGCCACCAAACAGGGGCCATTTGGAAATGGCTGGAGGGGGAGGGGGAATTTGCAAACTACTATCGGAGATGCTTGCAGCAAGTGCATGAATACTGCTGACGATCGCGCTGACAATAAAACTGACTGGACCCAGAATAATCGCAATCCCCAACAGGGTAAGCAGAATAGCAGATAAGGTCTGTCGATTGCCGAGACGACGACTTAACCACAGGAACGCCGGATAGAGAACTACCGCAATGACTGCACCCCATAGAATTAGGGCTATAAAGGGACGGACGAGAATAAAACACCAGATGGCCAATAAAGCCAGGATGATAAAGCGAACAATCGTGTCGAACATAGGTTTAAATGAGACAAATTTAAATTGGCAATTAAGGTCTTTTCGGTCATCATCGCTCTATGTTTGAGAAGCCAAAATCAATGGTCTGCTCGTATCCCTCATCTATAGGCTGAGAAAGACACATCTGCTTTTTCCAATCAAGAGCAGCACAAGTTGCCAACTAGCACCAGCTTATTCTGAGGACGTTGGTTTATGTCATCTTGGAAATTAACAGATAGCAAAGGCGTCAAAGAGTTTGCCGATCGATATGAACCTGCATCAATATCTCGACTGGCGGGTAATCAACGCCGTTTGGGTCGGTCTACGGCTGATGTCCGAAGCCACCATTACTCAGTCGGTGCACGACGGATTACCCCTGGCTGAGGTTGCCTGAGACCCGATGATGACTTTGGCTCAGAGCTTAGAGACTCCCTCAGGTTGTCCAGCATTTGGGGTCCACTTCAGAAATTATTCTACAAAAGCTTTTCCGCTGCACTGACTGGGGGCTTAGAGGTGTAGTCGATATTCGTACGGCATAACTTACGAACCGAAGCTCAGTTCCAGATACAGACGATGTACCACAACCATCCAATCTACATTGCTTGCTACAAGCGGTTGCTCAGCTTTAAGCTGCCGTAACAGCTCGGGACTTTGTTCGACCTTCTCTGAAATCTTCCACATCAGTGCGTATTCGTTGTCAAGTTCATCGGCCAATTGAGCCAGAGCAGATTGCCATGTCTGTGCTTTTTCCAGCAATCTTTGGAGACGTTTAAGACTTGATTTGCGCCAACCAATATCCTCTTTGAACATGCAGTCGATCGCCACTTCAGTGTCGTCATTCATAATACAGCCTGAAGTGATAGGTATTTTTATACAAAATGCCCTAGTTGGCTGACTGACTTTCAAGAATTTCTGTCAGTCAGTCTCGCTCGCCGGTTTAGCCTGTACAACCTTGTCGATATCAAAGCGTTCGTCAGCAATCTCTGTTGTGTCCTGATAGAGATCGTGCCCAGAGATAGTATTCACCCGCAAACTACAAATCTCGATCGACTGAAATGATGTGTTCCTAATTACAGCCAATTTTCTAGCTTTTTATATAACTGGCCTTAGGTAAAGTAATTGTAGGTGATGCAAATGTACGTCGAGAACAAGCAGCTTTCCGAGCTGCACTACTTTGGGCCGATATGCATGAGCTGTAGGACTTGTGTCAGCTGGACTCCCCACAGCAATTACGAGAACGGTTATTGCTCAAAACTGGCAGTCGTAACCAGAGAAGGACAATGTTCTAAAGGACTCGTCACTGAAGCCGACCATGGATGCAAGCATTGGAACTCTAGAGTTGCCTCTCTCAATTAGCCCTCTGCTGTCTGACTAGAGGGACACGAGCCTAATAGACATTTGTCTGAGGGCACCATTGAATAGAATGCAAACTTAGTTACAACTAAGCCCATGGAAATGAAACTCTATGCAGTCCGGATTTTTGTTGATGATTGGAACAAGGCTTGCAAATTTTACGAAGAAACTTTGGGCTTGACTTGTGAATTTAAGGATGAAGGCTTTGGCTGGGCAGAGTTTGACGTAGGAGGGGCCAAATTTGGGATCGAGAAATGCGATCCCGCTTCTCATCCGCAAGCGTCGCTAATCGGAAGATATGTAGGTGCATCTTTGCAAGTCAAAGATGCATTTGAAACCTACGAAATTCTGAAATCCAAAGGGGTCAAGTTTACTGAGGCTCCAATGAAGCAGGAATGGGGTGGAGTACTGGCTCACTTCAAAGACACGAGCGGAAACGTCATCACTCTTATGAGCGAAGCTAAGGATTGAAGGCTGACATCACTGTTTGAACAAGAGGATGTCGCTACCTTGGAATTTTAGAAACGCCGTGTTTTTGGTCGTTCGAAATAGTGGCGTTTTGAAATCATCACTAGATAATCACCGAGAAAATTCGATTCAATTGGGTAATGTTTCAGAATTCGAGCGGAGTCGAGGGAGCGACTTCTCGGCGTTAGTGACCGTACTCCCTTTAGAACCAGTCCTCACCAGCGATTTCAGGATCGCTATATTCGCCTGCCACATCAACAGCACAGCAGGCCAGAACCCCGTGCTTGGGCAAGGTGAATGTGTGCAAGCAGAGGGTACGGGGACTGTAGGCGATGGATGGATGGTGGCAGAAGTATCGATGGAGGATGGAACTCAACAAACCCCTTGGCCTGCAATGGTTTCGGGGAAGTCTGCTGGCGATCGCTCTGGTGTTTGCACTAACGCAGTTTGTTGCTCAGATGGCTCCTGCCTGGGCTCAAAAAGATCTATTAGGGGTAGACGAAGCCTTCCTAAATGTCGATCTGGCGATTGATGGGTCCTTCTCCCTCGACTTCAGCCAACCATTAAAGAGCGATCCATCCCCCGAAACTCTCAATCAGATCGCACTGAATCTCGAATCGATCGGCCATACCTGCTATCCGAAGTGGGGAGAGCCCTTCAGCTACGAAGGAGGGGTGGGTCATTATCTCAACTGCGAGCGGTCTTCCCCTACCTCGCCGTTACGCTCGCAGGCCAAACTCAACCTGCAACCCTTGCTCGACTTTCTGCAAGCCTCTCGTACACCCGTCCTCAATGTCAGCCTCTCCCTTCCCCCCAATCTTCCTTTCCGTAAGATTCCAACTCAGTTCCAACGACAAGAGGAATGGGATGGATTCGAGCAGACTGTCTACCAGCACAGGATCGATCTGAATCGACCAGAGCCCGCAGCGCTCGCGATTGAGTACGGCTATCTGCTGTCCAATGTCGCGAACATGCTGCTGCCATTGGGGGCGATCGGGTTACTGGCTCCTTTACTGACGGGGTTGGGGAGGTGGGGGGTGCTGCAGCGAGGGCGTCTCAATCGCAAAGCTGCCGGATTTCAGTTCCAGCAATTGCGCGGATACCTTCAATTGCTGGTTTGGGGGAGCTGGATCGGGTGTTTGTTTGGATTTCACTGGGGGAATCTCTTTCAGTTAGTCACGGCGGATTGGGACATCGTCCCACAAACGTTTGGGATGTTTGGGGGGATAACGGCGGTCCCGGCGGGAATCTGTTTGCTCTGCGAATGGATCGCCTATCCCGTCACCGCGCAACTCGGTCGAGTAAAACCCACTTTCAAAAAAGTGATGATGATTGCCCTACTGACCCAAGCGGTTTTTGCCGAAACCCTGACGATCGCACCGGCATTGAACGCTATTGTTTCCGGACACTTTCGAGTCGGTATCCTGTGGTTAATTGGGGCGATCGCGGGCGCTTTTTTGCTCAAACAGGCCCAAGTAAAGGTCATGGATTTCGTTCCTCAGGCCGTGACGGTTGGGGAACTGCGCGATCGTGTATTTGGATTAGCCGAAACCGCTGGGACCACTATCAAACAGCTATACGTACTCCCCACCCGAAAAACCCAAGTTGCGAATGCCTTTGCAGTTAAAGGGGGAATCGTGATGCTGACGGACTACCTGCTGGAAAACCTCAGTAAGCGGGAAGTGGATGCTGTTATTGCTCACGAACTGGCCCATTTCCAGCACAAACATCACGTGACCCGCCAGCTTGTTCTGATGGCTGTCGGCATCGCAATCTACCTACTCATTGCTTGGGGCGATCGGTTTGCCACCAGCTTTCCGCTGGCCATTCTGGCCTGCATTGTTGGGATCTTGATTTATCTCCACCAGTCCCGCCGTCACGAACATCAGGCCGATTTGGGGGCAGCCCAGCTTACTGGCGACCCCGAGGGCACGATCTCCGCGTTAGTTGCCATAACCCATTTAGCGGATATGCCCGCCCATTGGAACCCTTTTGCCGAGGCCCTGGGCACGCATCCGTCTCTGAAAAACCGCGCGCTGGCGATTGCTGCCGCCCATAACATTCCTCCGGGACGAGTCGATCAATTGCTGAGAACTCCCGATCCGGATCGGAATGGATATGCCATTACGGGGGAGGAGGAGAAGACTCAAGCGGTTTATTCCACTCGCTTCAAAACTCGAATGGGCGTCCAGGTCCAGATGGTATTAGTGGCGACTGCTGCGAGCGTACCTGCTGCGACTGCTGCGAGCGCCCCCCTTCTCCCTCTGCCACTTCAACCAGTGATGTTTGCCGTCGGTCCATTTATAACGTTCATTATGTTGCTGGTCCTGGACAACTGGGTTCCCCAGTGGGGCATGGGAGAACTCAAACAGCGGCTCAGGCAGAAATTAAAGCTGCAAGGAATTGAGATACCAAGCCAGGGTTACTTTGTCGGCTTTTCACCCAGCTTCCATCCCAAATTGTACGAAGGGCAATTGTTTTGGGACATTGGCTTTCTGCAGCTGCATCGCGGTCAGCTTTCCTATATTGGCGATCGGACTCAATTTGTGTTGCCTGTATCTGCGATTGAGCATCTGACTACGGTGCGCCCCCGCATAGAGTGGTTTCGCCCCGAACTGATTCAAATGCAGTGGCACAATCCGGGGGGGGCGATCGGCAGCGGTTATTTTTCCATTAAAGAAGAACGATCCTCTTTACAATTACGCAGAGCCAATCGCCAGTTGGCAAAACTAATGTGTCAATGGCAAGCTGGAAAAGGCTCAACATCGCCCATTCAACCGCTGGCTGAGCTATTGTGTCCGCAACTCGGTCCCGTAACCAGCGCTCCTATCGAGCAACTGAGCAACAACATCAGAGTGTTATGGGGGCAGGTTTTGCTTGCGAGTATAGCAGTCAGCATCCTCCTGGGATTCTCAGCTCTGGAAGGGCTGTACGTTTGGGGAGTTGCCAGCGGGGCGTTTACCTTACTGCTATTGCCCGCTTTACTCTACCGCGAGCCCTCTGATGTTGCCGAGCGTTCTCCCCATCTGCAAATCCCTTCCTAATGGCTGCCAAACAGGATGCGGTTACCCCCTTTAGAGGAGTGCATTCGCACAGCTAAACAAACCTCCGACGGATCCATCGCTAAACCCACTGTTGTTAACTCTGAAAGTTTGCATGTCTTTTAGAGACGAGCGAAAATGTCCGCCGATCCCAATTTATATCGACCCGATATCGATCGCTTTAACTTACCATCACCCCAGCTCCCTTCTCCATGTACCTGCCAAACTCAGTCGTACACCTCCTACTATCCCGGATGGGTCTTCTCGGAGGGCGACCGGGGGAAGCGCTTCGTCCCCCGGTCGCGGGAGCGCAAGAGGGTCGACCCCCCCTCGTAACCTACTGACTCCATTCGGAGATCGATCGAAACGCATTCCCCACCGCACCCTCTTTAAGAGGGCTAGATAAGCGAATTTCGAAAGACCCGATCGCCAACCTCCCATGACCCAAATCCAAATCCCCCTCCAACTCTGGAACCAACTCTGGCAAACCTACCGCCAACGAGTTCCCTACACCCGCATTTACCAACACCTCGTTGAAGAAGCCGGCGGAGCGATCGCCAACGACCACATCGCCTTCCGCTCGCTGCGCCTAGACGCAGAAACCCCCAACGGTACGATTGAGCTAGGAATCCCCTATCTAGCCCAAATTGTCGAACCCTTAGGCTACAAAGCCGCCGCAGAATACAACTTTCCCGACCGACATCTCTACGCCCGCCACTACCTACATCCCGATCGCGACCGGTACGATCTACCCAAGCTGTTCATCAGCGAATTACTAGTCAACGAGCTTCCCGCCCCCATCGCTCAGTCAATCCGCCAAACCGTTCGATCGAGTCATTTGGCAGACTTGCAAACCCTGCAACAAAGCATTAAAGAGGCCAATACTGAGTCTGAGATCCAACAGCTAGTCGATCGCCTTCAAACCCTCTTCACCCGCCCCTGGAATCCTCCCCTGCGTTCTGTCGTGGAAGCCGTCAATGATGTCAGCCAATACGGAGCCTGGGTCCTACTGCACGGTTACGCTGTCAACCACTTTACGGGCTACATCAACGCCCACCAAACCACCCGTCTCTCGGATATCGAAATCACAGCCCAAGCCCTAGCCGAACGCGGGGTGCCCATGAAAGCAGCGATCGAAGGCCGTCGAGGCAGCGGCCTGCGACAAACGTCCACCCATGCGGTAACCGAAATGGTTGCGGTGCAGGATGACGAAACTGGAAACCCGATCCAAATTCCTTGGACCTATGCCTACTTCGAAATTGCCGAGCGCAATCCGATCGAAACTGCTCCGGGAAAAAGCGAACTCTTCGAAGGATTTCTCGGACCTCAAGCCCAGAACCTATTCGACATGACCCGAACAGAACAGTAGTGCCCTATTCCTTGTATTGAGAACGTTTTGGTGCGAAGTACTGAAACGCAGCGTGCAAGAGTCCCTTTAAAATGTCACAACGCTGCGGATCGACTTACCTGCATGCATCAAGTCGAAAGCATCGTTGATGCGCTCTAATGGCATAGTGTGGGTGACGAGACTGTCGATATCAATCTTTCCGTCCATATACCAGTCCACAATTTTGGGCACATCCGTACGGCCCTTCGCCCCCCCAAACGCAGTTCCCTTCCAGACTCTGCCCGTCACCAACTGAAATGGTCGTGTGGAAATTTCCTGGCCAGCACCTGCAACACCAATAATTACGCTCACCCCCCATCCTTTATGGCAGCATTCCAGCGCCTGTCGCATCACCTTGACGTTACCAATACATTCAAAACTGTAATCGGCCCCCCCTGCAGTCAAATCCACCAAATAGGGCACTAAATCCCCCTCAACTTCTTTGGGATTCACAAAGTGGGTCATGCCATATTTTTCGGCCAGTGCCTGCTTCTCCGGATTCAGATCCACCCCAACGATCTTGTTGGCCCCCACCATCCGGGCCGCTTGAATGACATTCAGGCCGATTCCCCCCAGACCGAATACAACCACATTCGACCCAGGTTCTACCTTAGCGGTGTTAATCACCGCGCCAATCCCGGTGGTGACGCCACATCCAATCAGGCACACTTTGTCGAAGGGGGCATCCTCTCGAATCTTGGCCACAGAAATTTCCGGCAGCACCGTGTAATTGGCGAACGTAGAGGTGCCCATATAGTGATGCAGCATTTTTCCATTCAAGGAAAAGCGGCTGGAGCCATCGGGCATCAGTCCTTTACCCTGGGTGGTACGGATAGACTGGCACAAATTGGTCTTGTGGCTGAGGCAGTATTCACAGTTGCGACATTCGGGGATGTACAGGGGGATGACGCGATCGCCCACCTTTAAGCTCCTGACCCCTGGGCCAACTTCAACCACCACCCCGGCCCCTTCGTGACCCAAAATCGCTGGAAACAGTCCCTCAGGATCCGCCCCAGACAGAGTGTATGCATCGGTATGACAAACCCCTGTTGCTTTTATTTCAACCAACACTTCCCCTTCTTTTGGCCCTTCCAACTGTATGGTTTCGATGGCAAGGGGCTTACCAGCTTCATAAGCAACAGCCGCTTTGACGTCCATAGAGCAACCTCCTGGAGAATCCCTTTGATGGGTCAAGCATCGGCGATCGCCTTTCAATCCTGCGCTTTTTTCGCAGTTTGTTAATTATCGACTGGCCGCACTTTTCGAACGGTGATGCAGAATAGTCTGATTCGGCCCACCCTGAGACTTCGAACAGGTCAGGGCAAAGCAGGTGTAGACTCGATCCCCCAAGAGCAACTACCGGCTAAACAGCTTAATCACCTTTTCGAATTCCGTCAGTAGCGGCTTGGTCACCCAATTCCACCCCACCTTCAGTTGATGATCGATAGTGGGTAACCGCAACAGGTACACCATCCTGCGGGCGAGATACCCTAGCGGGCCATCTAAAGCCAATCCCAAACCACTGAGGGACGCCGAATCAGTACCGAGGCTGAGCATCTCCCCCAGGGGTAAATAGCGAAACTCTAACAGCGGACGAGCGGTTTTCCCATCAAAGACAGCTAACGCCCAAATATTCCAAGCACAATAGCTAGCTTGCTGGAATGCAGCTTGGGCCGTGATGGGAATCGTTTGACCATTGGCATCCACCCCTTCGGCAATGTCCCCCAGCGCAAAAATCTCTGGCCGATCTAACGTCTGCAACGTTGGAGAAACCATAACTCTGTCCCGTTCGCTCGTGGACAGCGGCAGTTTCTTGACCACTGGATTCACCGTCGTTCCCGCAGTCCACAGCACTCTGTCCACCGCAAGTGTCTCCTCCTGACCTCCAGTCTGCAGCCGAATAAAGTCTTTCCCCACCTCCAACACGGAAGTGTTCAACTGTACCTTTACCCCGCGTTCCCGCAGAGCCTTCTCCGCCGCTGCTCGGCTTTGAGGCTGGAAACTCGGCAAAATTTCGTTGCCACGATCGATCAGCCGCACGTCTGCCAGATCGCCCAGATAGTCAGACAGCTTGCAGGCCAACTCCACCCCACTGGCACCCGCTCCTGCAATCGCGATCGTCAGGTGGTTCTGTCTGAGTTCCCATCCCGCCAACTCGGACTTCAACTGTTCGGCATCCACCAATTCCCGAAACGGCAATCCATACTCCTCCGCCCCAGGCACCCCCGCATACAGCGTGTCTCCCCCCAGCCCCAAAACGAGATAGTCGTAATCAAGGCGCTCTCCATTACCGAGGAGCACGGTGCGATCTTCGACGTGTATGTCTGCCACATCCCCCTGCACGAAGTGCACCGAAGTGTCTTCCAGCAGAGACTGGAAAGTCGGCGCAATTTCCCAAGCCTCCATCTCCCCGGTCACCAGTTCGTATAGCAAGGGCGTAAACAGAAACCTGCGATCGCGATCCACCAACGTTATTTCTGGAGGCTCAATCCAAGTTTTTTCTGCCAGTTCCAGGGCCGTATAGAGGCCACCAAAACCGCCCCCGAGGATGCAAATTTTTTTCATGAACAGCTAAGTTGCGATCGCGCCTAGCATAACAAATCAGGCCATCCCCTCCCCTTGTACCCTCGCCCGTTGGTAAACCAAACCAAACCTCAAGCCATCACCATCCCACCATCCACATTCAACACCTGCCCGGTGATGTACGCTGCTGCCGGATCCGCAGCCAAAAACCGTACAGCCCCAGCAATTTCCTCCGGCTGCCCCATCCGTCCCAACGGAATTTGCGCCAAAATCGGCTCCGCATTCAAATCAGCCGTCATCTTCGTTTCAATAAACCCAGGAGCAACCGCATTAACTGTAATCCCTCTAGCCGCCAACTCGCGAGCCGTTGACTTGGTCAACCCAATCACCCCCGCCTTTGCCGCACTGTAGTTCGCCTGACCAGCATTCCCCGAAATACCCACAACGGAAGTGATGTTGATAATGCGGCCACTGCGCTGTTTCATCATGATTTTGGTGGCTGCTTTGGTGCACCAAAACACCCCAGACAGGTTCAGGTCAATCACCGACTGCCAGTCCTGGGGCTTCATCCGCAGAATGAGAGTATCGCGAGTGATGCCAGCATTGTTCACTAATACGTCGATGCGCCCCCACTTCTCCATCACAGCGGCGAACATATCTGTCACGGCATCAAAATCCCCAACATTCGCCCCAACAGCGATCGCCTCACCGCCTGCATCCACAATCTCTTTTACGACCGCCTCTGCAGCATCCGCCGAGCTGGCATAATTCACCGCTACCGCTGCCCCTTCCACCGCCAATGCCAGAGCGATCGCCCGACCAATCCCGCGGGATGCACCAGTGACCAATGCAACCTGACCGGATAGAGATGCCATGAATAAACCTCCAAGGGAACTTGCCGTCAGGGATCTCCCCTGCCCTTGAATAGCCTATCGAGTTTAGGAACAGTTCTCGCGAAAAAGTAGCGCAGATTACTCACCCTTATGGGTGGAGTCGATCGGAGTGCGATATAGCCTTTGACATTTTAGTTAGGACGTGGGTCTCCATACTCAGTCATGGATTGGGATAGTTAAAATGTCTTAAGGGACTTGTCGGTAGCTATACTTGCAGCCTGTCAGCAAAACCATCAAGCTTTCGTCAAGGCCAGCCAGACAACTGAATTCATTATCTAAAGACTTCTTGCTTTCAGCGAAGTTAAGATGATATTGAACGACGAAAGCAGTTCCATTGCTATGGAGCAGAAAGCCGCATCAAATTCCAGAAGGTAGCGGAAGGCTCGTGGACAACCACGCGATTGCCATCCGGATCGCAAAAATCTACCTCCCGACCGTGAGATTCCACTCTTTCTTGAGAAATCTGGACTCCATCGAGTACCGCTAACTCCAAAACTGCATCCAAATCTGTAACCTGCAGACAAATGCTACTAGCCCCTCGGCAGGCACGATAATCCGGATTTTTGGAGCGATAGAGCCCCAGTCGCAAACCCTGCAGTCGAAATTCGAGATACCCTCCTTCCAGCTCCACCGCAGGCTCTACCTCCAGCAGAGCGCAATAAAATGCTCGCATGTCTTCCAGGTTGGGGGTTGCAATACTCAGTAATCCGAGGGCTGCGGTCATACACATCGTTCCTTACCCTTGGACGATCGGGGCGAATAACAATAGCGTTTCCGCACTGATTCTAATGCGATCGTGATGTTTCCTAATGCGATCGGGATGTTTCGATGCTTGGATTGAGCCACCCAAAGGGAGAACGCCCCAACAGGGGCAGCTTATATCCTCTCAGGCTAGCTTTCCCTTTCAAAGAATCTCTATGGGAAATAGCTGCCACAGGCCAATTTCTGTAGCATGGCAAGATGAAGGTGCAGTTCCGAGCCGGCTATGAGTTCTGAAGCCCCAGCGAATTCCGAATCATTAGTTATGACGCCCACTGGCACTCAATCCACTAGCACTCAGCCCACTGATACCCAAGCTGCACAAGCTACCAGCGAACAGCCTGTTGGCAGAGTGCAGGCATTCTGGCAATGGTGGCAAGATTACTTTCGCGAGCTGCGGTTAGAAACTCGGCTGCTGTTTGCCGCGACACTAGCTGTCTCCATTGTGGTCAGTGGATTCACCTTTTGGGCCGTTGATACCATTCAACGAGATGCCCAACTCAACGACATGCGCTTCGGTCAAGACCTCGCCCTACTCTTAGCTGCCGATGTCGCCCCCTTAGTCGCGGATGGAGAGGAAGCTCAAGTGGCGAAGCTCTCCCGCAAGTATTTTCAAAGCACTTCCAGCATTCGCTACCTGCTTTACGCCAATCCAGATGGGGATATCTACTACGGCATCCCATTTTCCAATGCCGATCTGAGTACGTCCCTGACCATCAGCCGTCGCCTGCAACTTCCCGAGGGGCGGCGCCCCCAAGAAGGTGTCCCGCTAGTGCGCACCCACGAGACCCCCGAGGGGCGGGTAACCGATATCTTTGTGGGCATATACGAGGACTCCAGTTTTTTAGGCACTTTAGGACTAGGCATTAACCCCAACTCGCTGGTACTGCGATCGTCCAGTCTGGCCAGTAACGTCACCACCGGAGTCTTTGTGGCGGTTTGGGTGCTTGCCATTCTAGGGTCGGTCTTCAACGCATTAACCATCACGCAGCCCTTGAAAGAGTTGGTCAGTGGTGTGCAAGGCATTGCCTCGGGGAACTTTCAACAGCGGATCAATCTGCCGTTTGGTGGCGAACTGGGTCAGTTGATTTCCAGCTTTAACCGCATGGCGGAAAAATTACAGCGCTATGAAGAACAAAATATTGAAGAGCTAACCGCGGAAAAAGCCAAGCTGGAAACTCTGGTTTCCACCATCGTTGATGGGGCGCTACTGCTGAGCCCCGATCTGAATATATTGGTGGTCAATCCTGCCAGTTTGCGGATTTTTAATTGGGAGGGGATCGCTATCATCGGTCAGCCCGTTCTGGACTACCTACCCGACCCACTGCGGTTGGAAATCTCCGAGCCCCTTCGCCAAATAGCGAATGGAAAACGGGAGGGGGAAGAGTTTCGCATTACCCTATCTGAACCGACTCGGCGGGTGATTCGCGTCTTGCTCTCCACCGTGCTCGACCAAAAGCGGCAAAATCTGAAGGGGATTGTGATGACCGTGCAGGACATTACCCTCGAAGCCTCATTGAATGAGGCTCAAAGTCAATTTATCAGTAATGTCAGCCACGAGTTGCGCACGCCGCTGTTCAATATCAAGTCCTTCATCGAGACGTTGCAGGAGTTTGGCGAGCAGATTACCCCTGAAGAGCGGCATGATTTCTTGGATACAGCCAACCGGGAAACCGATCGCCTGACCCGCCTCGTCAATGATGTGCTGGATCTATCCCGCCTCGAATCCGGCCGCCACTATCAATTCGAGGCGATCGACATTGTCAGCCCTATCGAGCAAACCTTGCGTACCTATCGCCTCAACGCCCGTGATAAAGGCATCGAGATCGAGCAGGACCTAGCCGACGATCTACCCTTGGTGTGGGGTAACTACGATCTGTTGCTACAGGTGTTCACCAATCTGGTGGGGAATGCCCTGAAATTCACCCCTTCGGGTGGAACAGTTACGATTCGGGGCAAAGTCCATCAGCTAGGCAACAAGGACAATGAACGCCAGACGGTGCGCATCGCCATTGTCGATAACGGGTTGGGGATCGAGAAAGAAGCCCAAGAGCAAATCTTCAACCGCTTTTTCCGAGCGGAAAACCGCGTCCATACCCTAGAAGGTACCGGACTGGGGTTATCGATTGTGCGTAACATCTTGGAAAAACACCATACCCAGGTGCGGGTGGATAGCTCGATAGGGGAAGGAAGTACGTTCTGGTTTGACTTGCATCCCTACAGTTCCGTCGAGCCAGACACCTGTTCTTTGGCAGCCGGGCCGTAATGCTTGCAGCAATACTAGGTTTCCTGGGATGGAGTTGCCGCTTGAGGTGAAGAACGATCTATGGTTTTTAACTCACCACGTCTGGCAAGCACTTCGGCAACCAAAGCGAGAGGTACCTCTTCTGCTCGCTCTTCAAAAAGGGGGGGGACCGATAGGGCCACCGGTCAAGGATTTCGTCCTCTACTGCTGGTGTTGCTGTCCACCGGTCTATTATTTGGGACGATCGGAACGCGGTTGGCCTATCTACAAATTGTTCAACACGAGGAAAATCGCCAGTTAGCTGAGAAAAATCGCATTCGCCTCATCCCCCATCCCCCCGAACGCGGTCTCATTCGCGATCGCAATGGGGTATTGATGGCAGGCACGCAACTCGCCCATAGCGTGTTTTTGTGGCCGTTGGCACAACCCTACCAAGACTGGCAATCTACGATTCAACAATTGGCGACTCACCTACAAATTCCGGCGTCAGACATTCGTGCACGATTGGACCGGGCTGGATATCAATCTTCGTTCCCGGTGCGGATTTTGCGCAATGCAACTCCCGAAGTGGTGACTCGACTGCAGGAACATATTCACGAGCTACCTGGCACGATGGTGCAGCCCGAAGCGGTGCGCTATTACCCTCACAGATCCCTCGCCGCCCACCTGTTGGGCTACACCGGGGAAATTACCGCAGAGGAGTTGGAGGCGGTCCCTCCAAAATCGGACTACCGGTTGGGGGATGCGATCGGCCAATTGGGGGTGGAGCGGAGCTACGAAGATCGTTTGCGGGGGACCTGGGGAGGACAGCAGGTGGAAGTGGATGCCGCCGGTCGCGTCCTCAAGATTCTGGGGGAAAAGCCCTCTCTGACGGGACAGACCCTCAACCTCAGCCTCGATCTACAGCTGCAGCAGGTGGCGGAAGAAGGGTTGGCAGAACGGAAGGGTGCAGTAGTGGCTTTAGACCCTCGCAATGGAGCGGTGCGGGTCATGGCCAGCCATCCCAATTTCGACCCCAATATGTTTTCTAGCAGCGTCTCCCCAGAGCAGTGGCAGGAATTGCAAACCCAACAGTTTCCCTTTCTCAACCGTGCCATGCGGGCCTATCCACCCGCCAGCACCTTCAAAATTGTGACCGCTACAGCTGCCCTTGAATCTGGAGCCTTCACCCCCGATGCTACCCTGCAAACCGCACCTTTCATTGCTGTGGGGGGCTGGCGGTTTTGGGATTGGAATCGAGCGGGGTTTGGGGTGCTGGGATTCCGTCAGGCGATCGCCTACAGTAGCGATACGTTTTTTTATCAGACTGCCTTGAGGATGGGGGCAGATCCACTGCAATATTGGGCCAGGGAATACGGGTTTGGGTCGGTAACAGGCATTCCATTGTTGGGAGAAGCGGCGGGATTGGTTCCCGATTCGGAATGGAAGCAGGTCAATTTGGAGGAGGGATGGTACGCCGGGGACACAGTCAATATGTCCATTGGTCAAGGGTTTACCCTCAGCACTCCCCTGCAAGTTGCCGTGATGACTGCAGCCGTAGCCAACGGTGGATGGCGGGTGACTCCACAATTGTTGGCGAATCCCAGCGAGCCCCCGAAACGAGAATGGATGGAATTGGCTCCGGAAACCCTTGAGGTATTGCAGGGGGGACTCAGAGAGGTGATTACGGGGGGAACGGGACGGGGGGTGGCGCTGTCAGTCGGACTGCCCGAGATTGCCGGCAAATCAGGTACAGCCGAAGATCCTCCTAGGAGATCGCATGCTTGGTTCACAGCCTACGGTCCCTTTGACGATCCAGAAATTGTCGTGGTGGCTTTTCTTGAGAACCACGGTGGAGGGGGTAGCAGCCAAGCGGGGCCCATCGTTCGTCAGGTCTTAGAGGCCTACTTCACACAACAGCAGGAGACTGTGGCCCGAACATCACCCTAGCGAAAAGCCGATCGAGTTGAACAATTTAAATCTTTTTTTGCAATTATTGACCTAAAACTCTGAAGAAAAACCCATGTAATCCCCCTCAACCCCCAATAAGGGGATGTAAAATGGGACAATGAATTTTTGTCTAGAGTATTGGACTACTCATAAACAATCGGGAGTTAGGGATGAATAAGGGCGATTTAATTGATGCAGTTGCTAACAAGGCTGGCGTAACAAAGAAAGAGGCAGATGCAGTTGTGTCTGCTGCTTTGGATGTTATTGTCCAGACTGTTGCAGGTGAGGAGAAGGTCACTTTGGTGGGATTTGGGTCTTTCGAGCCCCGCCATCGTAAGGAGCGTGAGGGGCGCAATCCCAAAACCAACCAAAAAATGGTTATTCCTGCCACCACAGTTCCAGCATTTTCTGCAGGCAAATCCTTCAAGGATGCTGTTGACCCTAACAAGAAATAAGTTCGATTTAATCTTAACGATCTTCAAAAGAGGGCGCTTCCCAAGCGTCCTTTTTTATGGTTAACTGTCGGTGCTCGTCCATTAATTTCTAGTGTCCCCTGCTTTCTGTTAGAAATGGCCACGCCCATCAGCGATGGTAGCTAATTGAGGGGTGCAGGCGGTGTTGTTTCAGAAAAAGGCTGCATGCCCGAAGGAGGTCGTTTGCTGTTGCCGTTTGAGACCGCGTAAGGTTGATGCAGGCTGATGAGTTGGTTGAGTCGCCGAGTCAGTTTTGTACGGGGGACGATCGCGTCAATCAATCCATGCTCCAGCAAATACTCGGCCGTCTGGAATCCTTCAGGCAATTTCTGGCGGATCGTTTGTTCGATGACGCGCCCCCCTGCAAACCCTATGAGTGCCCCCGGTTCCGCCACAATAATGTCCCCCAACATGGCGAAGCTAGCTGTTACGCCCCCAAAGGTAGGGTGAGTCAGGACCGAAATAAACAGCTGACCAGCAGCCCGGTGACGTTCTAATGCTGCGGAAGTCTTGGCCATTTGCATGAGGCTAAAAATCCCTTCGTGCATGCGCGCACCACCCGATGCACAGAACACAACCAGAGGCAGGTGTTCGGCTGTCGCCCGTTCGATCAATCGAGTAATTTTTTCCCCCACCACAGAGCCCATGCTCCCCCCCATAAAGCGGAAATCCATGATGCCCAGTGCAAGGGGAATGGGCTGTTGAATAGAGTCCCCACGCAGTTTGCCAATGCCGGTAATGACTGCATCGCTTAACTGGGTTTTATCTTGGTTAGCTCGGACGCGATCGCGGTAGGATTGGCGATCGACAAATCCAAGCGGGTCTCCGGATACCAGTTTGGTGTCCAGAGGAATCCAGGTGCCTAGATCGATCAGCTGTTCTAACCGTTCTTCACAGGTGGTGCGGTTGTGGTAGCCGCAGTCGGGACAGACCTGGAAGTTCGTTTTTAGATCTTTGCTGTAAGTGAGCGCATCGCAGGAGGGACATTTGCTCCACAGATCGTCGGCAAATTCTCTCTCCTGACGCTCCTTACTAATCGGAGTGTCTTTCCGTCGATCTGCAAACCAGTCAAACAGAGACATGGATTTCGCCGCCTGTCAGTCCTAACCGTTCCGTGCAAATCACACTTTACACTAGCCCATTATCTCGTATTTTGAGGTTTGCTGTCCTCAAATCGATTTTGCGATCTCGGCAGAAACAGCAAGCTTGTATGTACCGTCAGGGTTCGGGATAGCCGAGAGGTTCCGACCGACTTGGAGATCGCCCTATTATCAGTCAGGTTGATGAATGAACTGAAGATGACCCGATGGCTGCGACGGTTGACCGACTTGGCTAATTGCTATCCTCCTCACTAGGTTCGGCGGTATGAGGGACATCAGCGAACAACTGAGAGGCAACGTAGCGATCCTGAGCGGGCACCATGACCGCCGTCGTTGCCCCCGAACCAAAGTAGGCTGTTGCTCCTAAATCGATGAGACGGGTAGGTATATCGTAACCTGCCAGCAGTTGCGCCAGGAATTCCGCCTCCCAACGATTTGACTTGACGCACAGGCGTGTCCAAGCCATTTGCCTTGTCCTCCCCAAACAACTGATTTATCCTACTGTCTCGATTCTCCCAAGGCTGAAGCTCGAAGTCCCTCGATCCAGAGGGGCATAATACCGACTGGGCTTCGAATGGACAGTGTTGTGGCCCGACCGACCTCAGTTGGTTGCGCTATGATTTTATGTATAGAAACTTTAAGTTAAGTCGCAGCTCTTTACATGCAAGTCGTCCCCGATTTCTCCGCAATCGCCTCAAACTCTTTTGAAAAGAACGCCTATCAAGCCTTGCATTGGGGCAAAAACTTCTTTGGGGTCGCCCACAAGTTAACGTCCAATCGAGTGGGAACTGCTGTCAATGATGTCAGAACTCTAGCTGAGCAACTCTTAGAGGGACCCCCCCCATCACTTCGGCAGCAGCGGGCGCAGAAGCTAGACGATCGCACCCTTCAACTGGTTAAAGAAAGATTTGAGGCGGTTCTTGAAGTCGATTGGCAGGATGCCGAAGCCGGTTTGTATCCAAAATCGTTGCTATTCGATAATCCTTGGCAGGAATTCTTCCGTTATTATCCGCAGGTGTGGTGGGAGCTGCCTGGGATTTGGGATCGGGTGCGACGCAAGCAATACCAAGAATTCGATCCAGCGATTGACACCGACAACTACCCAAAATACTACTTGCAAAATTTTCATCACCAAACCAATGGGTATTTGAGCGATCGCTCTGCCGAGCTGTACGACTTGCAGGTGGAGTTAGTGTTTGGCGGTAGTGCAGATATCATGCGCCGTCGCATCATCCGTCCCATCATCGATGCTGCTGGCTATCCGGATAAATCAACCCGAATTTTGGATATTGCTTGTGGTACCGGACGAACGCTGCGCATGCTGCGGAGTGCGTTTCCAGAAGTGCAACTGTACGGTACAGACCTCTCTCCCACCTACCTTCGCAAGGCCAATCAGTTACTCATCGATCTGCCGGGAGAGTTGCCCCAACTGTTGCAGGCAAATGCAGAATCCTTGCCTTATGCCGATGCCACCTTCGACATTGCCACCAGTGTCTTTCTGTTCCACGAATTGCCTGGAGAGGCCCGCCAAAATGTCATTGACGAGGCCGCCCGCATCATCAAACCGGGTGGAATTGTAGTCATCTGCGATTCCATTCAACTGGCCGACTCCGAGGAACTGGGACCGGCAATCGATTCCTTCGATAAGGTTTACCACGAACCCTACTATCGCGATTACATTCGGGATGATTTGGGGCGGCGCCTGCGGGCGGCCGACTGCAAAGTTCTAGACGTACAAGTACATTTGTGGAGTCGTTACACGGTTGCTTGCAAGCTAGCCTAATGGATATAACCCTGAGACCATGCTTTTCATATGCTTGATTCCGAGGCCATTGCCCTCCACACCAGTAACTACGCCTTAAGCTTGGCGGGGCCGCAGGAGGCCAATCTCAAGCTGATGGGTCAACGTACGGGGGCTCAACTGGTCTTGCGTGGAGATGAATTGTGGATCGCGGGTACGGATTCCCAGCGAGAGCGCGTTCGTGCTCTTGTAGACTTGCTCTCTCCCCTTTGGAGTCAGGGGAGTGCCGTTACAGAAGTGGATGTTGAGACAGCTCTCAATGCCCTGAACACTCACCAAGAAGATCGCTACCGCACTTCCCAAAAGTTGGTGTTGGCTGTCAACCGTAAGGGGGAATCGATCCGTCCCAAAACCCCCCGTCAGCAGCAATACGTCAAGGCGATCGAGAGCCACGATTTAACCTTTGGTATCGGTCCTGCGGGGACAGGCAAAACATACTTGGCGGCAGTAATGGCCATCCAGGCCCTGAAAGACCGGAAGTACGATCGCCTGATCTTGACGCGACCGGCGATCGAAGCGGGAGAAAAACTTGGCTTTTTGCCCGGAGACCTGCAGGCAAAAATTAATCCCTACCTGCGCCCTCTCTACGATGCCCTGTACGAGTTTATCGAAGCGGAAAAGGTTACTCAACTGATGGAACAGGGGACGATCGAAATTGCCCCCTTGGCCTACATGCGCGGGCGCACCCTTAGCAACGCATTCATTATTTTGGACGAGGCCCAAAATACCACTCCCGAACAGATGAAAATGGTGCTGACGCGGATAGGGTTTCAATCCCGAATGGTGGTCACCGGGGACTTAAGCCAAACGGATTTAGCTGCTCAACAACTATCGGGGCTCACGATGGCCACTAAAATCCTTGCAGGAGTGGAGGGTATCGCCACCTGCGCCTTCAATCGCCAAGATGTTGTCCGACACCCGTTGGTGCGCAAAATCGTAGCCGCTTACGAAAAGTTCGAATCGGTTGAAAAGCGTCCTTCCAGCTCTCGTCCCATCATTGTGAAATCCTAGGAGAGTTAGCTTGCCGATGGAGCAACAACAGCAGCTTCAGATTGCACGTGGGTCAGCTCGGAGTTGTCCTCAGACGGGGGGATCACTTGCCAGAACTTGGGTAGGTACTCGTCCCAACGCTCCAGAATCAAAGCTGCTCTCGGACTCCCAGTGCGTTCGGCATGTTGCTTGATAAAGTCGCGCAACTCGTCCTCTGCTGCAGGAGTCTGAATCCGCTGAATTCTGACGATTTCGCCATTCACCTTTGAGGGTAAATTGCCTTCTTCATCCAGCAGATATGCAATACCGCCAGTCATACCGGCACCAACGTTGCGGCCCACCTTGCCCAAAACAACTACGCGGCCGCCGGTCATATATTCGCAGCAGTGGTCGCCAGCCCCTTCGATGACCGCTTGTCCGAGGGAATTGCGCACAGCAAAACGTTCGCCTGCTACACCACTGGCAAACAAAGTTCCACCAGTGGCACCGTACAGGCAAGTGTTACCGAGAATGACGTTTTCATGGGGTGGCCGGTGGGAAGACACAGGAGGCTTGATAACAATCTCGCCGCCATTCATTCCCTTACCCACGTAGTCGTTCGCTTCACCCACCAGAGTTAGGGTCATGCCAGGTAGGGTATAGGCACCAAAGCTTTGACCTGCGCTACCGCTGAAGTCAAGGTGAATGCGACCGCCTTTCTTAGCAAAGTTGTCATTGCCGTATTTCTTAGCGATCCGACCGGCAATACGAGCACCGACCGTGCGATCGGTGTTACGGATGTCGGCATGGACGCGCACTTGACCAATTTGGGAGATTGCAGCTTCTAGCTTGGGGTTGTGCAGCAGTTCGTTATCTAATACAGCCCCGTTGCTGTGAACATCTTCATGATCTAACCAAGAGCGATCGGTGCGGGCGTCGGGTAGCTCAAGCAGGCAGCTAAGGTCCAATTTTTGCACCTTTGTCAGCTGTACATCAGTCCGAGCGGTCAAGAGGTCGGAACGACCCACAATTTCGTCGATAGAGCGGTAGCCCAAAGTCGCCAAAATCTGACGCACTTCATCGGCAACGAAGGAGAAAAAGGTAACAACATCCTCAGGAACCCCCGAGAAGCGCTGGCGTAAACGCTCCTGCTGAGTGGCTACCCCAACAGGACATTGGTTGGTATGGCAGACGCGGGCCATAATGCAACCAACCGCAATCATGGCAACGGTGCCGAATCCAAACTCCTCTGCCCCCATCATGGCCGCCATGACTACTTCCCAACCGGTACGGATGCCACCATCCACCCGTAATAGAGAGCGATCTCTCAAGCCATTTTCCATCAACGCGCGATGCACTTCAGTCAGCCCCAACTCCCAGGGACTGCCCGCATGCTTGATCGAACTGAGGGGGGAAGCGCCAGTGCCGCCATCGTGGCCAGAAATCTGAATAATATCGGCGTTGGCTTTGGCGACCCCTGCTGCAATGGTACCGATGCCAATTTCTGCCACCAACTTCACAGACACCTTGGCCTCGGGGTTGATTTGGTGCAGGTCGAAGATCAGCTGGGCCAAATCTTCGATCGAATAGATGTCATGGTGAGGGGGAGGAGAGATAAGGGAAACACCGGGCTTCGAACGGCGCAAACCTGCGATATAGGAGCTAACTTTGTGGCCGGGTAGCTGGCCCCCTTCCCCAGGCTTGGCCCCCTGTGCCAATTTGATTTCAATTTGCTTCGCGCTCAGCAGATATTCTGGGGTGACCCCAAAGCGGCCAGAGGCTACTTGCTTAATGGCTGAACTGAGGCTGTCTCCCACCTTGAGGCCGTTGAGGTGGGGAAACAATGCCGATTTCCCATCTGCAGTTACGTCTTGAATTTCGACAAAACGGGCAGGGTCCTCTCCCCCTTCACCGGAGTTAGACTTGCCCCCAATCCGGTTCATACCGATGGCAAGGGTTTCGTGGGCTTCGCGGCTCAGCGCCCCTAAAGACATACCTCCGGTGGCAAACCGGCGGAAGATGTCTTCAACTGGCTCTACTTCGTCAATGGAAATGGAGGGGCGATCGCTGTTGAATTCCAATAAATCCCGCAGTGTGGTGGGAGGGCGACTGGCAATACTTGCCCGATAGATTTCATAGAAATCAGGGTTCTCAGACTCCAGCGCTTTGTGGAGCTGTTTTGCCATGATGGGGCTGTTGATATGGTGCTCGCCTTTACGACGGGACTGAATAAAGCCAAAGTTTTCTAGTTTCGACCCCAGCAGCTCTGGAAACGCACGTGCGTGAAAGCCGATTGCTTCTTGTGCAAGATCCTCGAGGGTCAGGCCTCCCACGCGGGAGACGGTGCCGCAGAAGGCCAAGTTTACCAGTTCGCCACTTAAGCCAATGGCCTCAAAGATTTGTGCTCCTTGATAGCTAGAAAGCAAAGAGATCCCCATCTTAGATAGGATTTTGAGCAGACCGAGTTCAACAGCTGCCCGGAATTTGAGCTGAACTTCTTCAACTGTTTGTTTTTCTAACTTGCCTTCAGACATCTGGGTCTGGGTTTTGGGCTTGCTCCACCACTGACGAACGGTTTCAAATGCGAGATAAGGACAAACGGCACTCGCTCCATATCCAATCAGGCAGGCAAAGTGGTGGGTACTCCAGCATTGCGCCGTTTCTACCACGATGGATGCTTGCAGGCGCAGCCCTTCCTTAATGAGATGATGGTGAATGGCGCCTACTGCCAACAGAGGAGGAATAAATGCATGGTCTGTATCTAAATTGCGATCGCTCAAGTGAAGGATTTCAGTCCCTGAACGCACCGCTTCAGCAGCACGATCGCACAGAGACCGAACGGCTTTCTCCAGTCCAGCAGGTCCATCAGAAATAGTAAATAAGATGGGCAGAATGGTTGACTTAAATCCAGCGGCAGAGAGTTGGGAGAGCTCCGCCTCGTTAATAACGGGGCTCTTCAGGTAGAGCAAGCGTGCATCGCTAGACTGGGGAGCCAGTAAGTTTCCCCTCTTGCCGATATACGTATCAAGAGACATGACCAAGCTTTCGCGCAGAGGGTCAATCGCTGGGTTGGTGACCTGTGCAAAGCGCTGCTTGAAATAGTCGTAGAAGGGGTGAGGCTTAGTAGAAAGTACAGCTAGAGGGGTATCGTCCCCCATACAAAACGTCGGTTCTTTGCCCTGTTCCGCCATCGACTCGACTATCATCTCGACGTCTTCTAGAGAGAAGCCGAAGGCGGTCTGCATTTGGACGAGGTGCTGCTCGGAAAGCTCTGCCTTTGGGGCAAAATCTCGGCTTTCCAACTCGACTCGATTGTCTGCTAACCACTTGCCATAGGGGTGCTTGGAGGCAATCTGTTGCTTGATATCCCAGTTTTTTAGAACTGCGTTTTGACTCAGGTCGACCGCTAGCATTTGCCCGGGACCCAATCGACCTTTTTCAACAATGCGCTCTTCGGCGATATCCAGAACACCTGCTTCAGAGCCTACTAAGATGAGTCCATCGTGGGTAATGATGTAACGGGCGGGGCGCAAACCGTTGCGGTCCAGGGTTGCTCCAACGGTATTGCCATCGCTGAACACGATCAGGGCTGGGCCATCCCAAGGTTCTTGCAGACCGCTGTAAAACTCGTAGAAGTCGGTGACCTCAGGGTAGGATTCCAGTTCCGGTTGATTGCGATAGGCTTCAGGTACCAAGACTGCGATCGCCTCGGTGGGGTCATACCCTGCCTGCACCATCAGTTCGAACGTATTATCCAAGGCTCCAGAGTCACTGGAATCAGGGGAGTTCACAATGGGTTTGATATCTTCTACGATTGTGTCGAGTTGTGGAGCGCTCAGGGTGCTTTCCCGAGCTGCCAGCCAGTTTGCATTACCTAAATAAGTATTGATTTCTCCGTTGTGGCCTAGGTAGCGCATGGGTTGAGCGAGGGGCCAACGAGGGTAAGTGTTAGTGCTAAATCGGCGGTGATAGGTGGCAAAGGGGCTGATAAATAAGGGGCTTTGCAGGTCGAGATAGAACTGGCCTAACACCGACGATCGCACCATTCCCTTGTAAACCAGTGTTCGGGAAGAGAAAGATGCCGCATAGAACTGGTTTTCTCCGCATTCAGCTGCCACCTGCTTATCGAGACGACGGCGAAGGGCAAACAGTTCGTGTTCCAGGTCAGTCCCACACAACGATGGGTGCGCAATGACTAATTGGCAGATGAAGGGCTGATTTTGACGAGCAACGGTTCCCAGGACTTCAGGGCGGGTGGGAACCTCTCTCCAGCCCACCATGGTGAATTGGGACTGAGCGATGTATGACTCAACCGTTGCTTGAACCGTTGCCCTTTGTTCTCCATCCTGAGGCAGGAACAGCATGCCAACCGCCATCTGCGTGGTATCTGGCAACTCTATTTCAGAGATAGCGGCCCACTCCTGAAACAATTCCCAGGGAATGGCAGTCATGATGCCTGCACCATCACCACTATCGCTATCGCTTCCACAGCCACCTCGGTGCTCCATACATTCCAAAGCAGTGAGAGTTTGCTGCACTAGTTTGTACGTGGCTCGTCCCAATCGATCTGCCAAAAAACCAACACCGCAAGCGTCTCTTTCCTCAGTAAGCCAGCGCAGTGGGGATGGATTCATAACGTATGTTTCGGTAGGAAGGTTGCAAGGTTTTTTCTGTAAGCGATTCTTAGAGCCAACAAAAAAAGCTTGGGTGCCTTTCATCAGCTGCCAGCTCAACTACCGCTCCTTTGTTCGCCAATAGGGCCTGCTTCCCTTCGAATGTCTTAGAAGTTTGACCGCGATCGGCGCAAATCGATATCAACCTATTAGGACAGTGCCAAGGGTGTGACCCTACCCTGTAGTTAGGCTGCCGACCGCAAGCTTGCAAGCCGGACAACTAGCTTAACGCAACAACTATAAGAATCTCAATGGTTTTTAGGATTAATAGGGGTTATTGCTTAAATTACGGTAAAGATCGCAGTCATTTCGCTGGAATTGAACTAAAGACTACGAGATACATTCTGACAAGCGGTTGTTTCCCGCCTAGGGGCAACCGTTCGTCTTCTCTATCGGAAGAGTTCAGCGAGATTGTCTAAGAAATGGTGCTGGGTACTGAAGTATTGGTGGGGCGCTCGCCAGATTGAGCCTACGTTCTCGAGAATGTCTTCGAGATGGTCAACCGGTAATTGTTATGTGTGATGTACTGCGAACTACCGCACGAGCAAAATCACGAAGAATGGGATGACGACTGCACGATTCTCCACTCTCCAGCCTTTCGTCAGAACGGGCAAGCAGAGCAATGGTTGCACAAGCTAGGTCGAGGAGGGGGGGTAATGCAATTCGTCAAACCATGCAATAACGCTTCATCTCTCGCGATGAACCGAGCCAAATAGCAAGCCAATTTTGTGGTTTGGATTATGGAGAATGGGCACAATTAAGGTGTTTGAAGGTCTGTAATTTTCGAGATTGGCCTCCTTTACTTTTCGCAGGGTTGTAATGCACATGGCTCCTCAACAAGTACTCGAACTCGCTAAGCAAGGAGACCCAGACGCCATTGCTTCCATCCTCAATCGCGCTTTAGGCGCTCGCGGTGTAAAGGCTAGGGTCTCGGTCGAACGAGATATCCTCCAAGTCGAGCTAGAATCCGATCCGCTTCCCGATCGACAGAAACTCGTACCACCACTGGAAAAAGCATTTGTTGGGCTTGCTCCTCGTTCACTTCGTGGCGTCACCTTTTACGGCTTGCTAACGGGCTCGGGCGTACCAACATGGGTTCGCAGTATCGAATTTGCTAGCACCGCTGTCGAAGATTCCGAAGTGTCGCAATCGGTTTACAGTACGGCAAAGTTCTTAGAGGAATACTCCGCCGGTGAGCGCGTATTTTGCAATGTCAATCTAGCTGAAGCCGATCTGATCGAAGCCAACTTATGTGAAGTCGTTTTGACAGCAGCAAATTTACAAGAGTCTGGCTTGTGCGCGGCCAACTTGAGTGCAGCCGATTTGAAGGGAGCTAACTTGATTGAGGCTAATTTGAGCGAAGCTAATTTAGACAACGCCAATTTGAGTGAGGCCAATTTGAGTGGCGCAGTTTTAGAGTATGCCAGTCTCAGACAGGCCAATTTACGTGGAACAACGTTGGTAGAAGCCGATCTTAGCCAAGCCAGTTTGAGTGACGCCAACCTGGCAGGAACCAATCTTCAAGGAGCTCTATTGCAGGGGGTAAATCTCATGGGCGCCAATTTAGTGGGCGCTAACCTGCATGAGACTCAGTTGCATGGGGCTTGTTACAACAAACAGACGGACTTCGATGAAGGCTTTGTGCCCGAATTGGTTGGGATGGTGAGTCTAGACTCCCCTGAAGAGTGAAATTATAGTAATGCTAAGAACGTATTGATTTCTCCACAGAAAAATTTACTGGCTACAGTTCATAGCCAGCAGGCTCTTTAGGCATGGTCTTGTAACTACAGTTATCAACCTCCATTCGGTTTACACTTGAGTCCAAGCCAGAGGCTTTTTTTCGCATTCAAAGAGGAATTTAACATGAACAAACCCTCCGAGCGTGTGAACGATACAGAAGGAGAACGCGCTGAAGAATCCTCGACCACTGTTGAATCTGATAAAGAGATAGGGTCGAAAAGCGTGCGTGTCGAAGAATTTGCGATTGATGGCGATAAGCTTGTCGCCAAGGTAAAGGAGCTCATTCACGAAGGCAACATTCGCCGCATCATTGTCAAAAACGAGGAGGGGCTAGTCCTGATTGAAATTCCGCTCACCGTAGGTGTTGTCGGTGGCGTCATTGGTGCAGCTTTGTTCCCCGTTATTGCGGCCCTCGGAGCCATCGGGGCACTCGTCGCCCGTCTGAGAATTGTCATCGAGAAACACATCGATTAGGGATGCAGTGCCATCCCAACGATCTCCGTTGCTGTAAATGAAACCACCTCATCTTTAGGCCCTCCAGCCCGTCATACTGGCCGAGAGGAAGAGTTGACAAATCATTCTCTTTCCTGGTCCAACACTTTCCAGACTTTGCTGTGAGGACAATACGATGAGATTCGCCCGATCGCTATCAGCACTGTTACTGGCTATTGTTACCGCGATCTCCTTTAGCACTTCCGCTCGGGCCTTCTGCGGATTTTACGTTGCCAAAGCAGACACCGGCCTATTCAATCAGGCATCGCAGGTCATTTTGGCCCGCGATGGCGATCGCACTGTTATGACCATGGCTAACGACTATCAGGGAGAAGTGACTGATTTCGCGATTGTGGTTCCCGTCCCGGTGGTTCTAGAACAGGAACAGGTCCACGTGGGCGATCCGAGCATCTTGGAGCGACTCGATGCCTTTACCGCCCCCCGGCTAGTGGAATATTTTGACCCCGATCCCTGTGCGCCTATTGATAGATTCGACGATCGTGTCTTCGAACTCCCAGCTTTATCTCCTACAGAGGGAGAAGCCCGCAGAGAAGCCAATGCTTTGGGGGTTACCGTCGAAGCAGAATTCTCGGTCGGCGAATACGACATTGTTATCCTCAGTGCCACGGAATCTAAGGGACTGGAAACTTGGCTGACCCAGAATGGCTATCGCATCCCCGCAGACGCTGCCCCACTCCTGCGTCCCTATATTCGTCAGGACATGAAATTCTTCGTAGCCAAAGTCAATCTGGAAGAATTCGATCGCTCGGGCTATCAGTTCCTACGCCCCCTACAAATTGCCTACGAATCTCCCAAGTTCATGCTGCCAATTCGCTTGGGCATGGCCAATGCCACCGCCGAACAGGATCTGATTGTTTACGCTCTATCCCCTAAAGGCCAAGTGGAACTGACCAACTACCGCACCGTCAAAATTCCCTCCGGTGACGAGATCCCCACCTTCGTAAAGGGGGAATTCGATCGCTTCTATCCCGACACGTTTGAAACCGCTTACGAACAAGAAGGAAAGAAGGTGGCGTTTCTGGAATATGCCTGGGACATTCGCAGTTGCGACCCTTGTTCTGCCACGCCACCTAGTCCCGAGGAATTGCGCCAAGCCGGTGCCTTCTGGATTGCCCCCAACGAATCTCCCAATGCCTTCGTTACCCGGTTGCACGTGCGTTACACCCGCGATCGCTTCCCCGAAGACCTGATGTTTCAAGAAACCTCTAACCACCAAACCTTCCAAGGGCGCTACGTGTTGCGGCATCCGTTTGAGGGGGCGGCCAATTGCCCGGCAGGACAGGACTATCGTCAGACGTTGCCGGAACGGTTCGAGCGAGAAGCGCAGACTTTGGCCCGACTGACAGGTTGGGCCATCGACGAAATTCGCGATCGCTTGCCCGCAGTCGAAGAGGTGGAGCCAGAACCATGGTGGAGGCAGCTGTGGGGTGAGTAAGGACAGGTATACACTTAGGCGTCACTCCAGCAAAGACTCAGTTGAATTGGCTCTAAGGATGCTATCGAGCAAGAGCAGGTTAACGAACAATAGCTGAGAGGATTTCTAACATTGCCAAACGGCATTTCTGCCAAAACAGCATCGTGCGATTGTTTCCTGAATGACTGGCTTGCGACGATCGTCAACGCTGAATTCGTCACAACAAAAGTTATTTTTCGCCACAATCCCTCTTTATGATGGACGGTGTTCGATTGAATTGGCTGGGGAGAAGGCTATGGCAAAACCCACAGTTTTTATTGACGGAGAGGCGGGAACCACTGGGTTGCAGATTCGCGATCGCCTGCAAGATCGCCCAGATATCGAGCTGGTCAGCATCGATCCCGCCAAGCGCAAGGATTTAGAAGAGCGCCGGCGCCTGCTTAATGCAGTGGATGTGGCGATTCTGTGCTTGCCTGATGGTGCCGCTCGCGAATCCGTCAGCTTAGTCACCAACCCTGCCGTCAAGATTTTGGATGCCAGCACTGCCCATCGCACCGCAGATGCTTGGGTATATGGGTTCCCCGAGCTGAAACCCGGTCAGCGGGATGAGATCGCCGCCTCTAAACGGGTGAGCAATCCTGGCTGTTATCCCACTGGTTTTTTGGCTGCGATGCGTCCTTTGGTGGTTAACGGACTCATTCCTCAGGATTATCCAATTACGCTCAATGCCGTTTCTGGTTATTCGGGAGGTGGACGCAAGCTGATCGAGGTCTACGAGTCTGCGGAGGGCTATCCCTACGGTATCTACGGACTTAGATTTGGCCACAAACATGTGGCTGAGATGCATCAATATTCCGGTTTATCCCACCCCCCACTGTTTGTGCCTGCAGTTGGTAATGTTGCTCAAGGGATGCTGGTACAAGTCCCCTTACCCCTCTATGCTTTCGATGCGGTTCCCAGTGGCGAGCAATTACATGCTGCCTTAATGGACTACTACCAAGATGAATCGTTCGTTGAGGTGGCAGAGTTGTCAGGGGGAGACCAGCTCCGGGGAGGCAAATTTTTGGACATCCATGCAATTAACGGAACCAACCTCTTACAAGTCTTTGTATTTGCCAATGACGACTCGCAAGAGGCTTTGATCGTTGCTCGCCTGGATAACTTGGGCAAAGGAGCATCAGGGGCAGCCGTTCAAAATCTGAATATTATGTTGGGGTTAGAGGAGAAGTTGGGGTTAGGCGATCGCTTGGGTGTGAGAGCATCACTCTAAGAGTTGAAATACCTCTAAGGTCTGAATCGATACACTTTTGGTGCATTCAAACTCGGACAGTCATTGTCACACTTAGTTGGTCAGCTACGAGTCAGATGAGCGCTAAGGTAAAATAATTTCAGCAATGACATCAGCTTGCTGCGCCAAAACAGCCGTCTCTTGTACAAACGCAATGTAATCATCAATCAAGAAATGGACGGTCAAAACACCTGCGGCGGCGGCAACGACCAGCATTCCGGCCAGCATGCGTGAAAATTCTTGCTGCCGAGTCGCTTGCTCCATCAGCAATAGGGCCCACCAGACTAGGCCAACAACTATCGTAATCGTACATATCATTATGTAAATTAATGTAACAAACCTGAATAAGGTTGTCCACCATTGATTTTTGAAAATACAGCTGCCGTCATTTCAGTTAGTGCAGAAAGCTCCATGCACTGGCATGGTGCGAGGTAGCATACATGTCCTAAGCGACTTGACGGTCGCTAGACTTGACCAGCAGCTTGTCGCCTCAAGTAACGATATATACCTGTTCCCTATCTCAGCGAACATAGCAAGCTACATGCCCATATATCTGAATTGCTGAGAAGGCCTAATCTGTTCGATGTTCGAAATCTGCCGAGCTGCCCTCCAAAGCCCGGCAGACCTAACTTTCTGAGAATTGCTGGGTTGTTTTAACAAGCCGTATCCGAGCGATGCTTGGAGTTATTAAAGATGCAGCCACAAAATTCTTCTGCAGTGGCGAAGCAATGGTTCACAGGTGGCAGAGAGGTGCGAGTAAGACATTCGGCAAAATACTTCAATTCTTCGACCCCAAAGAGTCTTTCGCAACGGAGATGGTGTCTGACAAGATGATGCGGGTTTTGCTGAAATATTGATTGCCAAGGGTGAGAGATAAGCTGCCAATACGAATGGCACTGTCTCGTAGCCGGACTGCGATGACTTGAGAACCTCCCAAAATCTGCTTGCCAACACCTTTAACGTAGCGTTCCATCGTCAATGTCCTCGCCTATTGAACGGATGCTTGTGCAAAATATACTATGTGTCAAGTATGCCAACTGAGCACTTGTCTTCAACCCAGAATAAGTTCGCCAGATGCGAGCAAACAGCCTGAAACTATGCAGATAAACATAGACCAGCATTACATTTATCCTGCTGTTAGGATGCCAGGCTCGGTTTGCTGTGGGACAACATCAGTTGAATCGAGTTGAGCGCAATAGACCAGATCTTCATCTTGCCCCAATCGCAACAATCTTTGTCCGTGGCTAGCGCTGCGCAATAGCCCCAAAAGGTTGTCTTTCCAGCCAAGGTACAGTGTCATAGCAGCAATGGTTTCATCGTTTATTGCCTTGAAGTCGCTAGATGCCTGCTGCAAACCAAGGGCGATCGCCCCAGCACAGGCCGTATCTTCGAGGGCGTAAGCCCCTTGCCAACCAGAGTTAACGATCCAGACCCGCTGATAGTGTCGATCGAGCACGTGACGGACTACAGCTGATGTGTTGATAAAGGCTGCTGTTAACAATGCCGGGACCGCGCGAACACAAGTCAAAGCCCGAGTGCCGTTGGTTGTGCTCATAAAAATCCGCTTCCTGCCCACAACGTCAGGGGTGTAATCCAACGGAGAGTTGCCCAAATCGTATCCATCAACGGTTTGTCCACCCCGCTCACCAGAACGTAACCGCCGATCGCTAGGCCACTGGGCACTAGCAGTATCCAAAACTGACAAGTCTTCAAAGGCTTGAACTGCCTCTGCTCCAGCATTGAAGGCGGTCGCAATTGTGGTTGTGGCCCTTAAAACATCCACCACTATGGCACAGTCTGGGGATTCACCGGGGGCGATCGCTGTTAAGTCAGGGACTTCTTCAGGAGCGTGGAAAACTGACAGTTGCATGCGGCACAATCGCAGGATGAAATACTGTTCGATCATGCCTTAAGACGGTGTGGTTATGGCACGAATTTACGCGGGTCGTGCCAATTGTCGATCTAGGAACAAATTCATTCCGCCTCGATTCGCCGGTTTCTAACCAACTCGTAACCCTTTATGTTGCTTGAGCAGACGATTAAGCAATTGGGTCAGTTTTCTGAATAACTCGGTTGTAGCAACTTGACGGCATCTTAACGTTCGTTATGGTGTCGCGAATCTGCAGGCTCTCAGGGGCAGAGGTGTCTACGACCGTTCGAGTCACGGCACAATTGCATCGGCCAGTACAGAGGTCTTTTCTGTGGGAATGCTCCAAGCGATCGCAAGTTGAACATCGGATGAATCCATCACTTGCAACTTTCCCCCCATTGCACTCATCAAGGATTGGGCCACCTGCCAGTAAAGACTGTTGCGATCTCCCGCACTCTCCCTTATTTGACCCGATAGGGTTAGGGTCAATTTAAGACGTTCAACTCCGCGGCTTTCATGCAGAATTATACTTCCATGTACCATTCGAAGCACCCCCCACATCAGTCCCCCCAGCAAAGCCTGTTCTAAGCCATGGACATCGGTCCACACCAGAGAGTTGCTTTTTATCCATTCAAAGCGAATGCCACGATCTTGGGCAATTGGTGCGATTAAGATACCGACCTGTTCTAGGGGGGATGAAATAGAGGCAGTCTCTAGGTTTAGGGACCTTACAGGACTCTCGTAGCGAGAGAGCTCGATGCAATCTCCAATCAACTGCAGGTGTTTTTGTGCTGATTGTCGTGCAGTTGTGGCGAACTCTTGGATCTCCTCCATGGAATCGCACAGACCCGACAGAATTAGATCCAGTGCCCCCATTTGGCTGCTGAGGGGACTGCGCAGTTCGTGACCGAGATTGCCCATTAGTTCAGATTTAAACTGCCGCAGCATTTCCGATCGCAAAAAGGCAAATTCCCAATCATTCCAATCTATGTCCGCTGCACGGTCTGCTGTAGGGGAGGCAGGGGCAATCGAGTCGTTGGGGTGGGTGGGGGTGGAGTTCTGCATGTATGTTAATCTCTACGAGAAAGCGGGGGGAGCACATAGGAACCTTGGCGTAAAATTTCCCAAGTTTGGTCCTGTTCGCACCATCTCGCTACTGTTGAGGGAGTGCCAGCAGGTGGAAAGGGGTAATCAAGCACTGCAATAGTGGGAAATGCGGCATTAATGGCGGCAGCTGTTGTCAGAGGGGGAGACCCTGAGCGGTTGGCACTAGTGGTTGCCAGAGGACCCGTACTGGCAAGGATACTGCAGGCAATGGACGAGGCAGGGATGCGCAGTCCAACGCTGCTACCTCCAGAAATCATGCTAGCGGGAACCGCCTCGCTGGCTGGTAGAACGAGCGTCAGTTGCCCTGGCCAGCTCCGTTTTGCGACCTCTTGCCATGCGGAATGCCAGCCCATTACGTACGAGCGCAAACTATCGATCGAATCTCCCATTAAAATCAGGGGTTTATCGGGCGATCGCCCTTTCAAACGGTAAATCTTGTCGGCACAATCGGGTTTTACTGCCAATGCGGGAACCGTGTCAGTGGGAAATGCGATCGCAGATCCCGAACGGGCCATTGCGATCGCCTCTGAAAGAGTCACTAGCATGCTTGTTTTCGAGCGCTCACTGCCCGCTCCACTCCATCTAGATCCCGATGGATCGTCACGCTATCGTAGCGCCCGTCTTCTACCAGTAGACTGGCCACCTTTTCCGCCTGACCTCGCATAACCTCCGCTAGCCAAAAGCCTCCCGGCTCTAAATAGTCGGGGGCCGCTCGAACGAGATGCCGTAAATCGTTTAGACCGTCAGCCCCACCATCGAGCGCTATTCGAGGTTCCCAATCCCGTACCTCTGGCTCCAAGGCCTCGATTGCCTGAGTGGGGATATACGGGGGGTTGGAAATCATTCCCTGAAGCTTGTCCCCTGGGGAAAGAACTGTTTGTAGCGGCACAAACCAATGGCCTTCCATCAGAGTAACGCGATCTTTTAGGCCATGCTGCTCTACATTGCGAGCAGCAACCTGCAATGCCTCCTTGCTGGCGTCGATGGCTAGAACTGAGACATCGGGGCAAGCAGAAGCCAAACCAATGGCGATGGCACCGCTCCCCGTTCCAAGGTCGGCCCACACCCCAATTTGGGGGACGGTCTGGAATTCAGCAATCGCCAAATCCACAAGCATTTCTGTTTCGGGGCGCGGGATGAGGACGGAATTGGTGACGGTTAATTTTAGCTGACGCCATGTGACTGTTTGAAGCAGCTGCTGGAGAGGGACGCGATCGCCTACCCGCTTCTGCCAAATGGCATTCAACCATTTCAAATTGCAAGGACTGGATGGGGGACGATTCAAGACCCTATCAAGGGTCGTCCAGCCAGCCGCTTCGGTCAGTAACCAATCAACTTCAGCCCCAGAAATACCAGCATTTGCCGCCTCGACAAGTGCTTGTTTCCGCCAGAGATGGAAGGTCTTTGCAGTCTGCTCTATCTGAAAATCTCCCGCGCCGAGCAATTATCACCTTGATGTGTCACATTGACGTTATAGCTCTAGCGTCTCACAACTTCGCCAATAGAAACGAAGCCCTCACAACCAACTCAGTCCACAAGATGTTTATCCGCTAGTTTGCGTTTTCATCTGTGTCTGATTCTTTTTCAGGGCCAATGAAAGTAAATCTACGGACTGAATTTTCTTGAATGAATCGTGCAGATGCTTGTGATGGGACGACTTTGAACTTATCGATTGAAGGGACTATAGCACTGGCCTCAGGATCGACTTTAGTAAGGAGAACCAATTCAGTCAAGAACTCGTTCAAGCGAATAACGCTTGTTTCAAAATCAATGGCAGATTTAGCCTCATCTGGGGCACTTTTCTGGATATCATCAACCAGTGTATTTAGGTCAATAGGATCGAAGAACATTGGCACCTGGCCACTAACTTCGAGTGGAGAGATCTTCCCTTCAGCTGTCAGCCCCACCTGGAAAATAGGTATCCCTGGATAAAATTCGATTGTCTCATCAGATGCTGCGTTCTCGTTATAAATCTCTATAGCTTTGTCTACCGAACTTGTGTCAGGTTTGTATTGAAATACAACAACATTATCTCCTTCGACAATCCCTCCCATGAAGTAGATAAGTATTGCTTCTGATAGAGGAATTGCACCCAAGATGAGCTCCGTCGAAGCATCAGTTTGCTTGTTGATTTCCTCTTGAGCATCGTTTGGATTTAGCCAAACAGGAGCAATTCTGACGGTCTTTCCTTCAATTTCACTGACATCAGAGAGGACTAAATTTAATTCTCCATCTTCAACAGTTTCAAAAATGGCAAACACGGGTACATCTGAAAATAGAGAAGCGATTTTGAATGCTGTTTCCGGATCGAGCTGAACATATGAAGGTGGTAGGGCACCCTCATTGGATTCAGAAGTCTCCGCAGGAGAATTTTGAGCAACAATCAATGGCTTTTGTCTTTCTACAGATGATGCGACAGAGTTCCCTTGAACAGCTGATGCAGGTTCCTGATTTGCTTGTATCAACTTGGATGCAACTGCAGAAGTGCAGGTTGCAAACAACAATGCTGAGGATAAAACAGCAGCTTTCATAGTGGATACTTTCATCACAAACAACAGAAGTGCAATTGAGTGGCTCTTTAACTCTACTGAGTAGTAAAACTAAATCGAGTTACAAGCCTAGCTAGCCTAACACCTTAAATAAAGTTCATCTACCTTCGTGACTCGCTGCCCTATGTCTAGAGACCGTTGAGTCGCTAAGGACATTGAATCAATCCAGATAGATATTGATGCTTTAACTGAGCATGCAGTAACTTTGGGCTATCAGAGCAATTTCAGCCTTATTGGGAGTAATCCCTTGTGACTGAAGTCCTTCACCTTCATGCGAGGTTCGATCTCCGGAATGGGCTGAACAACCGGAAGATGGCTGTTTGAATAATAGTTGCCTAGGTTGTTATTACCCGTACTGTCGATGGCTAAGATCGTTGCGAGGGAACGTTCTTCGTATTTCCAGTTCCGGAAAATCAACTGCAGCCCAAAGATTCACGAGTATCGATACCCGTGGAGGAGTTGGTCCCGCTGGCGTACCCGCAGAGATAATCGATCGCCGCGCGGTCAAGAATAGCGTCCGAAAAGTCAGCTCCTTCTATGATGGCGTCTTTCCAGGACGTACTGGTGATGATGGCAGAAGTGAGATTGGCATCCCGCAAATTGGCTCTCACCAAGCTAGCGCGATCGAGCAAAGTGGCGGTTAAGTTCGCCTCGGACAAGTCCGCCTCCTCTAAATACCCGCGAGTCAGAGTGGCTCCCATCAACCTAGACTTATGGAAATTCGTCCGCTTCATGTTGGCATTGACAAAGGTGGTACCGACGTAATCCGTATCGGACATGTCTCGCTCGGACAGATTGGTGCCGTTATAGTTCACCGTGCTGTCTTGGGCTAGCGCAACTTGCCCCCAAAGTCCGCAGCTCAGCAGAAAAGCAAAGCCGATGGCGATTGCACGCATCCACAATAAGCGGGGCAGTTGGAGAGTGAATTTCATAAAACTTAAGCATTCTGAGGTTCAACAGCGTACATGAAGTTTATCTGAAACAGTATTGTTGTGGACGCCGATAAAAGAGCGGCTTGGTTCGGCGCATAGCTGTTCAGTGTTGCCCAAGTCAACACTGTTCATTCCAAATGCCCCCACATTTAGTAAGTGCTACTGGACATTAAAAACTGCTATATCGTTCCTCTGCAAACGGCTCCCCTCTGTGGTGATAACCATTGCGCTCCCAAAAGCCTAACTCTTCCGTGTCTAGAAACTCGATGCCGCAAATCCACTTAGCACTTTTCCAGGCATACAGGTGGGGAACCAGCGATCGCACTGGACCACCATGGTCCTTTGGAATCGGTTCCCCTTCCAGGGTGTGCACCAGATAGTTACCCTCGCGAACAAAGTCCTCTAGCGGCAGGTTGGTGGTGTAACCCCCGTAGCACGTCTGCATCACGTGCTGTGCTGAGGGCAATGTCTTAACCTGCTTCAGCAATTCCGTAATTTTGACCCCTGTCCAGGTGACATCCAGCTTGGACCAGCGGGTGACGCAATGGAAATCTGCTGTAAAGGTTTCTTGCGGCATTGCCAGTAGGTCGTCATAAGTCAGGGTAAAGGATTCACCTTCGATCGCCCCGCCTATAGTGAGTTTCCAGTCTTGAGAGGCAATATCTGCAGCTTGTCCGTAGGTGAGGACGGGAAAGCCATTGGCAAGGTGCTGTCCGGGGGGAATGCGATCGCTGTCGGGACGATCGGGGGAGGCTTTTTGAAAGTATTTGCCAATCATGGCGTTGCACTACCGAGGGTCAACTTTATCCAAACGGGTTAGCTACTCTAGCTATTGAGCTATGGCGATCGTCAAGTCGCCGAGCAAATCAAAGCTGTTTTAAGCGATAACGTTGGTGGCAAACCGACCCGCTTTCACGGATTGGGCCAGCGATCGCAACATGTCCTCTGTCGTGTCTAAGTTAACGCAGGCATCTGTAATACTTTGACCGTAGGTTAGCGTCGATAAATCATCTGGAATGGACTGCTTTCCTTCGACTAAGTGACTTTCCACCATAACGCCCATCACGTGGGGAGAACCCTGTTCCACCTGTTCCCCGATCGTATGCAATACCTTGGGTTGGTTGCGGTGATCTTTGCTGCTGTTGCCATGACTGCAGTCGATCATGATGCGGGTGGGAGCGCCCTGCTTGCTGAGCTCAGCCGCCGCGTGGTTGACATGGTCGGCATCGAAATTTGTGCCATCTCTTCCCCCTCGTAATATCAAATGTCCGTCCGGGTTGCCGGTGGTGGCCACAATACTCGCTTTGCCTTCCCAGTTCACCCCTAAGAAATGGTGGGGAGACTTGGCGGCGGTGATGGCGTTGACAGCAGAACCAATGCTGCCATCTGTGCTGTTTTTGTAGCCCACGGGCATCGAGAGGCCAGACGCCATTTGGCGGTGAATTTGGCTTTCGGTGGTGCGAGCACCGATCGCAGTCCAGGCAATGATGTCAGCTAAATATTGGGGGGTGACGGGATCTAAAAGCTCGGTGGCAGCAGGCATGCCCATATGGGCTAAGTCCAGCAGCAGTTTGCGGGCGGTACGCAGGCCCGTGTTGATGTCAAAGCTACCGTCAAGGTGGGGGTCGTTAATAAGTCCTTTCCAGCCCACCGTTGTGCGTGGTTTTTCAAAGTACACCCGCATGACGATTTCAAGGCTGTCTTTGAATGCTTCCCGCAACTTCAGTAGGCGTTGGGCATAGTCCTTCGCTGCTGCAACGTCGTGAATAGAACAGGGACCCACTACCACTAGCAGACGGCGATCGCTGCCGCTGAGAATATTGCGGATTGCGGTACGGGTGGTTTGGACGAGCTCGGCAGCGATTTCTGATAGGGGAAGCTCGCCATGGACAGTGGCAGGGCTCAATAGAGGACGGGTATCGACAACGTGCAAATTGTAGGTTCGGTGCATGCTTTAGCAATTATCCTCGTGCTCTGATGAGGGATGGCCCCCTAAGTCGACTGAACAGCCACAGTCGCTTACTGTCTATTAAAACTCGGAAGCTGTCCCGGTAGGAATGCCAACAGCTCGATCGTTGCGGTTTTTCAACAAAAAATACCCTCCACAGGTCATTTCCCCAAAGCGATGATAGTTGGGCAGCTATTTCAGTTAGGTCAGTAGCTTGATTCACTGTAAGGGGTTCAATGAATGAACTGTCTGTACCCACGAGCTAGAAGGAGGATTCCAATGAAAAAAGCCCGTTTCTTCAGAAACAGGGCTTCAGAGATAGGATCGTAAGCTCAAGTTGAGAGTATTGTCGCAACCCATGCTGTTTCAAAACGAGCCCTTCAACTTCCCAGAGGCACTACTCGTTCTTTTCCAACATGGCCATGAGTCCCTCCAGCGAGCCAGGAATGGATTTGGGATCCATGAACATCACTTTGGCACTTTCGCTCTCCCCCACAATACGACCCATTTCAATGTAGTTTTGGGCCAATAAGAATTGGAGAGCTGCTTCTGCATTTTCCCCTTGGTTCAATGTATTCGCGATGGTTTGCAGTGCTTCTGCGGTGCCTTGTGCCCGCAAGAGTTTCTCTTGTTTCTCAGACTCTGCACGCAGAATCAAGGCTCTGGCGTTACCTGTTGCCTGGTTAATATTGGCCTGCTGTTCCCCTTCCGATGCCAGAATAGAAGCTCGCTTTTCACGCTCAGCAGCCATTTGTTTTTCCATAGAATCCTGCACGGTACGGGAAGGGTTAATGTCCTTCACTTCAACCCGCGTCACCTTAATGCCCCAAGGATCGGTGGCTTCGTCCAGTTGTGCTAAAAGGCGAGCGTTAATCTCGGTGCGGGAGGAAAAGGTTTCGTCTAGCTCCAGCAAGCCGATTTCAGACCGCAGAGTTGTCAGCACCAGATTAACTAATGCTTTTTCCACATCTTCAACGGCGTAATAGCTTTTGATCATGTCCGTAATGCGCCAGTAAACTACGGCATCTGCTGAGAGCGAGACATTGTCTTTGGTAATGCACTGTTGTGGCGGCACATCCAATACCTGTTCTCGAATGGTGTCTTTAAAAACAATCTTTTCGATGATAGGAATCAGGAAGGACAAGCCAGGGGTTAGTTTGCGGCTATAGCGACCTAACCGTTCGACCAGTGCTTCGTAGCCCTGGCTAATAATTTTGACAGACTGAAAAAGGAACCCAATCGAAATTAGGACCAGTGCGGCAATAATGCCTCCCATGATCGATCTCCAAATCGAATTGTTGACTTAGGACTATCCCTTGCTTGTGTATTGATGGCCGAGACTTTGAACTGAGAGTATGAATCTAGCTCTATACCGGCCCAGGGTTTCCTGAAGAGGTGGATTCAGGTGGTGGGGGGTCGGGGGTGTCGCGTCCGGAAGCCAAGCGATCGGGAATTACAATCAATAGATTGCCCCGACGTTCCATTACATATAAATCTTCCCCTGCCGGAATGCTTAGGCTTTCAATGTCGCACTTGGCGTCCCAGATAGAGCCAGCATATCGAACCCTTCCCTTTTGACCGGCGGGAATGGCCTTCAGCGATCGCGCTTCTGTACTTTCCTTGATGTCAGTGGTTTCTTTGGGAACAAATCGGCGAGCGTAGGAGATTAATATGGCGGTGACAAGGGCCCAGACTACCCATTGGATAGCAACAGGGGCAAACATTGCTACGATCGCTGCTAAGAGTGCTGCCACCCCCGCAGACCCAACCATAAAACCTGGGACTCCCACCAGTTCGATACTCAGCAAAACCAGTCCTACAATGGCCCAAAGGAGAGGGGCGTTAAGTTCGAGCATCTATTTACATTCGATCCAACCTTGTATTCAGTATGGCGAACGATCAGGGCAGTGTCTTGAGGGGAGGTAGCGGAGTCATTTGCCGTTTTCGGTGGCAAATCGTAAACGGGGCCATACTATCGCTTGCGCCTACGGAAGGTGACCCTGAGGTTGCTGCGTTTGGTGCTCACCCACGCGGTAAATCTGCGAATCTCGGGGTGCTGCTGAAGCTTAGCGATGGTGTTGTAAGAGCCAGCAAGGTCTTTTTCGCTCAGGGTGACATGCACGTTTTTGTGACAGGGGGGACAAAGGGAGGCAGTTTGGTTTAATCGCTCGCGGCTGTAGCCTTTTTTGAGGCGGTAGTACTTGTGCTGACTGCGAGGGATTAAGTGGTGTTGGGTTAGCTTGGGCACCTGGCGATCGCAGAGGGCACATGTGGCTGCTGGAGAGGTCATTGCGAAGGTTTATGCTCGCGAGGGATGTGGCGGGTTAAAAATACCGTGGTTTCAAAGCGATTGCAGGTTGTTGTGACGAAGAGGTTGTTGAGATCGAGAACTCGACAGATTCGGATAGTTCAAATCGGTCTAACTGCCTGGGACGGTCGTCGTGTCACCTGGACAGAGATATTGTCATTTTATGTTTGTCTTTCAGACGGTGTCTGCCTAGAGAGTGCTCTTCTGCGAGTTGAGCCGAGGTGACAAAATTTTGAGCGCTGAGCGGTTGTCGTTGTATGTCGAAGTCTGCCTCCCCATCCAAAACAATTGCCGAAGGATCCCGATTGAATCGAGGGGCTTCAGCGGTGGCCGTTTCAGAAGTGCAGCTACCGTTACTGGAAATGTACAACCCGCAGCGTGGTCCCATCTACAAATTTTGGATGGGATTGCGATTTGGATTGGCGGGGTTGGGGTTGTTTTTGAAATCGCCGCGCTTACAGGTGTTTGGACTAGTCCCCATCGTCATGACCGGCGGTAGCCTTATAGGAGCAATCTGGCTGGGGCTGAGGTTGACGAACAACCTACTCGATGCCTGGTTGGCAAACTTGCCCCACTGGTTATCGGTGTCCGCGGAATTTTTCGGGGGATCGGTTGTGGCGATCGCGGCCCTCGTGCTGAGCTACATTTTGTTTCTGCCGTTAGTTGGCATCGTGTCTGCTCCCTTTCGAGATGCCATGACTTTGCACACCGAACGGCTGGTGTGCGGAACGATAACCGATGAAGGGCTCAGTCTGTGGGCTTCGTTGCGCGAACTTATTAAATTACTTGGGCTACAGCTTGGGATACTCTTCTGCTTAGCAGGGCTAAGCTTTGCCATACCGGTGGTGGGAGCGATTCCTTCATTAGCGATCGCCGTGTTTTTGACCACCCTCGACATGGTGGATCCAGCATTGGGGATGAGAGGCTATCTGCTCAAGCAAAAATTACAGTTTGTTCGCCACAACTTTGCGTTGTTGCTGGGATTTGGTGTCGTAACGTTCTTTGTTTTCACCGTTCCCCTTTTAAATTTGCTGATTTTGCCTGTGGCAACTATTGGCGGCACGTTGCTGGTCCTTGCAGAAACCCACCCAATGACTTCTGAAATTTCCTAGCGCAATCTTCCAAAATCCCCTGCTTTCCATTCGGGTGGATGCCTTCGACATCGCTATAGTTGTGCCTTGTCACGGCATCGTTCGAGCTTGACCGAAGTCCCAGAAGGAAGTCACAGCGCTTGTTGCTCCACGATTCAGACCAGCTGAATCGTGGAGCAACAAGCGCTGCCCTAGCGCAACGTCTAACTGTCTTAACCGCAGTGTCACCAACTGCATCGCCCCCGATTGAAGGAGAAAAGCTTCTCTCAGCCATGTGGATTGTCAAGAGCAAGAGGTTGCTTGAAGCTGTCGTGACTATTTCGAGATCGAGCCGGATCCTTTGTCGCAGCAGCTTTGTGGCAAGTGAGCTCTTACTTCTGAGACACTTCCAGGGCTCTTGGCAGAAAAAATCCGGATGCCAGTGACCTAACGCAACCTCAGCAATACCGAGAGATATCTTCGCTGCAGTTCTCAGCTAGATAGGTGAGGGCACGAAACCGCAGTCCAACAAGCTGTTCGTACAGAGGATTCAGCTTGCACATCGGGGGAATGTGAATCAGGTGGCGACCGAAAAAAGCAATGTCTCGTTCGAAGGGGCATTGGGAGGGAACCAGCGAGCAAATCCATCTGGCTACCTGCGGATCTTGAATCTCCATGCCATCCAACCACCGTTTGATTGGGGCCATTGGCTCGATGTCGAAATCGACCCTAAAGGGGAAATACAGCAATTTGCCGAATTGCTGTTTGATATTCGTCACTAGCACAAACACACCTACCGTTCAGTGAAGCGATACCTTCAACTTGCCCAGCAATTTACAGGTTGCTCTGCGGTTAAAGACAGAAAGACGGCTTTGTCCGGAGGAGGCAATCAACCTGCATCCATCGTGAGAACGACACGCACCCATAAGATCTGCCTCAATGGCGATTCTCTTCTAAATATTTAAGAATTGCAATGGAGATTTTGATTGACGGATGGGAATTGCGATCGCCATGCAACTCTCTCTGATTGCCCTACTTTGCGTTTCGATGGGTTTCGCAGCCCTGTCCTACTACTTGGGCTTTGTTAAACCCGACCGGTTGTTCGCTTGGCGCGCTCAAGCTGCGTTTGTCTGCTTGACGGTACTGTTGATTCCTGTGCTATCGATTTCCCTCTGGCTGCAAGCGACTGCCACCCTTCGATTAGCGGAAACAGGCATCGCCCCCCATCCCAAATTAGGTGCCTCGATTGGAATTGCCACGGGCTTGGGGGACGAGCCAATATGGATGTTTCGTACGACTGCCACTGAGGAGGAGATTGCAGAGTTTTATCGGAACCGTCAACATCGGCAGGATTGGGAGATTCTTAACGATAGTCCCATCTTTCTTATCCTCGGCAAAGATCGGCAGCGCATGACCGTTGGTACTCATTCCGGTCGGCAGTCTATTGTGGTGACCTACAGCCTGAGCGAAGACAGCAGCAATTAGCTCGCCGAGCTTATCGATAGACTTCGGGATTGACGCAGTTGGGCAGGCGTTCTCCAGTCAGTCCGGCAACCAAATTGGCGATCGCCATCAATGCCATTTTTTCTCGGGTCTGACGACTGGCGCTGCCAATGTGCGGAGTCACAATCAAATTTTGCAAGTGTAATAGAGGACTCTGGCGATCGATGGGTTCCGGGTCGGTGACATCCAGGGCTGCAGCAGCAATTTGACCGGTACTGAGGGCCCGATACAGCGCGTTGGGATCGACGATGGGGCCGCGGGCTGTATTGATTAAGATCGCGGATGGTTTCATTAACTGGAACTGCGGCTCGCCAATGAGTCGGATAGTGTCTTCCGTCAGAGGGGTGTGAAGGGTGACGAAATCGCTCTCTTGCAGCACCTCTGCAAGCGTCGCAAACTCGACATCTAAAGAGCGTTCGATGTCAGGCTTGCGGTGCTTGCTGACATAGACAACTCGCATGTCAAACCCTTTGGCTCGCCGAGCCACCGCCTGACCGATGCGTCCCAAACCCACAATCCCCAGCGTAGCTCCGGCAACATTCGGCCCCAGCAGCAAGTCCGGCTCCCAGGTACGCCATTCCCCCGCGCGAGTGAACCGATCCCCCTCTACTACCCGTCGCGCCGCTGCCATCAGTAACGCCCAAGTAAAATCCGCTGTGGCTTCCGTTAGCACCCCCGGCGTGTTTCCCACCGGAATGTTTCGTGCCGTTGCAGCGGCAATATCAATATTGTCGAAGCCAACCGCCATCTGGCTAATCACTTTGAGGGCAGAGGCTTGGGAAATGGCTTGGCAATCGAGGCGATCGGTTAGTAAACACAGTAACCCGTCCACTTTCCTAACTTTTTCGAGCAATAGTTCGTAGGAGGGTGGTAGGCGCTCGGGCCAGATTTCGACATCGGCAATTTGCCGCAATCGATCTAGCGATGCTGGCAATTGACGAGTCACAAACACTTTCAATCGAGACATAGTACCGACCGGAACAAAGCATTCAAATTATGCAGGACTTCCAACAGGGCTTTGCAACAGTCATTTGGAGAGTGGGAACTCGAACTCTAAGACTGACGTGTATTCAAGAATTTTGTCCAAGCTCGATATTGCTGACCGGACCAACAGTGTAGTAGCCATAAACGCGTAATTTCAGAATTCTGTTTGGAAATTTCAGAAGTGCGCAAACTTGTTTTGCACATTTGCTGCGAGTCCCCTCTAGACATCTGTGGCAGGGGGCATCATCTGCTCTGCCACTGAAGTTTTTCCCAAAGAGCAACCTCCATGAACGGATTAACGATCGAGCGGCCCACCCGCCCCGACAGTACCCTCCTCAACTCCGGTCAGCCCTCTCTGACCCGCTTAGGGATCGATAGCGGTCAGCTACTCGGAGCCCTGTCCTGGCTAATGCTTAACTCACCACTGCATCGTCTCTACACCCTAGAGAACTTAGAGCGACGCATTTTGCCTGGAGTCTTTCACAATCAATATCGGTTTTATCGACAGGGCGATCGCCCGGTGGGATTCGTGAATTGGGCTTGGCTGACCGCAGACTGCGATCGCCAGTTTTCCACCGGCACCTATGACTTAGACCACCAGGACTGGGTAGCGGGCGATCGGCTGTGGTTCCCCGAACTGATTGCTCCATTCGGACACGCTCGGGCGATCGTGCGGGATTTGAGAACCAACGTCCTGCCTAAAGGTACGCCAGCCAAAGCATTGCGCATCAATCCAGACGGCTCCCTCAGATCCGTCGCTCGTTATCGCATCTAGTTACCGAATCTGACCGTAGCAAATCGACATTCACTCGATCGAGATGCCCCGATTTCGCTCGGCATCGAGGTCTCAACTTGGCAACCGGTAATTCTGCAATTCACTCAACACATTGAAGGAGATTTCCCATGGGTAGCGTTACTAAGACCGTAAAAAAAGCCGCAACCAGCGTCTCGAAAACAGTCACCTCTACGTACAACAAATACGCACCGTCCCCTTACAAACATGGAGGAAGCGGTAATGACGTCATCAATCTCTACACCCCAGCAAACTGGGGATACGGCAACAATGGCAACGACACCATCAAGGCTTGGGGGGGAAGGAACCACATCGAAGGGGGAGCGGGCAAAGACTATCTAGAAACGTGGGGATTGTCCAACCACATGTATGGCGGCTCGGGGAACGACACCCTGGTGGCCAACGGTGCCAAGAACAAAATTTATGGAGATTCAGGGGACGATCTCATTAAAGCTCTAGCCGCAGGCAACTGGCTGTATGGCGGCTCGGGGAACGACACCATTTCTGCATTGGGTGGCAGTAATGTTATCGACGCGGGCAGCGGACATAACAGCATTACTGCAGCGGGATTATCGAATGTCATTTCCGCCGGAACGGGGAACGACTTTATTAAAGCGCTGGGGGGCTCCAACATCATTAAGGCTGGCGACGGTCGCAACACTGTCGTAGCGGGTGGCGGCTATAACAACCTGACCGCAGGCAGTGGCAACGATGTATTGGTAGGCGTCGGTGGCTACAACACTATTGATGCAGGGTCGGGTCACAACACCTCGGTTGGGGTAGGTGGCTACAACAAGCTCAGGGGGGGAAGCGGTAACGACACCCAAGTGAGTTTTGGGGCTGCTAACGATATGCAGGCTGGCGAAGGCAGCAACGTCATGGTGGCGGCTGGCATTGGAAACGTTATGACTGCGGGGTCGGGCAGCGATGTCATGGTAGGCATCGGCGGAGCCAACATCATGAAGGCTGGCTCGGGGAACAACCTGATGGTGGGCTATGCCGGGGCCAATATTATCTCCGGTGGATCGGGTGACGATATCGCCATTGGCTTGGGGGGTGGCAACAAGATCGACGCTGGGGATGGCAACAACACCGTTGTGGGTGTGGGTGGCATCAATGTCTTAACTGGCGGAGCTCATCGAGACACGTTAGTCGGAGCTGGCGGCGGGAATATCGTTAACGCTGGAGCCGGAAATGATGTCGCTGTAGCAATTGGTGGCGCCAACGTCATGTTTGGACAAGGGGACAACGATGTAGTGGTCAGTGGAGGAGGCTACAACTTTCAAGTGGGAGGACAGGGAGAAGATATTCTGGTCGCCAGCGGCAATGTGAATGTACTGGCTGGCGATGAAGTCAATCTCGACACTTTGAAGGGGATGGTGGCGGATCTTGGCTTGGGGGATTTCAAACTTGCAGATGTCAGCCTGCCCAAATTGCAATGGTCTGATATGAGTTTGCCAGATCTGAGCACGTTCACCGATTCCCTGAAAAGCTTGGGTGAATTGGTTCCAGACTTCCAGGTTCCGAACATACAATTGTCAGCAGGATCTTTGCCCTCGCTCGGAAACATCAGCTTTGGGATGGATGGCATTGATTTTGGAGAGTTTAGTCTGCCGGAGGTAACCGTCACAGGGGGCAGCATGGACCTCTCAGGCATTGACCTAGTAGATGATGATGGTTCGCTTGAGTTCGGCCTACCCGGCTTCGAGCTTCGCACTGCCGATCTGCCTGCCATTCAACTGCCCGCGATCGCCCTGCCCGACTTAAACCTGTCGGTCCCCACACTACCGAAGATTTCTCTACCCTCCGTGGGGGTTAGCCTGCCCCAGTTGAGTATTCCCGAGGTGGATCTGCCCGCTATCGAGATACCGGAGGTGACCTTGCCCGACCTCAATTTGCCAGCTATTCAGCTGCCATCATTCCCCAGCGATCTCACCGTAAACGATTTGAGGATTTCTCTCCCCAATGTTTCCCTGCCGACCTTTGACCTGTTCAATTACGGCCAAGACAGCGATATTTTGACTGCGGGCGGTCTGACCAACCTGTTAGTGGGTGGAATGGGGAGCGACATTCTGGTCTCAAGAGGTAATGCCAACTTGTTGTTTGGGGGAACGAGCAGCGATGTAATGGCGGCACTGGGGGGATTTAACATGCTGGCTGGTGGTGAAGGGGATGACATTGCGATCGCTGGTGGCTATCTGAATACGGTATTTGGGGCCGAGGGGAATGACATTATTACGGCGATCGGTAAGGCCAATGCCATTTCCGCCGGCACTGGGGACGACCTCTTGCTAGGGGGCGGCGAGTTCAATGTAATGATGGGCCAAGACGGCAACGATGTCATGGTGGGGGGTGGCAAACTCAACACCATCTTGGGGGGGGCCGGTAAGGACGTCGCTGTTGGCGGTGGAAAATTCAACGACATGATGACGGGAACTGGAGATGACGTTGCTGTTGGGGGTGGTAAGTTCAACTCCTTGATGACCGATACCGGTAACGACGTGCTGTTGGGGGGTGGCAAGTTCAACAGCATGCTGGCCGGCGAAGGGGATGATGTCCTGCTAGGGGCTGGCAAATTTAATCAGATGGCGGGTCAGGCCGGTGACGATGTCATGGTTGCTGGCGGTAAGTTCAACGTCATGAAGGGGGGCCTCGGAAACGATGAGCTGATCGGGGGGGGCAAGTTTAATTCGCTGCTGGGGGGTGACGGAGCCGACGAGCTCAGGGGGGCTGGCAAGAATAACGTGTTCTTTGCGGGGGCGGGGGATGATGTCCTGCAGGGGGCCGGTAACAATAACGTTTTTTCTGGTGGTGCAGGAGACGACACCCTTTACGCTCATGGCAAGACGAATTTGTTCATCGGTGAGGCAGGGAACGACACCTATATCGTGAACGATCCGCTGCTGGGGTTGGTGGATAAGGCCTATATCGATAACCGGGGGGATTTAGATTCTATCGATCGCCTGCTGCTGAATGGTGACCTCGAGGGGAAAGACATTAAGTTCCAGAAGTTGGACAAGCACTTGCAGCTGGACTTGTTGCAGGGCGACCGGCAGATTGTGTTGAAAGGATGGTACTCGAATACTGCTGCGCAGATTGACGAGTTTCAGTTGAGTAACGGTACCAGCTTGCAGCAATCTCAGGTACAGACTCTAGTGAAGGCATGGAGCGATTACGATTCCGGGACCATTACAGCAGAGGCCCTGGATAGCACGATTGATAGCACTTGGACGGTGTAAGGCAGTGTCCTTGCGGAGTCGTGCGATCGCACGACTCCGCAATTCCTTGTGCAGTGGTTTTAGCCAAGAGGGTGCAAGCCAATAATTTTTTACTGTTTAAAAAGCGGTTAAGCACTTGTCAGCCAGTTTTTGCTATTTAATTCACTCAGTCCCGCACCTTAATGACGAACTAGTGATGAAATTCAAACGCCGTCAACTGATACAAGGTATGGCAGCACTCTCGACTGTGGCTCTGTTCTCGTCAGTCGCAAGAGCTCTGACTGATGCTGACATTGTGACTGTTGCCAAGCAGATCTCTGTACGGGTGATTTCGGCGGGTGAGCCCGGTACAGGGATATTGATCCATCGAGAGGGAAATACCTACTCCGTACTTACAGCCTGGCACGTTATCAAAGATACGAATACCAACGAAGAAATTATCGTTATCACCCCAGACGGGGAATATCACCTAGTGCCGCCTGGAGACAGGAAACAGCAGCAGAACTTGGATCTAGCGGTGGTGCAGTTTGAGAGCGATCGCAACTATCCCATCGCCACAATCGGGGATTCCCAGCGGGTGGGAGAACTGTACGAGGTAATTGTGGCAGGTTACAGCAATCGAGGGGTTGGAGGGACGCAATTATCGACCGTAGAAATCACCTCGGGCAACGTGTCTGCACTGGGGGACTTTGGGGAGGGATACGCCCTGAGATACACCAGCGCAACAGCTTCGGGTATGAGTGGAGGACCGGTGTTGAATCGCGAGGGGCAGTTAATTGGGGTACACGGTCGAGCAGAAGGGTCCATCGTGAATGGTGTGCCACTCAAGGAGGGTTTCAATTACGGCATACCGATTCATACCTTTTTGGCTGGAACATCCTTGCACCTGGGTATCGCACCCCCAATCGCTCAACCCCCTCAGCAGAGAGGATCGGAAACTCCCAATTTGGCAGGTAGAAGCGAAAGCGTTCGCTTCGATGTCGTCAGAGTGAATCGGATCGGAAGCGCGATCGATCGCCAACCCAACGAAGCAAGTTTCTTTATCGAGGAGCTGGGAGACGGGCTGGGGTTAGAAATGGTCAAAATTCCGGGGGGCAATTTTTTGATGGGTTCCCCCAATGGAGAAGAGGGTCGCTTGCCCGATGAAGGACCGCAGCGGCAGGTGACAGTCGCCGAGTTTTACATGGGGAAATATGAAATATCCCAAGCGGAATGGCGGGCAGTGTCCCAATTGCCGCAGTTATCCATTGCTTTGAACGCGAACCCGTCGGAATTTATTGGCGATCGTCGTCCGGTGGAATCGGTGACTTGGCTTGAGGCAAAAGAGTTTTGTGCCCGTCTCAGCCTTGCGTCGGGGATTGGATATCGATTGCCCAGCGAAGCGGAATGGGAATATGCCTGTCGAGGGAAGACGACAACACCCTTTTATTTTGGCGAGACGTTGACGGAGGAGTTGGCCAATTACGACGCCACGATTGCCTATGCCGAAGAATCTGTGGGAAAACGTCATGAGTCAACCACAAACATCGGTCGGTTCTCGCCCAACGCCTTTGGATTACACGACATGCACGGAAATGTATGGGAGTGGTGCGAGGATACCTATCACGATTCGTACGGGGGGGCGCCGTCAGAGGGTACGCCTTGGGTTGGGAGTGGAGTTGGGAGAGTCTTACGGGGGGGGGCTTGGGGCTTCAACCCCAGAAACTGTCGCTCGGCCTCTAGGGGGTGGAACGCTCCCGAGTTTCAAAGCTCGAATCTAGGCTTTCGCATCGTCTGTTCCTCTCCCGGTTTACTTTCAAGTTGGTGAGATTGGGCTGCCCTGTCATGAAATTTAGACGCCGTCAACTGATTCGAGGCGTGGCTGCCCTATCGGCAATGGCAATGCTGTCTTCGATCGCCAGAGCCTTGCCCGAAAGAGAAATTGTGGCGATCGCAGAGGGGATCTGCGTGCGGGTGATTTCGGCGGGGGAGCCCGGCTCGGGGATAGTGGTGCATCGCGAGGGGAACACGTATTTTGTGCTGACGGCATGGCATGTCATTCAAGACACGAATGCCAACGAAGAGATTATCGTTGTCACTCCAGATGGGGAGTATCACCAGGTAACGGCTGGGGGAAGGCAGCAGCAGCCCAATGTCGATTTGGCGGTATTACAGTTCGATAGCAACCGAGACTATCCCACCGCGGCGATCGGAGACTCTCAGCAAGTGGGACGCCTCTACGAAGTATTTGTAGCGGGGTATAGCAACAGAGGATCTGGTAGCAGTCAATTGTCTGGCATTGAAATCACGAGGGGAGAGATTTCTGCGTTGGACAACTTTGGGGAAGGGTACCGGCTCAGGTACACCAGTCAAACGGCCTCGGGGATGAGCGGGGGACCAGTGCTGAACCGCGATGGGCAGTTAATTGGAGTACACGGTCGAGCGGAGGGGTCGGTCGTCAATGGAATCCCACTGAAGGAGGGGTTCAATTACGGCATACCGATCCATATATTTGTGGCCTGGACTGGGCTCAATCTCAGAGCACCGGTGGCAACTGCCACTCCAGGTCCTTCAGCAACAATCGCACCATCGACAGCGACACCAACTCCAGCGACACCAACTCCAGGGGCGATCGATCGAACCTTGATTCCCTACAGTTTTGATGTGGTAACTGTAGACAGCCAAGGAAACATCGCCAATCGCGAACGTCGGGCAACTAGATCGTATGTGGAAGCGTTGGGACGCGGATCGAGCCTGGAAATGGTCAGAATTCCGAGTGGCAGCTTTCTGATGGGGTCCCCAGATTCCGAATACAAACGGGAACCGGAGGAAGGCCCGCAGCGGCAAGTTGCTGTATCTGAATTTTATTTTGGCAAGTATGAAGTCACCCAAGAGCAGTGGCGGGCGGTGGCGTTGTTGCCCAAGGTCAACCGAGAGATGACTGTAGAGCCGGCAAAATTCAAGGGGGCTCGCCGTCCGGTTGAGAGCATTACGTGGTTTGAGGCTAAGGAGTTTTGCGATCGCCTCAGCCGCAAGACAGGGCTGCTGTATCGGCTACCTAGCGAAGCCGAATGGGAATATGCCTGTCGTGCAGGCACAATAACGCCATTTCATTATGGCGAAACGATTGCAACCGAGCTAGCCAACTACCAAGGATCGAACGATCCCTCGCGTGGGTTTGAGGGATCGTATGGAAACGGCCCAGCAGGAGACTTTCGCAGGGAAACAGTACTAATTGGGACATTTAAGGCGGCCAACGCATTTGGCCTATTTGACATGCACGGAAATGTTTCGGAATGGTGCGAAGACCTCTATTTCGATTCCTATGTTGGTGCCCCATCAGTGGCTACCCCCCGCATCCAAGATGGGGATGATGCGTTTCGGGCGCTGCGCGGTGGATCGTGGACTTACGATGCGGCATGGTGTCGCTCTGCCTATCGCGACTGGGCCGATCCGAACGAACGGCTGCAGGAATGTGGGTTGCGCGTAGCCTGCTCGCTGAATGGGTCTGGAGCTTAATTGAAGCAAGCGGTGAATTTTGCTGTGCAGACCGATTCTTGCAGCGATCGCCCCCCAGAAAAAACTTTTATTTTCATTTGCACATCAGATCGAGCTCCCCTCTAGATATCTGTGGCGGAGGAAATACCCCCCATCCACAACAGTTACCTCAGAAGGAATCTTGGTCATGAACGCACGTCAATTCATCGTTTCCAGCCTCAGCATCGGCACTCTAGCTCTGGCAAGTACCCTAACCGCAGCCCCCACCCAAGCTCGTCCAGCGTCCAGTCCGTGGCAAGTCACCACCACTGCCTACACTGCCTACACACCAGCCACCATTGCTTTCCAAAACACCTCCGAATGCCACATTCAAGTGGTCCTGAATGATACTCATGAGGTGCGTTATATTGCCCCTGGAGCCACCGCTCAATTTACCGGCGTCAGCGCAGGCTCCACCCCAAGCTTGCGTGTATATAACCCCTCCAACGGTAGAGTGCTGCAAACTATTAGCCTCCAACCAATTTCAGCAGTTGCTTACATCGCCTATTAGCTTTCAAGCATAGTTGGAACGATACAAGCTCTCACCGCACCACCGGCCTGCATCGATCGCTAGTGGTGCGGTTCATCCACAATAGAGCTATGCGATCGCCCAGTCTCAGAAAAAGCCAAAACAGTGGTGGAACTGAATTCCAGTCGTATAGTGGATTCCATCAACATTTCCCCTCATCCCGGCTCATTTCGAACGACTGATTGGCATGAGAACCCCTCCAAAACGCAAGTACACGCGAGATAAATTCACCACCTATCTCAATATCAGCGCTCTGGAAAGTAGTGGAGCAGAGGGACCCCCTTGGTTGCGGGATGAACGGCTCAACCGCCACCTGATCCGTCACGAACAACAGCTAGCGAATCCTCAAGAACGATTTTGGGTGGTGTACTGGCACGGACAGTGGAAACAAGCGCCCCAGTCACTCTCCAAAGGCCACCTGTTGGCTTACCTGCAATCTCCCTGTTTTTGGGCCGCCCATAGTTTTTCGCAAACCCTAGCCAAAACTCCCTATTCTGCGATCGATTGCTTTCAAATGTGCTTTGCAATTGAAGTGCGAAATCATGAATTAGGACATCGACAATCTCTTGTCGATAAAGTGCTGCACAAGTTTAATCCTGCTACCACAAATAATTTGGGAGGATACGCTCAAACCATCTTCAAGAACGCCTTGGCCACCGAAATTTATAAGCTAACGAAACTTAAAACCTGTAACGATTGGTCGTTGCTCAATCATAAAGACATCGGAGCAGATGTCCTGAAACATGCCCTCGAGCGCGAAGGATTTCCGTCTGTCGAACGCAACCGGTTTCGTCTCATGCGTGAATGTTTCAAACTGTATTACGACGGCAACTCCCCCACCCCCCAATTATGGAAAGCTGCCGCAACCGCCTACAATCGGACTCGCATCAACCATGGCAATTGGCCTACCATTACAGCCGACGAATTGGAAGAACAACTCCAACACTGTGCCAACGCCATTCGATCGTTTTACGCCCTATCCACACGATCGCTCGATGCCCCCGTCGGAACAGAAGCCGGTAATTCCAAAACATTAGGGGATGTGTTGGAAGATCCCCAGCACTACACTCAAGCAGAACAGATCGCCAATACAGACTTGTGGAAACAGGCTGAAAGTTTACTAGTGGGAGCCTTTAAAGACCTCCCATCAGAGAGGCAAACGCTCCTCTCCCTCAAGTACGCCAGCACTCCAAAATTGGATAACTACGCCATCGCCGATCGCCTGGGACTTGACGGCAGTCGCACCCGAAAAGGCAATAAAGTTACACAGATGCTCAAGAGTACCAAACTCAAACTGGCCAGATCCCTCCAGCCATGGGTGCAGACCCTGCAAGACTCTGCCAACTCCCCTCTAGATGTTGTGGAAGGAGTAACCCATGCTGTCGAACTATGGCTGGAAGAATTCTTTCTTCCCCAGCCCCCCTCAGAGCCCTCGTCCGAGTAGCCCCCATATTCGTCAGCGCACACTCAAGGCGATCGAAGAGCAACCCGACCATGACCACCCCCCTCTCCAGCGAAATACTGAGTGCCTCTTCCGACCTCTGGTGGGAGATCGACCCTGATGACTGGAATAAAGCTCTGCAGGACTCTAGCCATCTCACTCCACCCGGTATTGCCCGGCAAGCCGCCCTCAATCGTATCTTGCTTGAGCTGTTGGAACCGTGGCTCATGGAGGAACTCGACGCAGCTGTTTGCTCTTGGCCTCAAGACAATCCTCCGGACAGTGTATGGAGCGTGGTCAGCGGCACCGCTTTCGACACAGGAATGGTAAGGCTGGTGGCGATCGCCACCGAAAGCCTCGAAGCAGAGTTTCGCGTCCCTCAAGAGTGGGTCGATATTCCCACATGGGTTGCCGATTATTATCTGCTGCTTCAGGTGGATGTAGAGGGAAGAATCGCGCGCTTGCAGGGATTCAGCACCCACCAACGGTTGAAAGAACTGGGCCAGTACGATCCGTTCGATCGCACCTATTGGCTTTCTCCCGATCGAGTGATGGAAGACATCAATGCTTTATTTCTGGCCAGAGACTTTGGTCTCGAACCCGTCACGCGAGCTGCCATCCCCCCCCTGCCTGATGTCCCGTCCCAGCAAGCGACTAATGTCCTCGAACAGCTCGCTTCCGCCGAGGTTTATTTCCCTCGGCTGGAACGTCCGTTTCACCTGTGGGGGGCTTGCCTATCCGACGCCCGGTGGCGAACGCGGCTGTACGAATCCCGCCACAACATTGCTCCCCGTTTCGCAGGTCAAATCGCCAACTTAGCCGACTGGTTTTCAGATATCCCAAACGTGCTGGCCTCCGGATGGCAAAGCATCGCAGACGCACCTGGGTCGACAGCCTTCTCGTTGCGTTCCACCGATATCGAAGCAGAAGCTGTCACGAAAGAAAAAGTCGTTCGGTTGGCAGGGGTTGATTACAGTCTCGCGGTTCATTTAGAACCGCAAGCTGAGGGCAGAACTTTGATTCGAGCATCCGTTAAGCCCTCAGTTTCAGATACGGATTTACCGGTGGGCTTTACCTTCGACATTGTGAATGCGAGGAATGAAATCGTTCAGGCAGGAACGCCTGCAAGGGCAGGGCAATATCGCAGCGAACACACTGTCACGGTGGGGAGTGGTGTTGTTTTTGGTTTGAGGATTTCAATAGCAGCTGAGCAACAGGAAGAATGGTTGCAAACCCCATAGGTCAGCCCATGTTGAGGTCAAATGTTAGAGATCGATCCATAGAGTTCACGGTCAGTTTGGTTATGTCATGAGCCCCCGAGTGAAAGTTGCGAAAATCTTGTTTGCTGCCGAGGACTTTTTTCAGGAACAAACCAGTCGAGTCTTTGTGCAGTTGTGGGAAGCTGGCGAGCAGACTCAACGGACCTCAGGGGCTCGTCTGAATGCCGACCCGAAAATTTTAGAGCTGTACGAACAATGGCGCCAAGCCTACAAGAAGTATTACCGTCACTTGAGTCTCAGAGATGATTTTGAGCCGTTGGGAACGGTCAATCGCACGCGGGAAGAAGATGCGATTGACCTAGAGCAACTGAAGGGCGAACTGCAGCACTGTTCTCACCGGCTCGTCAGCCAATTTAACGACTGGTTGAGTACTCAACCGGAGTTTCGAGAGGGGGTTGAAAATTGGTTGGGCGATCGATTCAACCTTGATGACGACGAAATTCGAATTGCGATTGAAAGTGACGATCCCAATGTTAGACGCCTGCCCTGGCAAGCTTGGAAATTACTGGAGAGATTCGATCGCGCGGAGCTATCGATTGGCGATACTTACCACGACAGCCGCAAAAAGCCACCAGCCAAGACAAAAGGCGATCGCCTCAAACTGCTCGCAGTCTTTGGCTACGCAGGAGGATTGAACCTAGATGAGGATCGTCAAACAATTGCAGGGTTACCCAATATCGAGGCAGAGTTCTGTGTACAGCCTTCTTTACAGGGGCTAAAAACAATTCTGCGCCAAGAACCCTGGGATGTGTTCTATTTTGGCGGTCACAGTTCTAGCGATTCTCTGGGTCAAACGGGAGTACTGTACCTGGACTCTCAAACGCCGATTGCCATCTCCCAATTAAAAGGGGCACTGAAAACGGCCGTGCGGGATGGGGGACTGCAGCTGGGTATTTTTAATTCTTGCGATGGATTGGGGTTAGCTGCCGAATTAGAAGACGTCCATTTCCCTCTGTCGATTGTCATGCGGGAACCCGTGCCCAATGTAGTGGCTCAGCGGTTTTTGAAATATTTTTTGCAAGCTTACACTCGCGGCAAGCCTCTATATCTGGCTTTACGACAAGCACGACTCTTGCTAGAAGATGACAGCGAAGAGCTCCCCTACGTGCATTGGCTGCCCGCCATTGCTCACGACACCTCCACCAACCCCCTCCTTTGGCAGGATTTCGTCTCAGAGCAAGAGTCTCAAAGTCCCAACCCTCACCGTTCTGTTCCTCAGGATCTAACTCCTCCTGGAACAGTGCCCACTCGCTTACGAGACGCATGCCCATCGCAACCCGAGAGGGTTCCCACCAAACTTGCCGGTCCTCCTCCAATCGCAGAGACCGTTCGCACCTTCACCCCCACAACCCTTCTGGGGGGGGCGTATGAAGTCATTGACAACTTAAGTAGCGGAGGCTTTTCAGTCACTTACTTGGCCAGAGCTTTAGATTTGCCCGGACAGCCCCACTGCGCGATTAAACAGCTCAAGCCCATCCCCCTCAATGCGGACATGGCTCGAGCTCGACAAATGTTCCAGCGGGAGGCAGAAATTCTATTCAAGCTGGGCTCGAGCACCGATCGCATTCCTACGCTCTACGCCTCGTTTGAGCAAGAGGGAGAGTTTTATTTGGTGCAGGAATATATTGGGGGGGAAGAACTGGGACAAGAACTGCGGCGACGGGGACGGTTGAGCGAATCAGAAACGCTGGAATTACTCAAGGATATTCTTGAAGGCCTGGAAATCGTTCACAACCAAGACATTATTCACCGCGATATCAAACCCTCAAATTTGATGCGTCGCAAGTCTGATGGAAAAATCGTGCTGATTGACTTCGGGGCAGTCAAGGATGCAATAACAATCGCGGCTGCGCCCGATACGTCTAGCGTGCAAAGGGGGGCCAGCGTAGTGGGGTCACCTGGATTTATGGCCCCCGAACAGTCCTTGGGTCACCCGCAGCAGTGCAGCGATATTTTCTCGGTGGGCTCGGTGGCGATTTGGGCAATCACGGGTCAGCCACCTATCCAGTCCATATCCAGCGAAGGGGTGACCGGAGCACTCGTGCGTCGCGATCGGGTGCAGTTGAGCGATGGTATGGCAGAACTGCTCTATCGGATGACAGATGAGGAGAGTCAGAACAGGTTTGTCGACGCGACCGAAGCTCTGCGGGCTGTCAAGCAGTTAAGGGACAGGAATCCCAAACGGCAATCTCCCACTGCCATTTCACAGATAACAAGTTCGGAGACTCCTGTTTCGTCGCGCTCTGCTTCCAGACAGTCCTCTCGCTTGAGCACCTGGGTGACGATTGGGATTGCAGCACTGGCAGTCTTGGGGGGAGGTTGGTTGGCGTGGATCCTGCTGTTTAAGCAAGATTTAGAAATCCTACCGGTAGAGCCACCACAGGAGATAGAACCATCACCCACTGAATCTCTCCCCCCTGACAGTCAGTTTTGTCCGGGACCGCTATGTCCCAGGACTTCTACAACGGAGCCCATATCTCCTCAAGATGGACAGCTTGGCAATCCGAGTTCGTCGAACGATGTCCAACCTGCAGAGCCGATATTTCCGCAAACAGGAGAACCCGCTGACAGTCAGTTTTGCCCGGGGCCGTTGTGTCCCAATCCCTAAGAACGTTGCAATAGATAGAGTAGTGCGAAGCCAGAGATCGCTGCTGACACTCTGCAAACATTCACCAGACAACAGCGCTCTGTTGTTGAGAGTTGAGCATATCAGCATCCTTTCCCCACTAGATATTGATGATGTAAGGGAACTACTCAAGCGACCTGTAATGCGACACTTCCTGTGCTCGGGAGCTTGCTCTGGAAGGGCATAGTGGAATCGGATTGATACAATTCCATCCATCTAGGGCAATCGTCAAGTCGTTGAGGACCTGTCAGCTATTCAGACCTCTGATGAGCATATAGCGACTGTCAAGTTGCTTAGGACATTTCAGCGACCCCATTCCCTGGTAGAGCATAGATCGCTTGTCCTAACTGAAATGTTAAGAGCTATAGGTCTATCGATCCAAGCTAAAACTGTCCAGCTGTGAGGCAGGCAACCCTCTAAATCCGTTTTGCTTTTCCCGCTTTCCTCTAGTGGAGTCTATCCGTGCAAGCTCAATCTTTATTAACCGGTTTCACAGCTGCGATCGCTGCCATTGCTCATCTGGCCCTAACACTCCCTGCACAAGCCAGTGAAACCAAAATATTTTGTGGGATTCACAATGGGTATCCCACCACAATTGTTTCCTCGCCCCAATACGAAAACTTGCCTATCATCGGTTGGACTTCGCAGTACTTTGGTCCCGAATACACACCGCAAACCCGTTGCGAGATTGTGTCACAGCGCTTTCAAGAGTTTATGGATCGGGGAGTGTTGGTTAATCTGACAACGGGAATTCTCAATGGCTACCCTGTGATCTGTGCAACTCCAGTACAGGGTGGAAGCTGTGATGGCAGACTGCTAATCACCCTCAAGCGAGGAGATAATTCTCGCCAGCGCTTGCAAGATATCCTCAATGTCTCAACCGGTCGGGGGGATACTATTTATGAAACTGGAGGCAGAGTCTACATTGATTTCCAGGACATGTTGCTTCAAAAAGCTGCTGACCTATCTGCAACACCCGCAGCAGAAGTACAGGCTTTACCAACTAGCGAGCAAGACCGTGGCCGAAGTGGTTTTTGCCCCGGTCCTCTTTGCAATGAATAAGGGTTAATGAATAAAGGTGTAATGAATAAGAGGGTCATGCATGAGGGGGTAACGAATCAGGACTATGCCGCGGGTGCAACTCTCACTTAGCAATACACACTATCCGAGTAGCCCATCTCCCAGACCAGTTTGATGTCAAGGGGTTAAAGCGAGTCGCGCTGCCGATTTTCAGCCACTACAATCGACATCGAAGTTAATAGTCCTCACCCCGCCGTTGAGACTGCTGAAATTACTGTTCACAATCCCCCAGACCTACGGTTTATTGCTGGGTATTGTCATAGCGCTGGGTCTATGGATATCCACCATGGGGATGAGGCCTGTCGTTCTAGCCATCGGACTGGCGATCGCTCTACTGACCCTCCTTGCCTGGGCCTGGCAAGTCTCTCGCCTACCCAACCTGCGCTCGCAACTGGCCCCCGAACATTCTGCTAACTTGCTCGATACCGCCGTCTACGCTAACCGCATCGATCGGCTGCAAACCCAATTCCGCCTCCACGAACAGGCCGCCACCTGGCAACAGGCCGTTGACTGGAGCCAATCCTCTCAAACTGTTGCTGTCGCGATCGCCGATCGCTCCCCCGCCCTGTCGGCCGATTTGCTAGAAACCCTCTACACCGTTCTTGGCCTGCTGGAGCAGGTGGGGCAAGCGATCCAGGTCACTCAAGAAGTGGAAACCCCCACCTACCAACGTCTGGCAAAAGAAAAACTCGACACCAGCCTGCAACGGCTAGAGGTCACCTATCAAGATCTGCAAGTCTTGCGCGATCAGCTGGCCCTTTCTTCCCTGTCTCCGGAAAGCGAAAGCCAGAAATTGCCCGTCAACCTGCAGGTGTTGATCCAAGCCAACGCCGCTGCCTTGAAGTTACCGGATGGCCAATAAGTGGTCTATCCATCGCCTTTCCCAGCATTCGCCATTGAACTGCCTACTATCCCAAGAATTTATATGTCTTTCTCTCTTCGACACATTGGTTCCCTCGTACTTCCCCTGGCGATCGCCGGATGTGGGTTTTCCTTTTCTGCGATCGACTCCTACGAAGATGCCGAACAAAAACTCAGGAGTCAGCTACTACCCGACATTGAGATTCAGGACCGCACCGTCTCCGATGCGATCGCCACTCGCTATTCCGTCGAAGGCATCCGCGAACCCCTCCCCGACATCGAGGATTTCCCCCTCTACGCCGCTCGTCGCACCCCCAACCCCAACACGGTGTACGTCGAGATCTACACCTCCTCTGAAAAATCCAACGCCAATCGCGTCAGCGAGCGCTGGCTGATCGACATTGCCGAATCGTTTAACCGTCAGCAGATACGCCTCGATTCAGGTCAGGTCGTGCAGGTGGGTATCCGCAAAATCGCCTCCGGTACCGCCGCTCAACTGCTAGCATCGGGCACCGTCGATCCAGAAGGCTACTCCCCTTCCAACGATCTGTGGGTGGAGATACTCAGAGATGCCGATGTCGATCTAGAAACTGTTCAGCCCCAACTGGTGCCCAACACCGCTGGCTTTGTCCTGCAAGGGGATGAGTACAACCGGCTAGCCTCGGATGGCGACCTCACCTTTGACGAACTTCTGGGCCACATCTTGGCCGGAGAAGTCAGCGTCGGTTATCCCAACCCTTACACCAGCTCTACTTCCCTCAACCTGCTCTATACCATTTTTTGGAATGCTGCCGGACATGCGGAAGACGGCCAGCCCCTCTCCCTCAATGACCTGGGTTCACCAGAGGTCAACTCCGTGTTCTCCGCCTTCCAAGACAACGTCCTGATTACCACCCGCACCACCCTCGATCTGCAAGAAATCTTCGTGCGCGACCCCGATAAGCTGCAGGCCTTCCCGCTGGAATACCAAAACTTTGTCAGCCTTAAAAATCAGCCGGAATTTCGCACTATTGAATTTGTCCCCTTCGGCATTCCTCATAACAATCCCCTGATCGGTTTCGATTGGAATACCAATGCAGAGGAGGAAGCACTGGAATTATTCGGAGACTTTGCCGTTTCCAGAGCGGCCCAACAAGTGGCCCAACAGCAAGGGTTCGCAGAGATTGCCCGCCCCGACAGCCAACCCCCCATCCCCTCTGGAGATCTGTTAGAAGCAGCCCGTTCCTATTGGAAGGTGCAGAAAGAAGGGGGGCGGACGGTGTATCTCATGGTGGTGATTGACTCTAGCGGGTCGATGGAAGGGGAACCGATGCGGGCGGTTAAGGAGGGGTTGGCCATTGCCAGCACCGAAATTAATGCAGGAAATTACGTTGGCATGATTGCGTTTGACGATCGCCCTCAAACCATCGTCCCCCTTGCCCCGTTTGACCAGCTGCAACACCAGCGCTTCCTGGCCGGAATTGATGCGTTAGATCCAGATGGTTCGACCGCTATGTACGATGCCACTATGGTGGCAATCGCCGAGTTAATGGAGCGGCGGGCTGCGGATCCAGATGGGCGTTTCTATATCTTGTTGCTGACGGATGGTGAAACGAACGAAGGACTGACCTTCAATCGCGTGCAAGACATTTTGGAATTCAGCGATATTCGCCTCTATCCCATTGCCTACGGGCAGCCCAATATGGCCGAACTAGAAGCGATCGCCGGTCTGCGAGAGGCCACCGTGCAAACCGGTACAGCCGATAATATTCAAACCATCCTGCGAGGTCTGTTCCAAACCAATCTCTAACCTCTGGCTACCCATCCTGCGCCGGAAATCTCCTCTATCTCCATTAGCGAGCATTTCGTATGAAACTCACCTTTCACCTGATATTTACCCTAGGTTGCAGCGGACTAGCGTTTGGTCTGGCTGGAGCCGCCATTTCCATGCTGATGCCCGTTCCCAGCCGTACTGTCTTGCTCGATCGCAGTTACTGTCCCCCCGACCGTTGGCAGGCGGTGGTTAACGACTACGATCGCCTGCACACCCAACACCGTTTGAAAATATACAAAATTAAGGAAGTGGTTGCCTTCAGCAATCTGGGCAGCCAACCCCTATCCCCCATTCCAGCTCCCGAAGAGGTGAGGGCGATGAATACCTTTGGTCGCTCTGCCGATGAGGTGGGCCAGCAATTGTTGCAGGACTATTCCGACTCAACCGTCTTGTTGAGCTGTAGTTAGCCCACCTTTGACTTCTAGGGCACAGTCCGGGTCAATCGACGTCAAGCACAGGATGCGATCGTGGTGAAACTCAGCCGCATTTTTAACATCGTGAGTTTGCTTCCCATTCCGGGGGTGAGTACGGCTTCGAGGGTGGCTTCGCTGTGGCTCGATCGCTTCGAGCGGGTGCGGGGGGTAACCAAACAGCCGATGGATGATGACCTCAAGACTGCGATCGCCCGAGCAGCCATTCAACATCTGGTCAAACGCCTGAAACGCCAAAATCCCGATCTGGAGGAGATTGACGATAGCGAACTGGCGCAGCTTTTAGAGGAATCGCCGGAGGTGGCTGCTTTTGCTTCTGACGACCCACAGATTTTGAGCGAACCGGAGCGGCTGGAATCCCGCATGGGGGAAATCAATCGGTTGCTGGAGGAACTGGCTGACAGGGTGGATGAAAGCCCCGAAGCGAAACAGCGGCGGTTGGAGGAGCAGTTAAAAGAGAACGAAGATATTTTGGCGCGGATACGAGAGCGAAGGGCGAACAAAAGCGCAGCTGATGTGCCGTCTGAAGAGACTGAGCCAGAGATGGGGTCAGACTCAGCTGAATCTGAGGGGACGGAAGAGCGGGAAGGAGTCCAGAGTGAAAACGAACCGAATGATGAACCTCCTGTTAGCTGAGATACGTCTGGTGATGAGTCCATTTGGTAGATGTGGAAATGAGGGAAAGGTGGTCTGGGAATGACTTTCCAAGTGAAACCAGATTTTCCCCAGACAAGCCCAATTACCAGCCAAACTTTATCGAGCTGCATTGCTGCACGTGACGAACGCCCTACATCCTGAAACCCACAAAAATCCTGAAACTCGCGTCTAGTTCGTTACTGGAAGGATAAATTGCTAGTGCAGTTGCTCGTGGTTTTTCAATGGGACTTTTCGACCAAGTGGTCAACGCCATCGCCGATCCCGGCAAACAGGCTAGCACCGGCCAGCTAGGCGGCATCTTAAACGCCGTCGGCCAACTGGCCTCCAGTCAGCAAGCCGATAGCTCCTCCACCCAACAAGTGATGTCTGTCGTCGGTGGATTCCTAAGATCCTCTCTACAAGAACGTCGCGCAACTGATGGAGAAGACGCCGTTCAAAATTTAGTGCAGCAATTTAGCGGCACCACCCCCAACCCCGAAGCCGTCAACGCCCTGTTAAGCCCGGACCAACAATCCATCGCTGTAGAGCAAGCCAGCCAAGCCACCGGTCTCAACACCAGTACCATTCAGTCCATGCTCCCCATGGTGGTGCCCCTCATCCTTAACCTGCTGCAATCCGGCGGCCAAAATTCTAATGCTGCCGCTGCCCTAGCCGGTGCCCTCGGAGGCAGTCAGGGTGGACAGGGCAATCCAGTCCTCAATTCATTTCTAGATTCCGACGGCGATAACGATGTAGACATTGCCGATGCCCTCTCGATGGCCGGTCGGTTTATGAGCGATCGCCAATAACTCGTTTCCGCTAAGGCCTAACCCACTAGGCACCACTCTCACACCCCCTCAATACCTACTGTTGCAATACTCGGGGCAAATATTTACAAAAATTTATTTCGGTCTAGAATAGAATCAACTTGATGAAACAGTACTGATCTGCAATCTTGAGGAGATCAACACTGTTTCTAGAGTTTTGGGCCTTTTCGTTACAATGGTCTACAGCCTCAGTTTAATTATTCCTCATTAAGTCTCGGCGGAGGTTCACCTCTCAGCCGATTGGTTAAGTGCTATTTGGCACGATCGTTTTGTGGCAGGGTATACATACTACATGCGTCTTGGTCGTCGAATGTCGTTGATTTGGGCTAAGTTACAGCACCGCCTCAAGAATTATCTTGTGGCAGGCTTGCTAACTGTTATCCCTTTGGCTACCACCATCTGGCTGTTGGTGGAAGTTGCCACTCGCAGCATCCGTTTCCTAACCACCATTCCCAAGCAGATCAATCCTATTCAGGGGGTCAATCCCCTGTTGGCCAGCTCAGTCGAAATGACCGTAGGTTTGGTTGCACCTATCCTTTTTCTGTTGCTGATTGGCTTTATGGCCCGCAACATTGTGGGTCAGTGGTTGCTGAATGTCAGTGAGCGATTTCTGCACGCTATTCCCATCGCGGGCTCTATCTATAAAACTCTCAAGCAGCTGCTAACAACGCTCTTCTCTAACCAGGGAAAGAAATATAGTCGCGTGGTGTTGGTGGAATACCCCCGCAAAGACACTTGGTCCATTGGGTTTGTAACCGGGGACTTTCAAGCGGGACTGGGAAGAGAAATTACCGCCCCCGCTGAATGGTTGAGCGTGTTTATTCCCACCACCCCCAATCCCACCTCTGGTTGGTATGCCATCGTGCGCGAAGCGGAAACGATTCCGATGCAGATGCCGGTAGAGGATGCGTTCAAGCTTTTGATCTCGGGCGGGATTGTCAGACCCGATACGTTCCTCAGCAGTATCCAAGCTGCTTCCAACGTGCCCGTTAATTTGCTCGATCTGGTGGAAGAAGACAGAGCGCGCGAAGCGAGTCGCTTCAATCGACAAATGGAACCAGAACTGGTGGAACTTCAACTCCCGGAGACCGATACCTCCCAGCAGCGGTTTGACTTGAGCTAGTCGCGACTATTCCTGACCGTTCTGGGTTACTGGTTATCAACCAGCAGCAACCGTCGCCTCTGTCGTATCTGTTCCGCATGTCGTCGAATAGACGCCATGACCTCTAAGGGCTGGTGGATGGCCTTTAACCTCACCGTCGGCGTGGTGGGATCGTCAGAAATGAGTACAACATCTCCAGCGCCTACCAGTCGGGTGAGCAACGGCTCGAACACCGTCACGTCAATCACTCGGTAAAGCTCCAGCGTATCCGTTCTCCGGTTAATTACCCCTCTTTGAACGATAAACCGTTCTTCAGTCAGGGTGTAGACTGTGCTACTCACGTTCAGGCACGCCCACGCTAGGCCAATTCCGTCTAGCAGCAGCAGGATACCAATGGCGATCGCCAGCCAACCCAACCCCACTGGGAAGAGGTAGGCGCTAATAAACGAGGTAATTGCTGGGTGATTCATCCACACAACAATCGCCAACCCCCAACTCAGTAGACTCCTCATCCCCCGAGCGAGGTTGAGAATTTGCGAAGGGGATTTCGACCAAACCGTTTGTTCTTGGGAACCAGCTAGGGACATCGATCGAATCTCGAACAGGGTGGTACAAAGCTTATAAACCGGGTAGGCTACACAGCCGCATAAATGGCAGTCCTAGTTTCCCCATACCGCTCCCTGAGTTGCCAAGCCCAGATCTGATCGCCGTAGGAAAAATGCCACCATTCGAATGGGTGCCCGATCAATCCGACCGATTGCATCGTCTCGAACAAAGTGCTGCGGTGGCGATGGAATTGTTTCGCCTCGGGAAGTGCCCGATTTTGAAAGTAGTTGGGGTGCGATCGCTCCGAAATTTCATCAATGGGGGAGCCCATATCCACCGGCTGCCCGGACTCATCCACCAGCGTCAGGTCGATTGCCGCTCCAGTGCTGTGGGGGGGTGGGATTGCCGGGTTGTCACTGGGCATCGCCCAGAACTGCAAGACCTCCTCCATGAGAGCTTCACGTTGTTCCGATGTTATATCGTTCGCTTCCAGGTTGCGCTCGGCAAGCAGCTGATTGAAGGTGTAATCCACCATGTATCGCTGCACGGCGATCGGGCGATAGGCATCAAAGATTAGCAGCTTCCAACCGGGTTTTAGCCGGTTCAGATGGGCCTGCGCCCGTTCCAGCTTGTCCAAGACCCCTGCCCGCAATACAAACGGGGATTTGCCCCCATAGTCGGCTCCCGCAGCTATGTAGGGATGGGGGGCCAGACGCAGGACATGGGCGGGCAGCTCTAGCAGGGGTTCACCGCATTCGGCGATGGAAATTGAATGGTAAGGTTTGGCGGGCACGATCTCATTGGAATGGCAGAACCATCTGAACCTTACTGCAGGCCAGTGGGAGCTTCTAGTCCAAAAACCCTTTGCGAAACGAAGCCGTGTTTTTAAATTTGACAGCATTCTTCAAGTAGGTTGAGCAATCAATACAACACAGGAGCGAGCTTCAAGATGATAAGTAGTTCCTAGATGGACAGCAGTTGTGCCCAGTTCGCAAAACGCCTCTGCCAGAGAAAAGGCAGTATTCACCACCCTTGTTAAGAGCGCTTATCCAAATTCACCAGATACATAATTGGTGGATTCCTCTTTTGGATGATTGAAGATATTTTGACTCGTGTCGTATTCAACCAAATAGCCAAACCGACTATTGTGAAACTAACGTTCTGCAACTTCTAAGACCGCGGACATGTCCAGGGACCGATCTCCCCCAACTGCAATCGCTGCTTGGATTAAAATATTGGCGGCAGTCTTATTCCCTATGCTCTATGGAAGCGACTAGACCTCTTTCGAGCGATCGCACTTCAACGCTATACGAGACAGATTACATGCAGTGGATTGCAGCAACTGTCGGCAAATTGCGTTGCCAGGACTATGCTCACGTAGACTGGGCCAATCTGATCGAAGAAATTGAAGATATGGGGAAGCGAGAACGAAGAAGTCTGAAAAGTAATCTGGTCGTTCTCCTACTGCACTTACTGAAATGGCAGCATCAACCAGCGCTGAGAACAGGGAGCTGGGCCGGAAGCATCGTCGAGCATCGACGTCGTATTCATGAAGCGCTCAAGGATTCTCCCAGTCTTAAGCCCTATTTAGAAAGTGTATTTGCTGAGGCTTATAGAGATGCTGTTAAGCAAGCAGTGGCAGAGACAATGCTCTTGATTGAAGCCTTTCCGAATGAGTGTGAGTTTGAGCTAGCACAAGTGATGGACGAGGATTTTCCACCTATTAATTCAGCGTTAGATCTCTGAGATTAGCAGACTATACCGCTAGTGAGGACGATATCGAACTAGTACGGGGTGTGCGAACTGACCCCAATAGTCTGGGATATTTTGGCTATGCCTATTACGAAGCGAGTCAGTCAGCACTGAACGCCCTTGGCATCGATAGCGGTGACGGTCCCGTATTGCCCTCGGATGAAACGGTTCGCAATGGCACCTACCACCCCCTCAGTCGCCCATTGTTTATCTACGTCAACGTGGACGCTTTTGAGGAAAACTCAGAACTGGACGCCTTCGTTGAGTATTACTTGATGAATGTCCGTTACTTGGTTCCGGTAGTGGGACATACTACATTACCTGCAGAGGCCTACGCCATCGCACACGAACATTTCATGGATCGCAGGGTAGGGACAGTTTTCGCAGGTGAAGCTCGCACCGAACTGACTATCGAAGAGTTGTTAGATGAAGAAGCAGCGTTTTAAAAACACTATCAGGTCATTGAGCAAAGACGTCAATCGAAACAGCAACTGGAAAGCATCGATAAGAATGCAAGGCAGGTGTAGCTACTTGCTAACAACCGATTGAATCAGCCATTACAGAATCAGCTCCGTGCAGATTTATCTCGAGGCACCTATACCTTTATTTAAGCAGCACATATCATACTACTCATTCATAGTGCAGTATATTTAGGCAATGAAGCATACAAAGTTTAATAGCCTATTTAACCGAACTAATGCACCATGTCTAATGAATTGGAGAAGATTTCCGTACATGTGTTCTATGATGCATTTATCGCCTTACAAAGAGCGTAGAATACGCCCATACTTAAAACCTCACTTACCGCCCTAGGTTACTTAGATTCTAGGGCATTTTTATGCCTTACATTATTTTGGACTTTTAGAGCAATTCTTGCGACGTTTGCCAAGTAAGTTCGCGAGCTAGCCAGTGAATGAAGTGTTAAACTCTCAAACTAGATTTCTGACAAATATAGGGTTACGGGTAATGTGCCACTAACTGGAATAGTTGAGTTGAGAATTGATAGTTTATGAGCACCTCGCTTGTTTGTTCACTCATTTCGATCTCTCGCTTACTGATTTGGGTGCTACTGGCACCGAAATCTATAGAGCAGAGGGATCCAAGCGGAATCTGGCTAGATAACGGTACAAACTGGAATCAAAGCAACAGTTCAATAATTGGAGATATTGATTGTGCAGTAATGCAATGGTTGATGTCTAATCACTGCTGCAGGCAAGCGATCGGAGAACGAAGACCGCAACGCTCATGTATTTAATCTTATGTGATTTTTAGAACGCTTGCTTGAGAACTTTAAAAAAATACTTTGAGATTTAGTCAAGAACTATGTAATCAACTTTGTCTGTATACTTTTCTATGCAATTTTGAGCGATCCTAACCTAAAGAATATCTATCTAACCACAGTCAGATTTGATGGTCCTCTCCTGCAACAATTCTTTTAATCCATATTCTGTAATTACTGGGCCAACAAATAAAGTCAGCACAATATAAATAATCACGGCATTCAATAGCTGAGGTTCTAGCAATCCTGCCTCTTGACCAAATACCGCCAGCACAAGAATCAGCGCCGCCCGCGATTGGGTCAACCCAGATATGACGATCGCCTCCGACCTGCTATATCCATAAATCTGTGCGGTGACCTTTGCAGCCAAAAATTTTCCTCCGCAAGCTCCGGCAACAATGAATAGCCCCAATAACAGACTGACAGGCTCGGTGACAAACACTTTCAAGTTGCACAATATCCCTGCCGAAATCAAAAAAGCCGGAATAAATAAGCCATTCCCCAGCGTTTCCAGCTGAACCACCACATCGGACTTTTTTCGCGATACCGACCGGTTCAAAGCCAGCCCCACCATAAAAGCCCCCACAATCGCATCAACCCCTAACTGCTGGGTCAAATACGCTACCGCAAACGTGCAGGCCAGTACCAGTGACACCCGCGTGGGTAACGGCAATCGTTCGGACTGGAAAATCATCTGCCCCAGTCGAGGGAGAAGTTTCCAACAGGCGAGCGCCAGCAGAGGCAACAGCACCAGCAATCTGACCCACAGCATTACCCCAATTTCCCCCATTGAGGCCGCTTGCAGCACCGCATATCCAGCCAGAGTTAACACCGTGGTAATGGCTGTCCCTCCTACAGCGACCGAGATCGATTCCTCCTCAGCCAGCCCCTTTGCAGCTACAAGCGGAAACGACACGAGCATGTGCGGAGAATAAAGCAGTCCCCACAAGACCGCGCCAAACAGGCCCATCCTCAGGGCGTATCCACTGCCTAAGCCAATCAGCCACGGTAAGCCAAACGTTAACCCTCCAAACAGCAACGCCCTTGGCCCTAGCTTGCTCAAATCGCTTAAATCCGCTTGCAGACCCGCCAATACCATCAACAGCATCAGCCCAATCTTTTCCATCAACATCAGTTGGGCATCTCGCTCAATCCAGCCCAACCCGTGGGTGCCCAACACTGCTCCAGCCGCAATGAGCAAGACCAGCGAGGGAATCCTCAACCGCTGACCCAGCGGAGGAGCGATCGCCGCTAGCCCAAACACCAGACACAGCAATGAAATGGAGTTGTTCATTAAATAACGCGCGATCGAGCAGGTGAAGTTACTAAAGTATTGTTCCTAATTCGGCCCGATCGCTTAAGGGAATGGCCGATCGAGCGACTAGACTTTGTCTACTGAAATCGATCCAGTATTCTCAGCCCATCCATCCAGGTTTACAGCGTTTAAGGTGGAAGAGCATAACCCCAAAGCATCCGTACAGAGCAAAGTCCCAACCCCTAAATTCCTGCCCTCAGCTTTCCAGTTCTTAGGAGACTTTACCGTGACCGCTCAACTGACGCTCCCAGCGATTCCCGACATTATCCGCAATCAGCGCGAGTATTTCGCAACAGGGGCAACCAAACCGCTAGAGTTCCGCCTCGAACAGTTGCGACGACTCAAGCAAGCCATTCTCGATCGCCAAGACGCCATTCTAGAAGCTGCCAAAGCCGATTTGGGCCGACCGGCCTTCGAAGCCTACTTTGAAATTGCCACGTTAGGGGAGGTCAATAAAGCCCTCAAGCAACTCAAGACCTGGATGAAACCTCAGAAGGTTGGGATTGGAATCGATCAATTTCCGGGTTCTGCTTGGATCCAGCCAGAACCTTTGGGGGTCGTGCTCGTGATTGGTCCCTGGAACTATCCCTTTCAGTTAATGATGTCTCCCCTCGTAGGAGCGATCGCCGCTGGCAACTGTACTGTCCTCAAACCTTCGGAGCATGCCCCCCATACTTCAAGGGTGGTGGCAGAGATTATTGCTGCAGCATTCGACCCCGAATACGTTGCCGTCTTCGAAGGGGAAGTGGATGTCAGCCAGCGCCTCTTGGCAGAAAAATTTGACCATATTTTTTTTACGGGGGGCACCGAGATCGGTCGCATCGTTATGCAGGCCGCTGCTAAGCACTTAACCCCCGTCACTCTCGAATTGGGGGGGAAAAGCCCCTGCATTGTTGATGCAGACGTCAAGCTAGACGTTGCCGCCCGCCGCATTGCCTGGGGAAAATTCATTAACGCCGGTCAAACCTGTATTGCCCCAGACTACATCCTGGTCGATCGCCGCATTAAAGCGGAATTGATCGAACAGTTGCGATCCACCATCGGCGAGTTTTTTGGCAACAGCCCAAGCGAGAGCCCTGACTTTGGCCGCATCATCCACCAACGTCACTTTTCCCGGTTGCAGGGCTTTCTCCAAGATGGAGATGTCGTTGTGGGGGGTGAAACCGACAGCGAACGTCGCTTCATTGCTCCGACAATTTTGGATAACGTCAGTTGGGAAGACCCCGTTATGCAAGAGGAGATTTTTGGTCCCATCCTGCCAATTTTGGCCTATGACTCCCTCGACGAGGCGATCGCTCTCATCAACGACCGCCCCAAACCCTTAGCCCTGTACGTTTTTTCCAATAGGCCGGATATCCAGAACAAAGTTCTGCGATCCACCTCCTCCGGCGGTGCCTGCATTAACGACACGGTAATGCACGTTGGTGTGGACACGCTACCTTTTGGAGGGGTGGGGGATAGCGGTATCGGGGCTTACCACGGCAAATCCAGTTTCGACACCTTTTCTCACTTCAAGTCTGTCTTAAAAAAAGGACTGTGGTTAGATTTGAAATGGCGCTACGCCCCCTATACCGAAGCCGGACTCAAGCAACTTCGCCGCCTCGTCACGGGGTCCTAGTCTCTAGGGACTGAGGCTCCAGATACTCCTCTCTGCTCGAGTCTCTAGCCGTTCCCCCGTACAAGTGACGGGGGGATAAAATGCAGCGAATGGCTTCCCCCCTTTATCCTTTACCCCCATGATTCCTGGCATCACCATCGATAGCAAAAGCTCCCAAGACCTCGACGATGCGGTTTGGGCAGTTAAGGAAGGCGATCGCATCCGTCTGTGGATTTCGATTGCTGCTGTTGCCGATAGCGTTAAGCCGCGCTCCTACCAAATGCAGCAGGCATTGGTGTGGCTTGAATCCCGCTACCGAGGAAATCGCTGCATTCGCTCGATGCTGTCCCCGAAACTCACGGAATCCCATTCCCTATTGCCCCAACAGCAGCGGCCAGTCCTCTCGCTGGAGGTTTCTGTTCGGGAGGACGGTTCCATCCTCAACTACACTTTTCAGGCAGCCATTCTTCAATCCCAGGGCCGCATCGACTACGATAGCGCCGATAAAGTGCTAGCCAACCAACAGGACAGTCCGTTCGCAGCACAGCTGAACACCCTTGCCCAGGCAGCTAGTTGGCTGGACCGAGGACGTCAGGGCATGTGGGGGAAAGCGATTAGCGGCGAATTTCGCAACGACATTGGCCAAGTAGTGTCCGGCAGCCGCCAGCTGATTGCTTCAACCGCCATTACCTACAACGCTCTAGCTGCCAAAGTGCTCTCAGCGGCGGGTGCCCCTGCCATGTTTCGCGTCCAAGACATCTACCAAGTTGAAGAATTTCAAGCCGTTTTTGCCCAATACGGTGAAGAACCACAAGTTCTGGCCCCGCTCATTTCCCACCGCTTACCTAGAGCAGAACACCGCCCCACCGCAGCTCCCCACTGGGCTCTCAAGCTTCCCGGCTACGCCCGCAGCACTAGTCCTCTCAGACGTGTGGAAGATTTAATCAATCAGCAGCAACTACTCGCTGTTCTCGCTGGGGAAAAATCCCACTGGTCCCCCTCGCTGCTCAGCGGCCTATGCGAACGCATTGAAGATCGGGCCATCTCCTACGAAGCCAAGCAACGGGAGAAAAACATCGAGCAACAGGAAAAACCTCTCCAGACACCGACCGCCCAAGTAGAAATAACCTCCAATCAATTCACGGGCTTGTTGGAGCGAGCGGGGGAAAGCGGCGAGGTCAGTCAAGCCCTAGTACAGCTGGTCGATAGATGGATTCACGAGGAGAAGCTTACCCCCCGCCACGTTGCAGTCTTATTCTCCCGTCCGTTCGGATACGAGATCCGTCAACGAGTGCTGACCTCTGTTTTACAGCACAAGCCTGCCCTCAATGCCGTCAGTGTACTCAACTCCATGGAACAAATCGGGCTCGGCAAGCTCAATTACACCTATAGCGGTCAAGGCACTGAATGGAGGTGCGAGCTTCGTTGGCAGGATCGCCAGACAACCGTTGAAAGCACCAGCAAGTCTGAGGCTAGAACCATTGCATCCCAACGCATGCTGCAGTTAATGTGCGACCCATCTCTTTCTCAACCAGCAAATACCGCTTGATAACCTGTCCTCAGCAACTGAACGATCGCTAGTGAAATAGACTCTCTCGATCGTTGCTAAGCTAAACCACGGTCACAGGCGATCGCACCATGTCTTTGTCTACAACTCACGCTAGCGCGGAAATACTGTGTATCGGTACCGAACTGTTGCTGGGGGAGATCCTCAATAGCAACGCTCAATATCTGGCTCAAAGGCTAGCGGAACTGGGCATTCCCCATCACATTCAGACTGTGGTGGGAGATAACGTAGAGCGAATTCACGAGCAGCTTCGCCTCGCTCAATCCCGCAGCAGCATTGTGATTACCACCGGTGGCCTCGGTCCCACCCCCGATGACCTCACCCACAGCGCTCTGGCAAGCTACTTTGGTGTGCCTTTAATCCAGCGTGCCGAGATTGTTACGGATCTGGAAGCCAAATTTGCCCAACGGGGTCGCGTCATGACCCCCAGTAACCTCCGGCAGGCCCAAATCCCGAAAGGGGCAGATATATTGCCCAATCCGGTTGGTACCGCCCCCGGACTTCTGTGGGAAACTGCACCAAATTTCACCGTGTTTACGTTCCCTGGCGTCCCGCGCGAGATGCATGCGATGTGGGACGAGACAGCTGTTCCCTACTTGAAGTCGCAGGGGTGGGGACAGCAGGTTTTTCACAGTAAGGTGCTGCGGCACTGGGGGGTTTCTGAGTCTGGGTTAGCGGAAAAAATCGGGGACTTGTTTACTCTGACCAACCCCACTGTTGCGCCCTATGCCGGTAAGGGGGAAGTGCGGATTCGGATTACGGCAAAAGCGGCGACGGTAAAGGACGCTGAAGCGCTGGTGAATCCGGTGGCAGAGAAAATCAAAGGCATCGCCGGACTCGATAACTACGGTGTAGATGACGATACCTTGCCGAAAGTCACCGGAGAACTGTTGAAAGCGGCGGGGCAAACGGTGGCACTGGCTGAGTCTTGTACTGGAGGGGGGATCGGACAGCAATTAACAGCGGTGCCGGGGAGTTCCGACTACTTTATTGGATCGGTGGTGTCCTATGCCAACAACGTTAAACAGCGGCTACTGGGGGTGTCGGCATCTGATTTGATCGAGTACGGGGCTGTGAGTGAAGCGGTGGCTCGACAAATGGCAATCGGGGTCAAGCAGGCTCTAGGAACTGATTGGGGGATTAGTGCCACGGGGATTGCGGGTCCGGGGGGGGGCACCGAGGACAAGCCGGTGGGGTTGGTTTATATCGGCATTGCAAAACCGGATGGCACTGTGACGGTTAGGGAGCATCGGTTTGGGGGAACGCGCGGGCGCGAGTGGGTAAGGTGGGTCGCTGCACAGGCAGCGATTGATGGTCTTCGTCGCTTGTTGTTACTAGAGGGATGACAAAGACAACTCGCTCGATAGTAAATCAATATCCGCCGCTTATTTTTTACGCAGACTGAGGAAGAAATAGAATTACCACTTCTTAGAGAAATCCCCCCAAGCTCACCGCGATCGGGGTAGTTTGGGGGGCCGCGCAACTATGCAATACGCATGACACAGTCACTGGATGCATCAAATGCTTAGAAATGCATCATTAATTATGCACTGTGACATTACTGCAAGCAGCTTTGTACTTGTTTAGAAACCCATTGTTGGCAGTTCAGGCAGTGCTGGGAGTGCTGGCAATTCAGGCAATGAGTTTTCTATGGCCGTGGTATCGATCCCTGGTATGGGAGGAATCTCACCTATTGAACCTAACGAACCTAAGTTCATCAGTCCTGGGAACTCCCCACTAGGGAGAATCTCCTCTAGCTGAGGGATCTCGGGTATCTCGAACATGGTTTGAGCCACATCTGAGAAACTTCCTGTTGGAGCCAGTGGATCGGAAGCTAGGGCTGAGGTACCAAGTTCGGGAAGTTCCGGTAATTCGGGAAGTGTGGGCACGTCGGGTAGTGTTGCGTCCAGTTCCGGTAATTCGGGAAGTGTGGGCACGTCGGGTAATGTTGCGTCCAGTTCCGGCACCTCGGGAAGTGTGGGCACGTCGGGTAATGTTGCGTCCAGTTCCGGTAATTCGGGAAGTGTGGGCACATCAGGCAGTGTTGCGTCCAGTTCCGGCACCTCGGGAAGTGTGGGCACATCGGGCAGTGTTGCGTCGAATACTGGCGCTTCGGGCGCGGTGGGCGCTTCAGGTGCGGTGGGCGCTTCAGGTGCGGTGGGCACGTCGGGCAGTGTTGCGTCGAATACTGGCGCTTCGGGCGCGGTGGGCGCTTCAGGCG
>JBFRWN010000077.1:0-72535 GCA_051439605.1 Synechococcus sp.
TTGCCCTTGCCTTAAGCTAGTCGTTATCGTCTCTCGGCTCCTATTTCTTTCGAGCATTTGGACGCTGGTTCTCCGACAGGGGACTTTCACCCCATTAGTTCATGCCCATGCCGGGCGTACACAAGGCGCTGCTGTCGGACAAATTTCCCGCTGCGCTCTAAATTTGCCGCAGAGCGCGGCGTTAGACCTCCACCTAGAAGGATTCATCAATGAAAGTAGGCCTAATAATCCGAGGACGATGGAGATCTCCAAACCACTCGAAAGATAAGAGACTTGATGATTCACATCAGATCAAGAAAGAAATATTAAAAGAGGTAAAGAGTTACAGAAAATATGTTGTAAAAAATCCAGATATCGATGTTAATTCAGAAGGTAAAATTGTCCTTATAGGGGCAGTAAGAGGGCAATATAAAGGTATAACATTACCAACAGATTTGCATATTCAAGACTTCGGGTTCGTGATTCACCTTACTCGACTGGATGCTAAACACACCGAGGTTCAGTTACTTTTTCCTCTGTCTTTTGAAGAAAATTTGCAGTACGAAAGCCAAGAAATAGAGACCGATTTCTTGGCTTTATCCAGGATCTATATTGTGCCTGATAACGATGATATTCTTGATGAACTCATAAAGCACATTTTAATTACACACCCTGAGGGCAACCATAGTGTGTTTGTTAGTGTTGTACCTGATGAGAAATCCTGATTAAATTAAACTATTGAGAGAGAATCTTTGGGGGATTTGATAGAATGTCAGGATGTCATTGAATTCCGAACTATTTCTCCTAAACTGCTAAGCTGAGGGCTCCGTCTAGCATGACGCTGTCCACGGATCGGCAGGCCAGAATGCTCGCTTTTCCCGGTAAATATATACCCGACCGGTACGCTGCAACGTTAGGTTGTCAATAGCACAAAATTTAGCAATACTTGTATTGTTTATAAAGATTATTTGCAGAAGTGCTTCTGAGTACAAATGCCGATAGATAATATAATTAAGTCATAGAGCATAGAAGTTCTCTAAGAAATTAGAGAAGAGAGAACTGCTATGTTTCGACCAAAGAGGTTAAAGTCTGAAAGTCAAGAATAGAGGCAGCTAGGAGATCTGCTTCAACAGCAGGACGCTGATGATATTCGGAAATAAACCATCAAATTTAGCTTTTGCTCGCGCCGGAGATTGCGACCGTTATACATAGAATATGGAGCTATGAAAGATGAAAGCTAGAGAGCCATGTCCTCTTGCAGGAAAATTTAGCCTTTGGGAGAAAATCTATGCCCAATCTTCATTCATAGCAATGGGAATTTTTGGCACAGTTGGAATAATTCTCGAAGCTTGGATTTGGGTCATTCCATACATCATTGTCTATTGGTATGGAATTCTAGGGGTAGTTGTGAGGCATTTGACTTGTACCAGATGTCCTCACCTATATGAATATGGAGATTGTCTGCAAGCCTCGCCAACCACAATCAAATGGCTTATTAAAAAACGAAAAACGACTCCATTTAGTGCGTTTGAAAAGTTTCTGTTTTACACGATCTTCATTCTTATTCCGACCTATCCCCTATACTGGTTGCGATTGAATCCAATATTGCTAAGCGCATTTTGGATAACGGCAAGCATGTGGTATTTAGGTCAGTTTTTCTACTTTTGCAAGCGATGCAGGGTTAAAGAATGCCCTTTTAATCGAGTTGTTTGGGCGTGAGTTGTTCAAATAATCAGATGTATGACGTGGCAATTCAACCAGGACGCAAATTACGCTGGCGCTTCATGCTCAAAGTCCCTTAGATATACTTCGAGAAAATCCAGTTTCTTTTTAATGAATAGTTGGCATCTAAATAAAAGGAGTAAACAGTATGAAGCAGTGGTATGAAGAATTGTTTGAAAATTACGGGATGACATATGATAAAGAAAGTTTCACTCAAGGAACCATTGGAGAATGCGATTTTATTGAAAAAGAAATTGATTGCAATAAAAACGCAAGAATATTGGATATAGGGTGTGGAACAGGAAGGCATTCAATTGAATTATCCAGAAGAGGCTATTACGTTGTTGGAATTGATTTGTCAGAATCACTTTTGAAACGCGCAAAAGAAAAAGCAACCGAGCGGAATCTGAAAATAGAGTTCCAAAAGAATGACGCCAGAAGCCTTAATTTCTTTCATAAATTCGACTTGGCCATAATGCTGTGTGAAGGCGCATTTCCTTTGATGGAAACCGATGAGATGAATTTTAAGATTCTCCAAAATGCCGCCAACGCTTTAAAACCAAACGGTAAATTGATTTTTACCACCTTGAATGGTTTGTTCCCTCTGTTTCATTCAGTCAAGGAATTCATCAACAAGGGCTGTACAGAAGGCACTTTATCAGAGAATACGTTTGATTTAATGAAATTTAGAGATTATTCAATCTATGAAACTGTAGATGATGAAGGCAAAAAGAAAACAATTCACTGTAATGAAAGGTATTACGTACCATCGGAAATAACTTGGCTATTGAAAACGCTGAATTTTAAAACTATTGATATATTCGGGGCAAAACTAGGTGCTTTTACAAGGGATGACAAATTGACAACTGAAGATTATGAAATGCTAGTGATAGCGGAAAAAAAATGCAAACAACTGCATTAAACCCGACTGACGATTCCGCCGCGATCCATTGTCAGCCGGTTATGCGGAGCGTTAGGCTATCCTTTCGCTAAGAGAATGTTTGAAAAGGTATTGGCTGTGATGTTAAGCACTACAGGATCCCCCCTAGCCCCCCTTGGGAAGGGGGGAAACAGGCTCAAAAGTCCCCCTTCTTAAGGGGGATTTAGGGGGATCTGGATAGTTTTGATAAATCGTCAGGGACTTTTAAAACATCCTCTAAGCCACGATCGCAGCAATAGAGGAAACAGGCGATCGCGCTTCGTTCAAAGGCTACGGCCCCGAACAGGGATAAAGCTAATTACTAGACGATTGAAACTGATAAAGCAATGGCAATGACTTGGAGCAAGCGAAAACCTGAAGCCTCAAACATCCCCCCCTTCCCAAGGGGGGCTAGGGGGGATCGATGCCCCTAACCACCAGCAACTACCACCTCCCCTACAACCCCGCCCTAGTAGCCAGAGCCAAAGAACTCCGCAAAAACATGACCCCAGCGGAGAAAAAACTATGGAACCAGTATCTAAAGAAATTCAAATTCAGAGTTCTCAGACAACGCCCCATCGACCATTTCATCGTTGACTTCTATTGCCCCAAGCTCAAGCTCGTCATTGAGATTGACGGAGACAGCCACTTTACGGATGAGGGACAAGCCTACGATCGAGAACGAACTCAAAGATTGGAAGGCTATGGGTTGAGGGTGATTCGATTTACGAATCAGCAGGTTTTTCGCGAGTTTGAGAGGGTTTGCGAGCAGGTAGAGCTTTGGATCCCCCCTTGATCCCCCCTTCCCAAGGGGGGCTAGGTGGCGGGTGGGTTGGGAAATTTCTGCAATCGAGCTGTAGATTATCTTCCGGTGTTGAAGCTGTTGGCCCGATCTTGATTATTCCGCAATCTACGGGACACTTCGGGCGAGTACTGGAGCGGGTCGCAGTTTATCGCTAAGCTGTTGAGTGCGTTGTAGCAACCCTCCCAACATGGCAACCATTAACGACAATTTTCTCAAGCTAAAAGCAGGCTATCTGTTCCCCGAAATTGCCCGTCGAGTCAAGGCATATGCGGAAGCAAACCCCGACGCTCCCATTATTAAGTTGGGGATTGGCGACGTAACAGAACCCCTGCCAGAAGCCTGCCGCACAGCCATGATTGCGGCCGTGGAGGAAATGGGCGATCGCGCAACATTCAAAGGATACGGCCCCGAACAGGGATACGGCTGGTTGCGAGAGGCGATCGCCACAACCGACTTCCAATCCCGAGGCTGCGACATCGACGCCTCCGAAATCTTCATCTCCGATGGAGCCAAGTGCGACTGCGGCAACATCCTGGATATCTTCGGCCACAACAACACCATCGCCGTTACCGACCCCGTCTACCCCGTCTACGTAGACACCAACGTCATGGCCGGTAACACCAGAGAGGCAGACGACAGCGGCAAATACGGTGGCTTGGTCTACATGCCCATCTCCGCCGACAACAACTTCACCGCCGAAATCCCCTCCCAAAAAGTAGACCTGATCTACCTCTGCTTCCCCAATAACCCGACTGGTGCAACCGCCACCAAAGAGCATCTGCAGCAGTGGGTGGACTACGCCAAAGCCAACGGCTCCATCATCCTGTTCGACGCTGCCTACGAAGCCTTCATCACCGACGACTCCCTGCCCCACTCCATCTACGAAATTGAAGGGGCGCGGGATTGCGCGATCGAATTCCGCTCCTTCTCTAAAAACGCAGGGTTTACCGGCACCCGCTGCGCCCTAACTGTCGTACCCAAATCTCTAACCGGCAAAGCTGCCGACGGCTCCGATGTAGAGCTACACCAACTGTGGAACCGCCGCCAATCCACCAAGTTCAACGGCGTGTCCTACATCGTGCAGCGGGGGGCAGAAGCGGTCTACTCTGCTGAAGGTAAAGCCCAAACCAAAGCCCTGATTGCCTTCTACTTAGAAAATGCCCGCATCATTTGCGAGCAGCTCACTACCGCTGGCCTGCAGGTTTACGGTGGCGTTAACGCTCCCTACGTCTGGGTTAAAACCTCCAACGGCCTCTCTAGCTGGGATTTCTTCGACAAGCTGCTGACTGCCACCCACATTGTGGGCACCCCCGGCTCCGGCTTCGGCGCTGCAGGCGAAGGCTACTTCCGCATTTCCGCCTTCAACAGTCGCGAGAATGTGAACGAGGCCACTCGCCGGATTGTGGAGAAGTTCTCTGTCTAGTTGCCAAACAGCAGCAGCTTGCCTATATATCGGTGGTCATCTCAGTTAAGTCAGACAAACAGTTCTATTCTTAGGCAGGGGTCTGGATAGCTGAGATGTCCTCAGCATCTTGACGGTCGCTACAAAATTGGCATGACTTCGATTTCAAAAGCCCATCTGCGAGTAATCCAGATGGGCTTTGACGTTGAATGTGTTTAAGCTCGTCAATCTAAAACAGGAAATACCGCTGCGCCATCGGAAGCACCTCTGCCGGCTCGCAGGTCAGTAACTCTCCATCTGCGCGAACCTCGTAAGTTTCGGGATTCACTTCAATGTGCGGAGTCTCGGTATTCAGCTTCAAATCCGCTTTACTAATTTCCCGACAGTTTCCCACCCCAAACACTGGCCGCTGCAGTCCCAACTGCTCGGGGATGCCGTTTTCTACCCCCGCTTGCGACATAAATATCAGGCTAGTTTGCTCCATCGCTTTACCAAAGCCCCCAAACATGGGACGGGAATGCACCGGCTGCGGTGTAGGAATCGAGGCATTCGGGTCTCCCATTTGGGCGTATGCGATCGTCCCACCCTTCAACACGAGTTCCGGTTTGACCCCAAAAAACGCCGGCTTCCAAATACATAGGTCAGCCAGCTTTCCTACTTCGATAGATCCAATGACAGTATCGAGACCGTGGGCAATCGCTGGACAAATCGTATACTTAGCCACGTACCGCTTGGCCCGATGGTTGTCATTGCGATCGCTATCCTGCGGCAGCGGTCCCCGCTGATCCTTCATCTTGGAGGCGGTCTGCCAGGTGCGGATAATCACCTCTCCCACCCGCCCCATTGCTTGCGAGTCGGAGGCAATAATGCTGAACACTCCCATGTCGTGCAGGATGTCTTCTGCGGCAATTGTTTGCGGACGAATGCGGGATTCGGCAAACGCCACATCCTCCGGCACATCCTTACTGAGGTGGTGGCACACCATCAGCATGTCAAGATGCTCTTCGATTGTATTCACCGTGAAAGGACGAGTGGGGTTCGTGCTGCTGGGTAGAACGTTGGGCTCAGAGGCAATTCGAATAATGTCGGGGGCATGGCCTCCCCCCGCCCCTTCCGTATGAAACGTGTGGATCGTGCGACCGTTGATGGCGGCGATCGTATCCTCTACAAAAGCAGACTCGTTTAACGTATCCGTATGAATCAGCGCCTGAATATCGTATTGGTCGCAAATATCCAGGCAAGTATCGATAACTGCTGGAGTCGAGCCCCAGTCTTCATGCATTTTTAGGCCGCAAGCCCCCGCTTCCACCTGTTCTGCTAATGATTCGGGCAAAGAGCTATTGCCCTTCCCGAAGAATCCCAGATTCAGCGGAAATGCTTCTGCTGCTTGAAACATCTTGCCGAGATTCCAGGCTCCTGGCGTACAGGTCGTGGCATTCGTGCCCGTTGCAGGGCCGGTGCCCCCTCCCAACAGGGTGGTTACGCCAGAGGCGATCGCAAATTCGCACAGCTGCGGACAAATGAAGTGAACGTGAGTGTCCAGCCCCCCGGCAGTCACAATCGTGTTTTCCCCGGCGATCGCTTCAGTTGAAGCACCCACCACCATTCCGGGGGTGACCCCATCCTGAATGTTCGGATTTCCAGCTTTACCAATCCCAACAATGTAACCATCCCGAATCCCGATATCTGCTTTGACGATTCCCCACCAATCCAGAATCAGGGCATTGGTAATCACGACATCTAATGCCCCCTTGCCTCGGGTAGCCGTCGGCGATTGTCCCATCCCATCCCGAATGGTTTTTCCTCCCCCAAACTTGACCTCTTCTCCATAGGTGGTGAAATCCCGTTCCACCTCAATCGCGAGTGAGGTATCGGCCAATCGCACGCGATCGCCCACTGTCGGCCCGTAGCTGCTGACATACTGGCGGCGGGGAATTTCCAGGGTCATGACGACAATCCTAACGGGTCTGTTTGCGTGTATATCACACCCACACCCAGTCGCAAGCCCCTTTGCACCGATTCATAACAATCAATCAGTAGCCAGAGGATTTGCAACATCGAATAATTTGGTAGAAGTCACACGCTGTGCCTCAAAACACTGTTCAGAGAAATCCTTATGTGGACAAAACTGGAGGAACGTAAGACAGTAGAGTCCAAATAGGTGTTCTGGCGAGAGTTACCGATGGGACTAATTTCTACAAGGCAATACGATCGCACGCTCCGCTTTGTGAATGATGTTGCGCGCATAATTCGCACTAGCCCCCCCGTACAGATTATTCGACGGCTGCATGCCCAATCATTCGCCGAAGTACAACAGGCACAGGCCGGCATCGAGCGCCACTATCAATTTCAGCAGCGTCACCCCTCCCAACCCACTCCCCCTCGCCAATCTCATCCCCGATCGGATGCGTCCCCAGCGAATGGAATGCCTCGTCCCCTGCCTCCCTCCAACCGCAGGCCGATGGGCCAGCTCCTGCCGCCTTCCCCCCGGACCCAACCCAGATCCCAACCCCCTACGCCATCTCCTGACCCGCAACCTTGGCAACGGGACTATCGCGATCGCTAGCGGAAAGTCTTGGCGAGTTAGGCAACCCTTTCCCACTCGGGTGATTGTAAGGGGTACTGTCCAAGAAACTTTTTCTGCCAAACAGTGACAGATGGACGCTCAATCTCCTAAGATGATAGACCGTGACTAATAATTGCTCGGATCGGGTTTAAGGCAGCCAGTTGCTGAACCATTTAGCACTCTGATTGGCTCCCGTACGGCAGGGAAAATTGAGAAATGACTTACGCAATTGTCGAGACAGGTGGTAAGCAGCTTTGGGCAGAGCCCGGTCGCTTCTATGACGTGGAGCTGCTGAAGGATGAACCCGATTCGGTCATCGATCTCTCTAACGTCTTATTGGTCAACGACGGAGAAGATGTCACCGTCGGTCAACCCTACGTCAAAGGGGCAGTGGTTAAGGCCAGAGTCCTGCAACACCGGCGTGGCCCCAAGGTTATCGTCTACAAGATGAAGCCCAAGAAAAAAACCCGCAAGAAGAACGGTCACCGTCAAAACCTCACTCGTTTGATGATTGAGTCCATCGAAATCGGTGGTAAGTCCCTGGGCGCAGATGTTGCGGCAGCACCTGCCGAAGATGCAGCCGAATAATCAACTTTAAGTTTATTGTCCGCACAAGTGCAGAAAAGGAGTAAGGTCTGTGGCACACAAAAAAGGAACCGGTAGTACTCGGAACGGCCGTGATTCTAATGCTAAACGCCTAGGAGTTAAACGCTACGGCGGTCAAAAAGTTATTCCTGGTAATATTTTGGTTCGTCAGCGTGGCACGAAGTTCCACCCTGGCGTCAACGTGATGAAGGGAAGCGATGACACCCTGTTTGCGGTTGCAGAAGGTATCGTATGCTTCGAGCGTTTCGGTAAAAAGCGCCAGCGTGTCAGCGTACGCTCTGCCGAAGAAGTAGCTGCAGCGACGACTACATGACCCAAATAACCAAAATCTTGGATTTGCTCCACCTCTTGGTGCGGTGGAAAAGATAATCATCAATTCTTAACTTTCTTAATCAGCTCCAGGTTATCTGGAGCTTTTTTCTTTTTGGCATATTGCAAAGATATCCATCCTTGCCGTGGGATTGTTGGCAAGGATGAAACCTGTGACTGCTGAATTGGAAAAACTCTAGCGATGTGTGGCAAAGACCGCGGGAGTGAATCAGCCATTAACTGTGGGAAGACCCTTCTGCAAAAACTTCATCTAAAGGCACTTCCAGAGCATCGATGGTTTTGCTCCAAAAATTCATGAAGCTGATGACCGCAGTCAGTTCCACAATGTCTGCTTCACCTAGCAAAGATTTAAGACGGTCAAAAAACTCGTCAGTAACGAGCATAGAGGGGACAGTGATACGTTCAGCATATTCAATTGCCAACTGCTCTAGCTCGGAGAAAATGGGATTGTTGCGGGCTTTTGCAACTGCCGCAATCTTGGCGTCGCTGGCACCATGCTTCTTCGCCTGCAGCGTGTGGTAGGGAACGCAGTAGTGGCGGCAACCATTAATCTGGGAAACACGAATGCTGACCAGCTCCTTCAATTCTTCAGAGAGGTTGGGGTTAGGGGCATGAATGGCACCATACAGCGTCATTGCAGCGCGCATCAACTGCGGCTTGTAGGCCATGGTTCGCAGGGGATTAAGCGCTGTCCCGTAATGCTTTTCTAGGGTGTCGTAAACCTTTTGGACTTGCTTGTCAGCATCGGCCGCTTCAACAGGAGGAATCCGCATGGCAGATTTCTTAATTCTTCAAACTGCTTAAGCACTTTACCGCGTTTTGGTCAGGGTATGGATCTACTTTTTGCATGACAATTGACGGGGATCCAGCTATCAGAATTAAATCATTCCGGAGGCTTCCAACCAGGCTCCTAAACCAAATAAGCCATCTACCACCAAAGTAAACAGCACAGCACCGCTAAACGCCCACCAATGCAGCTTTGCATTGCCTTGGCGATCTTCCCCCTGCCAAACACCAAACATACCGACAACGAGCAGTACCAGGGCCAGAATAACCGCACTCACCAAACCCAACTGTGACTGCATTTTTAAAATCGCATCCAGCATCGCCCCCGTAAGAGCGACATCTGAAACAGTGGGTTGCATAGCGGCTCGCCATTGGGGCAGAAGATTCACAGTGTGAATGTAAAGGTCGGTGATAGCGGTACCGAACAGAGAACCCAGTAAGAAGTAGTTGCCGACTCTGGCAAACCCCCGCCACAGCCCCCAAATTGCGATAGGCAAGGCGATCGCCTCGATAGGCATATGCCAAAGGGGCTCAGTGCGAAGCCAGCCCCAATACAGAGACCCACACAGCCAGGTCAGGGTGAAGCCGTACAGCAGACTCCCCCAGATGCGGTACGTGCGTAAAGAGAGCATGTGCAGGCTGAGGCAAAGCCACGGCACAGTCAGCACCAAGCTCACCCAGGGGGCACTACGAACCAACGGGGCTTGAACAAATACGGGTAACGACACCAACGCCCCAGCTGACAAAAAGACAACGGAGGCAGTGCTCAAGCTGATGGCGCGAGGCCCAGCTGATGGCGATGCGATTGGGGGAAATGAGGAAGACAAGATGCGCAGTGCCGAAACTGAGTTAATTTTACTTAAGTTAACATGAGGTAGCTCGAACGGACGGAGCCTAAATCCTTAGCTTCATCATGCGGGGGTGGGACGTAGTACTGCCCCTGCTTTGTCGAAGCTGTTCGATCGCCATTGCTTGACCGTTTGCAACAGAACGGACTGTCTTTGATTGTGAGACATTGCTAGTGACCGCTACTGCTCCCACTTTTGCCCGCGCTAACGCCACCTGGCAATGGCAGGAATACTCATTGCCTTATCGGGTGGATGGCGATCTCGATGCCCCGCCTGTGGTTTTAGTGCATGGATTTGGGGGATGTATTGGTCATTGGCGCAAGACTGCAGCGGAGCTGTCGCAGTCTTACCGCGTGTATTCCATTGACTTATTGGGGTTCGGGGCCGCCCCCAAGCCGCCGATTAACTACACGTTTGAGTTGTGGGGAACACAGCTGGTTGAGTTTTGTCAGCAGGTGGTGGGTCGCCCCGCCACACTAGTGGGTAACTCGGTAGGTTGCATTGTGGCGCTGCAGGCGGCTGTGTTTGCGCCTGAATGGTGTCAAAGCACCGTCCTGATTAATTGCTCTCTACGGCTGCTGCACGAACGCAAGCGCAGCTCTCTATCGCTGGCACAGCGCTTGGGGACACCAGTCATGCAAAGGGTGCTCAGGTTTAAACCTGTGGGTCAGCTGTTTTTTAAGCAAATTGCTCAGCGGCGATCGCTGCAAAATATTTTGAAGCAGGCCTATCGGCGTCACGAAATGATTACAGATGAGCTACTCAATATTTTGCTAGAGCCCGCTCGCGATCCCGGTGCTGCAGATGTGTTTATTTCTTTTGTGAATTATTCCTCTGGACCTTTAGCGGAGGATCTCTTGCCTAAAATGCAGGCTCCCGTGGCAGTGATTTGGGGGGAGAACGACCCGTGGGAACCGCTGGATCTGGCGCGCGAATTTGAAAATTTCGACTGCGTACAGCAATTTGAAACCATTCCAAATGCGGGACACTGTCCTATGGATGAAGCGTGGCAAGAAACGAACGCAATCTTGCGGGGATGGCTGCAGCGGATTGAGTCTTCTGCGGTTTCTGCGCGGCATTCGTGAATGTGTGCTCTTTTTATTTCACTTCCTTTTTGATTTGGCTATCGCCATCATGGTGAAGCCAAATTGCTCTATGCCCAATTAAGACGCTGGACAGCTGAGATGGCCTAAGCAAATTGACGGTCGCTATAACTAACTGCTCGCCTCCATTTCAAGAAACTACTAGAGTGATTACTGCAGCATCCGCATATGAATTGATGAGCGACACGATTTTCGGCAAAATCATCCGCAAAGAAATACCCGCTGACATCGTCTACGAAGATGATTTAGTATTAGCTTTCCATGACATCGCTCCGCAAGCCCCCACCCATATTCTGGTCATCCCCAAGCAACCCATTCCAAAATTGTCGGAGGCTAAAGCGGAGGATGCCGTTCTCCTAGGCCATCTCATGCTCAAGGCGAAAGACGTTGCTGCTGCTGCTGGATTGGCAGAGGACGGCTATCGCTTAGTGATGAATAACGGCGCAAGCGCAGGACAAACCGTGTTCCACTTACACGTGCACATTCTGGGAGGGCGACCCTTTACTTGGCCACCTGGCTAAAAACACAGTCATTATCAATTAGTTCAAAGTCTCAATAAAAATCAGCCCGACGTCAAAGCAGGGCCGAGGGATAGCGATACATGGCAGAAGCTGAAGGATGGAGCTAGAGGTCTAACGTCGATAATCAGGGTTTCTGGGGCGATCGCCATTGCCGTAGTTCCCTTGAGATTCTCGGTAGCCAGAGTTGTCCCCATAACCACCGGAGTTGCGACCGTAGTCGTCATAGTTTTGGGACGAGCCGTAGTTAGGTGGCACACCGTAGCCAGAGTTGTCGTCATAGCTGATTGCCCGATCGTCATATCCTCGCTGCTGAGGTTCGTTGGGTTTCCGACCGCCAGGGGCTACCGATAGGGCGGAAGAGGTTAAGCCCTTCGCGTTGACGTACTCTAAATTGCGCTGACGAATCGTGAAATCGTAATTGCTTTTAGTGCGACCTTCCAGTTCGCGGATTTTTAGCCAGGCACTGAGTAGCAACCCTGCTGCCTGCTGCTCGGTATATCCGTTTTGAGAGGCATGGCGGATCGCATATTCGTCAGCAGAGATTTGAGCTTTCTGCCCTTTCTCGGAGCGACGGAGCAACAAGAATGCTAGCAACGCCAGTCCTCCAGCGAGGCCAATCCCCAAATTGTCAGACATCTGCATCTCGACCAGAAAACCAGTGGCACCGGCTCCCAGCAGAGCGGGATAGAGCAGGAGCGCAGCCCAGTTATTCCCCATTGAAATTTCGGTGGCTAGGCTGGCCTCCCGCAGGAAATACATTTTTTGTTGGTCAGTGGAGAGTTGTTCCCAGCGGTTTAAATCAATGGCAAACCGAGAGCGATCTTGCCAGGGAAACCGCCAAAGGGGCTGCACCACTTTGCTCTGGTCGTCGGTTCCGATCTCAATCGCAACGTCGCCGCGAATTTCGAACGGCAGATAGTTGATCAGGCGATCGAAATTGGTGGAATCGTACATGCCTAGATAAGCCGTCAAATAGCAATGATGGATAGGATACAGCAGCTCAGTGCGCTGCGATGTCTCTTTAGGATAGCCTTCATCGGCAATAACAGTTGCTGGACAAGCTTTCGATAAACGCTCGCTCTCACGTTTGTTGGCGCAGCCCCACAAAATCAAACAGCTCGCGATCGCCCAACTGAGACAGCGACACATTCTGAATACTGCGGAATAAACGCTCAATCCGCCCCGGATCGTCCCGCTCCCAATCCTGCAGCATCTGCTTAATCAGCCCCCGCTGCAAATTCTCCTGCGATCCGCACAAGTTACAAGGAATAATCGGAAAATTCCGCGCTCGTGCATACTTTTCGATTTCGCGCTCCGAGCAGTAGGACAGCGGGCGAATAACCACATGCTTGCCATCGTCGCTCAACAGCTTGGGCGGCATCGCCTTCAACCGCCCACCGTGGAACATGTTGAGGAATAGAGTTTCCACGATGTCATCCCGATGGTGACCCAATGCGATCTTGGTAGCCCCCTCCTCGCTAGCTACCCGGTAAAGGATTCCTCGCCGCAACCGGGAACACAGCCCGCACATCGTCTTCCCCTCCGGCACCACCCGCACCACCGTGCTATAGGTGTCTTCCTCCACAATCCGATAGGGCACTCCTAGATCGTCTAGATACCGCGGCAAAACCTCTGTCGGAAACCCCGGCTGTTTTTGATCCAGATTCACCACCAACAGCTCAAAATTGACCGGAGCACGTCTTTGTAGACTTAACAGCAAATCCAGCATGGTGTAGGAATCTTTGCCCCCAGACAGGCAGACCATCACGCGATCGCCCTCTTCCAACATGCCGTAATCTATGCTGGCCTTGCCCACCAACCCCCGCAGCCGAGCCTGCAGCTTTTTGAAATTCTTAGAGGATCGTGCGGCGGTGGCCTTCGAACTGCTTGCTTCAGAAGCAGGTTCTAAAACAACTGGCTTAGTTGCAATAGCGTCGGGTGATGTTGCTGGCATCGGGCAACTCGAAAGTGGTGTTTAAGGCCTCTATTGTAAGTTTGTCTGGCAGGCTGGGAAATGGATGGGATTGAGGTGCAGGGATGACAAGTTTAAGTGGTCAAGAGCAGGAAGCGATCGCATCAGCAGTGGCCTATCTGCGATCTGAGACGAACAAGAAGCCAGAAGCAGCAGCCGTCGTCTCCGCTCTAGTGGCTGCCGAAAAATCTGCCAAGCAAGCTCAGTCAGACTATTTCCTCTCAGACCTCACCGGCACCTGGCAGCTGGGCTTCATTACCGGCACTAAAAAAGCGCGCAAGACAGCGGGAGCCGCATTTGGGATAGGTCGTTTTCTACCCAAATTTCTGGCCGTTACGATCGCTTATTCCCAGGCAGAGGAGGATAGCGATCGCGGTTCCGTGCGCAACTCCGTCCGCCTAGGCTCTCTAGAATTTGCCCTTTCCGGTCCAATCAGCTTCCACCCCAAAAGCAATATCCTTGCCTTTGACTTCATCCACATGACTGTATCCATGGCGGATGTGGAACTGTACTCTGGTGACGTTCGCGGTGGAAGCGAGCAAGCCGCAAGTTTTTACGATGCACCTTTAAAAGAGAAAGCTTTCTTCACCTACTTCGCGATCGCCGATGACTATATTGCCGCCCGTGGCAAAGGAGGAGGGCTGGCCCTCTGGACGAAGACCAGCCCTGATTGAATGTTCAAGCTCTCGGCCGGCGTAGCCGTTAAACCTTAGCCGTCAGGTTCTCCATCAGCCTCGGAATGTTCTCCTCCCACTTTCGAGGCTCGCTAGCGCGGCGAATATTGCGCCAGATCTGGGTGGCGGCCAAAGTGCCATCAGCCACCGCGATCGTCACTTGGTTTAGCCCTTGCTTTAAATCTCCAAGTGCAAAGATGCGATCGTGCGAGGTTTGAGCCATGTTATTGGTGACTAAATTCTCACCGTTCCACTCCAACCCCTCAATCCCCTTGAGGTACTGATTGTGATACACCGACCCCATGGCTACTAAGCCAGTGGTGGCCTCAACCACCTGACCGTCTACCAGTTCGACACCGCTCAACTTGTGGTTTTCCCCTAAGAACTTAGCGATCGGGGCTTCGTACAGCGGATAGCCCCGTTCTGCTAGCTTGCGCTTCATCTCGTCGCTAACTTCAAACAAACCGTGGGTCAACACCGAGATATAAGGGGTAAACCAATCCAGCACGAACGCGGCATTAATCTGACCTTCCGACCCGGCTATCAGCACAGTCTTTTGGTCCCACATGTCGTAGCCGTCGCAAATCATACACACATGCAGCGTGTAGCCTGCATAATCATAGACATTTTGCATGTTGTCGAGCTGGGGAAGCTTATCGATCACTCCAGAGGCCGCAATTAAATATTTGCTGCGGAATACAGGATGAATGCCCTCCTTTTTTCCCACTTTGACTTGCACGGAAAAGGTATCCCCTTCATCCGTGACTGCTTCCACATAGCCGCGCAAGTAATCCGCCCCCCACCCAAGCGCCTGCTTAATTCCGTGCTGGATGATGTCACGCCCAGGCGTGTCAGGGTCAAAGCCCAAATAGTTGCGGGTGTCCTGCATCCAAAACGATCGCCCTCTACCCTTTTCCACAACCAAACACTTGAGACCGTAGCGGGCCAAATAGATTGCAGCAGATAGGCCACCCATACCGCCCCCCACCACAATGGCGTCGTAGACGGTATCAAGGCGAGTGTCGAGATTTTTGCTAGATAGTTTCATAGCAACCCTCTGAGTCGGGCTAGAAGAGAAGTCAAAAAAGCAGACGGCTTAGTGTTGCGTCCTAAAGCTTTGATTGTAGGCTGTTTGCCTAAGAAGTACATGCGGCAATCGCCCGCAAGGGCCAAGGCGATCCCTGCAGGCGCGAATTCTAGACGTTCATTTAGCCAACGAACTCTAGACGGGGCTCGGACACCTTACCCGCTTCGGCTCCCTTTAAGTAAGCCAGCATCGTGTCTGCATCGGAGACTTCAAAGGGGTCGGTGGGGCAGTTATCGCCAAAATTTGGCTCGGAGAAGAGCTTCTCGATCTTGCCGTCATTCACCAGCATGGAATATCTCCAAGAACGCATGCCGAAGCCTAGATTAGACTTGTCCACCAACATGCCCATCTTGCGGGTGAATTCACCGTTGCCATCGGGAAGGAGGTAAACGTTCTTGGCACCAATTTTGAGTCCCCACTGGAACATCACAAAGGCATCGTTAACAGATACACAAATAATTTCGTCAACACCTTGAGCCTTGAACTCATCGTAAAGTTCTTCGTACCGGGGCAGGTGGTTAGAGGAGCAGGTTGGAGTGAAGGCTCCAGGCAGAGAGAAAACGACAACCTTCTTGCCACCAAAGATCTCTTGAGTGGTTTTGTCCTCCCACCGATAGGGGTTAGGCCCCGGCAAAGATTCATCACGGACGCGAGTCTTAAAGACAACGTCAGGTAAGCGTTCAATTACAGCCATATCTACCTTTCTGTAAGTAAAAAAACTTCGTTGAGTGAAACCACTGTTGGCTGCGCTTGTTTCAGCGCGTGCCGCCATAAATCAGAATAATTCTTAGATAAGAAGAATTCAATAGTTATAATTACTTACTTATGCTTGCATCATTTAAATAGGACTTATTCTGTCCAAATGGTAAGATAGTAACCTGATATATCTAAAGCTGAACTCGCTTTGGAGCCATACTCCTTAGAGCTCGTTGGGTTGGAGTCGTTCATTAAGGAGCTAACAAGTGCAGACGGATCGAATCGTTCAAACCCTAAAATCCAGAGGACTGCGGGTCACACCGCAGCGGTTTGCCGTTTACTCCAATCTGCTTGACCGCACTGACCACCCCACCGCCGAACAAATTCTGGTGGATCTCAATCGTGACGCACCTACTTCTTCCCAAGCCACCGTCTACAGCTCTCTGCAGGCGCTTCGTAATGTCGGTCTAGTCCGCGAAGTGTTGCTGGAAGAGGGGGTCTGCCGGTACGACGCGAATGTAGAACACCACCATCATTTCCGCTGCAACAATTGCGGACACATTGAAGATATTGCTTGGCAACAATTACAGGACATGAGTTTTCAAAAGTTGAGATCCGGTTTGCAAGTCGACGACTATGAAGTAATCGTTCACGGTCTGTGCGAAAACTGCCAGCAAGATTGAGAGGCGGTCTTCTGCTGCCGAACCTCCTTTGAGGAGCTAAAAAAGTGTGGCTTACTCGATCAGTCACCAGTATGCAAGCTGTGTACACTCGACATCACGAAATTAAGAAACCTGAATGTAAGTTCTGGACCTCAGCACAGTTCAGTGATGGAGTCCCTATTCAGGAGTTATCGTTCAGAACATTTGTGACCCAAAACACGTTCGATTACTTGCGGAAAGGGTGGCCAACAGATCGCTATTTTCTTGGATGGCTATACCCTTCGCCATCTTTGATCTACGCGATCGCAGACTTTGAGCCTCAGACGACTGATGCCGAGCATTGTGAGGCAGGGTTACGGTGACTACGCACAACGACGAAACACTTCCTGCTGAATCGCAGACAAGTTACTGGAAAGATCGGCCTTCAGACGTCGCTGCACAACTTGGATGGGCATTTTACGGGGGGGAAGAATCGTGATGGCATAGCTCAGCCTCGTGATATCGCCTAAATCTGAGAGCTTCCAGCATCCAAAAAATTCAACAAAGTCCCCCTCCACCATCGTGAAATCAATCCGCTCGGTGGGAGCAGTTTCCATCTTCAACGTGACAGCCGCCGAAAATTTGAGAAACGACAACTTCTGCACCCCCACCTGCCGCAACAGAGTGCAACCATCTTCCTCACCCACCACACAGCTTTCTGCCAAGTTAGGGATAAAGTCAGCCAACCCTTCGTAGTCTGTCAGCACGTCCCACACCGACTCGCAAGCATGGGGAATATCGATACAGGCTTCTAGGCAGCGCTTGCGTCCTTCTAGCTTTTGAATCGTGACATCGACTGCGCTCTCTAACGCCGACGGTTGACTGCCATCAATTCCTAGATTGAGTTCGCTGCCATTCAGTAATGCATCATCGGACAACTCACCCGCGACCGAATCAGATGGAGAGCTAGACATACATAATCCGCCGTAAACCGCCAAACAAATCCTTGGAATTACTATAATGCCCTGCGATCGCGCCTCGAAACCACTAGAATAGTAGGCTCCAACGCGAACAGCTGTAGGAATTGTACTGTGGATTCCATTCGTCCTAACCTGTTGAGCTTGCAGCCCTACGAAGCAGAGGTGCTGCCCGACATCGACAAGCTCGATGCTAACGAGTACCCCCAAGACCTACCTGAGTGGTTTAAGAAAAAACTCTCGCTGGTGTGGGAAAAAGGTATTCATAGCAATCGATATCCCGATGCTAGCCATCGTAGCCTCAAACGGGCAATCGCCGATTATGTTGGGGTTCACCCTGCCCAAGTCAGTTTGGGTAACGGTTCTGACGAGTTGATCCGCTCAATTTTGATTGCCACCTGCTTGGAAAATCGTGGTGGCATCTTGGTTTCTCCACCGACGTTCTCAATGTACGGCATCATCGCCCGCACCCTTGGCGTCCCCGTAGTCTCTGTTCCCCGTGACCCCGTCACCTTCGCTCTGGACTTACCCGCAATCGACGCGGCAATCGCCCAAGCGCAGGCGGAGGGCAATCCCATTCGAGTGGTATTTCTGGTTTCCCCCAACTCCCCAACCGGCACGATGCTATCTCAAGCCGATTTGAAGTGGGCTGGATCGCTCCCAGAATCCATCATGGTGGTGGTGGACGAAGCTTACTTTGAGTTCAGTCAAACCAGCGTGGTTGGGGAACTGGCCCAACGACCCAACTGGGTGGTGCTGCGCACCTTCTCCAAAGCTTTTCGACTGGCGGCCCATCGAGTAGGCTACGCCATCGCCAACGTGACGATTACACGCGTATTTGAAGCCACCCGCCTGCCCTACAACTTACCGGCCATATCTCAGTGGGCGGCCCAGCTGGCGTTAGAATCAGCCGACGAGCTCCTGGCGGACATCCCCGACATTGTGCGAGAGCGCGATCGCCTCTGGGCAGAGTTGCAACTGATGCCAGGGGTCCAGGTATGGCCCAGTGGCGGCAACTTCCTCTACATCCGCGTACAAAACTGGGATTTAGGCGATCTCCAGAAGGCACTGATCGTTCAAGGCAGCGGCATCCGCCACACTGGAGGTGGTTTGCGCTTAACAATCGGTACCCCAGAAGAGAATCAACGCTGCCTTAGCAACCTGCAGCACGTCCTCAAACTGCTACCCCAAACCACGGCATAGCGAGCCGCTAGTTCGCGCAAAATCGTCTTCCATCAGTGACTGACCTCGGGGTTTTGTCCCGCACTCTACTATCGATCTCCTTTGCTCCACTTGTGAAACGATCCCGCTTTCGGTCACTCTGGATCCTGTTGACATTATGCCGGATCGAGCGGAGAGCGCATGCCTAAGAGCATGGAGTTGGCCAAGCGGCTAGATATTGCTACTGAAGCTGCTAATGCAGCCGGAGCAGTCCTGCAACAGTTGCAGGGTAATTTGCGGGATGTACAGGAAAAACGTCCTGGAGATTTAGTCACGGAGGCAGATCGTCAAGCGGAGGCCATTGTTCTAGAGATCTTGCAGCGGCATTTCCCCCAAGACAGCTTCTTGGCAGAAGAATCGGGAGTACTAGGGGAGTTCGACACAGATGGCTTTCTATGGGCCATTGACCCCCTCGATGGCACCACTAACTTTGCCCACAGCTACCCTGCTGCTGCGGTTTCGATTGGTCTGTTATGCAATGGGGAGCCGATTTTGGGGGTTGTGTTCGATGTTTTCCGTAACGAACTCTTTCGTGCCTGCAAGGGAATGGGTGCCACCTGCAACCGTCTTCCCATCCAGGTTTCTAGAACGCCAGAGTTGAGAAATAGCCTGCTCGTGACGGGGTTTGCCTACGACCGACGGGAAACCTCCGACAATAACTACGCGGAATTCTGTCACTTCACCCACCTCACCCAAGGGGTGCGACGAGGGGGGTCTGCCTCGGTAGATTTAGCAGGGGTGGCAATGGGTCGACTGGATGGCTACTGGGAGCGGGGGCTATCTATCTGGGACATCGCCGCCGGGATTGTCTTAGTCAGAGAAGCCGGAGGGATTGTGACCGCCTACGATGGCTCCCCTCTGGACATCAAATCTGGTCGCCTGCTGGCCACCAACGGTCAGGTACATATGGCCATTCAACAGGAGCTCAGCCGAGTCGCTCCACTCAATCAAAATCTGCCCCAATATCCTGCTGTCACTTACTAAGCGCCCCTGCGTTTCATCCTCCCCGCACATGTCAAAGGAACTCCTTACTAGCCGCTCTAATATCATCCGCCATCTGTTACTAGCCAGCCTGCTTGCAATAATCGCTTCATGTGCGAAGACAAATACTCCGCAAGAGTCCATCACAGAAGAAGTCTCGGCCCTCAACAAGGAAGCGATCGCCGCAGACCCTAACAGAGCTGATGATGTCAATCCTAGATACATTCCTAGCGAGATCGGTCCTCAGGAATCAGAAAGCGACAATCCCCCCAGTATCTCTGCAGATACAACCGCCACAAGTTCTGAGATCTCCAGTGCAGACCTACCTTCAGAACCATCAACAACAGCTGATGACAAGTCCCCAGAAATAGTCTCAAACATTCCTGCAGCCAATATCGACCTAGCTGAGGACTCTGAACCGACCAGAACTTCAGAACCCGAACCTTTGGCAGGGGGTAAGACAGGGGACGATGAGATAGCCACTCTAGATGAAAGAGCTAGCGATCGCGAAGCTGTAGATGAAACTGATGGAGAGATTGCAGCATCTCCAGACAGCGAGACCGACCCCAACAGCGAAAATTCCAGTGGCGACACCAGTGCCGAAGAGGTCAGCCCTGGAACTGAGACCACAAACATTCGAGATCGCCAGTGGCGCCTTGTAGAAAGTCGCGGCACCTTACGAGCAGGTCTGGACCCCACCATCGGCTATGCTTACCTGCGCACAAATCCTGATGCCCTCCACTATGAAGGGTTCGAGTGGGATATCTTTCAGGCGATTGCAGCAGAACTCAATGTGGCGATCGAACCCATTTATATCCCTTGGGCAGAACAGCTCAACGCTCTGCGAGACAATCGCGTCGATATTATCTTTGGGGGGCGCGAGGCAGCAGGAGTCAATCCAAAGGATTTCCTGACTACTGCCCCCTACTACCTCAGTCCCCAAAGAATCGTGGTTCGTACACAAAATTCCAAGGAAATTCGGCACCTATCCGATTTATTTGGGCAAAAAGTGGGCATCGTAGCAGACAGTGCAGGAGCCGCAATTCTTGAAGTTTTCAACAGAGATCGCGCCAATGCCCTGCACCTAGTGAACAGTAGCAACCCATCTCATTTATTCGAGCAGTTGCGACAAGCCCAATTGGATGCAGTCGTCATCGATCAGCCCATTGCTGTGGCTGAGATCGAACGATCTGTAGCCCACAGCTCCGATCCACAGCACTTGCAGCAGCCCTCCAGTGATAAGACAGACCCCTCCCTTAACCCAGACCCCACAAGTGCAGAGGAACGGTCCCCTAGCGAAGTCAGCTTGGCGGGTAATGCTTCAACCTCAGCAAGCGCAGTCCACAGTGAAGCAAGCTATGATGAAGCATCGAATCAAGAAGAGGGAAGAGTTAGAACAGCCTCTGAGAATCGAGACCTCAGCTCCGCTAGCCTATCGACGCTCCACTTACCCTCACAGTCGGCGAGTTCGGGCAAGAGCGAACCAGACGGTGCAGGCCAATTGTCGGTTGAAAACGCGAGCGTCTCGGGTCCGGTGCCATTAAGTATGGTGGGAGAACCCATGTTTCCAACCCCTTTAGTAGGGATCGTCAAAGCGGATCACGCTTCGCTGAGGCAAGCCATTGATGGAGCAATCTTCAACCTCGAGCGTGACGGAACCATTGCAGCCATTTTGGAGAAGTGGGAGTTATGACACTGAGTGTGGGCACACCAATTATTGATGCAGGCTTGGCCAAATACGAGCCTGATTATTATGCAATTTTGGGTGTTCCCCTCAATGCCGATACTCGCCTGATTCGTAAAGGGTACTTAAACACAGCCAAGCGACTTCATCCAGATCGTTACATTGGTGAACCCGAAAAGCGCGTTACCGCCAACTGGTTATTTTCTAAGCTCATTAGCCCCGCCAGCGAAGTCCTCAATCGAGAGAAAGATCGGATTGAGTACCGCGAGGTGCTGCGGCTAAGGGTAAAACGGCTGATGTCTTTGCCCCCTGCAGATGTCTGGCCTCAATCCCACCATGCCGATGCGCTGCTTCAGGCTACGGATCTAGAATCCACCTACAGAGATACCATTATCAATCTGGCAGACCATCAGTACTCGGACTTGGAAAAGGCCGTAACCTGCACCGGGGAACTAAGCAAAGTTAACTTGGCCTATCTCCTGCTGAGCAATGGGTACAAAGTAACATCAGAGGTCACACTAGCCTCAAGCACCTCCGAGAAAGCAGTTATCCCTGTCAAGAAAACTTCTCTTACCACTCCCGAGCCATCAGAAGGTAGCCAACAGGTCCATAGTCATTCCAGTGGCTACAAAGCTAGCGCACATAAGACCCATGCCCCCCGTACCTCAACAACTTCTAGTGCTTCTGGACTAAGCACTGAGAACGCATCTACCACTTTCCCTCCTCCCGAAGAATCGAATCCCATCGAAAAGCCCGGCGAGAAACGCTTCCAGCAGGCTAAAAAAATGATGCAGAGAAAACTCTATAAAGAGGCCATCCAATACCTCAATATTGCCATCAGTACAGATCCCCAGAACCCAGATTACTTCTACGAACGCGGACTGGCCTATCTAAAGCTCAACAATGCACCTAGAGCTCGTCAAGATTTCCAAAAGGTTCTCGCTCTCTCTCCAGAACACCCACAAGCTCTTAAGAAAATGGCCACCATGGGACACAGCATGGGCTCCCAAAAAACAACAGCGAAAGCCACCCCTGCGAACGCCTCTAGCAGAAGCACGCCAACAGAAAAGAAAGGAGTGTTTGGCCGCTTATTCAATCGCTAATGCTCGGGAAATTAGCTTTTGTAGCGATCTTCTTCAAGTCTGCCGGACACTCGAACCACCCAGAACTCTTGCTAAGCACAGGCCTGTCTGTCCCGACTCAAATGGCGAAAGCAAAAAAATCTCTATTACCTCTCTTATCGCGCTGTGGATCGACTGTCTGAAGAGTGAGGTTCTTGAGATGTTTTCAAGAGTTTGGCCATTATCAAGCCATTCCAGTTTGAATCTTCCAACACCACCGCCCCAGAAATAATATTCCGGGGCATCTAGGATTTTGTGCCACTAGAGACTACACCAGCAACATCGATTGATATTTGCTATGAGTTAATTGGATCGTACTTTGCTGTTCTAACCTGCGTTGCTAAGCCGAGCTTCTTCAATACCTTAACTGCTATCCAGGTTGCATCAACTTCCCACCAACGGAGACCGTGGCGAGCAGAATAGGGGTAGGCATGGTGATTGTTGTGCCACCCTTCACCATAAGCAAGTATGGCAACCCACCAGCAGTTTTTCGATTTATCACCGCTCTCAAAGTTACGGTATCCAAACTTATGGGTGGCACTATTCACTAGCCACGTACTGTGGTAGACCATGACGAGTCGAACAAACACCCCCCAGACGACAAAACTCCAGCCACCCCAGAAATATAGGAGCGTCCCCAAAATGAACTGAGGTAGCAGGAAAAATTTCTGCATGAACTCGTAGAAAGAGTCACCGTTCATATCCCCCGTGTAACGACGAATTTGCTCTTGTGGAGGAGGAGAGTACATCAACCACCCCATGTGGCTCCACCAGAACCCCTTATTGGAATCGTGAGGATCGTCGGAAGTATCTGAGAACTTGTGGTGAATGCGATGCATGCCCACCCAGTCAATCGGGCTTCCTTCTGCAGTCAAAGTTCCCAGCGTCGCCAGAATGTACTCTAACCACTTGGGTGTCTTGAAGCTGCGGTGAGCAATTAAACGGTGGAAGCCAAGGGTAATGCCCAAACCACCTGTGATCCAGTGAAGGGCAACTGCCAATCCAACCGCAGCCCAACTAAAGGTGAATGGAGCAAAGAGAGCGCCACCATGGATGATGGTCATAAAGATAATGACAGGCCAGTTGAGCTGCTGCCGCGCCTGTGGGGGAAGGGATGTTGTAGTCATAAAACTTATATTAAGGGCTTTTGACCAATCTTTTTTGAGAATAATTTCAATAAATGCACGAACATCTAAACCCAGTATTCCGAAACATTGACAACATCGTTCAGATGAATTTGGAGCGCGTTCTCAGTGCTTTTCGGGATCATCGCATCGGCGCGCGGCATTTTTCGAGTGTGTCGGGTTATGGTCATGACGATTTAGGTAGAGAAGCGCTCGATCGCGTGTTCGCCCAGGTCATGGGAGCAGACGCGGCAGCAGTGAGGGTGCAGTTTGTGTCGGGAACCCACGCGATCGCCTGTGCCCTATTCGGCGTGCTGCGACCTGGCGATGAATTGTTGGCTGTAGCTGGGGCCCCTTACGACACCTTGGAAGAGGTGATTGGCTTGCGGGGGGACAACCAGGGATCGCTGCGGGAGTTTGGTGTGACCTACCGACAGGTGGAGCTAACCAACGAGGGCAGGGTGGATTGGAATGCTTTAGCCGAAGCCGTTGGACCAAACACCCGCATGGTACACATTCAGAGGTCCTGTGGCTATGATTGGCGGCCCAGCCTAACGATTGCAGATATCGCGCGAGTGGTGGGGAGCATTAAACGGCAGAACTCGAATACGGTCTGTTTTGTGGATAACTGCTACGGGGAATTTGTCGAACCGCAGGAACCCTGTCATGTCGGAGCAGATTTAATTGCGGGATCGCTGATCAAGAACCCGGGCGGAACCATTGCACCTGCCGGTGGTTATGTTGCGGGACGAGGGGACCTGGTAGAACAAGCAGCCTGCCGATTGACTGCCCCCGGAATTGGTCGAGAGGGCGGGGCAACCCTCGACCTCAATCGATTGCTGTTTCAGGGGCTTTTTATGGCGCCTCAAGTGGTGGGGGAAGCGGTGAAGATTGCCCACTTAGGGGCCGCCACGTTTCATACCATGGGATATGCAGTCTCCCCTTTACCGGAGGAACCCCGCACGGACGTCATTCAAGCCATTCAGTTGGGATCGGCGGAAAAAGTGCAGGAATTTTGCCGAACGATCCAAAAGCATTCGCCGATTGATTCCTACCTGGATCCAGTGCCCGATCGCATTCCAGGGTATGCGGATGCCGTCGTGATGGCGGGGGGAACGTTTATTGAAGGCAGCACCCTGGAACTCTCAGCCGATGGGCCGTTGCGGGAACCCTTCACGGTGTTTTTGCAGGGGGGAACCCACCTCAGCCACGGAGCACTTGCCATCGAAGCAGCAGCGGCAGCCATTCGTCAGCTGGAGGACCCTAGCAAAGGATAATCCCAGCAGTTCTAATGGGTTGCCATCAGTGGGGGAGTCTCTTATCCCGCGCTATGCTCGCAGTTCGGGAGGGATGATATTGCGATAATCTCCGTAAAGGTGCAATCTCGCCACGTTTAGATGTGGCTATTTCAGCTCAGGCAGTTAGGTCTAGCCTCAGTCAGGATGTGCGAACGTGAAATGGCCAAGCGATTTGACGGTCGCGATAACTGCGAGACATCTGGGCATTCATCCCCAGGGTGCTTTTGGGGGCAGTCGATGTAAGTATCTGTGAGGCGATCGTGGAACAAGGGACGTTGGTTGAATTTCGCCTCCAAGGCGATCGTCAGCTGGCCGTAGTGCAGGGTAAGGAAGGCAAGAAGAATCTACTGTTGTCAGTAGCCTCTGGCCAGACCCATTCTGTACACCCTCGGCAGATCACCTATGTCTTACCTGGTGAGGGATACAAGAGTGAAGAGATTGCTTCATTCATCGATCGGGTTGAGTCTGAACTCGACGCTGACAGTTTGGAAATTGCTTGGGAGTTTTTGCTGGAGGAGCAACAGTCTGTGAAACCTCCCGAACTTGCAGAAATTCTATTCTCCAGTACTGAAGCCTCTAGCGTATATGCCGCTTACCGCATGCTGAGCGAGGATCGCCTGTATTTCAAGCAAAAAGGGGACGCGTTCGAACCTCGCTCGCAAACCCAAGTGGCAGAAATCAAACACCAAATTGAGGTCACCGAACGCAAGGAGCGGGAGAAAAATGAATTTGCAAATCGCCTGCAGCAGGCATTAACGAACGGTGGAGGAGTGTCTTGGACCCCATCCGATCGCCTGCGCCTGGAATCACTAGAGCGATTTGCACTGTATGGAGAGGAGGCATCTGACAAGGCAAAAGCAATCGCCCTGCTAGAGCAGCTGCAGAGGGGAGCCAGTGCAGACGTTGCTTTCCAAACGCTGGTCGATCTAGGACTGTGGGATATTCACGAGAATCTCGAACTGCGCCGATCTCAAGCCCCTAGAGAATTTCCCGAGACCGTAAAGGAAGCGGTGCAACATTTGTTGGAGAGCCCACCAGAGGACAACAGCGATCGCCGCGATCTGACCCACCTGCACACCTACACCATTGACGATGCCAGTACACGGGAAATTGACGATGCCCTCAGCATCGAGTTTCTGGAGGATGGACGACAACGACTATGGATTCACATTGCTGACCCCACCCGCTGGGTTCTACCAGGATCCGAATTAGATGTAGAAGCCCGCAAGCGGGTAACGACTATTTACCTGCCTGAAATTGTCATTCCCATGTTTCCACTAGAACTGGCAGCGGGACCGATGAGCTTACGGCAGGGAGAAATTTCCAGTGCTCTCAGTTTTGGCGTCGTGCTGGATGAAGTTGGGGAGATCGAGGATGTGGAAATTTGCCCTAGCCACATCAAGGTGTCTTATCGGCTCACCTACGATGACGCCGACGAGATGCTCGAGATGGGGGTGGAGAAAGAACTGACGGAGATCGCAGCAGCGGCGCAGTTGCGCTATCGCTGGCGCATCGATCGCGGAGCGATAGACATTGGCTTGCCGGATCAGGACATCAAGGTAGTGGATGGTGTGCCGTCGATTGGGGTGATCGACGATACGCCATCCCGGCAGATGGTGGCCGAGATGATGGTACTGTCTGGGGCTGCCGCCGCACAATTTTGCGCGGAGCGAGAGATTGCTGTCCCCTACCGCACCCAGCCTGCACCAGAGTTACCATCAGAAGACGAGCTGGCCCTGTTTGGGAACGGTCATGCTCGCTCGTTTGCCATCATGCGCTGCATGAAAAAAGGCGAAGTCTCTACCGCCCCCGATCGCCATGCTGGGCTAGGGCTAGATTTCTACAGTCAAGTGACCTCACCCATCCGTCGCTACAGTGACTTGATCGCCCATTATCAAATCAAAGCAGCCCTCAGCGATCGCGAGCCACCATTTGATGCCCATAGCCTGAAGGATGTGGTAGCCAGCCTGGGAGCAGTAGCGGGGGAATCAGTGATGATAGAGCGACAAACTAACCGCTATTGGAGCATGGAATTTTTGCGCCTGCGATCGGATGTTGTCTGGCGCTCCTTAGTTCTGGGGCATTTGCGAGAACATGAGAATTTGGCATTGGTCATGCTGGATGAAATTGCGTTTCGCATTCCAGTGAGATTCAAGCGGCATGTGAACCCAGGGGAATGGGTACAGTTGCAGGTGACAGAGGTACATCCCCGTGGAGATCGAATTGATTTTGAAGAGGTCACTGCAAGCGACACCGACTAATACTCGGGGACATTTCAATATCGAGTGCATCTAGCCAACGTCTGGCGCAGCAATCAGGTTGCTACAGTCTCTATAATGAAGCCTTGTTGAATACCGCCAAGCGGTCTATTCCGAAACACAAGCTCTTGTCATCAAATACCCACATATCGAGAGTGAAGCTTAAATCTCGTACCAGTCTTAGATACTCTCTCTAGAATCAAAATGGCCCTCTTCCACAGGATTGACCCATGGATACTGCTGCCGTCCTTCCCCTTCAAGCTCCTAAAGATGTCTCAGTCGAAGAAATTCAAGCGGAACTGAGTAATATCTGGACAGCCAAAGGGGATAGCGTTGCCGCCCGTGCCGCCACCTTTAACCTGATTGTTTACGAATCCCCCGAACGCCATAATCTCGCCCTACCCTCCACTGTTGAGGCGATCGCCGCTCAAAATCCCTGTCGCGTCATTAACCTCCAATCGATGCCAGAGGGGCAAGGGAACGTTCTTCAAGCTCAAGTAGCCGCATACTGCCCCATTCGCCAAGACAAAGGCTCGCTCGTATGTTGCGAATACATCACGCTACAAGCGTCCCCAGAAGCATTTGAACGCACCTGCAGTACAGTGTCCTCTCTGCTAATTGCCGACCTGCCAACCTATCTGTGGTGGCAGGGGGACTTAGACCTGCAAAGCCGTCTATTTCAACTGTTGGTGAACACCAGCCATCGCATCATTGTTGACTCCAGCACCTTTGTTTACCCAGAAGAAGACTTGCAGGAGGTGCATCAGCTGGCCAAGGGAGGCAACTATGTTGGTGACCTCAACTGGCGTCGCCTGAACTCCTGGCAAGAACTCACCGCCCAAGCTTTCGATCCACCAGAAAGACGGGATTCTTTGGGTGAGATCGACCGCGTCACCATCGACTACCAAGCAGACAATCCCTGCCAAGCTTGGATGTATTTGGGCTGGTTTGCCAGCCGTTTGGGATGGCAACCGGTATCCCGCCTGCAAACTACTGAGCACGACTACTTAATCGATCGCCTCACCTTTAAAAATGACCATTGTGAGGAAATTCAGGTAGAGTTAGCCTCTGTCCCCACCATCACCCCTACTCGCGGAGAGCTGGTGGGACTGCGGCTCAACTCTACCAATCCCAATGCCGATGCGTGTACTGTTTTGTGTTCCGAAACCACCGGCTGCATGCGCATGGAGGTGAAGGGTGGAGCCCAAAGCTGCCGCATTCAGCAGGTGTCTCCCATCGAGCAACTGACGGCAGAGACGCTACTGGCCCAGCAACTGCAGCGTGCGGGTCAGGATGCACTGTACGAAGAGTCCATTGCCATGGTGCAGCAACTGTTGAATGCACCCGCGCCCTAATCGTTAAAGATCCGGGACCCGGCTCAGAAATTTTGGCAGAGAGTGGACTATCAACATCAATGGCGTACAAGATTGATGGCGTGCCAGATTGATATCTGCCCGCCTCGCAACGCTTTTTCTGAGAAAAACTATGCCTTGGAGACAGGTCGCAAGAGGGATTTTTAGCAGGAGGAAGGAGCGATCCCCTGATCACGTCTAGGTTCTAGCGGTATTTCCCCGAGACATCCATCAACTTCTGATAGACTATTTAAACATTAAGAAATACAAAGTTTCATGAATGTACTGATAGTCGGCGCCACCGGAACACTGGGTCGTCAAGTCGCTCGAAAGGCGATTGAGGCCGGTCATTCGGTCACTTGCATGATTCGCAATCCCGAGAAAGCTGCGTTCTTAAGCGAGTGGGGGGCAACTATCAAGGTTGGGAACCTAGTTCGCCCGGAAACCCTACCGTTCTGCCTCAAAGATATCGAGGTGGTGGTAGACTGCGCGACTGTACGACCCTCCAGTAACCGCAGCGTGAAAGAGGTGGACTGGGACGGCAAGGTTGCTTTAATTAATGCCGCCCGTGCTGCCGAGGTCAAGCAGTACATATTTTTCTCCATCTTCCGCTCGGAGGAGTTCCCGAATGTTCCGCTGATGATCTGCAAGTACCATGTCGAAGAGTATCTAAAACGTTCAATGGTGCCCTACACCATTTTTCGCCCCTGTGGATTCATGCAGGGGTTGATTGGGCAGTACGCTATTCCCGTTCTGGAAGAACAAGTGGTATGGACCACCGATCCCCCCACCCCAATCGCCTACATCGACACCATCGACGCCGCCAAAATTGCTGTCAAGGCGATCGGTCACGAGGGTGCTATCCGACAGACATTGCCCCTCTCTGGCAGCAAGGGATGGGAACCTCGAGAAGTCATTGCCCTCTGCGAGCGCATGTCCGGCAACCGGGCCAAAATCAGCACCATGCCCTTGGGTCTGTTGCGGGGTGCACGAAAGGTACTGAACTTTTTCCAATGGACTTGGAATATTGCCGATCGCCTGGCATTCTCCGAGGTACTCGCCAGCGGTAAGCCCATGCAGGAGGATATGGAGCCTGTCTACGAGTTGCTAGACATCGATCCCAGCGAGTTGACCACCCTAGAGGGGTATCTGTTGGAATACTTCGAGCGCATCATGAAGAAGTTGCGCGACTCTAAATACAAAGATCCCCGCAAGATGACGAGGTTCTAAACCCCTGTCACTCCCCATCACTCGAGATGGTCCAAATGAGTGAAAGGTCAGCTAACACAATGGGCGTAGGGCAGATTTGAGCAAATAGTATTTGTTGGGGTTTGCAGATTGAATCTTTGACTGAGAGTGTTACCAACAGTTGTGCCGTCCCGAAATAAGCAACTGTTCTACACGGTACTGACCCTGATTTTCAGCATAACTGCTGTGATTGAAGCAATCCGCGATCCACTTACTGTTGAAAGATTCTTAAGGAAATCTCCGCCATCTCCACAGGGTGGGAACTCTTGCCGAACAGGCGCAACCCTTGCACACAAAACGTTGCACGGTTTGGCCGGACAATCTCTATTTCACCACCAGCTATGGCTATGCTGAGAACGGAGCGTAGGAAGAAGATTCGATGGCCGATATTGGTATTCTGACAGCCCAAGCCCAGGATCGTCGTCGCGGCCAAATTCACGTTTATGACGGCGACGGCAAGGGTAAGTCTCAGGCAGCATTAGGGGTAGTCTTGCGCTCGATTGGCTTAGGAATTGAAGACCAAGTCCCCAGCCGCGTACTGTTGATGCGGTTTTTAAAAGGGCCAGGTCGCCAGTATGCCGAGGACGCGGCGATCGAAGCACTGCAGCGAGGGTTTCCCCACCTGATTGACCAGTTACGGACGGGGCGAGGGGAATATTTTGACGAGAGTGGCATTACCAAGTTTGACCGTCAAGAGGCTCGACGGGGTTGGGATGTAGCAAAAGGGGCGTTGGCTTCAGGCTTTTATTCGGTGGTGGTGCTAGATGAACTGAACCCCGTTCTCGATCTCGGTCTGCTCCCCATTGATGAGGTGGTCAGCACCCTGAGACACAAGCCCAATCAACTGGAGGTAATTGTGACGGGGCGGGGGGCACCCGAGCCGCTGATTGAGATTGCCGATTTACATTCGGAAATGCGTCCTGTGCGGGCGGCTGGTGATGCACACAATATATTCCTGAATGGCAATGGAAACGGGAATAGCCGCCATCACTCGTTTAGCGGCATCGAGATTTATACGGGAGCCGGTAAAGGCAAGTCTACGAGTGCTCTCGGGCGAGCATTACAGGCGATTGGTCGCGGGATCAGCAAGGATTTATCCCATCGCGTGTTAATTATGCAGTGGCTGAAGGGGGGATCGGGCTACACGGAGGATGCCGCAATTCGCGCCCTGCGGGAAACGTACCCCGAATTGGTGGACCATCAGCGCTGCGGTCGCGATGCGATCGTATGGCGGGGTAAGCAGCAGGAAATCGACTATGTGGAGGCCGAGCGCGGTTGGGAGCTGGCTAAGGCTGCGATTACGTCTGGTCTGTACAAGACGATTATTTTGGATGAGTTGAACCCCACAGTAGATCTAGAACTCCTGGAATCAGAACCGATAGTACAGGCGCTGCTGCGCAAACCCAAAGATACCGAGGTGATTATTACAGGGCGCTGTCACGATACGCTGCCCTACTTTGACCTAGCCACGGTGCATTCGGAAATGGTATGTCACAAGCATTATGCCGAGCACGGGGCAGATTTGAAGCGAGGGGTTGATTATTAAGAGCGCAACGATCCTTGAGATACCTGAGGCTCAGGAATTTGAAGGGGGTAGCCGATCGCGATCTCTCGAATAGTGGATAGAAGGAAGTCTGCGGCTGACAGCTTAGTTTCGCGATCGCCTTCAACCCACCCCAAAACCACCTGGGGATTTTTCCAGAGTTGCAGATGCTCCACCGCCGGATCGGCACAAAACAGCTGCTGTCCGCCACCAAACGCCAGCGCATTTAAGTGCGTTATCCAATCATGGCTGAGGCGAAATACGGGAACGCGATCGCTCGTCCACACACACCAACCATCCACTAGGACTTTTGCGACCACCTGCGGAGTCTGTAACACCGCCACCCGCACGGCTCCATAGCTAAACCCGATCGCCACACAACCGCAATCGAGAAGAGACAATTGCTTCTCCGATGGCTCCCACAAAATCTCCCAGTCAGGGTCTCGATGCGCTGCCAAAAACTGTCGGAATCGTTGATTCGCCAATCGCGCTCCAGGGAAAAACTCTGCCCCTCCAAACACAGCGATCGCGATCTTGACCATACAATCTTCCCTATGCCCTCCACTTTTACCCCACGACTGTTAAGCTGACATCGTTTTGCATCGAGATGAGCAATGGAATGGCGATCGCTGGCGGATAACTGGCTGCTGCAACCACAGTCCCCAAAAGGAATCGTGCATTTTCTGGGTGGGGCATTTGTCGGAGCAACCCCTCATATTGTTTACGATGCCCTGCTATCTAGTTTGGCAAAAGCAGGTTATCTAGTGGTCGCCACATCTTACGTGACTGACCCAAACCACCGCCGGATTGCATCTCAAATCGCATCCGACTTTCAGACTGCTTTGGCAGCACTGTCGACTGCTCAAGATCTTCCCATCTTTGGACTGGGACACAGTTTGGGTTGCAAGCTGCATATTCTTAACAGCTGCCAGGAGGTTACTATCCCATCGCCATCAAGACGAGCGGGCAATATACTGATGGCTTACAGTAATGCTAGTTTCCGGGGAGATTTACCGAAATGGATGCCATTGGAGTTCCAACCATCTCCTGAGGAGACTGAAGCCCTGATCGATCGCTACTACGCGCTGAACCGAACCTTATTAGTGAAGTTCGAGAGGGACAGCATCGATGACATCGCAGCTCTGAATCAGCAACTAGCTCAAAAGTTAGGCTCCTTTTTGGACTATCAATTAATGCCTGGGGATCACGGAACTTGTGCAGGGGGACGCTATCCTCTCCCAACCAGCCAAGAATTTAGTCCCCTGGATGCGATTGGGCAGTATTTGTATCAAAGTCTGACCCAAGAGAATCAAATGCTTCATAGCGTTGTGCGCATGTGGCTGGATCGTCAGCTCCAGCTCCTACGTAGCACGGTAGATTAAGGTCCTTATCTGAAAGAACCTAAGTTCACTCTAAGCAGCTCTTTTCGTCTGCTCAACGAGACAATCAGGATCTATGGCAGGGGGAGAATCAGAGCGTCAGCTTGAGTCAAGCTCAGGTTAGGTCATGATAGCGGTTAGAAACGGCTCTAATCTGATAAAGAGGGGACCCATAAGGCGATCCATGAGTCTTGCGACCTTAGGTTTTCCAAGCAAGGGAACCCATCTTGCAATCGCATTTTGAATGGGCTTCCACGCTAAGCATCGGTGTTTGTTAACGAATTTCAGCTTCCTTTCGCTATAGCTGTTCTTCAAGGGAAGATTCCATTTCTCACTGAAGCGATCTACGGTCTCTCGGGCAGCTGACTCATTCCAACGCCAAAGGAAGAATGGCAAGTCCCCCATCGCAAAGGGAGGGGGGGTAACGTAAGTGACCCTGGATGATGGATCCACGTAGATTTCTTCGCCTGATTCTCGAACGCTCAAGGCAAAATCGAGATGTTCGTTGGAAGTTTTGAGTCCCTCGTCGAAAGGTCCTAGTTTTTCAAAAGCAATGGTTTTCGCCAAAGTACAATGGAATTCAATCGTTTCAGTTTTCTGTCGCTGTAAATTCGACGAGATCGAAGAAAGCTTCCTGCCACGATACAGATGCCGTTCGTAAAATTCCCGTTGGCCTCCTTCTTCTCGAAAATGAGCAAGTCCTCCAAACATGTGGATCGTTTCATCTTTGGGGTCTCCCTCAAAGTACAGGGGGCCAACAACCCAAGCTCCTGTTTCATCAGAACATCGAATTAATGCCCGCAACCAACCGGGGCTTACTACAAGGTCATTATCAACGAAAACAACATACTCTGTTGTGACGTGAGGTAAGCTTAAATTCCTTGCTTGATTGGGTCTCAAATAGTGGTTCTTTCGTATAAGCTTGAAGCCTTTCTCCTTAGAAGAGACCTCTAAATAGCGCTTAATGCCGCGAGGAGAGCCTCCATCTATGTAGATTAAGTCAAACGGGACTTCTGTATTCTCGTAAATGCTATTTAAAGATTTTTCCGTGTAGTTAAATCTCTCACGGGGGGAAACAACAATAGTTACTCTCGGCCGCATGAACCCAACCTAATTAAAAATACTGGTGCAACGAATCAAAAAATCACTAGAAATAAAATCTATCAGTATAAAAATATATTTATTTATGTGTCATCTTCAGTATAAACACTAGTTTATATTTGTCAAGTAAGTGTTCTACAACAGACACTAAGATACTCTGTATACTTTTGATGGTCGAGTCATATCAACCTCATACATCAGGAAAGTCGTTTTTTGCTATGCCAAGTCAGACAGTTTTTGAAAGCGATCTTCGCACCGCCAAGTCCTCGTGTTTGGTCTCGGTCATCATGCCTGCCTATAACGTTGAGAGGTACTTGATGCAGGCGGTAAAGTCTATCCTTAACCAAACACACAACAATCTAGAGCTTATTATTGTCGATGATTGCTCGCTGGATTCCACTTTGGAGTTGGCCCACGCCTGTGCGAAGGAGGATGCTCGGGTAAAAGTAATTGCAAACTCTGCGAACCAAGGGGCAGCTGTTGCCCGAAATTTAGCTTTGGATGCAGCTTCTGGTGACTGGGTCGCGATTGTCGATTCCGATGATTGGCTGTCTTCCCAACGATTGGAGGTATTGCTGCAGAAGGCTGAGGAAAGTTCTGCTGACTTGATGGCGGATGATTTTGGATACGTAAATGATGGAGAAAAACTGCCTAGGACAACGTTTGTCGAGCGCAACGGCGATGTCTACAGTAAAGGGCTGACTCAAATTGAAACAATGTTCTACGTCGATTCCAAGCATTGGACGGTCAGTCCCGGCATCCTCAAGCCCTTAGTGCGCCGATCGTTTATCGAAGAACAATGCATTCGCTACAAAGATGAAATTCGTCTGGGACAAGATTTCTTCTTTTACCTAGATTGCTTGATTCGCGGGGCACGTTTTTTCATTTACCCAGAGGTCCATTATTACTATCGTATTCGTTCCAGTTCGGTCACTAATCTTAGTAAGGTCAAGCATGCAAATTACAGAATCAAGGGACTGACTCAAGTTCTAGCTTCCGATCAATTGCTAGGCGAACCCGAGCTGTATCGAGCTTTGCTCAACAAACGCAATAATTTCCAAATGTGGCGTGAGACACTATCGGTGAGAGATCGACTTCGGAACAAGCGGTACCTTTCAGCAATGGCAATGGCGGCGAGAAATCCTGGTGTCTTAGTTAGGTTAACCGAGGGACTCCAAAAGCATTTTCAGGGTAGGGACCTTAGACGAGCTAGTTAGAGAGCTAGCGAAAGCCCATAATGTTGACGATTACAAGCATTAAAGTTCAGTCCTGTTTTAGAAAGATGCTGAACAGTAATCATAAGGAAGAAACACTATCGGAAAGCGATATATTCGAAAGTTCTAACGTGTTTATCAAATATCTTTCACGTAGATAATGCAGAAGTAGTAATAGCAATAAAGTTCGTTAAACTCAAAACCTCATTACTTCCGACTTCGATTATATAAACTGAATTCTATAGGTTTTAATTTCAAAAGAGCTAAAATGGCAGCTAAATCTGCTGTTCTCGAATGGCAGAAACTCTTGCCCATGTTCCAATAAATTACAGCGTTGAACGGCTGCGATCGCCCATTTTAGCCGCACCGTTGCTTTAACAGATAATCCGTGTGCTTCGTACAGTCGTAGAATCCACGCCAACCCATCCTGCGATCGTTTAAACGCTGCCATCACAATATTGTCAGCATCAACCTCCAATACAGCTCCAGCCCCTATCCACTTTCCACTCAAAGCCACAAGTGGGTGATTGAGTTCGTACCCTCGTCGGACAACACCCGCCATTCGCCAATCTCCCTCGTGAGGTAAAACACAGTAGGTGAACTCGTGCAGACCCAAATCGGAAGTGGGGTGGGGCCAAGTGGGGGACTTGAGTAACGTTATTCGCAAGCAACCTGGCTGAGCATCGTAGCCATATTTGCAGTCGTTGAGCACCGCCAACCCCATGCTCTCAGCAGCCATATCTGCCCACCGCAGAGCGGGTACCTCCCACTTGGCAGCCTCCATCGCAGTTGCGCGCATCGTACTCCGGGCGATCGCCCCAAACGGGATTTCGTAGGTGGCGGTAGGTGCGGTGAAACTTAGCGGAAATGCAGCCTTGAGCAGAGTGTGGGTATCCTGCCAGTCCAACTGTGTATGAACGAAAAGCTGTGGATTACCAGCCTCTAGCCGTAGGGTTTGAACGATCGTCGATTGCCGAAATAGGCGAACAATGCGGACAGAACCGCGTAGTGGACCAGTTTCAACCACTTCTCGTGATATTAGTTTGAATTCTGGCAGAGGGTTAGAGTCGTAATCCGGATCGATGTTCCAAGCGTCCCAGTATTGACCGCGATCCTCAAAACATTGCAGCGTGGCGGGAGCGGAGAGTAACGGGCGTTGGGTGCGTTTATCGAATATCTGCAGGATGTTACCAGAGGCTGGATCGATTTGGACACTGACGAGCGCATTTTCCAGGAGATCGCGGTCTACCCGTATATCTGAGGCAACAGGCACATCCATAAGCCGACCGATCTGCTCGTAGCAGGCAGCCCCCAGACTGGGTACCGTCGCCCGAAACAGAATTCCCCCATCCACTTGCTGAATCGGCAGCACCGCTTGAGTTTGCAGATCCCGCAGGGCGTAAACATCTTCCTCTGTAACCAGCATCACCAGCTGAGATCGCTCCCAATTCAAACCATTCCACAAACAGATTCGCTCGCCAGACGCCTCTGCCAAGAGAGGCGCAACCTGTTGCTGACAAATCTCGCGCACCGTTACGTCAGCCCGATCGGCATCCTCAAAGACTTCTGGAATCGCCGTTCCAGGCAAAATATCGTGAAACTGGTTGGTTAAAAACTGCTGCCAAGCATCAGTCAACGGCTTCTGAGGATACTCTAGGTATTTCTCGATCGCCGCGATCGATCTCAAACATTCCACGGTTCCCAGCAACACTTCGAGCTGTCGGTTTTGCCGCTTGCGATCGCCTTTAGTGGTATAAGTACCGCGATGCAGCTCCAAATACAGCTCGTCATCCCACACCGGCAGTTCCAGGAAAGGCAACGACTGTTGCAGGTGATCGAGAAATTGGTCGATGGTGCCAGGTTCCAGCACAAAAAACAGGTCATCCCTGGCCCAACTTCGGGCCACATTGAGCATGTCCGCTGTCGGTCCGCCACCGTGGTCCCCCACACCGTACAGCCAGACCACCTCCGACAATTCATGATTGTCTCGTAACAGTGTCGAGTATTGGGCGATCGCCTCCGGATCGACACCCTGTCCAATATCGTTCGAGAAATACGTCAGGATGCGGGAGCCATCTAACCCCTGCCACCAAAATACCTGATGAGGAAATGGGTTGCTGTCATTCCAGGTCAGCTTCTGAGTGATGAAAATTTCAAACCCACTTTGGCGCAAAATTTGGGGCAGTTGCCAACAAAATCCAAAACTGTCGGGATTCCAAGCTACGCGAATCGGGCGATCGCTCAACCCCTTGAAATATTCCTTACCATACAAAATTTGCCGCACCAACGATTCACCGATAGGGAGGTTGCAATCTGGCTCTACCCACATGCCACCGGTGATTTCCCACCACCCCCGATCGATCGCCTGTTTCACTTTCTCTAGCAGGGATGGATATTTCTCCTCAAGCCACCAATAGGACAGTGCCGTACTTTGGTTGAAGGTCATGCGGGGAAACTGCCTTTGCAGGTGTAATACCGACTCAAAGGTACGTCTAACCACCTCTCGCGTTTCGGAAATGGGCCACAGCCAAGCCACATCAATGTGGGCATTCCCCAACAGCATGACTCGCCGCTGCTTTAACCTCTGCCCTAACGGCAACAGCTCCTGGCGCAGTTCCGCCAATTGTTGCCACACCTCCCCAGTCACCTCGCGGTTCAGCAGGTGATGCAACCGCCCTAACCATGCCGCTCCATCCCAAATCCCCAGCCAATCCCCCCGACAGATCCACAGCACCGCCAGCTCGTCAGCAAATCGCCCCGGATCGCAGGCACGCTCTGGATACTCGATCTCGATCTGAGATGTCTGCAATGCTCCATCGTCATGTCCGGGGCTTTGCAGCCGCACCTCCACTTGAAATGACTGCCCGGGACGGGCATCCCCCGTCAACAACAGGCGGCAATCGCGATCGAACAGATCCCCTTCATACCTGAGATTGCCATTCACCCATATTTCCCCCCAGTCCGCCCACCAAGCTAATTTGATTCGGATCGCAGCACCAGCCAGCGGTAACTCCTGCAGCGTCCGCGGAATCTCCCAGTTGACTGTAAACTGCTGCCGCTGGTCCCGAACCCACATCCAAATTTGGCGGGCCTCTTCGATCCAAGCGGAGTGCTCACCTCGACTATCGCGCACATCCCACAGAGACATCAGCTGGATCCGCGACCAACGGCGCAACGCCGCGATTGCCATCTGCCATTCTTGTTCGAACTGATTTAAAGGCTCAGACTTATCTAGAGGTTCAACCACGCCGCCGCCAGGATACACCCGCCGTCCAGCCTAGCCTCCGAACAGCCCATACCCCACTCGCCTTTAAGGCGATCGCCCAGAAAGCGATCGCCCAGGAACAAATGATTGTCACTAACAATATGGGCGACGGGTTAATTGCCGCACGCGCTCATCTACGCCCGGACTTCGCGTACGGCGCGACGCAAGAGGCCCAGACGAATCCATTCAATACATTCTTGTTCGGTGGGAAAAAGCTTTGGAGCAGCAATATTATTAAGCCCGTAAGGAGCGTAGTGATCGTAGTAGTACTTCCCTGCCGCTTTGTATAAAACTACAAGATTATTTAAATAGGTGTAGCGGTGACGGAAATACTGCTCTGGACCACCCACAGCGTCAGCCTTATCCAAGTGGGCTTTAGCCGCCTGGACTACCTCATAAGGATCTTCAGTGAAGCAACCCGCGGGATTTTCAGCTTTATGCCACTGATGTTGGTAACCGTATCCAGCTAGCAAGACATAGGAATAAAGCGATCTTCCTGAAAGATTACCGGCAAGGAAGGGAATAATAAGAAAGCCACGATGGGCAACCGACTTTTCATACAGATACCGTTCCATAGCCTCTGTCCCCGTACCTACCGCAATCTGAAATAACTGAAATAACCCGCCGTCCAATTAAACTTTTGGACGGCTGTTAGTATTTCCACAATAGTACAAACCCCTACATAACATCGCGCATTCTCAGTATTTCTTCTTAGATTGAATGTCTTTCCCTGAAGGATTGGAAGTATTTTATACATAAAATACTGATATATTCGCAGGACTGAGCAATCTCATTACGCAATATCACTGATAACAGCAGTCAATCCGCTGAGCATGGTCATCACCCCACCCCCATACGGGAGCTGGGGCTGGTGCCGTACAGGAGATAGCTTGAGCTATAAATCTCGATAAAAGATTAAGGCATCAATAAAACACCCATTATCGAGCTGTACGGCATTGGGAATGCAACCAAGTTTGGTAAAGCCCAGTGACTTCCAAATTGCAATTGACGCACGATTCGTTGCAAACACTAAGTTGAACATAATCCCCCGGTAGCCCAGTTGCTTGGCTAAGGGCAAAGCCGATGTCCCCATGAACCGACCAATACCTTGTCCACGGTAGGCGGGCTGCACGATAAATCCCGCATTACAAATGTGGCTTCCGCGCCCAATGAAATTGGGCTTGATGTAAAACGCCCCCAAGATTGAATCATCCCCCCGTACCACGTAAGCTCGACCAGCCAACCAGTAAGCAGCAAACTCGCTCTCAGACAGAGGACTCTGTTGGGGGTAGGAGTCTCCTTCCATCACCACTAGGTTGAACAAGCTGTAGACAGAGGGGATCTCCTGCTCGCGCATCTCGTTTAACTCAACGGTCAATTGACTCTTGAGCTTGGTTTGCAGAGGCAGTTGTATCGTCATCTCCGGGGCTGCGGTAACTGTTATTTGAGTGAGAGCGATCGCCATAAGTCACAAAGCATTCCAGTATGGACTTCCCAGCAATCGCAAAAGGAGATTTTTGCGTGCAAGATATCACTCTTACGAAAAAACGACCCAACCGCAGTTGCAGTAGGTCGCTGAAAATCAGCCAAGACAATTGTCTAAGCCCAATGCGGACGGAGGGACTCGAACCCTCATGGTTGCCCACACGCCCCTCAAGCGTGCGCGTATACCGATTCCGCCACGTCCGCAGCAGAAGCAAGCATAACATCGAAGAGACTGACTTAGCCACCGAACTACTAATATCCTGAAATGGGAGACAATCTTGCTCTATCCCCCAATTTTGAAGACACCATGCAAAACCTGTTTGCCCTATCCCTATTCCCTTACCTAGCCTTTTTGTATTTTCTGACCCGTACCCCCTCAACCCCCCGAATCGCCCTCTGGGGGTTTTACCTCCTGCTAGTATTTGTTGCAATCACCATTCCAGCTGGCATTTATTCCAAAGTTCATTACGGAACTTCACTGGCTAACGTCGATTGGCTGCATGGGGGGGCTGAAAGCTTTTTGACCCTCTCCAATATCGTAGTGGTGCTGGGGTTTAGGCAAGCGTTAGCAGTCCAGCAAATCCCTCCATCGGACATCGCCAAACCAGACTAAATTTTCGATCGAGGCTCAATCTGGGAGCAACAAAAGATTTCGATCGCCTAGAAGCATAGGACCGCTCAGCTATCCAGGACCCTAACTTTGCTAGATGGCGCCTTTATAAAGAGCTAGCGTTGAGGCTATCGGCTTCTCCTTGAGTGAGTGGCAAATGCAGACCGCATTCCTGTTTCAAACCATGGAAACGGGTATCCCGCTCGTTTTCGTTCCCCTGCTGCGGGCGGCTAGTATGCCAATCGCCCACAGTGGTATAGCCCAGATCGAAGAGGGGGTGATAGGGCAAGTTGTGAGCAGTTAAATATTGGTAAATATCTCTGGCGTTCCAGTGCAGGATGGGATGGACTTTGCAGATGTCAGACTGAACTTCAACCCGCTTCAGGGTCTTGCGATGATCGGTTTGGTCAGCCCGCAACCCCGCCAGCCAAGCCTGAGCTTTAAGCTCACCTAGCGCCCGCCACATGGGCTCAACTTTGCGAATTTGGTTGTAGCGCTCTAGGGATTCGAGGGTGTTGTCCTCCCACAGACGCCCGTACAGCGTTTCCATACGGGCGGGACTGATGGGGGACTGGTAAACCTTGATATTGAGTTTGAGAAGCTCGATAAGCTCCTCTGCAAACTGATAGGTCTCAGGGGGCAAGTATCCGGTATCCACCCAAATCACGGGGATATTGGGCACAATTTGCGTCACGAGGTGGAGCATCACCGCAGCTTGGATGCCAAAACTGCTGCTCATCACCAGGCGATCGCCAAACTTTTTGACCACCCACTCCACAACTTGTACGGCGGTTGCATCGGATAACTCTTGGTTAGCCGTATCGAGGTCGATGGAGAACTGGCGTTCGAGGGGCTTCGAAATCATATAGGCAGAATTTTTAGCACCGATGCGGCTGTATACAAGATAAGCAAGGTACAGCCCCCAACTGTGGAAAGCATCTTCATTTAGGTTACTAGACAAAGCTACAGCCGCGCAGTCGGTTATTCACCCCCGGCCACAATCTCAAACTTTTTTTAAATGACTTGCCCAAAGCAAATCCCTGCTTCGAGCTGCGGTGGATTCTCTTGGAAGAACTGCTTGACCCCCACAAGCGGGGCAAGTTCTCGCTAGTATTCTTGGGGTACTTCTATTAATGTCAGTTCACCAGCACCTTTATGACCTCAGAGGAGATCTCGTTTGGCACGGACGGATGGCGCGGCCCCATTGCCAAAACATTTACGCTGGCCAATGTCCGCAAGGCAACCCGGGCTATTGCCCTCTATCTGGAGGGGGCTTACTCGCGATCGCGCCCGGTGGTAGTGGGATACGACACGAGATTTTTGGCCGATCGTTTTGCCTACCATGCAGCCCAAGTTCTAATTTCCCAAGGATGGCGGGTTCTTTTGACCAAGAGCCCTTGCCCCACCCCTGCCATTGCCTATGCCGCCGCTTTGAGGCAGTCTGCTGGAGCACTGATGTTTACCGCCAGTCACAACCCTGCAACCGATTGCGGCCTGAAATACATCCCGGACTATGCAGGGCCAGCAACCCAAGACATTACAGACGCCATTACCCGCCACTTGCCAGAGGTTTCCTCTCAACCACTAAAGGCACTGCTAATAGCACCGGAAACCTTCGATCCCCGTCCTACTTATCTGAATGCGGTTTACTCGCTGGTGGATGTGGAGAGCATTCGGGCAGCCCGCTTGAAAGTAATCTACGATGCTCTATACGGCTCCTCCCAAGGCTATTTAGATGAGGCGCTCCGCTATTGTGGCTGTCGCTTGAATACGTTGCATAACCGCCGAGATGTCTTATTTGGCGGAGAGATGCCTGACCCCAAGCCTCATCAGCTCAAAGCACTGTCTCAGAAGACGATCGCCCAGGGCGCTGATGTGGGGATGGCGAATGACGGCGACGGAGATCGGTTTGGGATTGTGGACGAACTCGGTCAGTTCGTCCCGGCTAACACCATCATGCTGATTTTGGCTCGTCACCTGCTCAAACATCGTCAGCAAACCGGCGCCATCGTCCGCACAGTGGGCAGCACCCATCTGCTCGATCGCCTCGCTAACCGCTACTGTCTCGAGCTTTACGAAACCCCGGTTGGCTTTAAATATATTGGCGAAAAGATGCGCCAGACCCAAGTCTTGATTGGGGGGGAAGAGTCCGGTGGACTCAGCATCCTCGGTCACATCCCTGAAAAAGACGGCATTCTAGCCAATTTGTTAGTGGCAGAGGCAATGGCCGTGGCCCAACAACCCCTCAGCCGGATGGCAACGGAGATCCTGGAGGAACTGGGAGGACCGACGTTCAACCACCGCATCGATCTGCAGTTGACGGAGCAGCGCAAAGGACTCGTTATGCGGACACTACAGAACCGTCCCCCCGAACGGGTAGCAGGCCTATCTGTCGAAAGAGTAGGACTGCTGGATGGAGTCAAGCTCTATTTAGAGGACGATAGTTGGCTGTTGGTGCGGCCCTCTGGAACAGAGCCGCTACTGCGTATTTCAATGGAAGCCAAATCCCTCGAAAGTCAAAAGGCTTTGGCGATTGCAATGAGCAAATGGGTGGATGAGATATAACCACCCCTTTGATATCCAAACTATAGGCCCAGTTATCGCTGCCGCCATTTCAGTTAAAACAGACAGAGCTATGCCTAGACAGGGTTTTAGATACCTGAAGTAGCCTCAGCGACTTGATGGTCGCTATACCCGTCACCCTAATCACCTCACAGAATGGTTAAAACTTAGTAGGCTGCCAGCAAAGGTGGATCCATCAATCCCGTTAATTCCACAAAGTGAGAAAATATCGAGCTCTATGAAACCGCCCTGCCGTCTATCATTAGTCGTGCCCACCCTCAATGAAGGTGCCACGATCCAAGCGTTGCTTCGGCAGCTGGTTTCCGTCTTGGATGAGTTCATTCCAGGATCGTACGAGCTGTGGGTGGTGGATGATAACAGCACAGACAATACGCAGGAACAAGTGAGGACAGTTCAGTCCCTCTATCCGCAAATCCAACTGTTGCAGCGGCTCACAGAAAAGGGATTGGCCTCGGCGGCAATCGCTGGTTGGCACCAGGCCCAGGGGGAAATATTGGGGGTCATAGATGCGGATTTACAGCATCCCCCCAAAATCTTGCCATCGCTGCTGCAGGAGATTGATGCGGGTGCCGATCTGGCGATTGCAAGTCGGTATACCGCACGAGGACAGGTGGAGCGCTGGAGTAGATGGAGACAGGTAGCATCTAGATTCGCCGCATGGCTAGGGCTGATGATACTGCCGCGTGCGTTGGCTGGCGTGCGAGACCCCATGAGTGGTTTTTTCGTGGTGCGACGCTCGGCGATCGCCGACTGTAACCTAAAGCCGATGGGCTACAAAGTACTGCTGGAGATTTTGGTGAAGGGGCACATTCACCGCATCAAAGAGGTCGGTTACAGATTCGACATTCGGCAGGGGGGGCGCAGCAAAGTGAGTTGGCAACATGCCATTGTGTATGTAGTGCATCTACTCAGGTTGCGATTTAGCTAATAACCGCAGCGAGCCTACCGTATTAGACGGTAGAGACGGAGCAGCCCCAAATAAATGGAACAATCATCTGGATATTCGAGGCCAATTTTCATGGGTTAGTGAGAGCAACACCACCTATCCGTTTGCCACTTAAAAGGACAGACCCAGCTTAAGACCCAGCAGCGCGTGGGTAAACATAACGGCCAAAGCAGCACTACCCAAATAGGCATGGGTTTTGCGCAAGCCAGCTCGATCGCTGAAGAACTTAGAGAGCAGAGAGTTGGTGGCCAATAACGCAATCACCACTGACCCCGTCCAAAAATGGGTGCTCTGCAGGATAGGCTGCTTTTGCATCACAAGAGACAGAATCCCACCGGTGTAGCCAAGGCTGATGAAGCCAAACATCAGCTTAGCAATCAAACTGTGATCTTTGAGATTCTTTTGCTTCTGTTCATCATCTTGACTCAAGCGACCCGACCAGCCAGCGTAGGCGGCAGAACTCCCCATCGCAAAGATCACAATGCCCATCATCAGAGGGTGACCCCAGTGGGTGATGGGAGCGGGCAGATCGAGGGAGCGGAAATAGGAGGCAATAGGTTCCAGTTTCTGGGCGAGGGCAAGACCCGTAGTCGTCATATCCATAACAAGTTCGAATGTTGGGAGCGTAGATATAAATATTTATTACAGTAACCTGAAGTCTTCATCACACTTGTATTTCTCGCTGCCAAGCACGACTTCAGTTCCTGATAGGCGACAGAGCCGCGCTCTCTGGGCTCAGCGCCAAATGGGATGTGCTACTTTTATTTGTTGAATTTCAAGAGGTCGAAGCGGTCAGTTGGTTACAGCCTATGGACTCAACCCAGCTGGTTTGTCCTTAATTCATGAGGTACGCAGGAGAGCGCATGACCCCCCCTACAATCTCGGTCGATCGCCTCACAAAGGTTTACGGCGATTTCAGCGCCATTCAAGATGTCAGCTTCGATGTGCAACCGGGGGAAATCCTCGGGTTTCTCGGCCCCAACGGTGCCGGTAAAACCACCTCCATGCGCATCCTCACTGGCTATCTACCCGCCACCTCCGGCACCGCTTATATCGCTGGCTATGATGTCACCGAAAACTCGATGGAGGTGCGCAAGCGTATTGGCTATTTGCCAGAAACGCCCCCCTTGTATCTAGATATGACGGTGGAAACCTACTTGGGGTTTGTGGCGGAAATTAAGCGGGTGCCGGCAGGCGACCGGATGGCGCGGGTCAATGGGGCTATCCAGCGCTGTAACTTGGCGGAGAAGCGCCACAGCTTGATTCGCAAACTCTCAAAGGGATTCAAACAGCGGGTGGGGATTGCCCAAGCCTTGGTGCACGATCCCCCTGTGATCGTGTTGGACGAGCCGACAGTGGGTCTCGACCCCAAGCAAATTATTGACGTCCGCAACCTGATTAAAGGATTAGCAGGGGAACGCACCATTGTCCTGTCAACCCACATCCTGCCAGAGGTCAGCATGACCTGCGATCGCGTGGTCATTATTAATCAGGGTCAGGTAGCGGCCACCGGTACCCCCGCAGAACTCACCCAACAGTTACGGGGCCAGCAACAGCTACAACTGAAGCTGGCGGGCGATCGCGACTCGATTACCCGCGCCATTGAAGAACTACCCAATCTCAAGCTGGAGAGCTTGGAGGCAGTACCCGCCAGCGACTCCCGTTGGAATCTACTACTGAGTTATCCTGCAGGCGGCGATATCTGGATACCCCAAGTGGCCTCGCGCTTGGTGTCAGGGGGAATTGACATCTTCGAGATGCGCCAAGCACAGGCGTCTCTGGAGGACATCTTCCTACAGCTCACGACCCAAGAAACCGCTGCCAGCAAGGCTGATGAGTGAGGCACCACTTGAATGTCTTTTGAACAATGGTCCAGTTTTAGACAGAATTTACTACTGAAGCAGAGGAGAGTGAGTCGATGGGAAGCGTAATCGCCATTCTGCGAAAAGAATTACGGGGGTACTTTGCCTCTCCTACTGCCTACATCGTTACCGCAGCTTTTTGGCTGCTGTCAGGCTTTTTTCTGATGGGATCGCTCGTCGATTCAGTTGTCACATCGTTAGAGGTGGATCGGTACGTACAACAGTTGGGCCAACCGCAGGATTTTGATGCCGGGACTATATTTGTGCAGCAATATCTAGGGGTGCTTGGGATTCTGTTTTTGTTTGTGCTGCCGATGTTGACAATGGGGTTGTACACCGAAGAGCGCCGCTACGGCACGATGGAGCTTTTGGCTACGTCTCCTTTGACAAACTGGTCGGTAGCAGTGGGGAAATGGCTTGCTTCCATGATTTGGTTCATCTCCATGCTAGTGCCCATGATGGTATGCGAGGTTTTGGCGCTGAGTAGCACCGACCCGGGCATGAACTATCTAGCTTGGGCAGTAGCCCACATCGGTCTCATTTTGGTGGCAGGGGCCATTCTGTCGCTGGGGTTATTTGTTTCGTCACTGACGGAAAATACACTGGTGGCGGCGATTGGTACCTTTGGGTTGGTCTTATTTTTATGGGTGCTAAATGTTGGAACGGGTCCGGAGGCTGGGGCCATCGGCCGTGCAATAGGACATCTATCGTTGCTGCGCCACTATCAGGAATGGCTGCGGGGAATCGTCAGCACTAGCAGCTTAGCGTTATTTGCGAGCTTAACAGTGCTGGGTTTGTTCCTAACGGTGCAATCGGTGGAAGTCCTGCGATGGCGTCAGCATTAGGTCAATTTCGAGACCTCGGCGATCGAGCTTACTGTCCAGACTCGGGTACCCATCCAGACCCTGTTTCAAACAAATTTTGGGCTGCCTCCCAAATCGATTGGGGGGTTAAGTCCAGCAGTACCGACAGCAGAATCAAAATCACCAATACTCCCAATGCCGCAAAGATAGTGGTTTTGACCACTTTTACGAGCCAAACGATCGCGATGATCCCAATGACGACCGCCGCCAGCGCCGCTATAGTTTCAACCCCTATCACACCCACCAGCCTGCTAAATCACTGAATTAATCGCAGCCTACCAAAGATGACATTTTCTAGGGTAGAGAGAGATAAGCAGGGTTCACGGAAAAATACAGGAGACCGTTTCATCAGCTCGAGCCCGCCAAATGTTGTTGCAAGTAAAAAGCGCTCCCTCCGAGATTGGAGGAAGCGCTCGTCCTGCTTGCGTATCGGTAAATTGTCAATGGACCACAAGCAAAAATTACTTATCTTGCCAGGGTAAGTTACCTTGTTCGCCAAAGATTTTGGTCTTGCCTGCCTGAACATCCTTGTAGATGTTGTATGCTGCCCAGCCAGCAACCATGATAATCGGGGCCAAAACAACCAGTACACGCCAATCCATAGTTAACCCTACTTTTATAAAAACATTGCTGTTAGATGGATTGTAATCGATCTCGGCTTGAGAATGAAGGCTGGCTAGACACTCTCTGCAGAGACAAGATTGATGTCTGTGACGGACTCTCCAGCAGCGGTGGATAACAGACGAGCCCCCGTACTGGACCGATCTTGGAGGGGAATATTGTCTACCGATATACGCAACACCCGAGCCTTATCCGTCACCCAATTCAGAGTGCCGCCTTCAACCGCAGTCATCGCCCCCACCAGCCGATCGGATTTGAGCTTGAACTGCATGCCCTGCATTCCAACTTTGCCCCGTTCCATCAACCGTATCGAGCGAGCCATCATCCGCTTCGCATATCCTTTCGCTGAAACAAACACGATCGAATCCTGAGGTTGCATCAAGGCCATGCCCACCAACCACTCTTTGCGGCGCAGGCGAATGGCCTGATTGCCCATTGCAGTCCGTCCCATCAGAGGTACTTGCTCGGTATCCAGCGGCAAGCGCAACACCCGTCCTGCCGACGTGGCGATCGCCACACTTTGCTCTGGGCTGGCCGTACACAATACTGCCCAGCCAATCGCATCGTCCTCCTTCACCTTCGCCACTGTTAATCCACGGGCCGTAATGGTGGCAAATTCTGACAGCATCACCCGTTTGAGGCGCCCCTTTTGAGTCAGTAACAGCAAGTGAGCGTTTTCGGGATATTCACTGAGGGCAAAGGTTGCGACGATATCCTCCTGAGTCGGCAACAAAGATACTAGAGTAGAACCGCGCGATCGCCCGTTAGTGGCGGGAATCTCGTGCACCTTCATGGAGTACATTCGACCCGAAGCGGTAAGAGCCAGAAAATCTTGGTGCAGGCGGGTGGCTTGCGCCTGAATCACCACATCCTCCACATCCTCCTGCAGCCCCTCTCGAGCCTTGGCATGGCGCTCGAAAGCGGCAGGCAGCAGGCGACGAACGTAGCCTTTCTGGGTGATTTGCAAAACCACATCGCTATCGGGTATTAAATCCACTTCTTCAATGGGCTGCGTTTCTTCCGCCACCAGTCGAGTCAACCTTTCGTCGGCAAACCGCTTTTTCAGGCCGCGCAATTCTTTTTTGAGGTGCTTGAGGAATTTAGCGCGATCGCCCAGCAGTTCCTCCAATTCTGCAATCTTGGCAATAACCTCCTGCTGTTCGGCAGCAATGCGATCGCGCTCCAGTCCCGTTAATCTCCGCAGCGGCATTGCCAAAATGGTGTCTGCCTGATAGGCCGTACAGTCCAATAGCTCCTGCAACTGCATTTTTGCGGTAGCCCCATCAGGAGCATTTCGCAACAGGTCGATTACATCGTCTAGATGGGCTAACGCCAGCAGCTGAGCCCCCAGTTCCTCAGATTTTTTGCGATAGCGCCCTAAATCTTGCTCGAAGACTTTGGTGCGGGTTTCGATGCGGAAATCGAGGAACACCTGCAATGCCTCTTTCAGAGAAAGCTGCTTGGGCTCGTTTTCCACCAGTGCCAGCAAAATCGCTCCGTAGTTAATCTGTAACTGGGTGGAGCGATACAAATGCTTGAGCACAATATCCGGGCTGGCATCTTTGCGCAATTCAACCACGACGCGGATGCCGGTGCGATCGCTTTCATCCCGCAGATCGGCAATCCCCTCAAGGCGCCCTTGATTGGTCAAGTCCGCAACTTTTTCAATCCATGATGCTTTATTCACCTGATAGGGAAATTCTGTCACCACGATGGCAACACGACGATGCCGACCCTTGCCGTGCTTGATTTCCTCCACGTGAGTAATACCCCGCAGGGGGATCGAGCCGCGGCCGCTGGTGTAGACCTCCCGCAGCCCCTTCGTACCAACAATCTCCCCTCCCGTAGGAAAGTCAGGAGCGGGCACGTACTTCATCAACTCCGCAGAAGTCAATTCTGGGCGATCGATGAGCGCCAACAGACCATCCACCAGTTCTCCCAGGTTATGAGGGGGGATTTTTGTCGCCATCCCCACCGCAATCCCATCAGAACCGTTAAGTAACAGCATGGGGAGCTGCGTGGGCAATACCGTGGGCTCCTGTTGCGATCCATCAAAGTTGGGGGCAAACGGAACAATATTTTCATTCACCTCGGCCAGCATGCCGTCGCTACTGACCTCCGACATGCGGGTTTCGGTGTATCGCATTGCCGCTGGAGGGTCGGCATCCACCGATCCAAAGTTGCCGTGCCCCTGCAACAGCGGATAGCGGCTGGAAAAGATTTGCACCATCCTCACCAGAGCGTCATACACCGCCTGATCTCCGTGGGGATGGTACTTACCCAGCACGTCCCCAACAACACGGGCGCATTTTCTAAACGGACGATCGGGGGTTAATCCGAGTTCGTGCATGGCATACAAAATCCGCCGATGCACCGGTTTGAGTCCGTCGCGGGCATCGGGCAGTGCCCGCCCCACGATCACGCTCATGGCATATTCCAGGTAGGAACGCTCCATTTCCTCCAGCAGAGAAATCGGTTGAATATTTCCGGCTGCAGGGTCAAAAGTCGCTTCTGTCATGGGTTCCGGGCAGTTATCGGCGGTTCGTTGTTCACCAACTTACCCCAAACTTTTCCGGTGATACGAGTTTATGGAGCACGAGTTCTGCAGATTATCTAGAAATGGAGATCGCCCATCTCCCCAAAATGAAGTCGGTGGAAGGGTTCTAGAAGGGGGAAACAGACCGGATGGGGCCGTTGTAGGCAACGGTCGTTTCAAAGGTCGATTTATCAACCACCACCTCCGATTCAATCGACGGGTTCACAGCGTCAGGAGGCCCTCCCAGAAAGGTGAAGACCCAGCGATCCCCCTCGTCTTTGTAAGGGGCATCGAGGGCGGGGCCATGCATACTCACCTCAGCCCGATAGTTTGCGAGACCGCCGTTGAGGCGTTCCGCCGCCTGGCGAGCATAGTTTTTAGCTGTGGTGATTCCAGGTTCAGTCAGAGGAGCGAAGGGGGTTGTTGCGTCCACAACGGGAACCGCATTGGCTTCGGGAGCAATTGGGGCAGGGTTAGGCTCTGGAGATTGGCTGAGTTGAGCCTCAGAAGGGCGATCGGTGCCAACATTACTGGTAGATAGTGCAGCCGTGCGAATGGGTCCGTTGTAGATCACGCTAGTTAGCAAAGTCGTTTTATCGACCGCTACCTCCGACTCAATCGAGGGGTTCACAGCACCTGGAGCCCCCCCCAGAAAGGTGAAGACCCAGCGATCCCCTTTGTCTTGGTAGGGCGCTTCGAGAGCGGGGCCATGCATGGCCGCTTCAGCCCGATAGTTTGCGAGACCGCCGTTGAGCTTTTCCGCAGTCTGGCGGGCATAGTTTTTGGCTGTAGTGACATCTCCAGGTGCAGCCAAAGGGGCATCGAGGGTCGTTGGAGCCACTACGGGCACCGAATTGGGTTCGGGAGCAGTTGGGGCAAGGTTAGTTCGTGGCGATTGACTGAGTTGAGCATCAGGAGAGCGATCGCCACCATCATCAATGGTAGAAAGTGCAGCAGTGCGAATGGGGCCGTTGTATAGGACGGTGGTCTCTAACGTCACCTTGTGGACGCTAACTTCGGTTTCCACCGTGAACCGCTGGCTGTCAGGTGCCCCCCCTTGAAACGTGAAAATCCACCGATCGCCTCCATCCCGGTAAGGGGCCTCTAGAGCCGGGCCATGCATGGCAGCTTCTGCACGATAATTCGATATCCCTCCATTGGCCCGCTCGCCTGCCTGCCGAGCTAAGTTCTTAGAAGCGGTAATCGTTCCTGGGGTCAGCGGAGGGACTGGGGCGATGAGAGGAGCAGACCCTGGATTGGGAGAAAAGCTAGGCTCAGATATGGGCTTGGCTAAGACAGGAATTGCAAAGGGCAAAACTGCTGGCGTGAAAAGCAGCAGGGAAACAATCAGTCGCATCGCAAAATCTCCGTTCTGTTGAATCGACATCCGATTCGTCAAACAGCGGTTGTCTCATGTACGAGTCGGTGGACTCGCCAAGAGCCTCCTCCAACCTTGGTATTTGGGTCCCGCTTGTATTCAATTCGCTGAAAACACAGTTTCCGAGCGTAACCTATTGAGATTAATTCTGCGATCTTGTACAGACCCAAAAAACGGGAATCCACACAGAAAAACCTGCGGATGTGAGTAAGTTGCGCAACCAATCTGTGCAACTGCAGTTCTGCTAAAAGCATTACGGACGTAGCGATCGCCCCAGGAATATGTCACCCTAGCCTGTATGCAAATTTTGGAGCGGCATCGCAACGTTCAATGGATACCATTCGCGCCATTAAAGGAACTCACGACCTGTTACCCGACACAATCGGGATATGGCAGCATATCGAATCGGTGTCCCAGCGCATCATGACAGCAGCGGGCTACAAAGAAGTTCGCACTCCCATTTTTGAACAAACTGACTTGTTTGTGCGCGGGATCGGTACCGCCACTGACATCGTCAGCAAAGAGATGTACAGCTTCACTACCCGAGGAGAAGACAACATCACGCTGCGGCCAGAAAATACTGCCGGAGTAGTCCGAGCCTTTATTCAACACAAACTGCACGCCATTGGCGACGTACAGAAATTGTGGTACCTCGGCCCTATGTTCCGATACGAGCGTCCGCAAGCGGGCCGCCAGAGGCAGTTTCACCAATTGGGCCTTGAGTCTATCGGCAGCGCCGATCCTCGGGCGGATGCCGAATCCATTGCGATCTGCGTCGATATCCTCAAGGAATTGGGTCTCCACCACTTAGTCGTCTCTATTAACTCCGTAGGTCGGGGAGAGGATCGCGCCAACTACCGCGAAAAACTGATCGAGTACTTGACGCCCTTCAAAGCGGAGCTTGACGTCGACTCTCAAGCTCGCCTCACCCGCAACCCTCTGAGGGTGTTAGACAGTAAAAGCAAGCGCACGCGAGAGATTGTGGCGGATGCTCCCAAGCTGCTGGATCACTTGAGCGCTAGTTCAAAGGAACATTTCGATCGCGTCTTATCTCAGCTAGAGCGGCTCGGCATTGACTACGCGATCGATCACAAACTCGTTCGCGGTTTGGATTACTACACACACACTGCTTTTGAAATTCAATCTAACGATTTGGGGGCACAAAACGCCGTCTGCGGCGGAGGTCGCTACGATGGGTTAGTGGCTGAGCTAGGTGGTCCTGAAACCCCAGCAGTCGGGTGGGCCATGGGACTGGAACGGATTGCCATCCTCTTGCAGCAACAGGGATTCCAAGCCGAGCCCCTCATGGACGCCTACACTATTTCCCGCGGCCAATTGGCAGAGGACGCAGCCTTAGCTATCGCTCAAGAGTTGCGGCGAGCTGGAATTGCCACTGGATTAGATTTAAGCGGAGGGAAATTTGCCAAGCAGTTCAAGCGGGCAGACCGGAGTGGAGCCAAATGGGCTTTGGTGCTGGGGGAGGATGAGGTGTCTAGGGATGTGGTGCAGGTCAAACACCTAAAAACGGGAGACCAAAAGGAAGTCAACCGGAGCGAGCTGGTGGAGTTCTTGAGGGGCGATCGCTAAGCGCAGCAGCACCCCCCAGATTATGGGTTCACCAAGGGAAACTCATCCCTGCCCCGCCGCTATCCCATTTGATTTGCTAGCTCATTTAATTCTGTTAATTAACGGTGTAGAGGTAAATCATGATTTTTTGGGCCAAACCAATTGATGGCACGGAGTGGATAGAACTCCCCCCTTCTGGAGGGACAATACTTTCGGGGGTCTACAACATCGCCGTTCAATCCCCTCAGCCCCATTTCACGATTATTTCTCACCTCCGCCAGTTCCGTCCCGAGGGAGATCCACCCAAAGAGGTACTCTGGGAGACTCAACATACCAGCCAAACCAACAATGAAGGGATTGGTTGGGTAGCTCAAGAGATCGAGCTCGGGGAGGGCTGGTGGCAGATTGGCTGCAGCGATGCCGATCTTGTGGCCGAATTATTTGGTGAAAATCCCCAGAACGCCGTCACGTTCCAGGTGATTGCGGTTACCCAGGCTGGCCCCACCCCAGATCGGTCTGCTCTTCTGGGGGATTTCACAGAGGCTGAGGCCGAACAGACCGCTGATATTCAGCCAGCTGCCGAACGCTCCGGCAATCTCGGCTCACTCGATACCACAGCAACCCCAACAGAAATCTTCGTAAAGGACAGTGAATGGGGAGCTGATTTTGAGGAAGGGGTACGCATGATATCTGCCCCCTCCCAGCCAAGGGGGGACTTTTCTTTAGTGCAGTCCCAATTCACAGCACTTCCCGGAGAAGTGGTAACACTAACAGGACATACCCAAAGATCGGGACAACTATCCATTACTGCTTTCACCGAAAATTCCATTTTGGTGCGGGAAGTCCAGAGGGTACAGCTCTTAGCTGGAGCTCAAACCTCAGCATTTAGCTTTCGGCTATCGTTACCTAGCACCTGGACAGGCCATCCCTTGACCGGCATTGCCGAGCTTTTTCCCGACGATGGCAGAGAACCACTGACCTTCGATTTCACAATCGCGATCGCTGCTGAGACCGCTCCTCCTGGTTCAGAAACAGACTCTTCTGGATCTCTCAACCAAGCAAAGCTCCAGCCAACTGATTTTGACAAAGCTCAAGACACAACCGTCCCTGACCCCATCTTCCAATCCCCCAACAACCCGATTCCATCGATCAATTGTGTGGAAAACAAGGATAGTTCAGCCGATCCTCAACCAGAGAACGCCCCCCTCTCGGAGGTGGAAGCAGCGATAGCCGAGTCCCAACCCTACGAGCCCCAATTGGAGCCTGTTCGTTCTCTAGAAAAAGAGCTTCCCCCAGAAGTTCAACAGTATTTAGAGTTGCAAAGGGACTTGGAGACAGCCACAACACGGTCCGAACTTGCCTCCCACATCCAGCTACCAGATTGGACACAGACCCCTTCAGAGCCACAACAGCAACAAGAGCAAGCAGCAGACCTCATTGGTCCCGACTCCAGCAATCTCGACTCCAGTACCAGCATTGATTCTCAACCCATAGAAGAAGAGCTCCTGTTCCCGGCGATCGCATTTGCCAGCCCCCGCAGCCCCGATCAGACCCTTAACAGGTTGGTCGAGCTAGCGCGCGAGGCTGCAATTGTAGCAGAGCAAACTCAGCAAACCCATAAACAACACCTCTATCAACAAGAGGAGATCCCCGAGATACTGAACGGAGTCATTGGACAAGCCGTGGCATACGCTTCTCCAGCCACTCCGAACCAAGTCGCAAGTCCACAACAGACCCCAGGCCAGTCTCCAATGCTCGCAAGCATTCGAGAAACCATTGCGCTAGCTGGAGCCCCCCGATCGCTAGAACAACAGCCCGTGCAGCTTGGGCGTAAAAGGCTAGACAACGCAATAGCCAAAAGTATTGCCAACGCAGCCACAATCGAGCAGCCTGTCAACCAAGAATCCCGAGAATCCAGCAACCTAGAATCCAGCGACCTAGACTCTGCTGTACCGAAATCCGCCACTCAAGAATCCCTAGCTCAAGAACCAAAAGATCGGGAAACCAGCCTTGATGATGCCAGCGGACTCGAACTCAGCATCCCAGCTTCATTACGCAGTGGCGATTTGGTGACTGTAGTATTGCGCTTAACCCATCCAGAATTGCCCGCTTGCATCAAGCTTTGGGTGAACGACATCGAAACCGACAGTGTTATGGATGGTCCCCGCTGGATTCTAGATTTTACAGAAGACCAAGGAGTGCTCACTGGCGTCACCCACTTAACCGTCCCTAGCCGCGTCCAATTCTTACAATTCAACGCGAGCGCTTACCACAAGCTTCCATCCCTTGGCGAGCAAAACTCAGAAGGCGAAGAACCCGTAGCAGCAGTGACCTTGGAACGCAGGGTTTCTCCTCGATAGGGCCTATCAAGCGCTTTCCCATTTTGAAATGCATGGACCTAACTAGGCGTGAATGTAAACACCTGAAATCCCGCTGCATTGCTGACTATGCGAAAGCTGACAGCTAATGAGTTCCGCTCAACCGTTACAAATATTTATGAAGCTCAATCTACCTTATACTAAAGTGTCATTTGGCGTTCACCAGTCCACCTCCAGTTTGGTCTAGCGTCTGACATTTTATAAACGGTTCCCAATAGAATCACCCCTTTAGTAAATCGCTGACTAAATAAGGAGATATTCATGACTATGGCGGGGAAACGAAAGTCAATCCCACGCGAGTTAGTCGGTGCACCCGATTCGCTGTTCAATCTGAACGTCTATTTATTCTTAGGCTCAATCTGTCTGTTCGTTTCCTGCTTTTTTGGCTATACAACGTGGAACTGGCCCCGTTGGATGGTGTTCTGGCTCAACTTTGCCGCCCTCTACGTCCTCGGGACCGTTATTCACGACGCTTCCCATGGTTCTGCCCACAAAATCCGCTGGGTCAACGAAGCAATGGGTCATGGTTCAGCTTTGCTGCAGGGGTTTGTGTATCCCGTTTTTAAATGGGTACATATGGAGCACCACGCTAACGTCAACGATCCCGAGAACGATCCCGATCACTATGTATCCACCGGCGGTCCCCTTTGGCTGATTCCGGTACGCTTCTTCTACCACGAAGTATTTTTCTTTAAGCGCCAGCTTTGGAAGAAGGGCAAGTACGAGTTTCTAGCTTGGGCTCTCAGCCGTTTGCTAGTGGTCTGTACCTTCATTTTGGCCATTCACTACGGCTACACCGACTATGTACTGAACTACTGGCTTCCCCCCGCTTTTATCATGGGGCTTTTATTGGGACTGTTCTTTGACTATCTGCCCCACCGACCCTTCTTAGAAACTGCCCGTTGGTATAACGCTCGCGTCTATCCCAGCATCATCACCAACATCCTGCTGTTGGGTCAAAACTATCACCTGATTCACCACCTATGGCCCACTGTGCCCTGGTACAAGTATCAAGCGGCTTATCGTTCAGCAAAGCCCATTTTGGATGAAAAAGGCTGCGACCAATCTTTAGATATTTGGCGCAATGGGAAGGAGATTGGCAGCTTCTTGTATGACTGCGTACTTGGGATCCGCCCCCACTCACATAACCAACCTACTGATGAAGGCGAGAAAACCAATGACACTCAGCCTGAGGAAGAGAACAAAACTGCATCTGCATAGTCTTTCTGCATCAGGGTAGAGCAGCAATAGCTAAAAAATAAGCGATCGCCCAATTGAGCGATCGCTGTTTCATTGGGGGACGCTGAAACAATACAACTAACCTAATTACTCTAGAGAAAGTTTCCGAACAAACGGCGATCGTTGGGTTAGGGGATGGTTAAGAAACATCCTCAAAAAGTCCCTCGTATACCCAATATCTCGTCAGTAGGTTCGTCTGACTGAGGCATCCATCCTTGCAAATTGGACGATCGTCCTGTGACAACACACAGTCCGAACCAACATCAGGTCAGTGATAAATAATAGCGATCGAGTTTAAATAGTGTCCTCAAGAGAACAGTCGCTCCCTGGACACACTGTTCGGGAGAGGTATACTCCTCTCCCGAGTGGCTGACGCCCTCTCGACTGGGCACAAAAATCATTCCCATATCTGTAAACCGCCCTATTTCCTGGGCGTCGTGGCTGGCGCGACTGGGCAAGTGCGTATAGCTGAGTCCCAAGTCTTCACAGCTCTCTACAATCAGTGATTGCACCTCTGCTGTCGCTAAAGTCGGCTTGAGCTCTAACTCTGGTTTGATGCGTATTTTGGTTCGGGTAGCCACGGCCACACTTTCAATCTTGCGCTTGAGTTGAGCCAGCATGTGTTCGATCTCTTGTTGGGACAGACTGCGCATATCCAAACACATCTCCACAAAACCAGGAACGGTGTTAATCGTATTCGGCCAGACTTGAACCGCACCCACTGTGGCCACCGGATCGCCAGGAAAATGTCTCGCCATATCTTCCACCGCCAGTATGAGCTGAGCAGCAGTAGTCAGGGCATCCCGGCGCATGTGCATGGGGGTAGTACCTGCATGGTTCGTCTGTCCTTGAATGGTGATTCGAAAACGCTGCTGGCCAACAATCCCTTCCACCACACCAATATCGCACTCTAGAACCTCTAACACTCCCCCCTGCTCCACATGCAACTCTAGAAAACAAGCGATATCATCTGACGTGCGGCGGGCTGTAGGTAGCCGCTCCCAGTTTCCCCCGGTTCGACTAAGGCAGTCTTGAATGGAAACACCATCAGAGGTGATGTAATGCTCTGGATTTTCAGGGGCAGATCCTGCCATAGATTTTGAGCCCACCATAGTCCGCTCTTCATCTGCAAAGGCAATCACCTCAAAGGGATGCTGCAGTAGCAGATCGTTCTCTTGCAGAACCCGAGCTACCTCCAATCCGGCTAGAACTCCCAAGGCTCCGTCGAATCGCCCCCCCGACGGAACAGTATCGATATGAGAGCCAGTCGCAAGAACGGGCAAATCTGGTTCTAGGCCAGGATAAGTCCCGATCAGATTGCTGGCGGAATCAATGCGGATAGCCATACCCGCTTCCTGCATCCACTGGCTAACACGATCGCGAGCCGCGATATCTTCCAATGAGAAGGCCAAACGCCGAACGACCCCATCTTCTTGTCTCCCGATCTTGGCGAGCTCATTGACGTTGCTATTGAGGCGATCGCCGTTGATGGTCAGGCCGGTTGTGTTAGTCATTGCTCAAAAGCGATATAAATTCATATCCGTTTAAAGATTAGCCATGGTTTTCAACACGCTAATCGAGCCCCCTAGCTATAGTCTTTGACATTTTAGTTGGGACGTAAGTTTCTATACCCAGTCATAGATTGGGATAGCTAAAATGTCCTAAGCGACTTGACGGTCGCCATATGACCGTTGCCAATACAACAGACACTGTTGCTAGATTAAGTCACGATCGGGGAACGTTTGGCGAAACTTTCTGTAATCTGAGCACATCGCTGAGCAGTGGTCTGTGTCTGCAATGGGAGATGGTATGACTGCGACTAAAGACAGAACCCAGGTTTATCCCAGAAACTGCACCTTCTCTCCATCCGATTGGGATGCACTGGCTCCCTTCTGGTATCCAATTGCCTTTAGCCATGACATTGGCAATCGCCCCCATGCCACCACGTTGCTGGACCAACGGCTGGTCATTTGGAAAACCGCTGCCGGTCTGTCGGTGGCCAACGATATTTGTCTGCATCGGGGGGTGCCCCTCAGCATGGGACATGTGGCAGACGAACATCTAATCTGCAAATACCACGGCTTTCACTACGACGCCGCCGGTCAATGCACCCTAATTCCAGCTAACCCTGCCGCCAGCATTCCCTCAAAGCTCTGTCTCAGAACCTATCCGGTACGCGAAGCCTACGGTTTGGTATGGACGACTCTCGCTGGAGAAGATACTTCCCCGTTTCCAAAGTTTCCCGAGTGGAGCGATCTGGATTATCAGCACATACTGCCGGATAGTATCGACCTGGATGCGGCGGCGGGGCGGCAGATGGAGGGGTTTCTGGATGTGGCCCATTTTGCTTGGGTGCATGCGGAGTCTTTTGGCGATCGCGATAACCCCTACGTACCCAAATATAAGGTTGTCCCTACGGCCCACGGTGTCAGAGCAGAATATCTCAGTACCGTCAGCAACTTTCCTAAGGGGTTACAGGATCGTGCTCCAACGGATTTTAAGTGGCTACGAGTATTCGACGTTTTCCTCCCCTTCACTGCATTATTGCGGGTTCATTTTCCCGATGACGGACGGCTATGTATTCTCAATGCCGCTTCTCCGATGTCCGCCCGCAAAACCCGCGTATTTTGTCCCATCTGCCGCAATTTTGATAAGGACCAACCTTTAGAACCGGTGTACGAGTTTAACTACCAAATTTTTAACGAGGATAAAGAGGTAGTGGAGGCTCAATATCCCGAAGATCTGCCCCTCGACTTGCGAGCCGAGTCACACATTGAAGCGGATAAAACCTCAATTGCCTATCGCAAGGGGCTAGCAGGACTGGGGTTGAGCAAAATATACACGGCTTGAAAGCGTAACCTCGTTCAAACAATTCACCTGCTCGATCTTGTTTGAGGAAAATTTTAAGTCATGTCATTGCAATGCAAATCGTTAAGAATTGGCAATTACGAGCGCTTGTTTGTTCCGAACAACTAGTCGCGTGGTCCTGGCAAAATCATATTCAAGAACAATGCACACAAGCCACCAGTTGAAATCCCCGATGAGAAAATGTTCTTCACCAGCGGTGGCATTTGGTCCAACAGGTCAGGAGCATACACAACCCCGAGCCCCAGACCTAAAGACGTTGCCAAAATAATCGACGATCGCTTCGTAAACCGAATCGCGGACAAAATCCGAATGCCAGCAGCAGCCACACTGCCAAACATCACAATCGTTGCCCCACCCAACACTGCCTGCGGCACCGCCTGAATCACCGCCCCGATCGCCGGAAATAAGCCAGCAACGATAAAGAAGCCCGCAATGAAATACCCCACGTAGCGGCTGCCCACCCCTGTTAGCTGAATGACCCCATTGTTTTGACTAAATGTGGTGTTAGGAAACGTATTCAAGCAGGCAGCAATCAAAGAGTTAATCCCATCCCCTAGCACACCCCCCTTAATCCGGCGCATATAGACATCTCCCCGAATGGGCTCCCCCGTAATGGCAGAGGTGGCGGTTAAGTCGCCAATCGACTCGATGGTCGTCATCAGAAACAGGAATGCAAACGGAATAAAGGCAACGGGGTTAAACCCAAACCCAAACCGAAACGGTACGGGTAAAGAAATCGCAGGCACGCTGCCGAGGGCGCTGAGGTCCACCAGCCCCATCACAGAGGCAAACAAGTAACCTACGATCAGTCCTACAGCAATAGACACCATCCTCAAAAACGGATTGCGGCTGCTGTTCAAGACAATGATGGTCACCAAAACCAACACAGCCAACCCTAAGTTTTGCAGGCTGCCAAAGGTACCGGTCTCCTTTGCCGCAAACCCGCCACCCATCGCCGTAACACCAACGTTAATGAGGGTCAAACCAATCAGCGATACCACCGTTCCCGTCACCAGGGGGGTAATAATCTTGGCGGCAAACTGAAGAAACCGACTGAAAACAATCTCAATAAACGAGCCCACAAAGCACAGCCCGAAAATTGTCCCTAGCGCATCCTCCGGCGACGTTCCGCTGGCGATTGCGGCGCTACCCGCCGCAATAATCGGCCCAATAAACGCAAAACTTGTCCCTTGAATGCTGAGTAAGCCGGAGCCCACGGGTCCGAGCCGTCTCACCTGAATAAAAGTGGCAATCCCCGACACAAACAGCGACATGCTCACCAAGTAGGCGGTCGTTTCTGCAGCCAACCCCAGAGCTCCGCCAATAACTAAAGAAGGCGTCACAATACCGATGAAACATGCCAGCACGTGCTGCACAGCTGCAAAAACCGACTGCTGGATCGAGGGCACATCGTTCAAGCCGTAGATCAAATCTGTGGCGGAAGACACGGCAGTTGACAAAGGCTCTTCGGGGGGCGGCTCTCCAGAATCCAATATCCTTTCCATGCCCAGCTCGTCGATATTTGCCATCGCTGCACCTACTTCTTCAATGGCCGTTTTAATTGGGTTGAAGCTAACAGCAATACCCTTTGGCGAATGTTTAGAACGAACAATAGTTAGTTTGTCTCATCAGCATTAGGATGCAGGCAAGAGCAGTGGGGTTCCCCGCGAAAAAACACGGATTGCAGCATGAACCACCTGAAGGCGATCGTTATTGGAGCAGGGATGGGGGGACTCACCGCCGCCATTGCTTTAGAACAGGTGGGCTATACCATCGAGATTTACGATCGCGTCCGGGAGCTTCGTCCAGCAGGGGCCGGAATTTCCCTCTGGTCGAATGGGGTGAAGGTGCTCAACCGCTTAGGGTTGGGGGCAGAGATTGCTTGCATCGGCGGCCCCATGAAACGCATGAGCTACATTACGAAAGCTGGTGAAGTGCTGAACGACTTTAGCCTGCAGCCGCTGGTGAATACGGTGGGGCAATGTCCCTATCCGGTGGCGCGAACAGATTTGCAGCGCATGTTGTTGGATGCCTTTGGTCGCGATCGCGTACAGCTCAATTCAAAATGTGTCGGGGTGGAGCAAACAGACGAGACCGTCACCGCAATCTTTGAGGACGGTCGGCAGGCTATAGGGGATGTACTGGTGGCAGCGGACGGGACTCACTCGTTCATCCGCAACGTAGTTGTTGGCCAAAAAATCGAGCGGCAATACGGCGGCTACCTTAACTGGAATGGTTTGGTGGAGATGAGCGATCGCCTAGCCCCCCCCTACAGCTGGGTGATTTACGTCGGGGACGGGCAGCGAGCCTCTATGATGCCGGTGGGGGGCAATCGCTTTTATTTCTTTTTTGATGTTCCGCTTGCTAAGGGAACTCTGCCACTAGGGGATGCCCGCACAGAACTCTCCCATTATTTCGAGGGGTGGGCGCAGCCGGTGCAAAACTTGATTGGGGAGCTGGATCCTGCCAAAACCAATCGGGTGGAGATTCACTACGTAGAACCGTTATCCACCCTAGTCCGTGGACGCATTGCCCTGTTGGGGGATGCCGCACACAGCACGACACCGGATTTGGGGCAGGGGGGCTGCCAGGCGATCGAGGATGCTTGGGTGCTGACCAACCATCTAGCATCAAGCTCGTTAGGGGTAGCCGATGCCCTGCAGCGGTACCAGGCCGACCGCAAAGAGCGCACAGCCACTATTGTGCGTAAAGCCCTAAAACGGGCGCACATGATTCATAACCATGACCCAGCCCGCACCCAACAGTGGTACACAGAACTAGCCCGAGAGGATGGATCCAAAATTATGGATGCAATATCGGCAGTGATTCTAGAGGGTCCGCTCCATTAGTGGCCTGCACTAACCCGCTAGATTTTCAAATACTTTTGCATCGTCTGAACTGCTGATTTTGACGCCAACCACTCTTCAGCCATCGCAGCATTCATCGGGCGATCGAATAGATACCCCTGGCCAAATTCGCAGCCTAGTGCAACGATTTGATCTAGCTCACCATGCTCTTCAATTCCTTCAGCGATGACCTTTAATTTCAAGGTGTGTGCCAACGTGGTGATTGCGCGTGTAATCTCGTAACGTGCTGAGGTACTGTCTATCTGGCTAACAAAGCATCGGGGAACTTTTACGATATCCACGGGTAATTGCTGTAAGTAGGCTAGCGATGAATATCCAGTACCAAAATCATCAATACTCAATCGAATTCCTTTGCGTCTAATTGCCATCACCGTCCGCATCGTTTCTAGAGACCGCTCCATCAGGGTGCTTTCTGTAATTTCTAGATGCAGCCGATTTCCCGCTAGCTTATGTCGATCGAGCACTGAATCAAGCTTAGTCAAAAAATAAGGATCGAATAATTGCTTCCCAGACAAGTTGACGTTGACGGTCAGCCTATCCGAGTGACTGTAGCAACTCTGCCAATATTGAAGGGTTCGGCAAACTTCATTTAGCACCCACTCTCCAATCGGTTGAATGAGCTGTGAATCTTCAGCAACCTTGATGAAGTGGCCTGGAGTAATTAATCCTTTCTCAGGATGATTCCAACGGATTAAGGCTTCAAATCCTGAAAGTTGTCCGGTACGCAATGAAACAATTGGCTGATAGTATAACTCGAACTCTTGGTTGTCCAGTGCCCTTCTGAGATCGTTTTCTAGGCTCAACGTGCTTAAGGCTTTGTCGTGCATAGAGGCATCAAAAATTTCGAAGCGATCTTTCCCTGCCGCTTTGGCTGCATACATTGCCAGATCTGCATCGCGCAGAACATCTAGCGCATCGCGATGACCTTCCCCTCCTAACACAATCCCAATACTGGCAGTGGCAAAAAAAGTACGATTGTCTATTTTTAGCGGTTGCCGAAGGATTTGCTGAATACGCTCTGAAAGTACGATGGCGTCTTGCTCTGATTGGATATTTTCAAGCAGAATCGCAAACTCGTCTCCTCCAAGTCTGGCCAAAGTGCCCTTTAAAGGCATTAGAGTTTGCAAGAGCCGAGAAACTTTCACGAGGAAAAAGTCGCCAGTCATATGTCCATAACTATCGTTAATTATTTTAAATCGATCGAAGTCAAGAAAAAGAACAGCAAAGTTAGACGCGATATTTCCACGCATTGTCTCTAGGACTTCTGTTAGCCGCTTGAGAAAGAAACTGCGATTGGGCAAGTTTGTCAAACCATCGTAACTAGCATCGTGAATTAATTGCCTTGCCATCCAGTTAAACGATGTAGATAAAATTCTCAGTTCGTGAATATTTCCCCGAGGAACTTCTCGATTCCAATCACCTTTTGAAATATCATGACTGGCGGTGCTCAGCTGTTTAATTGGCTGCACAACCCAATGAGCAATGATTATTCCTATAGCCAATGCAACTGCTAATGCCATTAAGCTCAGTTGAGTCGTTGTCCGGGAATTGGCATTGATGCTTGCCATGAAATCACTTTCTGGCACCACCACCACAATCCGCCAATTAAGTCCCCATTCATCTCGATAGGGAGTAATTTTTGCCAGATGATGTTCTCCTTTGAACTGAAAATTAAAATGATAGGTCCCCTCGATCCTCTCAATTGCACCAAATTCTTCTTGAAGATATTCAGTTGCCCCTTTAATCAGGGTATTAGAGCTTTGGGTAGCATCCATGCGGGATAAACTGCTCTCTTCATATAAGAGGATTGGCTCAGCACTAGAAGCGGATACGAGCAAGCCATTCTCTTCCAAAATAAAGACTTCGCCGGTTTTACCAATCTCGATAGTCTGTAAAAAATCAGAAATAGTCTTTAGGGATAAGTCAACAGCGAAGACTGCTTGCAGAGACCCCGTGCTGTCGTACAGCGGCTGTACAGCAGGCAATGCAATGTTGGGGTACGGAGCAGCCCAAACGTAGATATCGCCCCAAACAGGGCCGCCAGCCTCTTGGGCATTGGTGTACCAAGGTCGCTGACTCAGGTCATAATTGGCCACCGTAGAGAGTAACTGGCTCCGAGAACCATCCATATTGGTGGAATAGGTTTCGAATAACCCTTGTGGATTGTCTGCTGTCCAATAGGCAACATTGGGGAGACCTTCGGGGACTTGCTCGGCACCGACAAAGAGGGTGTCCGATATCCCAGCATAGATGTAGCTAGTGGATGGAAATAGCTGCGTTTGCTGCCAAAAGTGGCGTTCTAACCCCTCGATATCCTGTAAATCCAACGTTCCCAGACGAACAGTACTAACGTTGATGCGATTAATCAGATGGGGGTCATTGAGATAATGGTTTAACTGCTGCTGAACGCGGTTGGTGATCTCAGTATGTAATTGCTCAGCTAGTTCGCTAACCGCTTTTTGACCGTTGCGAAACGAGAGGTAGCCGATCGCGCACATTGCAAGAATGAGTTCTAGAATGAATGGCCCCGTGATGAGCAGTCTTAATGGAATTCCAGGAGATATATCCCTCGATCTCAATCGTGCAGACAATTTGTGCATTTTTACTGGAGTTATAACGAATGAATCACTGACCGAAATCCGCTCTTTTCTGATTGCATTAACAAATATAGTGACTTGACAGTAGGTAAGAGTATTTCATCGGTCTAAAACCATACCGGAAAAAAGATCGGTGTCTGAGTTGAAATAAAATCAGCTATTTAGAACCCCTCAAGGTATAGAAATAACCAGATCGGATGAACAAATGTCGCATTGGATAAATAATACCTCCTGTTACCGTTAGCTTGAGTCCAGTTAACTCTTTCAGGTCAAGCGTCCCGCAGAATTGATACTTCTGTAGGCACGTTGAGCCAAGCCCCGATCCTTACTGGACATAGATTTTTTAGTCCTGTCTGAAATGGAAATTGTTATAAATGTCACGTGTGTTTACAAACAACCGAGATCTTAAGAGCTGGCTAGGTACCTTCCTCTCTGACCCTCACTTCCTTCATCACGCACTTCTTGGCAGTACTGGGTTCAATCATCGAGACTGAATAGAGCTGGGAAATTATGGAGATCGGTAAACTGACTACCCACGTGCTTGACACAGCCCACGGATGTCCAGCACGTGGCATTGAAATCGAGTTGTGGCGCTTGCCATCTCCAACCGTCTCGGATTCGTCTCAAACACTGCTTTTGAAGAAAGTGATTGCCAATGCAGATGGCCGCACCGATGAGCCACTTCTGCAGGAATCCAGTTTTGTGCCAGGAACCTACGAGCTACGGTTCTCCTTGGGTGCTTATTTTCAAAGGCGATCGACCCCACTCTCTGACCCACCCTTTTTAGATATCGTCCCCATCCGCTTCTCCATCGCCGATGCCACCAGCCACTATCACGTCCCCCTGCTATGTTCTCCTTGGTCCTACAGCACCTATCGCGGCAGCTGACTAACCACCACACCGCCTCACAATGCACCAAACGCTAGTTACTGAGAAGACACAATACACTAGTAGCAAACACAGTCGCCGCAGAAGATGACACACTTGTTGCAGCGCACAAAATTTCGAAGAGAGCGTTCGATGCGAATTGGCAATGCCTACGATATTCATCGGTTGGTGGAGGGTCGCCGCCTGATATTGGGAGGGGTAGAGATCCCGCACGAGAAAGGATTGCTCGGCCATAGCGATGCTGATGTATTGACCCACGCCATTATGGACGCCCTGCTAGGAGCGTTAGCCCTTGGGGATATCGGCAAATACTTTCCCCCAGATGACCCCGCATGGGAGGGGGCTAACAGCATTGCGTTGCTCAAACAGGTGATGGGATTAGTGGGCGATCGCGGCTGGAAAATTGCCAATATCGATTCGATGGTGGTCGCGGAACAGCCCAAACTCAAGCCCCATATTGCCACCATTCAAAAACGGCTATCTGAGGCCATGGAATTGCAGCCCGACCAAGTCAGCGTTAAAGCAACCACCAACGAAAAGTTAGGGCCAATTGGAGAGAAAGAAGCCATTTGTTCCTATGCTGTGGCCCTGCTGATGCCTATATGACAAATTTTCAACAGTTGCCTCTGGGACTCGCAGAGGTTAGCCAGTCGCTGGTCGATGGAGACTCTGCCGATGGCCCAGTGACTGACCCATCACAGCGCAGGAATCCAACAGCACAACTGTCCCTACCCCCACTCACAGCCGGAGTGGATGAAGTGGGGCGGGGAGCCTTGTTCGGCCCCGTGGTAGCTGCTGCCGTCATCCTGAGCCCCGATCGAGAGCAATACCTGCAGGAAATCGGGGTCAAAGATAGCAAAGCCCTCTCCCACAAGCGACGGGAGGCCCTAGCGCGAACCATTCGGGAGACCGCTGTAACGTGGGGATTGGGGTGGGCTCATGCCCGCGAGATCGATCGCATCAACATTCTGCAGGCCACGTTTGTCGCGATGCACCGTGCGTTGTCGCGGCTGGTTCCTGCTCCCGAACACTGTCTCATCGACGGAAATAAAACTATCCCTCAAGTGAACCTGCCCCAAACGGCCCTGGTTAAAGGGGACAGTAAATCTTTGGCGATCGCCAGCGCCAGTATTTTGGCCAAAGTCCACCGCGATCGCTGGATCGTTGCCCTGGCAGAGCACTACCCCGGATACGCCCTAGATTCCAACAAAGGATACGGCAGCGCCATCCACAGGCAAGCCCTGAAAGTACGTGGTCCCACCCCCGAGCATCGACTCTCCTTTGCCCCCTGCCAACCTCAGATACTGGAGTAGAAGCGTCAGATTAGCAAGTCTTGGATTGAGCCAACTGCGCAGACTTATAACCTGACTGTGTAGCCCCACAAGAACTACCCCGCAACAGAGACTTCGACATCAGCAGCGTTAGTAAATCGGTTGGCTGAGTGGCGACGGCATCCGGCTGCACGGTCAGCAGAGCTGAGCGAGAGTTAAATCCCCACTCCACGGCAATTGCCTTCACCCCGCAGGCACGAGCAGCTGCAATATCGCGGGTTTCATCCCCCACATACACAGTCTCAGCTGCAGACAAACCATATCGTTTGAGGCAGCGTTTTAGCATGCGACGTTTGCCAAACAACGAAGCCTGCGTGCATGCCATATCGAAGCAATCTTCCAGATTGTGGTGGTGCAAAAATGCCTCGACATTGCCTTTGGCATTGGATGTTAAAATTCCGAGCCGAAACCCAGATTGCTGGAGCGAACGCAACACAGCAGGCATACCCGGCACAGGGTCGATGGTCTGCACTTCATGGTGCAGTTCCCGTCGCATTCTTCGCAATAGACACGGTAACTTCCACCAGGCCACCTCCGCTTCATTTAACACCTCTCTCAACTGGAGTTGTTTCCACCGTTCAACCTTCTCGGTCGTCAAGATGGGCGTGCCAAACTTCGGAGCCAACCGGTTGCCAATCCGCATCACTGCGTCCATCGAGTCCGCAACAGTCCCGTCAAAATCAAACAATATGACCGATGGCATCTATCAACCGTACCTAGCCAACCCTTCCCAGCATAAACACTTCCATCAATGACAGGCGAGTTGGTTTCAACAACAACCGCAAACCTATAACTGGCATAGGTTCTTACTGTCATAGTTGAGAGGAACAAATTGTCCGAAATTGACTTGCGATCGCTAGATCGAACTGCAATGAAAAAGACCGCTGAGATAAACTCAACGGCCAATAAATAGCGGGGCACGGATTTGAACCATGGACCTTCGGGTTATGAGCCCGACGAGCTACCAGACTGCTCTACCCCGCGTCGCGAACATCAGCATAACCCCATGAGTTCCGCGATGCAAGCCTCCGTGCCAAATTCATAGAAAATTATCCCTGATAGAGCAATGATCGGGTCAGGGGGGGCATTCGCCCGTCCAACGCAATACTGGGTATGCCCTCCCAAATGTTTCCAAAGCTGTGGATCTAGGCCCTCACAAGACTGCGGATATGAATGAGCCACCAAGGGTTAAAACCTGTAGACCCACGCTTAAGAGCCGATCGATAGTCAATTGGCAGGGAGCTGCATGAATCCATTCCCTACAGAGGTATGAACTCAAAACAGGATATGAATTCAAAGCCGCAGCTACTGTAACTGGGGGGAAGCATGTTACATGACCCGATTGAGCCTCGTTGTTCTAATCCTTGTTTTTACTGGGCCAAACATCCCTAAAAAGCTTAAAAGTTATCGCGCATATTGCTGACCGGAGAAAATGTTTGGCCAGCCTTGAGTGTGAAGCGATTTCCAATCACCTTTGCTCGCTTCACTCGCCGGATCGCCCTAGTAACACACTGAAACTTGGATATTCCCATGCAGACACTTAAACGTTCGATCTCTGCAGCAATTGCCTCATTGCTGGTGACGGTTATTTGCTTTTCCATAGCTCCCATGCAGGCAGCCAAGGCTGATGTGATCTTGCATGCCTTTGATTGGGCTTATCAGGATGTGGCTGACAACGCACCGGCAATCGCCGATGCTGGCTATAAAGCTGTCTTAGTCACTCCACCGTTAAAGTCCCCCAAATCAGAGAGGTGTGAATGGTATTTACGCTATCAACCCCAAGATTTCCGAGTCATTGATAATTGCGATGGCAACAAAGACAGCTTTGTTAACGCGATCGAAGCATTGAACAACGTTGGAGTGCGCACTTACGCAGATATTGTCGTCAACCACATGGCCAACGAGCGTAATGCGGCAACGACCTTTCCAGGCAGCGATACCCTACAAGACTACGACCAAAATAATGACTATTGGAAAGACCAGATCTTGTTCGGAGATACAGATGGTAACGGAGTTTTAGACAACGGATTTTTGCCAGATGACGGTAAGAATGACGGTCTCTTCGGTCCCGGTGACTTTCATGCGGCCCGCTGTATTCGGGACTACAACAACAAAAATTCTGTGATTTTTGATCGCATCTGTGGCCCCGATCCCGACCCAGGATTGCCCGATCTCAAAGATACTGTCCCCGGAGACAATTGGGTTCTCGATCGGCGAAAACAATACGTACAGGCCCTCTACGATTTCGGGGTACGCGGGTTCCGAATCGATGCGGCAAAACATATGCCGAATGGCGCCATCCGATACTTTATCCCCGATGAAGTGGCTGATAACTCTCAAATATTTGCCGAAACCATTACATCAGGTGGCGCAACATCCTCAGACTACAAACTTTTTCTGGAGCCTTACCTAAGGCAGCTACCTCGTGCCTTTGGGGCCTACGACTTCCCATTGCTGAACGCCCTGAAGAAGGCCTTTGCGTTCGGTCAACCTCTATCGGACATCACTGACCCTTATTCGACCGGTAACGCTCTAGAAAACAGCCGTGCCGTTACTGTAGCGATCACCCACGATATTCCCTATAACGATGTCTTCAGAAGTCTGATTTTCGACGAACAAGCCGATGAATCCGTGGATGAAGGCCTCGCATATGCTTACATCATGGGAAGAGATGGCGGCACACCTTTAGTCTTTGATGATGGTTCGTCTGGCAAATCCAACAACGGACGCTGGGTGGGTGTTTGGAAAGACGAAACCATGAAACGCATGATTGACTTTCATAACCGCATGCAGGGTAAACCCATGGAAGTCCTCGCGGCGGACGAATGCGCGTTGTTGTGGCGCCGCGATGAAGACGGGATCGTGGGCATCAATAAATGTGGTGAAGAACGTCCCCTAACCGTTGATACGAGTTTCAAACTCAAGTGGAACCATCCCTATAAGGACATCCTGACTGGGAATTCTTTGCCAGAAATTCAAGGACCCAGCTATACGTTTAAACTCCCAGCCCGTAGCGCGAGCATGTGGTACGCAGAATAAGACCGAACTCCTCGCCCGCTAGATAGATCGGGTTTTCTAGCGGGCGAGAGGAGTACAATCGCACCCATCACCCTGCCGCAACCCCTCTCACCCTTGAGGCTTCGACCGGCGAGCCACCTTCTCAACTCCCATTGGTCGTCAAGAAGCACTACGGACAGTCGCCAGGACAATCCGGAGGACAGTAGGCTATGATGGATGAACTTCACGGGGCTGTAACGGTTTCGACGCGTTAGCGAAAGTTCCTTTGTGATGCTGGTCGGGATTGAGCTTATCCCGTTATCAACAGGCTCAAGCACATTAAGTGCCAACAACATCGTTGCTTTTTCTCGTAAACCTGCTGCAGTAGCAGTAGCTTAAGTCGAACACTTAGAATTCGATCGAGGACTGATTCACGACTCCGCTACCCGAGTCAGTCAAAACCTCAGCGGATGCACCTAGTAGACTCCTTCAGTAGGCTGCTGGTTTAAGACTAAACTGGAGCATCCCACCGTTAGGGATAAGTGACGGTTCCCGTTCCGAGGATTAGAGGAACTAGGCCAGTGAATGAATGAAGGGCGACTACCTAGAGCGGACACGGGTTCGACTCCCGTCAGCTCCATCCTATTTGATACTCAATCCAATGGGTTCCTATCATTTCGATAGGAGCTTATTTTTTGTCAAACTACAGCTCAAATAACTACGTCAAGAAGCGCAACGGGGTTATCACCCTCATCAATAAATGCTTGCGAAATTGTGTAGCATTTAGCATTTCAGCCATCCACAATCCCTACAGTGCAAAGGTCCTGACGTTCTAGTCGAGATGGCGGACTACCTGTAGCCTTGGCAAAGACTCTTGGATATAGTTGACTTCGCAAGGAGCTTAACAATTGTTTTATGCATAGGGTGACACCTCTAAAGTGTCCAGTCCCTACCTTCAAAGTTAGCTAGCCGGAACCATGACAGCGTCTCAGTTCCGTTTGCAGTTAACTGCTGACAAAATTTTGCTGAGGGAGTCACTGATGGTGCAGAGTTTTAACCAATTCGGGGGAATTAGCGATCGGATATCTGCAACCGCTCTTCTCAGGCTAACGGCCAAACTCTTGCCACTATTCTCCGCAGTCACAGCTGCTGGCCTGCTGGCTGCTGGTCCTGTCCTTGCTCAAACCACCTCTACACCTGAGCAAGAAGATGCAGCCACCGCCGATTCCCTAAGGGTGAGCACCTCCACGGAAGCTCTACGCATCAATCCACAATTCCGCGTCGGTGCCATCACCGAGTCAGGAGGGATCCCGGCCTCTCTCAATGCGTTTGATGGGTTCTTCCCCGTTCTGCAAACTCCGGGCACATCTATCACTTACCTCAACCCGCGCCTTAACATCGATTTCGATGACGAGAATCGTTTAGGGGGATCGCTCTTATTCGGTCACCGCAGCTACAGCCCAGATCAACAGCGAATTTTGGGTGGATACTTGGGTTTAGATGTCAGGGATACAGGCGAGAATGTATTTCCACAAATTGGTTTCGGGTTTGAACGGCTAGGTAAGCACTGGGATATTCGTGCCAACGGTTACGTCCCGGTGGGAGATACTCGCCAACGCATAGATCGCGAAGTGTTTGCCTCCAGCCAGACATCCATCGCTATCGGAGAACCGACGTTTTCTGGCAATCTCCTGTCCAGTAATGTCACCAGTACCACCACAGATACTCGCACCCAGATTGATCGCCTAGAAGCTGCACTGGGTGGATTTGATGTGGAGGCGGGGACGCGGCTAGTCAGCTGGAACGAGCACGGCGAAATGCGCTTGTACGGTGGACTCTACTATCTGGGAGGCCACGATGTTAGCAGTATTGGTGGACGAGGTCGGCTAGAAATTGTCCCCACCGAATCCATCCGCTTGATGGCTGGCATCCAGGGGGATCCGGTCTTTGACGTGCGGGGATTTTTCTCGGCGAGTTTTCTGTTGCCGACTCCAAAAGCTTTACAAACAGACACCGACCCCGATGAAAAGGCGGAGGCGATCGCCACATTGGGGGAAACCGTTACCCGTTTGGCGGATCCGGTGGCGCGGGACTTCAATGTAGTGGTGGAGGAACAGCAAGAGGTTGATACTACCGTTGCAACTACTTCCATTTCAGAAGAGTTTGTCTTCCGTAATCCCGAGACCGGCGCTGCTTGGCGTTTTACTCACGTTACTTCGGGGGGTAATAGCGACGGAACCTTCGAGGACCCATTTGGAACCTTAGAAGAAGCATTGGTCAGCGGACTGCAGCAGGATGGCAACGATGTTGTTTACGTTCGGCTGGGAGACGAAGCGATTCCAGGCATCGACCTCATAGCTGCAGGTGTGCAAAACATCCAAATTTTGTCAGATGGTCCCTTGCAAACTCTGCCGATACAGCCATTTAATGGGGAAAGTACCGTTGAAATCCCCTTCTCCAACCGTGGCCAGTTGACCCAAGTGACTGCTCCGGTGGT